>JANMYS010000019.1:0-24353 GCA_031382385.1 Gemmatimonadota bacterium
GCCCGAAGGTGATCGAGCAGCGAGAGAATCTGGGCCTGCACCGTCACATCAAGCGCGGATGTGGGCTCGTCGGCGATCAGTACCTCCGGCTCACCGGCGAGCGCCAGGGCCAGGAGCACTCGCTGCCGCTGTCCGCCGCTCAATTGATGCGGATAGCTGGTCAGCCGACCGACCGGATCGGGCAGCGCGACTTCGGTGAGCAGTGCTTCGGCCCGGGCCCTGGCGTCTCGACGGGAAAGCGGGAAGTGGGTCCGGAGCGTCTCGGTCAACTGGTCGCCGATGGTCAGGACCGGATTGAGGCTGCCGAGCGCATCCTGCATCACCAGACCGATGCGCCGCCCGCGAATGCGGCGCAGTGCATCGCCCTCGAGCGACATCACCTCGGTCTCGCCGAGGTGAATGCTGCTGTCGGTGGTGATGGTCCCCGGGGCCGGTATCAGCCGGAGCAGGGCCAGACTGGTGAGGCTCTTCCCCGACCCCGACTCACCGACCAGCGCCAGCATCTCACCCCGCGCGAGTGTGAAGTCGACCCCGTCGACCGGCCACGCCGGCCCGTCCCGGCCGGGGAATCGCACTCGCAGTTCGCGTACATCGAGCACGGGTGTCATCCGCCCTCCGCCTGCGCGTGGCTGAGTGCGTCGCCGACGAGATTCACCGCGAGCACCGTGATGACAATGGCGGCCCCCGGGGCCAGACTGGTCCATGGGGCGGAGACGATGTACGGCTTGGCGTCGAAGATCATGCCGCCCCACGACGGCGTCGGCGGCTGCACGCCGAGGCCGAGGAAGGAGAGGCCGGCCTCGAGCAGGATGACGTCGCCGACCGCGAGTGTGGTCGCCACCGCGAGCGGCCCGGTCACGTTCGGGAGCAGGTGGGTAAAGAGGATGCGCGCCGGCCGGGCGCCGAGCGCCACCGCACCGCGGGTGAAGTCGAGTGTCTTGAGCCGGAGCACTTCGGCGCGGACCAGGCGGCTGGTCCCGAGCCAGCCGGTCATGCCGATGCTGAGGATCAGGACCGGGAGCGGGATCCGCTCCAGTGCGGCTCCCACCAGCAGCAGCAGGAAGAGGCGGGGCACAGCGAGCGTCGCATCCACCAGCCGCATCAACGCCGCATCGACCCAGCCACCCGCATACCCCGCCACCAGACCCACCAGCGTGCCCAGCGTGACCGACATCGCGACCGCGGCGGCAGCCACGAGGAGGGAGATGCGCCCGCCACTCACGACCCGCGAGAAAACGTCGCGGCTGAGATGGTCGGTGCCGAGCAGGTGCCGCGCACCCGGCGCCTGCCCGCCGTGCGCGATATCCGGTTGCAGCCACGGTGCCGGCAACAGCGGGGGCAACACGATGACCGCGACGACGAGCAGGAGGAGCACGATGGTGCCCAGCCGTCCCGCCGGATCGGCCCAGAGGCGTCGTCCCAGTGGGGTCATGTCTCGCGCAGCCGGGGATCGAGCCAGCGATGCAGCACGTCGGCCAGCAGGTTCCCGCCGACCACGGCGGCCGAGACCAGCAGGGTCGTGCCCATGATCACGGGATAGTCACGACTGGCGATCGCATCGGCCGCAAGCGACCCGATGCCGGGCCAGACGAAGACCGACTCGACGAAGACGGAGCCGGCCACCAGCATCGGCAGCCAGAGGCCGAAGAGCGCGAGCATCGGGCCGAGCGCGCTGCGCCAGGCGTAGCGCCAGCGGATCACCGATTCCGTCAGGCCGCGGCTCCGCGCCGCCCGCACGGTTCCCAGTGCGAACGCCTCCGACATCGCGCCGCGCTGGTACCGCGCGGTCGCGCCGAGCGTGACGAGGGTCAGGGTGAGCGCGGGGAGCAGGAGATGCCGCAGCAGATCCGCCGTGCGGGTCGCGAACGACGCCGACGGCGCGAGCCACGGCGAGGTCATGAACGCCACGGGCAGCCAGCGCAGTTCGGTGCCGAAGGCCCAGGCGAGTACCAGCCCGAGCCAGAATGACGGGACCGCGTAGAGCGCGAGCGACACCGCCCCGACCAGGCGCTCCGCTCCGGTGCCGCGGTGGGTGGCCTGCCACGCGCCCAGCCAGAGACCCAGCGTGAGGTTCAGCAGCAGGGCCGTTCCGCCGAGCAGCAGCGTGGCGGGAAGTCGCTCGATCACGAGGGAGGTGACGGGCCGGCCGCCGCGCTCGATTGAACGGCCGAGGTCGCCGCGAAAGAGCTGGGTGACAAAGACGATGAACTGCCGGCTGGCTGGCTGGTCGAGGCCGTATCGGGCCCGGAGCGCCGCCACCGCGTCCGGCGGCATCGGCCGGTCGTCGGAGAGGCGGGCGAGCGGGTCGCCCGGCACCAGGCGCATGAGGAAGAAGATGAGGCTGACGGCCACCAAGTAGGTCAGGACCGCCTGCAGGCTGCGGCGGAGCAGCCATCCGGTCACTGGCCGTCCCGCTCGAGCTGCTGGCCGGGCCGCACCCGCCACAGCCACAGATTGGCCCAGATGGATTCCGGCCGCAGCGTCACGTTGGTGAAGCGGCGGTGTACTGCAACAACCGGTACCTGCGCCGCGATGAAGATCGCGGGGACGTCCTCCGCGATCCGCCGTACCGCCTCACGGTAGAGCCGGCCTGGATCCTTCGGCGCCACTGTTGCCAGCGCGATCAGCGAATCCACCGACGGATTGCAGTAGTGCCCCGCATTCGAGCTGCTCGGGGCGGCACAGCTCCAGCTCTGGGTCAGTCCGGCGGGTGTGGGATCCTGGTTGGTGCTGTAGAAGTCGAGGTCGAACTTGCCGGCGTTGCGCCGCTCGATGAACAGCGGAATGTCGAGCGGCTCCAGCAGCAGCCGGATTCCGATCCGCCGGTAGGCCTCCTGCATCTGTGCCGACATCTGCCGGCGTGAAGCGACCGGAGCGGGCACCATCGCCGTCAGCTGCAGCGGATGTCCGTCCTTGTCGAGCACCCCGTCGCCGTCATGGTCCAACCAGCCGCGGGAGGCCAGCAGCCGGCGCGCCTGCGCCGTGTCGTACGGCAACGGTGGCGGTGCCTCGGCGTTCCGCCCAACCAGCGCCGAGACCGGCGCGCTCGGCGTCCGGGTATACGGGCCGAAGGCGAGCTTGCTGATGGTTTCCCGGTCGAAGGCGAGAACCAGGGCGCGGCGGACGACAGGATCGGCAAGGATCGGGTGCGGCCGGCTGGTATCGGACGGATCGCGGAGGTTGAGTGTGGCGTACTGGAGATTCAGGCCGGGGACTGGATAGTAGAAGAAGTCGGGCAGCTTCGCGACGCGAGCCGGGTTAGGCAGCGAATAGATGTTGTCGGCTGCATCCGCGGCGCCCGAGAGCAGCAGGTTGAGACGCGCTTCGCCATCGGCCGCGACGAGGAACAGCACGCGGTGCACCGTCGGCCGGCCGAGGAAGAAGGCGTCGTCTGCAGCGAGCTCGAGCAGCTGGCCCGGGACGCGGCGGCTGAAACGGTACGGGCCATTGCCGACCGGATTCTGGACGAACAACGACGTAGCGAGTGACTCCGGTGGAATCGAGGCGAGCAGATGGGCCGGCAGCGGCGGGGCGTGGTAGGTCGCATCGTACAGCTGCTCGGGATAGGCCTCAGTGAACTGGACGGTGATGTGGCGCGGGTCGGTGGCGGTCACACTGGAGATGCGGCGCAGCAGCGTGGCGAGCTGGGGCGAGAGTTTCGGGTCCCGCGCACGATTCAGCGCAAATACCGCATCCCCCGCCGTGACCGGCGTGCCGTCCTGCCATCTGGCGCGGGGATCAAGCTCGAAGACCAGGGTCCGCGGATCCTGCCGCTTCCAGCGCACCGCGAGCCGAGGGAGGAAACTCCGCTCATTCGTCGTGCTGACCTCCGGGCCGACATCGGCGAGCCGGAGGAAAAGCAGGTCGCTCACTTCCCGGTTGAACTGGTCGTTGCGCCAGAGGGTCGGGACCGGACTCAACGCTTCCCGCGGGCCGGCGACGACCAGCGTGCCGCCATCGGACGGCTGCTGGGCCGCGAGCGATGTGGCGACGGACAGGAGGCAGAGCGTGCGGGAGAGCGGGTGGCAGGGCATGGGCTTCTTTAAGGTAAGGCCGGGCGGCGAGGCGGCGCCACCAGTTCTGCGGAAGAACGCCCTACCGCCGCCAGGTCCAGGCCGGATCGCGGAAGCGGGCGGCGTGCCGCCCGGCTAGCTCGTCGGCCACGGCGTCATCAAGGGTACCGGAGGGCGCGAGCCACCGACTGAAGGCTGCGCCGATCAGGTCGGCCATCTCCTCAAAGCCGACCGATCGGCCCAGCACTTCACTCAGTGTGATTTCGCCCCCCGTTCCGACGCTGCCGCGGGAGACTTGCGCCACGACCGCCTGGTCATCCTCGAGCAGCAGACTGCCATGCTGCAGCAGCGCGTCGCCCTGCCGGAGCTGGGCGCTGCCAATGAGCTTGCGCCCGCCCACCGTGATCTCGTCCCCGACGGCGCCCTGGAAGCAGGCGCCGGCGTGCAGTCCGGGGGTCCGCGTGGTCGGGGCCAGCTCCGCGGCGATGCCGAGGCTCTGCAGTGCGGCAGCGATGGTCTGGTGAATCAACCGGCCGCTCTCGTGCAGGCCCCCGAACGAGGCGGCGGGAGCGATGATGCTGTAGGTCAGTTCGCGGGCATGCCACACCGCTCGGCCGCCGGTGGGGCGGCGGACCGTGTCGAGTCCGAGAGCGGCGATCCGGGCTCGGTCGTAGCGGCGGAGGGCCGGCTCATGCCGGCCAAAGGAGAGGCAGTGGGGGGCCCAGCAGTACAGGCGTATCGTCCCGCCGCCGCGGCGCCCGGTCTCGTCGAGCAACGCCTGGTCCAGCGCCATCTGGTACCAGCCGGGGCGGGGCGCGGCGTCGAGGTGGAAGGTCCAATTCATGGGGACGGGTGGGGATTGCGCGTCGCAGGGGCCGCCTATAGGCGGCCCCTACGGCGCGTATTCCGCCATCGGCGGACAGGTGCAGACCAGGTTCCGGTCGCCGTAGGCGCCATCGACCCGTCCCACGGTCGGCCAGGTCTTGTGCTCGCGCAGTCCCGGGGCGGGGAAGGCCGCCCGCTCCCGCGAGTAGGGCCGGTCCCACTTGTCGCCGATCACCTGCACCAGCGTGTGCGGCGCGTTGGTGAGCAGGTTGTTCTCCCGCGGCGCGCGTCCCTCCTCGATCTCGCGGATCTCTCCGCGGATGGCGATCAGCGCGTCGATGAAGCGATCGAGTTCTTCCCGCGGCTCGCTCTCGGTCGGCTCGATCATCAGCGTGCCGGGCACCGGGAAGGAGACCGTCGGCGGATGGAAACCGTAGTCGATGATCCGCTTGGCAATATCCTCCACCTCGATGCCGGCGGACTGCTTGAACGGGCGCATGTCGACGATGCACTCATGCGCCACGAGGCCGTTAGTGCCGCTGTACAGAATGGGGAAATGCTCGGCGAGACGGCGGGCGATGTAGTTCGCGCTCAGGATCGCGACCTTCGTGGCCTCGGCGAGGCCGTCGTGACCCATCAGCGCGATGTAGGCGTAGGAGATCGGCAGGATCGCCGCGCTGGCCCACGGTGCGGCGGCAATCGTCCCGCAGCTCTGGGCATGACCCTGCGGGACCACGGGATGGTCCGGCAGGAATGGGGCGAGGTGCGGGGCCACGCAGATCGGTCCCATACCGGGACCGCCGCCGCCATGCGGGATGCAAAATGTCTTGTGCAGGTTCAGGTGGCAGACATCGGCGCCGAAATCGCCCGGGCGGCAGAGTCCGACCTGGGCGTTCATGTTGGCGCCGTCCATGTAGACCTGTCCGCCCTGATCGTGGACCACACGGCAGATCTCCCGGATCGAGGACTCGAAGACGCCATGGGTCGAGGGATACGTCACCATGAGGCAGGCGAGCGTGTCGTGATGCTTCGTCGCCTTGGCGCGCAGGTCGGCCAGGTCCACGTTGCCCCGCTCATCGGTGGCCACCGGCACGACGGTGAGTCCGGCCATGACGGCGCTCGCCGGGTTGGTGCCATGGGCCGACATCGGGATCAGGCAGGTGGTGCGGTGGGTGTCGCCGCGGGCGCGGTGATAGGCGCGAATCACCAGCAGGCCGGCGTACTCGCCCTGGGAGCCGGCGTTGGGCTGCAGCGACACGCGGGAGAAGCCGGTGATCTCCGCCAGCCAGCTCTCGAGGTGATCGAACAGCAGCTGGTACCCCTGCGCCTGCGACAGCGGGACAAAGGGATGCAGCCGGTTCAATTCGCGCCAGCTCACCGGCATCATCTCGGTGGTGGCATTCAGCTTCATGGTGCAGGAGCCGAGCGGGATCATCGCGGCGGTGAGCGAGAGATCCTTGGCCTCGAGCCGCTTGATGTAGCGCAGCATCTCCGTTTCGCTGTGGCAGCGATGAAAGACGGGATGGATCAGGTAGACCGACCGCCGCGCCAGTCCGGCGGGGATCGCCTCGGGGGACGCCGTGGCGCTGCCCAGCATGTAGGGCAGGGCGATGTCCAGCGAGAACACCGAAATCAGGTCGGAGAGGTCAGCGACTGAAACGGTCTCATCCAGCGCGACGCAGAGATGGTGCGGGTCGAGGACCCGCAGGTTGATCTTTCGGTCCCGGGCCGCGTCGAGGATGCGCGGGAGGTTGGCCGACCGGACCTCCACGCACACGGTATCGAAGAAGTGATTGTGCACCACGTGGTACCGCAGGCGTCGCAGCGCATCCGCCAGCATGGTGGCCTGGGTATGGACCCGCTCGGCGATGCGGCGCAGGCCGTCGGGACCGTGGTAGACGGCGTACATGCTGGCCATCACGGCGAGCAGCACCTGTGCGGTGCAGACATTGCTCGTGGCCTTGTCGCGCCGGATATGCTGTTCCCGGGTCTGCAGCGCCATGCGGAGCGCCAGGCGGCCGCTGGAGTCCTTCGATACGCCGATGATCCGGCCCGGCAGGTTGCGCTTGTACTCATCCCGGCAGGAGAAGAACGCGGCGTGCGGGCCACCGTACCCCATCGGCACGCCGAAACGCTGGGAGCTGCCCACCGCGATGTCGGCTCCCCATTCACCCGGCGGGGTGAGCATCGTCAGCGCCAGCAGGTCGGTGGCGACGGTGACCACCGCCCCGGCGGCATGCGCCCGGGTGCACAGCGGCGCGAAGTCCCGCACGCTGCCATCGGTGGCAGGGTACTGCACCAGGCAGCCGATCGTTGCGGGACCGAACACCATGTCGTCCGCGGCGACCACCCGCACATCGACGCCCTGGGCCTCCGCCCGGGTGCGGACCACCGCGATGGTCTGGGGATGACAGCCGGGGTCCACCAGGTACTCCGGGGTCCCGGTCACCCGCTTCACGGCGCTGGTCAGGTGCATGGCTTCGGCGGCGGCGGTCGCTTCGTCCAGCAACGAGGCGTTCGCGACCGGAAGCGCGGTGAGATCCGCGACCATCGTCTGGAAGTTGAGCAGCGCCTCCAGTCGTCCCTGGGCGATTTCGGCCTGGTACGGCGTGTACGCGGTGTACCAGCCGGGATTCTCCAGAATGTTCCGCTGGATCACCTGCGGCGTGAACGTGCCGTAGTACCCCATGCCGATATACGAGCGGAAGACCCGGTTCTGCGCCGCGATCCCGCGCAACGCCTGGAGCACCTCGCGCTCACTGCGGTTGGGTGGCAGGTCGAGCGGGCGGCGGAGACGGATGTCTTCGGGAACCACCGCGTCGATGAACTGATCCATCGAGTCATACCCGAGGACGCCAAGCATGTCATTGATATCGGTGCGCCGGGGGCCGATGTGGCGGGCCACGAAGCGATCGGTCCGAAGCAGGGTGTACGCGGCGGCGTGTTGTTCAGTCATGGTTCATCAGGGTAGGGGCGACCCACCGGGTCGCCCGGGTTATCGATGCGATGTTCCCGGTCGCCCGGTCGAACGAACCAAACGCCCCGCACAACAGCAGCGGGGCGTCAGCAGGAAGACAGTCGGCAGCAGACGGGTTGAGCGTCATCCGCCGATCTTCGCCTCGTATGCCTTGGCGTCCAGCAGGCCGGACAGTTCCTTGGCATCCGAGAGACGGAGCCGGATCATCCAGCCCGCCCCGTAGGGATCGCGATTGACGAGGCCGGGATCGGCTTCGAGCGCGGCGTTCGACTCGACGATCGCCCCGCTCAGCGGCGAGAACAGCTCGGAGACCGCCTTCACCGCCTCGACCGTTCCGAACACGCCCATGCGGGCGAAGGTCGCCCCCGCCTTGGGCAGGTCGAGGAAGACGATGTCGCCCAGTTCGCTTTGGGCGAAGTCGGTGATGCCGACTTCCACCACGGCGGGATCGCTGGTGCGACGCACATATTCGTGCTCTGGGGTGTAGTGCAGGTCGGCGGGAACTTCGGCCACGGCGGCGCTCCGGAGTGAGTCGAGTCGAAAGTCTAGGGCGGCAGGGAAGTCGGGGCAAGAGGTGCACGGCGCCATGCATAAAGATGCTACGCGCGGAGATCCTCCCATACCCGTCTGGCGTGGACCGCCAGCATGGCACGATCGCCGTCGTTGTCGATCAGGAAGGGTCGGCGGGGCGGGTGGCCCCCGCGCCAGGCACGCTTCACCGCGCTGGGGAGCTGCGCCAGCATCATGCGCCGTGCCTCCGCCTCGCTCAGGCCGCGCTCCTGCAGCCGGGCGAGCCGCACCGGCTCCGGGGCGTCGACCAGCACTACGGCGTCGAACGCCGAGGGATCCAGCACTTCGAAGAGCAGCGGAATGTCGCTCACCACGACCCGGTCGCCCCGGGCGCGGGCCGCTTCGACCAGGGCCAGTCGTCGTGTCTGGACGGCGGGATGGACCAGCGCTTCGAGGTCGTGGCGGGCATCGGGGTCGGCCAGCACAATCGAGCGGAGGCGGGGACGGTCGAGGGTTCCGTCGGGGAGGAGGACGCCGTCCCCGAAGCGGCGGGCGATTGCCGCCAGGACTGGCGAGCCGGGGGCCTGGACCTCGCGCACCAGCTGGTCGGCGTCGATGACCGTGGCACCCCAGTCACGGAACAGCGCCGCGACGGTCGACTTGCCGGCCGCGACGTTGCCGGTGAGGGCGACATGGATCACGGGGTCACCTGGTGACCGGACGGCGTTGCGGGCAGGGGCCGACCGGTGGTCGGCCCCTACAGCAACGCCGTCTGATCTTCATCCTTTCGCGGCACCCGGTGGCAATGACGGCAGCGGGCCTCGTACGACTCCCGGCCGCCCACGAAGATGGTCGGCGCGTCGTAACGCGCCGGCTTGCCGTCCATCAGTCGCTGATTGCGGGTGGCGAGGTCACCGCAGATGACGCAGATCGCCTGCAGCTTGTCCACCGATTCCGCGATGGCGAGCAGCTCGCCCATCGGCCCGAAGGCCTCGCCGCGGAAGTTGGTGTCGGTGCCGGCGAGCAGGACCTGCACGCCGCGCGCCGCCAGGGCGCTCGCCACCATGACGATCTCGTTGTCGAGGAATTGGGCCTCGTCGATCGCCACCACCTCGGTGTCCGGTCGCACCAGTCGGAAGATCTCGGCCGCCGAGTCCACTGGCATTGCCTCGATCTCCCGTCCATCGTGGGTCGAGACGCTGTAGAGGCCGGCATAGCGGGCGTCGAGGTGCGACTTGAACACCTGCACCTTGCGACGCGCAATGATGCTGCGCCGCACCCGGCGGATCAGTTCCTCACTCTTGCCGCTGAACATCACGCCCGTGATGACTTCAATCCATCCGGGGCGCGAGCCGTGATACATCCGCCTGCCTCGATATGTGAAAGGAGAGCGAGAAGGGAGGGGAGACGATACGCCCGCCGACGGGAGCGGTCAAGCGAGCAGGTGGTGCCGCTTGCGGTCCGGAAGAAACCGGGGCCATATTGCGCCCCCGCTTTCCACACCCTGCGATCGCGATGGAGCTGCCCGTGAACAAGCAGGACCTGGTCAAGGCACTGGCCGCCCGGCTCGATTGCGCCAAGGCAGAGGCCGCCCGGATTGTCGACGCGGTGTTCGGGACGGAAGGACTGATCGCCGGAGAGATGAAGCGCGGCCGAAAGGTTCAGATCAGCGGCTTCGGGAATTTCGAGTCCCGCAAACGCAAAGCCCGCACCGCCCGCAATCCGCGGACCGGGCGGGCCATGACGATCAAGGCTTCCGTTGCGCCGGCCTTCCGCGCGGGGAAGGGCCTGAAGGACCTCTTGAACCGCCGATAGGCCGACCCGACGGCCGACTCCCTCCCGGCCGGTCACTCCCGCCATCCAGCTTCGCGACCACCTTCTTCCGCCGGATCACGCGGCCGGTCAGCCGCCGCACCAGCTCGTCCGCCCCACCCGCCGGCACCTCCACCAGTGAGAACATCTCCCGGATCTCGATCTTGCCCACCGAACCGCCGTCGAGGCCGAGTTCCTTGGTCAGCGTCCCGACGATATCGGCGGGTGTGACGCCGTCCTTCTTGCCGATACCAATCCAGAGCCGGGCCACCGCCGAGACCGCAGGCGCGCTCGGGGCCGGGAGCGCCGTCGGCGCCGAGGTGCTGGGCGCGAGTGGTGCCGTTCCGGTCATTCGGTACAGCGCCGCCGCGACCACCGCGGGATCGTACCGCTCGAAGAGCGGCGCGAGTGCGAGCAGTTCCCCGTCGAGATCGCCCCGCTCCAGTTCCGCGGAAACTCGCGCGCGCCGGGTCGCCGCGCGGCTGCGGGCTGCATCGGCGCCGCCGTGCACTGCCACGAGCGTCAGCCGGGTCACGATCCGATTGAGGTAGCGTCCTGCCGTGGGTGGCGCGAGGACGACGACGTCGCCCTGGGTGCGCAGTTGAGCCAGGCGCTCCGCTGTGGGGAGGTCCCACGCGACGATCAGCGCGGCAGCCGTCGCGTCGCCAATCGTCACCGTGAGGGAGGGATCAGCCACGGGGAGTGCGGCGCGGACCTGGGCCAGCCCGGTCCGGTCGGCACACCAGATGACCATAGTGGAGGGGTCTTCGGCTTCCAGCAGGCCGGTGAGCGCCGCCACCCGGCCGGACCACGGGGTGGGCACCACGCGAAGCGTCGGCGCCTGGGGAACGAACACTCCGGTCGGGCTGAGTGGCCCGGTGAGCAGCGCCTTCCGGGCGTACCGCTCGATGACCGGATGTCCCTCGCGCGGTTCCGCCAGTACCACGATCCGCTGTGCCTCGGCCGATACATCCTGCATCAGCGGTACCAGCGGCTCCGCGTCTTCGAACTGTTCGGGCCAGAGCAGGACCACATGACCGAGTTGCTCGGCCTTGAGGGCGCTGCGCTCGAGCAGAGCGAGGGCGGCAGCGGGCGTGGTGAGGAGGAGCCGGAGCTGGCCGGCCCGCAGCCGGCGCGTGGCGCGGGCGGGCGTGGCGGAGACGAGGGTGGCAATCGAGGCGGCCTGGGCCAGCGGAAGCAGCACCGCGGCCCATTCATCGAGCGCATGCTCGGGCGCCAGGAGGAGGGCGGTGCCTGAAGTCTGGGCGAGGGCGCTCACCAATCCGGCGAGCGCCGGGGTGGCGTAGCAGGCGGCCGGGGGCCACGCGAGCGCGAGGTTGGTGCCCCGTGCAGCCGCGGGGGCCTGATCGCGGACTGCGGCGTCGGTGGCGGTATAACCCAATGAGTCCAGCACGCCCGCGATGGCGGGCGTGAGATGCAGCTCCACAAGTCCTGACATGACCAGCCTCGATTGTCAAACAGCGGTACTGATGTGACGGAGGCCACAAAGTAACCAAGCCGTTGCCTCGGGGCCAGTTGACATCGGTTGGACGACGGGGAACTTTACCCGGCCCCGGACCATCCGTCCGTCATTTTCTCGGTGGAATCGGCGCAGCCTCGCCGGTGCACCGTCACCGTTGCTGTTCACCTCCGCGCCGGATTCCAGCATGTCGGACACCCTGTCCTCGAACCTCGCCTACCTCAAGGCCTCCGAAACCGTTGCGATCAGCGCCGAGACCAAGCGGCGCCGCGCCGCCGGGGAGGATATCGTCGATCTGAGCGTGGGGGAGCCGGACTTCGATACGCCGAAGCTGGTGGGTGAGGCGGGGATCGCCGCCATTCAGAAGGGCTACACCCGCTACCCGCCGAATGCCGGGATCGTGGAGCTGCGCACCGCCATCGCCCGGAATCTCTCGCTGATGTCGGGCGGCCGCGCGCTCAACCCCGACCAGATCGTCATCAGTAACGGCTCGAAGCAATCGATCTTCAACGCCTGTTTCACGCTCTTTGGCCCCAAGGACAAGGTGCTGATTCCCTCGCCTGCCTGGGTCTCGTATCCGCAGATCATCCACCTCTGCCGGGCCGAACCGGTCGCCGTCCCCGGCGATCCGGAGTGGGGCCTCAAGGTGTCGGTGAAAGATCTCGAGCAGCGCACCGACAAGCTGGTCAAAGGGCTGATCCTCTGCTCGCCCTGCAATCCGACCGGGGCCACCTATACCGCCACCGAGATCAAGGCAATCGCCGAGTGGGCGCGGAAGCACGGCATCTGGATCATCGCTGACGAGATCTACCGCCGGATCTACTACGGCGACGGGCCGGCGCCCTCGTTCCTCGACTTACCCGATGAGTACCTCGAGCGCGTCGTCCTCATCTACGGCGCGGCCAAGGCGTACGCGATGACCGGCTGGCGCATCGGTGCGGCCTATGCCCCGATGCCGATCGTCAAGGCGATGTCCGCGCTCCAGTCGCAGATGACGACGGGCGCGAATCACCCCGCCCAGTGGGCGGCGGCGACCGCCTTCGGCGATGACCGGGTCGAGCCGGACGTCAAGAAAATGGTGGCGGCATTCCACCGCCGGCGCGACCGGGTGGTGGCCCGCTTTCGCGCGGAGGCGCCCGGTGTCGAATTCGTCGATCCGACCGGCGCATTCTACTTCTTCTTCCGGGTCGATGGCGTCGCCGCCGGACTCACCGGCACAAGCTTCTGCGAGCAGGCGATGGCGGCGGGTGTCGCCATGGTGCCGGGCGCGGCGTTCGGCGATGATCACTGGGTCCGGATGAGCTACGCGACGTCGGACAAGGAGCTGGAGACCGCCATCGACCGGATCACCGCCCTGATCTCCCGTCTGCGGGCCAAGGCGGCGTAGGGGTGACGACTCGCACCTGGACCCGGCTGCGTCGCGCGGTTGCGGCCCGCGGCTTCACTCCCGCCACTTGGATTCCGGTGGCGAGCGAGGGCCGGGCCGAGGCCGCGACCATCAGGCCGGCCCGGGTGCTGGAAGATCTGCCCCTCTCCGGCCATCCGGTCGGGGCGCCGGAGGCGTGGCCCGGGACCGTGGCCTTTCTCGACGGGATTCAGCGCTACGAAGTGATGGCCTACGCCGGCGCGAGCCCGGTAGTGGTGGCGGAAATCGCGGCTGCCGTGCTGGAACGGCGCGACCGTCAGCTGCACGTCGCGCGCGTGGCCCGGCAGCGGCTGGTAATCGCCCGCCCCGGCGTGCTCGACGAGCTGACCGACGCCATCGAAGGTCACGATGCCGTCGAGCTGTCCGACGACGGGCCGGCCCATCCGGTGCATGACTTTCTTCTCGCGCGCCGGGAGGTGGATGCGGCCCGCGGCCGGCTCGAAGTGGAGGTGGGACACGGGTACCGCGCCGACTCCGATGCCTGGCTGATCATCGACGGATCCTTGACCGAAAGCCCCCAGTGGGCGCGGGATCCGCGGATGCTCGGCATCGCCAAGAGTCATTCGACGCTGCCTTTTGCCGACGCAGATCTGGAGGCCTACCTCCGGCTCCCCGCCGGTCAGCGCTCGCCGGTCTTCGAGCCCGCGGGCCGGACGGTTGCCCCGGTCCACTCCTGGGCCCTGCGGCTCTGGCCGTGGGAGGGAAAGGACCTGCTTCATGGCCTGATCCGGGTCGAAGCACAGGCTTCGCTCGACACCCTCGCCCAGGCGGACCAGATTTCGCGCTGGCTGCTGGCCGAACGGGCCCCCGTCAGCACCCCCGATCCCCGCTGTGACCGGCTGCTCTATGGGATCAGGGCGGTGGAGGAGTATCTCCGGGCGAGTGGGGAACGGTAGGGCAACAGCGGGAACGGGGAACGGGGAACCGGGAACGGGAAGGGCAAAGCGGTGGAGCGCCGCCCGCATCCCACCGCCCGCGCTGCCATTCTCCTCCACTTGCGCTTCCCGGTTCCCCCTTCCCGGTTCCCGGTTCTCCCATCCCGACTCTCCTTTCTGGTTTCTCCCCCGTACGTCTAGTTTCCGGCCATGTCCTCCCCCCCCGTCGGCCGCGTCGTCGCCACTGAGCTCAAGCCCTCCACTCCGCATCAATTCCACTTCTGGACCGCGCGTGACTCGGCGGTTGGCATCGGGGCGATCGTACGCGTCACGGCGCCGGGCCGCACGGTGTTCGGCATTGTCACCGATGGCTTTGCCTATTCCGACCTCTTCACCCCGATGCACGATGTGATTGGCGCCGATGGGGACCCGTCGTACGCCGGCTTTGCCCCGACGGAGCGCGCCGAGATCCGGCTGTATACGGCGGCAGTCCTGAGGCAGGTGCCCGAGGAGCCGCTGCAGCCGGTGCCGCTGGGGGAGGTGCACCTGGCCGGGGACACCGATGTGGTCGAGGCGCTCCGCATGGATGCCTACATCGGGACCGCAACGCCAACCGGCATTCCGATCGGAGTGTATGCCGCCGGCGGTCTCGAGGCACCGATCTATCTCGACGCCGATTTTCTGCTGGGCCCCGAGGCGGCGCATCTCAACATCACCGGCGTCTCCGGCCTCGCGACCAAGACCAGCGCGGTCGAGTTTCTCCTCTCCAGCATCTTCCAGACGTTTCCGGCGCACAAGGGCAGCGTCGCCGCGATCTGTTTCAACGTGAAGGGGCCCGACCTCTGCTTCCTTGATCAGCCGGCGACGCTGAGTGATGCCGACGTCGCCGTCTACACCCGTCTGGGCCTGAAGGCGGAACCCTTCGCCGATGTGACGGTCTATGCGCCCTACAGGCCGGACGGCGTGAACCTGAACACGCTGCGCACCAATGAGGCGCTGGCAGGCAACACCATCCCGCTCGTCTGGGGGCTCCGCGAGGTACTCGAATACGCCGACGTACTGCTCAATCGCGATGATGTCGATGCCAAGGCGGGGGCGTTCATCGATTTCCTGAAGGAGCGGGTGGTCGGCCGCCCCTTTGCGGATGTGACGCTGAGCGACCAGCCGCTCGAGGTGAAGAGCTTCGCGGACCTGGAGGATTTCTTCCGCCGCATCTTCGAGTTCATGGAGGTGCAGGCCAAGACCAGCGAAGTCTGGCGCAATCATCACCTGGCGACGATCCGGAAGGTGCGCAACCGGCTCGGCAACATCAGCGTCCGCGCCAAGGGGCTGGTGACCGACCTGGGTCACGCGAGCGATCTGCCGTGGGGCCGGTTTGCGGATCGCAGCGTGCATGTGGTCGATGTCGCCGGGGTCGATCCGCTGGTGCAGGATCTGGTCTTCGCCCGCATCGTCTCGCAGCTGCGGGAACACCTGGAGCGGCGCGACCTCGGAGTCGATCACGTCGTCGTCTTTGTGGACGAACTCAACAAGTATGCACCGTCGGACGGGCCCGACACCTACGTGCGGCGGATGCTCATCGACCTCTCCGAGCGTGGCCGCTACCTCGGTCTGGTACTTTTTTCGGCGCAGCAGTTCCGCTCCCAGGTGCTGCGCCGCGTCGTGGGCAACGCCGGGACCGCACTCTACGGCCGCATGGACATGGACGAGCTCTCGACGCCGGGCTATGGGATTCTCTCGCCCGCGACGCGCGCCAAGCTGGCCGCGCTGCCCAAGGGCGAGCTGATGGTGCGGCACCCGCACTTCACCCAGCCGCTCTTTGTCCGGTTTCCCCGGCCGGCGGTCCTGCCCGGCCGCCTCGGGGTCGAACGTTTTCCGCCGGCGGTGGACCTGCCGTTTGCCCAGGCGGTCGCCCGTCAGCTCCGCGCACTGGACCGCTCGGTGACGGTCACCCAGGTGGAAGCCCTCATCGAGGGCCGGCTGGAGGATGATGTCCGCCGTGCGCTCCATGCCACCCGCCGGACGCGGCCGGACAGCGTGCTCGGGTTCTTCACCGCCCAACTGGGTGCCCGGGTGGAGCGGGAGGTGCCGCAGGGACGTGGCGTGCCAAGGCTGCGGAAGACCGACGATCCCTATCGCTGACCCGGCGCCCGAGCATCAGCCGCCGGCGGCCGGGGACCCAATGCCGTGGTCCAGGGTCAGGAGCTGGAGACAGGCATGGCATTTCAGCGCCTGCGGCAAGCGATATTCCGCGCCGTTCAGGCCAAACGACTGTTCGATGCCACAACAAGGGCAGGGGCCCCGCACACCGACGAAGAGATCGCGTTGCAGCAGGCGGTGCACGCCGACGACCACGCCGCCCACCAGCGCCACCGGCGGCACGATCAGGTGCACGATAGGTATCGGCAGGACGATCAGGGCGATCCCCACACCCAGCGCCGGTCGCATGGCAGCGCGGCGAAGGCGCTCACCCGCGGCCAGGCTCCGCACCTCCACGGTGGCGGCGACGGGGCCGGTTCCGATGCCTCTGATGCCGATCTGTGGTTGGGTCGCGCTCATTTCGTCCATCCAGTGATTCGGGATCCTGGCACGATGGCCCGGGGCACCCCGGAGTCGTGCCCCCCGACAAACACGTGCCCCGCCACTTACCTCTACTCCTCCGGCCCTTAGAATTACCCGGGTGAAGCTCGCTCATCTCGCCGACCTGCACCTCGGCTTCCGCCAGTTCCACCGTCAGACCCCGACCGGCCTCAACCAGCGTGAGGCGGATGTCGCGGCTGCCTTTCGTGATGCCGTCAGCCAGGTGATCGCCGCCCGGCCCGACGCGATCATCGTGGCGGGCGACCTGTTCCATTCCGTTCGCCCGACCAATCCGGCGATTCTCTTTGCCTTCCGGCAGTTTCACCGGCTGCGTGAGGCGCTGCCCGAGGTGCCGCTGATCCTCCTCGCGGGGAATCACGACACGCCCCGCTCGGTCGAGACCGGCTCCATTCTCTCGCTGTTCGAGTCGCTCGGCGCCGACGTCGTGGCGGATGAATCGCGCCGCCTGGCCTACCCGGCGCTCGGGCTGTCGGTGCTCGCTGTTCCCCACGCGGCCCTGCTTTCGCCGGACCGCCCGGCGCTGCGCCCGGCGGGCGAGGAACCGCACCAGGTGCTGGTGATGCACGGCGAGGTCGAGGGCATCTTCCCCGCCGATCGCTCCTCGGCCGAATACGGCGGCGCGGTGATCCAGCCGGACGACCTCGCCCGCGGCGGCTGGAGCTATGTCGCGCTCGGTCATTACCATGTCCAGCGGGAAGTGGCACCCCGCACCTGGTACAGCGGTGCGCTCGAGTATGTCAGCTCCAACCCGTGGGGCGAGCTGGCGGATGAGCGTGAATTTCACGTTCCGGGCAAGGGCTGGCTGTTGGTGGATCTTCCCTCCGGTGCCGTCGAACGCAAGCCGGTCACACCGGCACGGCGGGTGTACGACCTCCCGCCGATCAACGGCGCCGGGCACACGGCGCTCGAGCTGGACCAGCTCCTGGCGGCCGGCATCGCGGCCATTGCCGGCGGGCACGCCGATCAGATTGTCCGGCAGGTCGTGCGCAACGTCCCGCGGCATGTGGGGCGCGAGCTGAACCACGCCATGATCCGGCAATGGAAAGCCGAAGCGCTGCACTTCCAGCTCGATCTCCGCCGCCCCGAATCCCATCGCGAAATCGGTGTGGGTTCGCCGGGGCGCCGGCAGACGCTGCCCGAGCTGGTGCAGGACTTTCTCGAGCGGCGACTGCTGCCGGGCGAGATCGATCGCGCGGCGTTCGTGCAGACCGGCGTCGAACTGGTCGCGGCGGTCGAGCGCGAGTGGGCGGAGGGCTGATGCAGCTCGAACGTCTCCACCTGCAGAATTTCCGCCAGTACGAGAATACCGAGCTCATTCTCGGCGCCGGCCTCACGGGCATCATCGGGCCGAACGGCGCGGGGAAGACGACGCTGCTGGAGGCGATCGCCTGGGCGCTCTACGGGGCCGATGCCGCGCGCGGCACCCGGGACACCATTCGGCGCCGGGGCGCACCGCCGCGGGCCCCGGTGCGGGTCGAACTCGATTTCGTCCTCGGGGCGCATCGCTACCGCGTCGCCCGTACGCTCAACGGGGCGGAGCTGTATCAGGATGCCGATCCTGCGCCGATCGCCAACAGTCTGCAGTCGGTCACCGAAAAGGTCGGCCGCCTCCTGGGGATGAGCCGGGAGGAATTCTTCAACACCTACTTCACGGGGCAGAAGCAGCTCGCCGTGATGGCGGCGATGAAGCCGGTCGAGCGGGCCCAGTTCCTGTCGCGCGTGTTAGGCTATGACCGGCTGCAGCTGGCGCAGGACCGGCTCCGCGAGCGCCGGACGATGGTGCGCGCCACGCTGCAGGGACTGGAGGCCGCCCTCCCCGATCCGGCCGAGCTCGAGCGCGAAGCGGCCGCGGCCGCGGCCCGCATGACCGATGCGAGGGCGGTGGAGACGCGCTCGCTGGCCGCGCTGGCGGTGGCCGAGTCCCGCCGGGGCGAGGCGGATCCGCGGTGGAAGCAGGTGCAGGCCCAGCGGGAGCAGGTCGGTACGCTGCAGAGCGATCTGCGGCTGGCGGAACACAAGGTCGAGGCCGCGCGTGACAGTTTTCAGCTGCTCGACCGGGAGCTGGTCGCGGCCAACGAAGCGCACGGACGGCTGGAGGCCCTGCGGGACCAGCTCGCGCCGCTCGCCGCGCTGCGGGTAGAACGCCAGCAGCTCGACGAAGTGGCCGAAGCGGCCGGTCGCCGGACGGTGGCGGAGGCGCAGCTGATCGAAGCGCGCCGCGCCCTGGAGGCCCTGCTCGCCCGGGCGGCCAGGCTGCCGCCAGCGGATGCGGTCGAGCAGGCGCGCGCCCGGGTGGAAGAGCTGCGTACTCAGCTGCAGCAGGTTTCGGAGCAGGCGGAGGAGGTGCGGACCGCGTGGGTGCGGGACCTCCAGGATGCCAGGACCAAGCGGGAAGCGCTGCGGGACCAGTATCGCGAGCTCAAGGAGCAGCTGGAGCAGATCGCCGCCGCGGGCGTTGCCGGTGCATGCCCGACCTGCGCCCGGCCCCTCGGCGCCGAGTACGACAACGTGATCGGCGTGCTGGACCGCCAGCTGCAGGATGTGCTGTTCAACGGCAAGTATTTCAATTCGCGAGTGGAACAGCTGGAGCAGGAGCCGCCCGAGCTGCGGGAGGGTGATCGCCGGAGGGAGGCCGCGGAGCGTGCACTGGCGGAGGCGGGCAACCAGCTGGGTCGGCTGCAGGCCCAGGCCCAGGACGGGCCGGCCATCCGCGCGGAGCAGGCCCGGCTCGAGCCGCGGATCACCGAACTCGCCCGGCAGGTCGAGGGGGGCCCCGCAGGTTACGACGCGGCGCGCCACGCCGAAGTGCGGCGGCAGCTTGCCGCGCTCGACCCCCTGGCCCTGCAGGCGGAGCGCTGGCGTGTCGCCGCGGAGCGCGCGGAAAAGCTGGTGGCAGAGGCGGAGGCGGCGGAGAAGGCGCTGTCTGAGCACGAAGGGCACGCCCGCACGCTGCGGGAGCAGCTGGGCGCGCTGGGCTACAGCGAGGCGCTCTATCTGGCGGCGCGTGAGGCGTTTGAACTCTCCGAGCGCGACCGCCGGGAGGCGGAGATGAGCATCGTGCGGGCCCGGGCGGAACGCCAGTCCGCGGAGCAGGCCAGCGAGGGGGTCGCGCGACGGCGCGAAGAGCGGGCAACCCGCGAAGCGGAAGCCAAACGTGCCGCCGGCGAGCTCGCGCTGGTCAATGAACTGGACCGGGCGCTGACAGATCTGCGGACCGATCTCAACCTCCAGCTGCGCCCCGATCTCTCCGAGCTGGCCAGTGGCTTTGTCCGCGACCTGACCGCCGGCCGCTACACCGAGCTCGAGCTCGATGAGGACTACGTGGCGACGCTGCTGGAGGGAGGGGAGCCGAAGCCGGTGATCTCCGGCGGCGAGGAGGATATCGCCAACCTGGCCCTGCGTCTGGCGATCAGCCAGATGATTGCCGACCGGGCTGGGCAGCCGCTGTCGCTGCTGGTGCTGGACGAGGTGTTCGGATCACTCGACGAGGAACGGCGGGCGGCGGTGGTCGACCTGCTCCGGAGTCTGGCCGATCGGTTCCCGCAGGTCATTCTCATCACCCACATCGAAAGTGTGCGGGAAGGCTTCGATCGGGTGGTTCGGGTCGAGCTCGACAGCAAGAATGGAATCGCCAGCATCCGCGACGAAGCGCCGGGGGTTTCCGATGGCCTGGCTGCCTGAGCGCCAGCAGGTGCGCGGACCTGAACGTCCCGCGCTGCGGGACATCGAGCCGCTGAACCGTGTCTTCGCCGACGCCTTCACCGACCGCTACCGGCGCGACGGGATGAGCGGCGTGCGGGTGCCGCACCTGAATCCCGCGATCTGGCGCTACGCCTTCGAAGACGCGGGCGAAGGGGCCATGATCTGGCGCGACGCCGATGGCGCCCTCTGCGCCTTCAACATGGTGCATCTCTCCGGGCGCGAGGGGTGGATGGGCCCCCTCGCGGTCCGCCCAGACCGACAGGGGAGTGGGCTGGGCAAGATGATCCTGCAGTCGGGGATCGCCTGGCTGAAAGCCCGCAGGGCCCGGACGATTGGCCTCGAGACGATGCCACGCACCGTCGAGAACATCGGTTTCTACAGCCAGCTCGGCTTTCTGCCCGGGCATCTGACCGTCACAATGACCCATGATATCGTCCACCGATCAGGCGCGACGGCCCAACTGCTCTCGGCGGCGGGGCACGAGCGCGCGACCCTGCTCGAGCGCACCGTGGCGCTGACGGATGCCCTCGCGCCAGGCATCGATTTCACCCGGGAGCTGCAGGCTACCGCCGACTTGCGGATCGGGGATACGCTGCTCGATCGGGACGCGGAGGGCACGCTGGCGGGATTCGCCCTCTTCCATACCGCGCCCCTCGCGGCCGGCCGGCCGCAGGAGGAGCTGCGCATCCTGAAGCTGGTCGCCCGGGATCTGGAGAGCTTCGAGCGCCTGCTGGGGCAGGCGGAAGCGGCCGCAATCAGTGCCGACATCCGTCGCCTCAGCGTCCGCTGCCAGACCGCCGGAAGCGCGGCCTATCAGCATCTGGTGCGCCGGGGTTTTCGCACCCACTGGACCGACCTGCGGATGGCATTGGCAAGCCACCCGGAGCCGGTGGTACCGCCGGGGGCGGTGGTGTGGTCGAACTGGGAGATTTGAACGGCAGGCGAGACTGCGGGCGGTAGGCGGCGGGCGAGTAGCGATGGGCGGTAGGTGGTTCAACACCGCTGTCATCCTGAGGCCGGAGACAATGCCAGGATTTGGCTCCGGGGCAAAGAGATCCTTCGCACTGCGGGCTCAGGATGACAAACCCGCTTCGACGCGCCTCGCGCCTCGCGCCTCGCGCCTATCGCCCGCCGCCCACCGCCTCCCCCCCGTACACCGTACTCGCCCGATACCGCGCCAGCAGCCGCGACAGCAGCATCTTCCCCAGCACCGCGAGCGGGATTGCCAGCAGCAGCCCGGCGAAGCCCAGCACCGCTCCGCCGAAAGTGAGCGCCAGCATCGTCGCCACGGGGTGGAGGCCGACCGACCCGCCGACGATCTTCGGGCCGGTCACGTTCCCGTCGATGAACTGCACCACGAGGAAGACGCCGCCGACGCGCAGCAGGCCGCCGATCGGATCCGGCATGGTCAGCGCGACGATGAGGGCCGGTACGATCGCGATCGCGAAGCCCACATAGGGGATCAGATTCGCCAGGCCGCCGATCACTCCGAGGAGCAACGCGCTGGGGACGCCCAGCATCGCGAGACCGGCGCCGGTCAGCACGCCGACCAGCGTGGCCTCGATGAGCTGGCCCCGGATGAAACGGCCGAGCGACGTGTCGTATTCGTGGAGAAAGGCGACGAGGGCGGGGCGGGGGCCGGCGGGGATCAGCTCTTCGACGAAGCGCAGCAGCGGCCGCCAGTCGCGCAGCAGGTAGAAGGCGACCACCGGCGTAATGACGAGATAGCCGAGAAATCCCAGCAGGGTGCCGAGCCGGCGGATGAACGCGAGCCCCGCCTCCGCGGCGGCCCGCAGCAGGCCATCGGCGTTCTGCTGCAGCAGACTCGCGATCTGTGACGCGTCGAGGTCGTGGAGCCAGAGGCGCTGCTCCTCGGTAAGGAACGCGAGGGTTTCGAGCCGGGCCCGGAGCCCGCTGAGCAGCTCGAGCGCGGTCGTCGCGAAGCGGGGCATGGCGTTCGCCACCGCGACGGCCTGGGCCCAGAGCTGGGGGCCGGTGATCGCGACGAGGACGACCAGGACGGCGAGCGGCGGCAGGACGACGAGCAGGATGGCGAGTCCGCGCTTCACCCCGCGCTGTTCCAGCCGGTCGACCAGCGGTGCCAGCAGGTAGGCGACGCCGAGTGCGAGGATGAAGGGGCCGAGCAGGCCGCCATAGCGCATCAGCGCCCAGGCAAGGGTGAGGAGGACGGCGCCGGCCATGGCGATACGGACACCGGGACGGTCACGCAGCGGCCACAGTGCTGCGAGCGCGAGGGGCAGCACCAGCGGCGGGGTGAGCACGTCGCGCAGCGAAACCAGCAGCAAGAGGTAGAGGAGGCCGGCCAGCACCGCCGGCAGCGCATCGCGGGAGGGGGTGAGGGGCGACGGGGTGGTCATCGTGACCGCCGCGCGCCGCCACCGTGGGTGACCTCGGTCACGGCGCGTGCGCCCGGAGCGCCCACCAGCGCACGAACAGGACGCCGGCCAGGCCGAGCAGGAGGTGAATCGCCGTGCCGCCGGGGCCGAGCGGGACGAACACGGTGAACACGAGCCAGACCACGAGGGAGAGGATCGATCCCAGCAGGAGCAGCGACATGCGAGTCTCCGAAATGCGTTGACGGTCGGGGGACGGTGTCCTATGTTCAATCAAAGCGGTGCCGGGGAACTCCGTTTTTGAGCCAACAGGTCTGATGAAGGGCCCAGATACTGAGTCTGATGCCATGCCCCTCGGGGGAAGGCAGATTTTTCGGTGAGGGCGCCGCATTTCTTCTTCGGGCTTCAAAAAACCTCTCCGGCATCGCCCTCTTGTACTTTCGGGGTATCGGCTGTCGAGCCGGTACCCCGTCTGTCCAATGCTGGTGATTCGCTGGCTTGACGCAAGTCTCCCTCCGCCCATCTTCCACATACCCCCGGCCTGGACCATCATTGGGCATGGCAACCTGTAGCGTCACCCGGCGCGTGCACTTCAACGCGGCACACCGGCTCTTTCATCCCGCCCGTTCCGACGAGTGGAACCAGCGGATGTTCGGGGTGTGTGCCAACCCGAACTACCATGGGCACAACTATGAACTCGACGTCACGGTCACGGGCGAGATCGACCCGGAAACGGGTTACATCATCGACATCAACGTACTGAAGCATATGGTGGAGGAGAAGCTCCTCCAGTATCTCGATCACAAGAACCTGAACCTCGACGTGGCGCACTTCGCGACCGTCATCCCGACCGCCGAAAACATCGTGGCGTACTGCTGGTCGGTGCTGGCCCCGGAGATTCCCGCCGGCCGGCTGCTTCGCCTGAGACTCTGGGAGACCCCCCGCAACTATGTCGAATATGAAGGTCGCTGACATCCGCGCCGCGCGCACCGTCCCGTTCCAGGCGGAAGTCCGCCACATTCTCACGGCGCTGGGCGAGGACGCCGACCGCGAGGGGCTGAGCAAGACGCCGGAGCGGGTGGAAAAGGCCTTGCGGTGGCTGACCCGGGGCTACGGGATCTCGGTGATGGACGCCGTTGGCGATGCGCTGTTCGAGGAACAGCACAACAGCATGATCCTGGTGCGCGACATCGAGCTCTACTCGCTGTGCGAACACCACATGCTGCCGTTCTTCGGCCGGGCCCACGTCGCCTACATCCCCAACGGCAAGATCGTCGGGCTCTCCAAGCTGCCGCGCATCGTGGAGGTGTTCGCCCGCCGGCTCCAGGTCCAGGAACGGCTCACCGATCAGATCGCCGACGCGGTGATGGAGGTTCTGGAACCGCACGGCGTCGGCGTCCTCATCGAGGCGGTGCATCTCTGCATGGCAATGCGCGGCGTCGAGAAGCAGAATTCCCGCACGCTCACGAGCGCGGTGCGGGGCATCTTCCGGAGCGACATCCGCACCCGCGAAGAGTTTCTCCGGCTGGTCCAGGGCCGGGGATCGGTATGAGACCGCTCGAGGGCAAGCTCGCCGTCGTCACCGGCGCCTCGCGCGGGATCGGCGCCGCTTCGGCGGCGGCGCTGGCAGGCGCCGGAGCGACGGTCGTCCGTCTCTCCCGCACGCTCGAGGAGGGAACCCACGGGGCGTACCGGGACCTGCGCTGCGACCTCGCCGACGTGCATGCCATTGTGCATGTCGCGACCCGGATCCTGGGCGAATGGGGGGCGCCGCAGAT
>JANMYS010000033.1:0-42179 GCA_031382385.1 Gemmatimonadota bacterium
CGCCTGCACCGGCGCGGTTCCGCTCGGCATCACCGACTGCCTCAACTTCGGCAATCCGGAGCGACCCGAGATCTTCTTTCAATTCGTCGAAGCCTGCCGCGGCATCAGCGACGCCTGTATCGCCTTCAGCACGCCGGTGACTGGCGGCAACGTCAGCTTCTACAACCAGAGCCCCACCGGCGCGATCGACCCGACGCCTACGATCGGGATGATCGGCCTGCTCGAGAAACTCAGCTATAAGGTGCCCAGCCACTTCCAGCGCGCAGGAGATAGCATCGTCCTCCTGGGCGGACCGGCGTCCGGGCGCATGGGCGGCTCGGCCTACTGGACGCATCTGCGAGATTTCATCGGTGGCGAGCAGCCGCCGGTGGACCTGAAGGTGGAGCTGGCGCTGCAGCAGCTGCTGATCGAGGCCGCACGCCGGGGCCTGCTCCGCTCGGCCCACGACTGCTCCACCGGCGGTCTGGCCGTCACACTGGCCGAAGCGGCGATGGGCGGACCGTATGCGGTGAGCAGCTTCGGGGCGACGGTGACCCTGCCGGCGGCCGGCGCGACGGCCACCGATGCGGGAGACATCGTGGCGCTCTATGGCGAGGACCATGGCCGCGCCATCGTGAGCTGTGATCCGGCGCAACGGGCTGCGCTGCTCGCGCTCGCGATAACGCTGGGCGTGCCGGCAGCGACGCTCGGCAGCGTCGGGCCAGCGGATGCGGCGCTGACCATCAAGATTGACCAGCGGAGCTATGCCTGGCCGATCGTGGAGTTGAGAACCACCTATTTCGAGGCCATCCCGCGGCGGATGAAGTAGGCGCGGAGCAGCAGGCGCGAGGCGCGGGGCCAGATTCTGGAGCTGTGAGTCGGAGAGTTGGCGCGGGGCGGGAGCTTCTCCGCCTACTCCCTAGCGCCCCGCGCCTGCTTTAACGGAGAACAGAGCCATGTGCGGAGTTTTCGGAGTATCCGGTGTCGCGGACGCAGCGCGCCTGACCTATCTCGGCCTGTACGCCCTGCAGCACCGGGGCCAGGAGAGCGCCGGCATCGTGGCCGTCGACGAGCATGGGCAGGCGAGGATTCACCGGGGGATGGGGCTGGTCTCGGAAAACTTCTCCGACGCCGGCCTGAGCAAGCTGCTGGGTGATGTCGCGATCGGGCACACCCGCTACTCGACCGCCGGCAGTTCAGTGCTGGTCAATGCCCAGCCGTTCCTCAAGGATCTGCGCGGCGTGCCGCTCACCGTCGCGCACAACGGCAACCTCACCAATGCCCCCGAACTCCGCCGGATGCTGGAGGAACAGGGGGCGCTGTTCGATACCACGACCGACACCGAAGTCCTGCTCCACCTGATCGCCCGCTCGCGCCAGCCCACCATCGAGAGCCAGATCCGCGAGGCGCTGGAGCAGTGCGAGGGCGCCTTCACCCTGCTCCTGTCGGTCGGTCGGACAATCTACGCCGTGGTCGATTCCCGCGGCTTCCGTCCGCTGTGCGTCGGCCGGGTGGGGACTGGCATCATCATCGCCTCCGAGACCTGTGCGCTCGACCTCGTCGGCGCGACGATGGTCTGCGAAATCCAGCCGGGCCAGTTCATCAGGATTGACGACGGCCAGATCGTGGAGCTGCCGAGGCTGGCCTCCCGTCCGGTCAGCCGCTGCGTCTTCGAGCTGGTGTATTTCGCCCGGCCCGACAGCCGGGTCTTTGGCGAATCGGTGGACCGGGTCCGTCGCGAGCTGGGGCGGACGCTGGCGCGGGAGCACCCGGCGCCGGGGGCGGAGGTGGTCTTCAGCGTGCCGGACAGCTCGAACGCCATGGCGCTTGGCTTTGCCGATGTGTCGGGTGTGAAGCTCGAACATGCCCTGATCCGGAACCATTACGTGGGTCGCACGTTCATCAACCCGTCACAGGCCCTGCGGGTGGCCAAGGTGAAGATCAAGTTCAACCCGGTGCGCGGCGTGATCGAGGGCAAGTCCGTTGTGATGGTGGATGACAGCCTGGTGCGCGGCACCACCAGCAAGGGGCTGGTCCAGATGATCCGGGCCGCCGGCGCTCGCGAAGTGCACCTGCGGCTTGGCAGCCCACCGATCACCGGCCCGTGCCACTACGGGATCGACACGCCGACCCGGGAGGAATTGATCGGCGCGAATTACAGCATCGAGGAAATCCGACAGTACCTGGGCGTCGACACGCTGGGCTACCTCTCCAGCTCCGGGATGCTGAAGGCCGCGGGCGTGCAGAACCGGTTCTGCGACGCCTGCTTCACCGGTGACTACCCGACCGACGTGTCCCACGATCTGGTCTCCCTGCGGCACGCACCTCCACTGGCGACCCCGGCATGAGCGGAACCTACTCGCAGCCTTCCGTCTTCTTCTTCGGGCAGGGCCGCGCTGACGGCACCGCCACCATGAAGGACACTCTCGGCGGCAAGGGCGCCGGGCTGGCCGAGATGACCAACCTCGGCATTCCGGTCCCGCCGGGGTTCACGATCGCGTCGGCGATCTGCATCACCTATCTCGAGACCCACCAGTTCCCGCCGTGGCTCCGGGCGCAGGTCGAGACCAGCCTCCAGCGGCTCGAGGCGGTGACCAGCCGGCATTTTGGCGGCAAGGAGAGCCCGCTGCTGGTCTCGGTGCGCTCCGGCGCCGCGGTCTCGATGCCCGGCATGATGGAGACGATTCTCAACCTCGGCCTCAACGACAATACGGTCGAAGGGCTGGCAGAGGAGAGCGGGAACCCGCAGTTCGCGTGGGACAGCTACCGCCGGTTCGTCCAGATGTACAGCGCGGTGGTCCTCGACCTGCCGAAGGCGGAGTTTGAGCGGATGCTCGAGGCACGGAAGCAGAAGAGCAAGGTCACCCGCGACAGCGACCTCTCCGCCGCCGACCTCAAGGCGCTGGTCAAGGAGTACAAGGCACACGCGGAGAAGGCCACCGGCGGCAAGCCCTTTCCCGATGACCCGATGGAGCAGCTGTGGGGCGCCATCGCCGCCGTGTTCGAGAGCTGGCATACCCGCCGCGCAATCGACTACCGAAAGCTGCACGACATCCCCGATTCGATGGGCACGGCCGTCAATGTCGTCACGATGGTCTTCGGCAATATCGGTGAGGACTCCGGCACCGGCGTCGCCTTTACCCGCGACCCCTCGACCGGCGAGCGCAAGCTGTACGGCGAATTCCTGATGAACGCGCAGGGTGAGGACGTCGTGTCCGGCACCCGCAACGTCGAACCGATCGCCCAGCTCAAGGAGCAGATGCCGGCCGCCTACGCGGAGCTGGATCGGCTGGCCCGGGTGCTGGAGCGGCATTTCCGCGACGTCCAGGACCTGGAGTTCACGATCGAGCGCGGCAAGCTGTACATGCTGCAGACCCGGCGCGCCCAGCGCTCGGGCCCGGCGGCGGTGCGCATCTCCTGCGAAATGGTCGACGAGGGCGCGATCAGCGAAGAGGAAGCGGTCGCGCGGATCCCCCCCGAGGACCTCGACCAGCTGCTCCATCCGATGATCGATCCCGACAGTCACGTCGACCTGCTCACGACCGGACTCCCCGCCTCACCCGGCGCGGCCAGCGGCACCGTGATCTTTGACGCCGATATCGCCGAGCGGCTGGCGCGGAAGGGCGAGGCGGTCATCCTGGTGCGACGCGAAACCAGCCCGGAGGATTTCCACGGCATGATCGTGTGCAAGGGCATCCTGACCGCCCGCGGTGGCATGACCAGCCATGCGGCAGTGGTGGCACGCGGCCTCGGCAAGCCGTGTGTGGCGAGTGCGCAGGACCTCGAGGTGGATGAGCAGCACCAGACGCTGAGCGTCGGCGGGCGGGTGGTCAAGCAGGGCGAGTGGATCACGATTGACGGCGGCAGCGGGCGGGTGTTCGTCGGGCAGGCCAAGCTGATGACGGCGGAGCTCTCCGGCAACTTCACCCGCCTCATGCAGTGGTCCGACAAGGTCCGCCAGATCCGGGTGCGGGTCAACGCCGATACGCCGGCGGATGCGCACCGGGGACGCGATTTCGGCGCGGAAGGGATCGGCCTCTGTCGCACCGAACACATGTTCTTCGAGGGCGATCGACTGCTCGCCATGCGCGAGATGATTCTGGCGCAGGACACCGACGGCCGGAAGAAGGCGCTGGCCAAGCTGCTGCCGATGCAGCGGGGGGACTTCGAGGCCATCTTCCGCGCGATGGAAGGCTTCCCGGTGTGCATCCGGCTGCTCGACCCGCCGCTGCACGAGTTCCTGCCCAAGGAGCCGCGCGAGATCGAGGAGATGGCCAGGGCGCTCGGCAAACCGGTCGAGGAGGTGGAGCGCATCGTCCACAGCCTCGCCGAGGCCAACCCGATGCTCGGCCTGCGCGGCTGCCGTCTCGGGATCATCTATCCCGAGATCACCGCCATGCAGGCGCGGGCGATCTTCGAGGCGGCGTGCACGGTGGCGGCGCGGAAGGGGCGCGTCATGCCGGAGGTCATGATCCCGCTGGTCGCCAACGTGATCGAGTTCCGCAAGCAGGCGCTGATTGTGCGGCAAGTGGCCGAGGAGGTCTTCCGCGAGCGGCAGATCACGGTGCCCTACCTGCTCGGCACGATGATCGAGCTGCCCAGAGCCGCGCTCACGGCCGATGAGATTGCGCGGGAGGCGCAGTTCTTCTCCTTCGGGACCAATGACCTGACCCAGACCACATGGGGGCTTTCACGAGACGATGCCGGCCGCTTCCTGCCCTACTATCTCGAACACGGTATTATCGAAGACGATCCGTTTCAGGTGCTGGACACCAACGGAGTCGGCAAGCTGATCGAGATGGCGTGTCAGCTTGGCCGCAGGACCCGGCAGGACCTCAAGCTCGGCATCTGCGGCGAGCATGGCGGCGAAGCCAAGTCGGTGGCGTTCTGTGACGCGCTGGGGATGAATTACGTCAGTTGCAGCCCGTTCCGGGTGCCGATTGCGCGCCTGGCTGCGGCGCAGTCAACGTTGATGCAGCGCGGGACGATGGATCGGACGCGGGCGACGGTGTGAGGTGGGCGGGGCTCAGTCGACTACTTCGGCAGTCACGAAGAGAGGCGGTAGGCGCAAGGCGGTGGGCGAAACTGATTCGCCTATCGCCTTTTTCCCCAAGTACCGGCTCGGTCGACTTGACCCCCGCCTACCGCCGTTTTTCCCCGACTACCGACTCGGCCGACTGGGTCCCCGGCCGGGCCCGCCACCGGGACCACGATTCGGTCCACCGGGACCCCGACTGCGACCGGGACCGCCGCCACGACGCGGGCCTCCGCCACTCCCGCCGCTGGGCACGCCGCTCACATTGCCGCCGGGCCGATTGCCTGATCGCGCCGGCGCACCGCCGGTGGTGGGCTCGCGCGGGATGTAGCGGCTGTTGCCTGACGGCGCCACTGTGCGAGCCGAATCCCCGCCTGGTCGCCGAGCCGCCTTGGCGGCGGCGCGGGCCCGATCTTCCGCCTTCCGGGCCCGGATGAGAGCGATCCGCTCGCTCAGCGGAACCTCCAGGCGGCCCTGCGGACGAGCGGTGTAGTCGAAGTCGGGAACGGTCACGCGGGGGAGGCGCTTGCCGATGGCGCGTTCGATGTTGCGGAGCTCACCCTCCTCCTCCGGCGAGACGAAGGTGAAGGCATCGCCCACCGCATCGGCACGGCCGGTGCGGCCCACCCGATGGATGTAATCTTCCGGCACCAGCGGCACATCGAAGTTCACCACATGCCCCAGCGCGATCACGTCGATGCCGCGCGCCGCGATATCGGTGGCGACCAGCACGGTGTGGGTGCCATCCTTGAACCCGGCAAGCGCCGCGGTCCGCTGGGCCTGCGACCGATTGCCGTGGATGCGCTCGGCCTTGATCCCGTTCTTCTGCAGGAACTCGTTCACCCGGTTGGTGCGGTGCTTCGTCCGGGTGAACACCAGCGCCTGCTGGATGGTCCCGCTCTTCAGCAGGGTGAGCAGCAGGTGACTCTTGAGGTCCTGCGCCACGGGGTAGATCGCCTGGGTGATCCCGGTGGCCGGCGTGGCCTGACGATCGAGATTGATCGAGGCCGGATTATTCAGCATGCTGCGGGTGAGCGCGAGGATCGGGCCGGGCATCGTCGCACTGAAGAAGAGCGTCTGCCGCTTCGGCGGGACGTATTTCAGAATGCGGTGAATTTCGGGCAGAAACCCCATGTCGAGCATGCGGTCGGCCTCGTCCAGGACGAGATGCTCGAGCTTGTCGAGCCTGGCATACTTGGAGCGCAGGTGATCCAGCAGCCGGCCCGGTGTCGCAATCAGAATGTCGACGCCACTCCGGAAGGCATGTTCCTGTGGCCCCATGCCGACGCCGCCGAAGATGGCCGCGGCCGTCACCGGGGTATGCATCGCCAGGTCGTTGGTGTGCTCGAGGATCTGCGCGGCGAGCTCGCGGGTGGGCGTGAGCACGAGGGCGCGCGTGGTGCCACGCGGTTTGGCGATCAGCTGATTCAGGATCGGCAGCATGAAGGCGGCCGTCTTGCCGCTGCCGGTGGCGGCGCAGGCGAGCACGTCGCGCCCGGTGAGAGCGGGGGGAATGGCTTCAGTCTGAATGGCGGTGGGGCGGACGAAGCCGAGTTCCTTGAGGCCGGTGAGCAGATTCTTGTCAAGATCGAGAGTACTGAACGACACAGAGTGGTCCTGTCGAAAGAAGCGCGGCGGGCCCAGTCGGACCTCCCCGGCCACGAGTTTGTGGCGCGGGGAAGATGGGCGGGAGAACGACGATATGCGAGGGGGTCCCATTATCTTGAGGCACCTCAACCCCCACGCCAATGCTCGCGCTTCTTGCGGCCGCCATCATGGTCGGCCTGGTCCTCCCGTTGCAGGCCGGCATCAACGCACAACTGCGCATCGGACTCGGCTCCCCGGTGCTGGCCGCGCTGGTCTCGTTCAGCGTCGGAACCTGTGCCCTCATCCTGCTTGCCATCGGCGTGCGCGCCCCGATGCCGCTGACGAGCGGCATCGGCAGAATCCCCTGGTGGCAATGGACCGGCGGTCTGCTCGGCGCGGGATACATCGCCGCCGCGGTGGTGCTGGCTCCCCGGCTTGGCGCGGCCACCCTGATCGCGGCGGTGGTAGCGGGGCAGATGATCGCCTCGCTGGCCTTGGACCACTACGGGTGGGTCGGATTCACCCAGCATGCGATCAGCGGCTGGCGGCTGCTGGGGGCCGTCCTCGTGATCGTGGGGGTCGTGCTGATCCAGCGGAGTTAGGGAGTCGTGGCGGGTTCGCCGGGCCCGGCCGGCGGACCACCGAGCGCTGGGACGTGTCTGCCACTGGCCGCCGTGCTCTCGGTCACCTTCGGTGGCTCCTCTGGCGCCACCCATCGCGATGCTGCAAGTTGGTCCGCGTTGCCTCTCGCACGGTCGCCCCTGCCCTTCTCGCACCGGAGCCGCGTCATGCCTACCTACATCTCGCTTGTTCGCTGGACGCAACAGGGTGTTTCAAACGCCAAGAACAGCCCGGCCCGACTGGACGCTGCGAAGGAGGCCTACCGCAGCGCCGGCGGCGAGCTCAAGGGGTTCTACCTCACCATGGGCCAGTACGACATGGTCGTCATCGCCGACCTGCCCAACGACGAAGCCGTCGCCAAGGTGGCGCTCACGCTTGGTGCGACCGGAAACATCCGCACCGAGACGAGCCGGGCATTCACCGAGACCGAATACCGCAAATTGATGGGTACGCTTCCGTGAGCACCCGGCTGTCGGGTCGTGTGCCGGTGTCTCGGAGTTCCCTCGCCCGTCCCGGCAGGCGCGGACGCTGGCATGTTCGCGCTGACCTCCCCGGCGTTCGCGCCGGGCTCGGCCACTCCGGCCCGGTACGCTTGCGACGGTGAGGAGCGCTCACCGCCGCTCTCCTGGGTCGATCCGCCCGGTGGAGCGCGTAGTCTCGCACTGCTGGTCGATGACCCGGATGCGCCGGACCCCGCGGCACCGCGGCGCGTCTGGGTGCACCGGATTCGCTACACCCTCCCGGCAACGATCCGCGAATTGGTCGAGGGAGCCGGCAATCGCGCACCGGAGGAGGGAGTACGCGAGTGCCTCACCGCTGCGGGGTCGCTAGGCTACCACGGTCCCTGTCCCCCGATCAGACGGCATCGATACTTTTTTCATCTGTTCGCCCTCTCACATCCACTCCCCGACCTTGGCAAAGGCGCCCGTCGTGCCGACCTCGAACGCGCCATGACCGGTCTCGTGCAGGGGACGGCGGTCCTCAGGGGCACGTATCAACGTCCCTCCGCCCGGACAGCGCAATAGAGCTTGCGACGGAGCCGGCGGACATACCCCGCCTTCATCGGGCGACAGCCGAGGGCAAACGTCATGGTCCGAGCGACACCGGGCTGCCCTACTGCTCCGAGCGCAAACCGAAGGCAGCCACGCCTGCCAGCATCAAATACATCATCAGCCCATACACGCAGGCGGGGTCGCCCAGGATGGTACCTGGTGCCCCGACCGCGGCGCAGCCACCACCGGTGCGGTTGCACAGCTCCCGGTAGGTGAGCGTCCCTGAAAAGACGACACCAACCAGACTGAAGACCAGAATGACTTTCAGTGCGCATCGTATCGTCATGGAGTGTCGCCGGTGTGAGCGAGTGGTGGCATGACCATACGTTCGTCGCGTTGATCCGATGGTGAAGCGGCCATGAGCGGGCAATCACCTCCCGCAGCCTCGGGGGCCTCAGCGGTGGGCCTTGCGTCTCCATCGGCCGTTTCATACAGTCAGTGCCGGCGGCTGGCGGAGGTTGGCCGGAGCAGCCAGTACCGCATTCCGGCCCCCAGGGGGAAGGCCGGCGAAGCCGCCCCGCCAGATCTCTGGGGGCCTGGTGTCCACAGGGCGGCCGCAGCCGCCTGAGAACTCGGGCATTGCGAAGAGTCGTGGGTCGGGGCATACGTCACCTATATTCCCGACAACATGCACCACATCGACCTCTACTGTTCCGCCGGCATGGCACCGTTCCATGTCACGAAGCGTCGATCCCAACTCCTTCCCCTTCTGTCATGCCAGATCCGACCGGCATCAGCATGCGGCTCTACCTCGCTCCGGAGGCTGATCTGCGCACCTTTGCGGTGGCGCCGAACACGCTGAAGGTCTGGCTCCGGTACCCGCGCAGCAGCCGAGATATCGCGCTGCACGGATACTGGCACGGACTCGACGCCATTCTTGCGACTGTCCCGGCGAGCCAGCACCGGTCCTGGCTCACCGCGGGCGGTGCGGACTTTATCTACGCCGGTGCCGCCGATCATGGAGCACACTCGCTGTCCGCCGCGTCCACCGAAATGCTCCTGCGCGTCATCGAGCAGGTGACCACCCACCGGATTGCGGCATACGTCCGGCAGCAGTGGGAGACCGAAGCCGCCGCCAATGGCCATTCGGCCGACCTGAACCCGGAACTCCTGGTTGGCGCGGTCGAGGAGCTTGAGCTCTATTTCGCGCCACTCCGCGAGTTCTGCGCCAAGGCAGTAGTCAAGGGCTACGGTCTGGTCATGGCGCTCTGGAATGCCTCACAGGAGAGGACATCCACCTCAGCAGGCGCCCCGCAGATCGGACGCTGATCATGAATGACACCGACGCAGGCTCCTGACCGCAACGGTCTTCTGGAAGGAGTACGATATGAGCGGGGTACGGCTGTTGGTCGGCACCAAGAAGGGGGCGTTCGTCCTGACGGCAGATGGTACACGCAAGACATGGAATGTGAGCGGTCCGCATTTCGGCGGCTGGGAGATCTACCATCTCAAGGGGTCTCCGGTTGACCCGGACCGACTGTATGCCTCCCAGTGCAGCGGCTGGTTCGGCCAGAAGATTCAGCGCTCCAACGACGGTGGAACGAGCTGGGAGCCGGTCGGCAGCGAGTTTGCCTACGAGGGAGTCCCGGGCACGCACCAGTGGTACGACGGTACCCAGCATCCGTGGGAGTTCAAGCGCGTCTGGCATCTGGAGCCGTCGCTGACCGATCCGGACCTGGTCTATGCGGGGGTGGAAGACGCGGCCCTGTTCCGCTCCGCCGACGGCGGTCGGAGCTGGCAGGAACTTCCCGGTCTCCGCGCGGCCAAGGGCCACCTCTGGCAACCGGGGGCCGGCGGAATGGGGCTCCATACCATCGTCCTCGACCCGGTCAATCCTGACCGGATGTTCATCGCCATTTCGGCCGCGGGCGTCTTTCGCTCGGACGACGCCGGCCAGAGCTGGCGGCCGGTCAACCGCGGGCTCAAGTCGCTCTACGAGCTCCCCGACCCGGATGCCGAAGTGGGCCACTGCGTCCACCGCATCGCGATGCACCGGGCCCGGCCGGGAGTGTTGTTCATGCAGAAGCACTGGGACGTCATGCGGAGCGACGACGCCGGCGATTCATGGAACGAAGTCAGCGGCAACCTGCCGAGCGATTTCGGCTTCCCGATCGACGTGCACGCGCATGAGCCAGAGACGATCTACGTGGTCCCCATCAAGAGTGACTCGGAACACTACCCGCCGGAGGGAAAGCTGCGGGTGTACCGCAGCCGCACCGGCGGCAACGAGTGGGAACCGCTCACCAGGGGACTGCCACAGCACGACTGCTACGTCAACATCCTGCGCGACGCGATGGCGGTGGACTCGCTCGACCCCTGCGGGGTGTACTTTGGCACGACGGGCGGTCAGGTGTACGGCTCCCCGGATGCCGGCGACAGCTGGACGCCCATCGTCCGCGACCTGCCGGCGGTGCTTTCGGTCGAGGTGCAGACGCTCCCATGATCCGTATTGTGCTGCCGGAACACCTGCGGACGCTGGCCCGTGTCGACGGCGAAGTCACCCTCCCAGTCTCGGGGCGGGTCACGCAGCGAGCGGTACTCGATGCGCTGGAGGCCCGCTTTCCGGTCCTCCGCGGGACCATCCGCGACCATGGCACCCTCCAGCGCCGGGCGTTCGTGCGCTACTATGCCTGCCGACAGGATATTTCCCTCGACCCGCCGGACGCGCCGCTTCCGGACGCCGTGGCAACGGGGGCAGAGCCCTTTCTCGTCGTCGGGGCGATGGCCGGGGGCTAGCTCGCTGCGCCGATACCGAGCGTCACCCCAGATGAGGCCAGACCCGTGAGGATCGTCGCCGGTCGCTACGCCGACAAGCCCCTCAGCTCGCCCCGGGACTCGCGGGTCAGGCCCACGGCCGAGCACGTACGCGCCACCCTGCTGGACCTGCTCGCCCCCGATCTGCCGAACGCACGGATACTGGATCTCTTTGCCGGTACCGGAGCGCTGGGACTGGAAGCGATCTCGCGGGGTGCCATCGGCGCCGATTTCGTCGAGTACCGCCCCGCCAGCATCCACGCCCTGCGGACCAACATCGCCTCGCTCCGCCTGCGCGAGCGTACCCGCCTCTTCAAGCGCGACGCCATGCCCTTTGCCGCCGCGCTTGTGGCGGGAAGCTACGATATCGCCTTCGCGGACCCGCCCTACGAATCGAAGGTGCTCGACCGGCTCATCGAGTGCTGGCAGGAGTGTCGCTTCGCCCGGATTCTCGCGGTGGAGCATGCCCGGGGTCATCAGCTGCCGCGCGGGGCATCGCGTCAGGCATTTGACGACTCTGCGGTGACGATATACCGCGCCTGAACGGAACCCCGATCCGAGGTCAACGCCCACGCGCTTCACCTTCTCCAGCTGATCACCCCGATGACCGACATCCTTCACGCCTTTCCCATCGAAGCCTCTGCCAGCGCCGTCTTCGCCGCCATCAGCACGCCCGCCGGTCTCGCCGCGTGGTGGACCGCCAGCAGCGCCGGAGAGCCACGGGTGGGAGCGGAGTATCGCCTGGACTTTGGTCCGGGGTATGACTGGCGAGCCACGGTGATCGCGGTCGTGCCCGATCGCGTGTTCGAGCTCGAGATGACTGTCGCGATGGACGACTGGCGCGGCACCCGGGTGCGCTTCGACCTCGAAGAGCGAGGCGGCACGACTACGTTGCGATTCGGGCATCTGGGCTGGCGCGGTGCGACGGCCCACTACCAGACATCCAACTACTGCTGGGCCATGTACCTCCGTATTCTCAAGCGGTATGTTGAATTCGGGGAACGCGTGCCCTACGAACAACGTCTGGCGGTGTGAACTCGCATGAACGCGGTAGGTCAGCCCCAAGCATTCCGGAGTGAAAGGAGCCATCCGGTGCCCACGATCTTCAATCCGCAGGAGTGCCGCTCCCTCCACCAGCGGATCGGCTCGCTGACGCCGGACCGTCCCCCACTCTGGGGCCGCATGACTGCACCCCAGATGATCTGCCACCTGACGGTCAGCCTGCCGACAATCAGGGACGGACCGCAGGCTGCCGCCCGGCCCAGCGCCCTCTCCCGCTTCCCGTTCAACTGGATCGTCATCCACCTCCTGCCCTGGCCCAAGGGCAAGGTGGAGAGTCCGCCGGAGTTCCTCTCGCTGGCCCCAACGACATGGGACACCGACCTCGCGCGGCTGCGTGCGGCACTTGCGGACGTGGCGGCCCGCGGGCCCGGCGGCGACTGGCCGTCGAGTCCGGTGTTCGGCAGGATCGGCGGCCGGACGTGGGGTGCACTTCTGGGGAAACATTTCGATCATCACTTGCGCCAGTTCGGCGTCTAGCAGGCGGAGTGGTCACCACCGGAGTTGTGAATCACAGGGTGGAGGGACTCATGGTACGCATCACTCCCGGACCCATCATCGTCGCCCTCCTCGGCTGTCTCGGCGCAGCGGCGCTCGGACTGACGACGTACACCCTTCCCATTCAGGGAGCGGCTTCCGATCCGGAGCTCTTCGCGCTGCTCAGCGCAGCCCTGCACGACCCGCCGAAGCAGATCCCGCCAGTATCCGGCACTCTCGCGATCGAGGCGGTCGCACCCGAACCGATCGCGGGAGATTCAGCGCTTCCCGAACCGGCAGTGCCAGTCGAAGGGGCTGCAGCGGACTCGGAAAAGCTGAGCGCCTGGGTGACCGCCGCCGCGACGGCCGACCCGGCGGCACTGCGCGAGTGGCTCGGGCGCTGGGTCTGGGCCACCGCGGTCACGACCGGTGACACCGTTCGCCTCACCCTGCACCGCGTGAGTTTGCATCGTGGCTGCCCGTGGATGAGCCGGCTGGATGCCGTCACGGCCCGTTCCCCGGATTTCACCACCCGATTGGTCCGGGTGACCGGCACCTGCCCCGCAATCGCGAACTGAGCGCCGCGCGTCCCGCTCATGGCCACGCCGGGCTATCCACTTCCCGCGCCGGTGATCGCGGTTCGGATCCGGGCATTGGGGACACTCGACCCGACCGGCGCCATCCTGGTCGCCGCCGGTGAATCCGGCGTCCTCGGCTTCGCCACGCTTCACGCCACACCGGTGCTGCGTCGTCCGACGGCGGTGGGCCGGGTTACCGGGATCGCGGTGCTCCCGGAGGCACAGGGCGCCGGCGCCGGTCGATTGCTCGTCGCTGCTGCCGAGCAGTTCTTTGCCGCAATGGCCCTGGAACGCATCGAGATCACCAGTGGCCCCACACACCTGACCGCCCATGCCTTCTACCGCCACTTGGGATATGATGATCAGGCTGTTCGATTCGTCAAGCCGCTCGGCCCGCGACCGAGCGCCGGATAAGAACCGGCGGGATCAGGCAACGAATCCACCGCGTCCGCGGGACGGCGCCGAGCCGACATCGATCTTCCGCAGGACTGTTTCAGGAGGTTGAATGCACCCAAACGAAGCCCTGATCCATCGCTTCTACGCCGCCTTCGCGGCGCGGGATGGAGCAGCGATGGCGGCCTGCTACCATCGCGACCTCGTGTTTCACGACCCGGCCTTCGGGGATCTCGACGCGGAACAGGCCGGTGCGATGTGGAGGATGCTCTGTGGTCGCGCAACGGACCTCGCAATCGAAATCTCGGAGGTGCGGGCTGACGATACCGCAGGCAACGCGAACTGGGATGCCCGATACTCCTTCGGCCGGGCCCACCGACCCGTCCACAACAAGATCAGTGCGACATTCCGCTTTCAGGACGGGCTGATCGTCGGGCATGTCGACGATTTCAGTTTCTGGCGCTGGTCACGACAGGCCCTCGGCACGATCGGCTGGCTGCTGGGCTGGACCCCGTGGCTGCGGCGGCGCGTCCAGGCCGACGCGCGCCGGGGACTGACGGAGTACGTGATGCGATCCCCCTCCGGCCGGGCACTGTAGGTGGCCACTCACCATTCCTCCGGCACAGGTGCTCCCATGTCCGTCCTCTCGGGATCCGGATTCCTCGCCCCTGAACACGCCGCGGCGTACACCGCGGCCCTGCTGCACCTGCTCGGCACGCAGGACCCGCTAATCGTCCTGCAGGAGACGCCCGCCGCGCTGCGCGTCGCCATCGAACACCTCTCCCCGGCCCAGCTCAGCCAGTGTGAGGCGCCCGGCAGATGGTCGACCCTGATGGTGGTTCAGCACCTCGCCGACGCGGAGCTGGTCGGCGCCTTTCGCCTTCGCATGATCCTCGCCCATGAGCGTCCATCGATTGCGCCCTATGATCAGGATCGCTGGGCCGAGAAGCTGCACTACGAGTCGGCGGACATTGAAGTGGCGCTGGAACAGTTTACGGTGCTGCGCCGGGCCAATTTGCGATTCTGGACCAGCGCCACTTCTGCGGAGTTGGCCCGGGTAGGCGTGCACGCTGAACGGGGGGAGGAAAGCGTCGCACAGATGCGTCGACTCTATGCCGGCCACGACCTGGCCCACCGTCAGCAGCTGGCGCGCATCCGGGTGCTACTGACCGGGCACTAGGCCGCGCACGAACCGCATCAGCGATTGTCTTCTTCCGCTTTTCCGGCCGGTGCCCGGGAATTCCAGAATCACTTGTCATTTCGGCGGGTCGGCAGCATGGTTGATCTCCCATGACTTTCCGGAGATCCTCCTTGCACGCTAGCACCAGCGCGGCTGCGATTTTCGCGGCGAGCATCCTCCTCGGCATGAGCCCCGGCTCCGCCGCCCACGCCCAGACGCCGGTGCCCGGCGCAGTCTTGAAGGACCTGGCCATGACCACCCGTGCGAACGGCACCTTTGAAGTGAAGCTGACACCGCAGGCTCCCGATGACGGTACCACTGCGGCCGGGGCCGGCCGAATGGACATCGACAAGCAATTCCATGGCGACCTTGAAGCCACCAGCAGGGGCGTGATGCTCGCGGCGCGCACGAGTATCCCGAATTCTGCCGGCTATGTGGCGCTTGAACGGGTGAGTGGCACCCTTGGGGGCCGCACCGGCAGCTTCATGCTGCAGCACAGCGGCACGATGAACCGGGGAACGCAGCAGCTGGCGCTGAGCGTGATCCCCGATTCCGGCACCGACGGATTGACCGGCCTCAGCGGTACCATGATGATCATCATTGCCGGTGGGACGCACTCCTACGAATTCGATTACTCGTTCACCGGACCCCCGTGAATCGCGGCACCGGCGCCGCCAGCGTCGAGTACCTGACACTCTGCGGCGGGCGTTTGGCTTATCTTGCCGTGCCTACTCCATCAACTGACGATGCTCCCTGCAACCTTCCGCAGTGCCCGCCGCATCTCCCCTGGGCTGCTGCTGCCAGCGCTCCTCCTGACCGCGGCCTGCGGGACCGAAGCCCAGCCCCTGGGCTACTGCACTGCTCCGAGATCGCTGGCGATCGAAGTTGCCGTCACCGATTCGGCGTCCGGGCTGGCACGGGCCGACAGTGCGGTGGGGTCGCTGCAGTCCGGCAACTATGCCGACTCACTGCACCATTCCCTCGGCTCCTCGCTCCTGCTGTCTGGCGGCTCTGAGCTGGGTACCTATGAGGTTTCGGTGTCGCGCCCAGGGTATTTGGCATGGAGCCGGATCGGCGTCGCCGTCACACAGGTCGGGCCGTGCGGCAACGTCGAGCCGGTACATCTTGACGCCCGCCTGCAACCGGCGCCCTGAGCCCGCTCCTTCCCGCACTTCCCGCACTCCGCATCCTGCGTCGCGACCGCCGCGGGAGCTCCTCGCCCGTGGTGGTCGAGACGACGGCGGGCGAGCAGGTCGTCAAACTCCGGGGTGCCGCGCAGGGGACGGCCAGCCTGGTGGCGGAAGTGCTGGTGGCCGCCATCGCGGATCGATTGCACCTGCCGGTACCTCCCCGCCGTCTCATCGCGCTGAGCCCCGAGACACCGACCGACGACCACAACGACGAGCTGGCCGATCTGCTGAGGGCAAGCATCGGCGAGAATCTGGGCTTTCACTTTTTTCCGGCGGCCCGCCCCCTGCAGGCAGGCGACCTCTCCCGGGTCCCCCGCGACTTCGCCTCACAGGTACGCTGGCTCGACTGGCTGGTGCTGAACCCCGACCGCAGGCCCGAGAACCCGAACATCCTCGTGGACGGCCCCCGGTTCTGGCTCATCGACCATGGGGCGGCCCTGCCCTTTCACCATGAATGGAGTTCAGTGACTGAAGCGACGCCACTCCGTCGCGAGCTCACCTTTTCCCACGCCTTCTCTACCCTGGCCAGCGACCTTGTGGCATGGGACCCTCTGCTGACGGCACTGTTGACCCGCGAGAGTCTTGCCGGCGCCATCGCCGAAGTGCCTGACTCCTTCCTGCAGCCACTGCTGCCGCCGGGATCGGCCAGGGCCATGCTGCAGCGCCGCCGGGCCGCCTACGTGGCGTTCTTGTGGAAGCGCCTGCAGGGACCTCGCGACTTTGCTCGCGGCGAGTAGGTTCAGGCGGACCCGAATGTCGTCCGGGTTCCCGGCGCTCCCTCACCGTCGTCACCTGCCCATGCCAGCCGAGCCCGCGCCTCCACGACAACTGACCCACGAGACCCTTCGCGCCGGCACGCTGGCACTGTGTGCCCGCGATGCGGACCTCGCCGGCATTGTCGGCCGCCTCGGCGCCCCGCCCCTCTGGGGCCGGCGCCCGGGCTACCCGACCCTCGTCCGCATCATTCTCGAGCAACAGGTCTCGCTTGCGGCTGCGCGCACGATGTACACCCGGCTGCATCATGCCACCGGGGCGGTCACTCCGGCGTCGGTCGCCCGGTTGGGAGTCTCTGGACTGCGTCAGCTCGGGTTCACCGGGCAGAAGGCGACCTACTGCGTGGGGCTGGCGGAGAGCCTGCTCTGCGGCGTGCTGGACCTCGGCGCTATCGCCCGCGCGCCCGGAGACGTGGGGCGGGCGCGGCTGCTGCAGGTCCGCGGACTCGGACCCTGGAGCGTCGACGTCTACTTTCTGGTGGCGCTCCGCCGACCTGATGTCTGGCCTCACGGAGATCTGGCCCTCGCGGAGGCGGTGTTCCGGGTAAAGTGCATGCGGGCCCGCCCCGACCACCCGGCGCTCACCCGTTTCGCAGAGCGTTGGGCGCCGTGGCGGGCGGTCGCCGCGCGAATTCTGTGGAGTCACTACCTCCACCGGCAGGCACACGGAACGGATTGAGAGTCTGGGCGCGGCGGATCGCGCGGCCCGGTCCGTGTTGCGCCGCGGATGGTTGCGCGTCATGCTTCAGCCCTCGGCACCAACTGGAGCCGACCGCCGCCGGCAGAACCAGCGCACTGGGGTCGGATTGTCATCACACCCAGTCGCATCATGGAGCACCCGACATGCGACCCATTCTCCTGATTGTGCCGACGGCTATTCTCGCGGCAGCAGCTCAGTATGAGCCGCCCCGCTCCCGCGCCGCGGACCTCGCACCGATCGACCGGGTCGCGTGGCTGACAGGCTGCTGGGCGCGCGAGAAGGGCAGCGCGACAATCGAGGAGCACTGGATGCCACCGCGTGGCGGGGTGATGCTGGCCACGGGCCGGACAACACGCAACGGGCAGCTTGTCGAGTACGAGTTCATCCTGCTCCGCGAGCAGGACGGTCAACTTGCCTACGAGGCCCATCCCTCGGGGCAGGCCTCGACGACCTTTCTCTCCTCGTCCCCGACCGACACGATGGTCGTCTTCTCCGATCCGGGCCACGATTTTCCCCAGCATGTCGGCTACCGTCGCGCGGGTCCGGACTCCCTCGTCGCGTGGATCGAGGGTACCATCGATGGTGCGATGCGCCGCTCGGACTTTCCCTATCACCGCACCTCGTGCGGACAGGATTGAGCGGAAGTACGGTGCAGTTCACTGACACTCTCGCCGAGATCATCCCATGACAGCCAGGATCATCGCTGTAGTCGGCGCCACCGGGGCCCAGGGTGGCGGGCTGGTTCGCGCCATCCTTGCAGACCGAAGTGGCGACTTCACAGTCCGCGCCCTGACCCGCAATCCGTACTCCGAAAAGGCGAAGGCACTGGCGGCGCTTGGCGCGGATGTCCGTGCCGCCGACGCGGATCGCCCGGAAACGCTTGCGCCCGCCTTCGCCGGCGCACATGGAGTCTTCTGCCTGACCAATTTCTGGGAGCACTTCTCGCCGGAGCGCGAGATCGCCCAGGCCGAGGCGCAAGCCAGCGCCGCGAAGGCCGCCGGCGTCAAGCATGCCATCTGGTCAACCCTGGAGGACACTCGGCGCTGGGTGCCTCTCACCGACAGCCGGATGCCGACACTGATGGGGCACTACAAGGTCCCCCACTTCGACGCCAAGGGGCAGTCCGACCATTTCTTCCACGACCACGGCGTCCCGACAACTTATCTGCTCACTTCGTTCTACTGGGACAACTTCATCTATTTCGGATCCGGACCCAGGCCGGGACCGGATGGGCAGCTCGTACTGACGCTTCCCATGGGTGATCATCCGCTGCCCGGCATCGGAGCGGAGGATATCGGTCGCTGCGCATTCGGCATCTTCAAGCAAGGGCCAGCCTTGATCAACCAGCGGGTCGGCATCGCCGGCGAGCATCTCACCGGGAGTGAGATGGCCGCCGCGCTCACCCAGGCCCTGGGTCGGCCGGTGCGCTACAACGCGGTAACGCCCGAGCAGTACCGCGGATTCGGCTTTCCCGGCGCCGAGGATCTCGGCAACATGTTCCAGTTCAAGCACGATTTCAACCGGGAGTTCTGCGCCCCGCGGGACGTCGCCGCGACCCGGGCCCTGAACCCGCAACTGCAGAACTTCGCGACATGGCTCGGGCAATACGCCCATCTCATTCCGCTCGAGTAGGCGGAGAGGTGATTGTTGCCCTGTCCCTCACCTGGGAGAGTCGCACGACAAGATGACGTCCCACTTTCTCCTGTTCTACGAGGTCGTTCCCGACTACGCCACGCGGCGCCTGCCCTACCGCGAGGCGCACCTGCTGCTGGGCCAGCAGGCGGTCGCACGAGGAGAACTTGTGCTGGGCGGTGCCTTCGCCGATCCGGTCGACGGAGCCCTGCTCCTGTTCAAGGGTGAGACTGCCGCCGTCGCGGAACAGTTTGCCCTGGCCGACCCCTACGTGACGAACGGGCTGGTTACTCGCTGGTATGTGCGGACGTGGACCACCGTCGCCGGCCCGGACGCGGCGGTGCCGCCGCCGCAGCGTTCACCGACCACTCACGCCTCCCCCTAGCGGAGCAGCCACCCGAGTCACGCCTGGAGGACGCCCGGCCGGTACCGTGGACCTTCCCATCACGGAGACCGCTCCTTGCCGACCAGACCGGTAACTCGACTCGCCCGCCGCCATCTGCCGCTGCTGCTGCTGCTGCTGCTGCTGTGCCTCCCTGGCGCCGGATGCGGCGGTGGCTGGCAGGCCCAGCCGCTCCCTCCCCCGGCTCCCCTTCCTCCCCGACAGCAGGTCCAGGTCTGGCGTGGCGGCAGCATGACCCGCCTGCACGGTATCATCTTCACCGACGATTCGCTTTCCGGGATCCCGTACCTGCAGCCCCTCCGCTGCGATTCCTGTCGGATAGCCCTGCCCCTGAACAGCGTCGATTCCCTCCGCACCGGAGATCCGGTTGGCGGCCTGTGGGTTGTGGTTGCGCTGATCGTGGTCACATTGTTCCTTGTGGCGTGCGGCTCGGAATCGGAGCAGTGCCCCGGTCCAAGGGGCACCTGACACCCCTGGGGCTGTTTCTCAATCGCAGTACGACCTCCCACGAGTAATCCAATGCCCCGATCAGACTGGTTCATGTTCGCCCTGGTGCTCACCGTCGTGCCGCTTGCGCCCGCGCGGGCACAGGAGGCGACCGGCAGCGAGCGGCAGGCGGTCCTTGCCGCGGTGGACGGCCTGCTCGAGGCGATGGCCCGTCGCGATGTCGCCGCTTCACGCCGCCTCCTGGTTCCCGGGGCGGTATTTCAATCCATCCGCGATGCCGGCACACCGGGGCACCCCCAGCTCCAGGGCGACAGCACCTACCTCCGCTCGTTGGCGGCAGACACAAGTTCGCTGCGCGAGCGCTACTGGGATCCGACCACGCAGATCGCCGGCACACTGGCGCAGGTCTGGGCGCCGTATGACTTTCATGTGAACGGCGCGTTCTCCCACTGCGGCGTCGACAGCTTCATCCTGTTCAAGACGGCGAACGGTTGGCAGATCGCATCCATCTCCTACACGGTCAAGCAGCAAGGTTGCGCGCCCAGCCCCCTGGGTCCCCTTGTCCCGTGAGCGCGCGCATTGACCCGGGCGCGCCGGCATTTCCCCTGCGGCTCGCCACGCTCGCCGATCTCCCTGCCCTCGAACGCCTGATCACCAGGTCGGTCGAGCGGTTGAGCGTTGGCCATTATACCCCGGCCGAGATTGAGAGCGCGCTGCGCTACGTCTTCGGACCTGACAGCCAGCTGATCGCGGACCGCACCTATTTCGTAGTGACGGATGAGACGCGGATCGTGGGCGCAGGGGGCTGGAGCCGGCGGGCCACGCTCTACGGCGGGAACCAGATGAAGCACGAGGAAGACCCGCTGCTCGACCCGGCGCGCGACCCCGCCCGGATCCGGGCCTGCTTCGTTGACCCGGACTGCGCCCGGCGCGGGATCGGCCGGCAGATCCTGGCCGCGTCGGCAAGGGCAGCGCATTTAGCGGGCTTTCGCGAGCTGGTGCTGGTCGCCACGCTCCCGGGCGTTCCCTTCTATTCTGCTGCGGGTTTCCGGCGGGAGGAGGAGCGCGTCACCCTCCTGCCGGATGGTGTTGCCGTTCGCTTCGTGCGAATGACCCGCCCCACCGTGGAGATCCTGCACCCGCAATGAAGCTCGAAACCGGGCGCCTGGCCCTGCGGGAATTCACAACGGAAGACGCCGGCTTCATCCTCGGGCTGCTGAATGAGCCGTCATTTCTTCGCTTCATCGGTGACAAGGGCGTGCGTACCCTGGATGATGCGCGCGGGTATCTTCTCAAGGGACCGATCGACAGCTACGCCCGGAACGGCTTTGGTCTCTGCCTGGTGACTCTGAAGCAGGACGGCACCCCGATCGGCATGTGCGGCCTGGTGAAACGGGACACCCTCGAACATCCCGACATCGGCTTCGCCTTTCTCCCGCTCTACTGGTCGAGGGGATACGCGGTGGAGGCGGCGTCTGCCGTCCTGGCCTGGGCACGCGGGACCTTCGGACTCCCTCGCATCCTCGCGGTCGTCCAGGAGGACAATGCCAGTTCAATCCGGCTGCTCCATCGGCTGGGACTGACCCGCCAGGGCACGGTCCGCATGCCACCGGACGACCATGAGGTATCGCTCTTCGGTTGTGATACCTGACGCCGGCGCGCTCAGGCGCCGTCGGCTGTCCCATCATCTGTCAGCGAGGCTGCATGAAAGTCAAAGTGTTCAACGCCACGGGGGTCCTGGTCGGGCCCATCGAGAGCGCGCGCGTGGTAAGGACCGACGCGGAGTGGCAGGCCCGACTCACACCGGAGCAATTCGCGATCGCCCGGGACAAGGGGACCGAACGGGCCTTCTGCGGCACGCTCCTCGACAACAAGCGTGCAGGGGTCTACAGCTGCGTCTGCTGCGGACTGCCCCTGTTCACCTCGACGGCGAAGTTCGACTCGGGTACGGGCTGGCCCAGCTTCTTCCAGCCCGCCGCCGCGGAAAACGTGTCGACCCATGTGGACCGGGCGTTCGGCATGGTGCGGACCGAGATTCTCTGCACCCGCTGCGATGCCCACCTCGGCCATGTGTTCGAGGACGGCCCTGCCCCGACCCGGCTGCGGTTCTGCGTGAACGGCGCCTCGCTGGTCTTCACCGACCAGGACAGGCTCCTGACTCTCGCCGATCCGGCGGCCCCATCGGGTGGGAGCTGAACGGGCCCAACCCACCATCACTGCAAGGAATCGCAATGCATGGGAAAGTCGTGGTGATCACTGGCGCGAGTGGCGGCATTGGTGCCGCGCTGGCCACCCTGCTGGCGAGTCGCGGGGCCTCGGTCGCCCTGGTCGCGCGGCGTGAGGCGGTTCTCCGCGCGGTTGCCACCGCCTGTGGTGAGCGGGCCTATCCCATCGTCGCCGACGTCACCCGCCGGGATGAAGTGCGACGGATCGTGCGACAGGTGATCGCGCAGTTCGGGCAGATCGACGTCTGGGTCAACAATGTCGGGCAGGGCATCACCCGGGCCCCGACGCTGCTGACGGACGACGACATCGACAGCATGATCCAGATCAACGTGAAATCCGCACTCTACGGGATGCAGGAGGTCCTGCCGCATTTCCAGACCCGGGGGACTGGGCAGGTCGTGAATGTGTCGTCCCTGTTGGGCCGGGTCCCTTACGTCGCCATGCGCTCAGCCTATACCGGCGCCAAGCACTTTCTGAATGCCCTGACCGCGAACTTCCGTGACGAGGTCCGGCTGACACATCCCTCGATTCAGATCTCGCTCGTCTCACCGGGCGTGGTCCGCACGGAATTCGGGCTGAACGCAATGCACGGCGGCCCCGACTCGCGCCAGATGCCAGACTCCCAGAGCGCGGAAGAGATCGCCGAGGTGATCGCGGGGGTGATCGTGTCGCACCGCCCCGACGTCTATACCCGGCCCGGTGCGCGGGCCAGGATCGCCGCCTACTACGATTCGGTCGGCGCCGACCCGTAAGCCGGCGCCCCGCGGCGGCACCGATGACTTCCACGTCCGGCGCCTTCCCGTCCATCTCGGCTGTACCTAACTTCGGAGCCGGTGAGATTCACCGTTCTGCACATCGGCCGGCGCAAACTGGCGACGGTTGCCCTTCAATCCGCATTCCCACCTGGAGCACACACATGGATCGCAAAGCCGAGGCCAGCTGGGCTGGAGACCTCAAGAGCGGCCGTGGCAACATTCGCCTCGGTAGCGGGGCGTTCGAAGGCCCCTATTCGTTCGTCAGCCGTTTTGAAAGTGGCGGTGGCACCAATCCCGAGGAGCTGCTGGGTGCGGCGCATGCCGGCTGCTTCTCCATGGCACTCTCGCTGGCGCTCAGCCTGGCGGGCCATGTACCCACCAGCGTAACGACGACAGCCACTGTCCACCTTTCCAAAGTCGGGGCAGGGTTCGGTCTCACCGGCATCGACCTCGTCACCCGCGGCGTCGTTCCCGGCGTGTCCGCCGCCGATTTCCAGCGGCTGGCCGAGGAAACCAAGGTCAACTGCATCATTTCGAAGGCCCTGGCCGCGGTCCCCATGAAGCTCGACGCGCAACTCGTCACCGGCTGACCGGATGGCGACGCGGGTGTCCGCGCCGCCTTCACCTGCCCAGCACTGAGGTTCATGGGGGACTTTCCGCACTTCGCGCTGATCACGTTCACTTCGGTCCTCTTCATCGTGGACCCACTGGCGGCTGTGCCCTCCTACCTGGTCATCACCCAGGATGAGACACCAGGGGAACGCCGTCGTACCGCGCGCCGGGCATGTATCGCGATGGCCATCATGCTGGTGGTCTTTGCCGCGGCGGGCGGGCTGATCTTTCAGGCGCTCGGGATCACCCTGCCGGCCTTCCGGATCGCGGGAGGCCTCATCCTCTGGCTCGTCGCCCTCGACATGCTGCGGGCGCAGCGCAGCACCCATGAATCCCGCGAGGAGATCGACGAGGGCGTCGTGAAGGAGGACGTCGCGCTCACGCCGCTCGCCATACCGATTCTGGCCGGCCCCGGTGCCATCTCCACCGCCATGGTCCTCGCAGGCCAGGCGCCAACCGTCACGCACAGTGCCATTGTCTACGGCGCGATCGTCCTCACGGCGGCGGTTTCCTATGTGACGCTGCTGCTGGGCCAACGACTGGTGGCGGTGCTCGGGACCACGGGTATCCGGGTCCTCACCCGCATCATGGGACTGCTCCTCGCCGCAGTCGCCACCCAGTTCATCATCACCGGAATTAAGGACAGCCTCGGCGGCTAGCCGAGTCTCCCCGACGATGACACCACTTGTCGGGCACCCCTGCGTGCCACCGCGCCGGGGGCGGGCGCCGTGAGCCGGACGTTCGCCTTCCTGCGCGCGATCAACGTGGGTGGCCACGTTGTGACGATGGCCGCGCTGCGGGCGCAGTTCGAGGCCCTCGGCCTCACCGGCGTGGAGACCTTTATCGCCAGCGGTAACGTCATCTTCACCACCCCTGTGCGGGTTCCCGCGACGTTGCCTCAAAGGATCGAGGCTCGCCTCCACCATGCGCTTGGCTACGAGGTACACACCTTCCTCCGCAGCGAAACCGAAGTCGCCGCCATTGCGAGCCACCGCCCATTCTCTCCGGGGGAGATGGAAGCCGCCCGCGCCTTCTCCGTCGGCCTGCTGGCCGAGCCGCTCACCGCCGACCGGCGGAAGGCCGCGATGGCGCTGCGGACCGACATCGATGACTTCCAGGTGAATGGGCGGGAGATCTACTGGCTGTGCCGCAAGGGACAGAGCGAGTCAAAGTTCAATAACAACCGCTTTGAGAAGGCGATCCAGCGACGGGCCACCTTTCGCAGCATGACCACCATGACCCGACTCGTCGCCCGGTACGTGACCCCCTGAATGCGGCCCCGTGTCCTGCTGCTGCCAGGCCTCTATGACTCGGGCCCGGAACACTGGCAATCCCACTGGGAGCGCTCCGAGCCCTCGATGCTGCGTGTGGTGCAGCGCGACTGGGAGACGCCCTCCCGTCAGGAGTGGGTCGATACCCGGAGTGCGGCGGTTGCCGCCGCCGGCCCGCAGATCGTGCTCGCTGCTCACAGTACCGCTTGTGCGCTGGTCGCATTCTGGGCCGCGCAGACCGGCGGGCGGGTTCGCGCTGCGCTGCTCGTCGGTCCGAGCGACACCGACGCCGGCAGCTATCCACCCGGTCCCGTGGGCTGGCAGCCGATGCCCCTGATTCCGCTGCCGTTTCCTTCGACCGTCGTCGCGAGTGAGAACGACGAATACGTGATCCTCGAGCGGGCCCGGGCTTTCGCCCAGGCGTGGGGCAGCGAGTTCAGGAGTATCGGGCTGGCCGGCCACATCAATTCGACCAGCGGGCACGGGCCCTGGGCCGAGGGACGTGCCATGCTGGCGGAACTGCTGGAGCTTCCCGAGGCGGACGGCAGCCCAGCACCCTGACAGGACGCGACCGGTTCGTCCTCCCGCGGCGGCGTATCGATCGGCCTTGCGCCGGCCGGGGTCAGCCTTTGGCGGGTGTCACCTCCGGTCCGTCAGGCTATCTTTCCAGTGCCCCGCCCGCAGCTCCTGTCGACAACTCGCCAGCAGCGCTTTTCCAGCTCGGCCACCCCGACCGGAGTCGGTCATTGTCCACCTTCAAGTCCCAACAGCGGCACCTCGCCATCCGCGGCCGAGATTTCCATTTCGTATCGTATGAGGGAAGTCCGGCAAACGTCCGTCGGAACGAGGAGGCGCAGCCCTCGATGTGGTACCTCATGGTGGGCGGCCGCCGGTGTCCGGCCTTCATCTGTGCGCCGGAACAGTCACCCGAAGAGGTGGATGGGATGCTGGCCCGCTGGGTGGACGAAAACGTACCCGCTGGGGATGACTCCCAGCTGCCGCCTCCGGTCGTGCGGCCCACCTCCACCCGGTGCGACAACTGGTGGGGGCCGAAATAGCGGGACCGCACAGCGACGGCCCCGCTCCCCGGATGTCGCAGCCCCGATCTGGAGGCTCCCATGAGTCGCGTTCGCGCCATGCTTTGCGTTGCCGGCATCACCCTCCCGCTCCTCGCCGCCTCGCCCGCTGTGCCGCCCGGCGAATCGTCGCCCTGCACCTTCGGGCGTGGCGCCCCGATCCCCGAGTCCTCCGCCTGGTTTGATCAGTTCAAGTGCTACCAGGCCTCCGGCCGCCACGTCAGCGTCGTTGGCAGTGGCAGCTTCGAGGCGGGTACGGTATCGGGCGGGGTCTGCATCGCGGGCGTCGCGCACGACCGGGTCCAGGTCGCGGCCTGCGGATCATTCGCCGGCGATGGTGCGATGATCCTGCCCTATTCGGCGATCGGGTACCTCATCGACGACCCGCGCAGCGAGGTGGTCAACATCTACCTGTCGGCGCTGTTCCATCGGTGAGCGAGGAGTGCACAGGCTCATGGTGACCGTCCGCCGGGCAGCTCTTGCCTCATCGACCGCACAGGCACTGATCGCGGCGCTCAACGCGGAACTCAGCGCCCTCTACCCCGAGCCGGGCGCCACGCACTTCCGCCTCGATCCCGACGAGGTGGCCGAAGGACGGGGAGCCTTTCTCGTCGCATCGGTCCGCGAGACCCCGATCGGCTGCGGCGCCGTGCGGCTGCTGGATGCGACAACCGCGGAACTCAAGCGGATGTATGTCGCCCCCGATGGCCGCGGCAGCGGGATCGGTCATCAGCTCCTTGTCGCGCTCGAGACGGAAGCCCGCAATCTCGGCGCACGCCGGCTGCTGCTCGAGACCGGTCCGCGGCAGTTTGCCGCCCTGGCGCTCTATGCCAGATCGGGCTTCGTCATGACCCCGGCCTACGGTGAGTACGTGGGAGCGCCGGCCAGTATCTGCATGGCCAAATCGCTCTGATGCGAGCCCTCCGGGCAGCCCCAGCTGGCTGTCGCAGCCCAACTTCCTCCCGATCGAGCAGCTCCTGAAGATCTGGATTGATGCCGACGCCGCGCCCCGGGACGTGAAGGAGATCGTCTTCCGCGCCGCGAAGCGACTTTCCGTGCCTGCGATCCTGGTCGCCAACCTGCGGCTGCAGCCGCCCGCCGGGAACCCGATGGTCACCGCGGTCTGGGTGGATGGCGGTCCCGACGTTGCCGATCAGCACATCACCGCCCATGCGGAAGCGGGCGACCTGGTGGTCACCCAGGATATCCCCCTCGCCGCGCTGCTGGTGCCGAAGGGCGTCGCAGTCCTCGATCCGCGGGGCGAGGAGCATACCTCCGAGACTATCGGGGAACGGCTGTCGGTGCGGGATTTCATGGATCAACTCCGCGGGGCCGGCGTGGATACCGGGGGCCCGCCACCGTTTGATGCCCGGGCCAGGCAGGCGTTCGCCTCCGCGCTGGACCGCATGCTGACCCGCCTGCTGCGCGCAGGCTGACCAGCCACACAGCGCATCAGGAGGCGTGCGATTCGACCATGCTTCGCGTCGCGGGACGACGGGGCCGGTACGCCGATTCGGGGATCTCCCCGAGGGTCGACGGGTGTACCACCGCGCCCAGCCCGAAGAACTGACAGAAGCTGATGATGAGTGGCCGCCACCGCTCCGGGTCAATTCGATCGGTGTGGCCCGCCATTCGGATCTCATCGGTCACATGGATCCTGACGATCCGGACCTCCAGAGCGACCAGATGACCGCGGCGGTCGGCATCGCCCTCCGCCAGCGGCAGGCTCGACTCCAGCACCGCCTCCATCTGCACCGGGCACTCCACCACCCGGGGCGCCCCCACGCACTCCGAGGCGATCGGTGTCAGCCCCGCCACGGCGAACTTGTCGTGTGCATGGCGATAGCCCATCGCCACCTTGTGGGGCGGAACGGGGTTTGAACCTGTGGTTCGCGCGAGCCGATTAACCGCCGCGACCTGATCCACCGATGGGAGGTTCAGCACACACTCCCTCCGCCGGAGGATATTCGCCGGGGTCTGGGACCGAGCCCCGAAGCCGAGCAGACAGCTTCGCCCCAGCCACCAGGCGGAGGACATCGGGGCCAGATTGGCCGACCCGTCCTCGTTGAGGGAACTGACCAGCACCACGGGAGTGCCGAAATAGAGAATCGCGGGATCGATCGGGTGGTGCATGGTCTCCTCTGGAGTCGGACGGGGAATGGGTCGACAGCGTGAGGTCCCAATCTCGACATTTGGTGCGGAGCCGCTATCCGGTTCTTGTGGTGAATCACCGCGCGGCTACCTTGGTAATCCCGCGCCGAGCCGACGTTGCACGCCGAGGGAGACGGCGGGATCCCCACTCATTGTCCCCGGTATCGAGGAAGGCGCCCATGGTGAGCAGCCCGGCCAGGACCGTCGCCCAGTATCTCGCCTCCCTGCCGCCCGATCGGCGAAAGGTGATCAGTGCCGTGCGACGCACCATTCGCGCACACCTTCCACCCGGTTACCGTGAGACAATGAACTGGGGTATGATCAGTTACGAGATCCCGCTGAAGCGCTACCCGAAGACCTACAACGGTCAGCCGCTGATGTACGCGGCGCTGGCGGCGCAGAAGAACAACTACGCCATCTACCTCACCGGCACCTACCAGGATCCCGCGCTGGCCAAGTGGCTCGCGGCCCAGTTCGCCAAGGCGGGCAAGCGGCTTGACAAGGGCAAATCATGCGTGCGGTTCACGTCGCTCGATGATCTGCCGCTCGATGTCGTCGGCACCGTGATCGCCAGCACGACGGTCGAGGCGTACCTCGCCCGATACGAGCGGAACCGACGGGCCTGACCCCGGACGCCTCTCACACTGACAGGACACCCCCGACACCGATGACCGACGCCAACTCGTTACTGGCCAACAACCGTGCCTGGGCCAAATCGGTGCAGGAGCAGGACCCGACCTTCTTTCCGAGGCTCGCGCATCAGCAGGCGCCACGCTATCTGTGGATCGGGTGCTCCGACAGCCGGGTTCCGGCCAACGAGATCGTCGGGCTGTTGCCCGGCGAAGTCTTTGTGCATCGCAATGTCGCCAACATCGTGGTCCACACCGACCTCAACTGCCTTGCGGTCATCCAGTATGCCGTCGATGTGCTGCACGTGGAGCACATCATTGTCTGCGGGCATTACGGGTGCGGTGGGGTGGAGGCGGCGTGGAGGGGAACGCCGCTCGGCCTCATCGACAACTGGCTGCGCCATGTCCAGGATATCGCGGAGCGGCATCGACTCGACCTCGCCACCGACATGCCGGAAGGCCGCCGGGTGGAGCGGCTCTGCGAACTCAATGTGCTGGAGCAGGTCACCCACGTCTGCCGGACGACAATCGTGCAGGACGCCTGGAAACGGAACCAGCCGCTGACGGTACACGGCTGGATCTATCGTCTGGAGGACGGCCTGATCCGGGACCTCGCCCTGACGGTTGACGGGCAGAGTACCCTGGAGGGCCGGTACCGCGCGGCAGTCAGCCGTGGGGCGGGCGCCTGAATGTCGCGCCCCGACCCGGGCCTCTTCCGACCCGCCCTGGCCGGGATCATCCTGGGCCTGACGGGCGGCTGCGCGTCCACCGGGCCATCACACCGGTCCGGCAGCGAGTGGGAGACCCCCGTCGAGGTCGGTGCGCCGGTGAACTCCTCCGGGTGGGAGGACAGCGGTATGATTTCACCCGATGGGAACACGATTTATTTTGCCTATCTCCGCATCGATCCCATCACCTTTCTTCAGAATGGCGTGATCCGCGTCTCCGGACCGCTCCGACCTGGGTGGCCGACCACGCCACCGTACGACACACTCGGCGCACAGCTCTATGTGGCGTCACGAGTCCAGGGCGTGTGGCAGGAACCCCAGACCTTCGGTGCGCCCATCACTCAGGATGGCGTGCTGGCGGGCGACGAGTGGGTGTCGCAGGACGGCGATCGTCTTCTCTTCACCTATGGCGCCGGGGGCATCGGCCCATCGCCCGGGATCTATTACGCGGAGAAGACCGGCGCCACCTGGTCGGTGCCGGTGCTGGCCAGCACCGTCGGGTTCCCGTTCGTTTCGGGCGACGAGAACCCGCACCTCACGCTCGACGAGACGATCCTGTTCTGGGAGTCGTCGCGGCCGGGTGGCCAGGGCGCCGAGGACCTGTGGATGTCGCACAAAGTCGCCGGGGTCTGGGACCCGCCCCAGAACCTCGGCCGGGACGTCAACACTGCCGGAACGGAGGGCTCCCCGTTCTCCCTGGACGGCATCGAACTGCTGTATGACGACAAGGGGGCGACGGGAATCTTCCGGACCCGTCTGCAGACCCGGGGAACATGGGAAACCCCGGAACGGATCATCGTCGGACAGGCGGGCGACCCGTCGCTCACGCTCTCACGGGACCTGTATTTCGTCCTCGGCGGACCGGTTCAGGGCGGCTACGATGCCAATCTCATGGTCGCCCGACACCGCTAGACTCGATTCCGCATGATCTGCCTCTAGCCGGAAGCCTCATCACCGCAGGGCAGCGAATGGAGAAACCCACAATGCGCACTCGACTGGCTTGCGCCCTTTCTGCGGCGTTGCTCTCTGGTCTGGCCTGCACGACCAACCGCGCCGTGGATCTTTCGGCCGGGCCCCAGAGCATTCTTCACTACCTGGAATCACACCACGCCGCGGACGTCCAGGTCACCGATTCGGCGGGCGAGCGGATCTGGCTGCATGGACCCCGGGTGTCAGGCGATTCCTTGTTCGGCACGCTGAGCCGGGACGAGCCGCGCGCACGCCGCGCGATTGCGCTCACCTCGATCCGCTCCCTGGCCGTCCCGCACTTCAGCGCCGGCAAGACCTTCGGCCTCATCGGCGGTGTGGTCGGAACTGCCGGCCTTGTGGTCATCATTCTCGCCGACGCCGCCCAACCGGTGTACTGAGGGCACCACCCGGATGCCGGGGCTCCACCACGCCACCCCATACTGCCCTTCTGCGGTCATTCGACAGGATCCGGCCGCTGGGTTCGCGCGTTCCCTGCACTCCAACGTTGCCGCAGCAGAAAGCCGCCGGAGTCGACATATTTCAATCCTATGATGACGGCTCCAGCAATCGATTCGCGGGTCACGGTCGGCCATGTGCACCTGAAGGTCGCCGACCTCGACCGGGCGCTCCAATTCTATTGTGGCGTGCTCGGGTTGAGCCTCACCCAGCGCCTCGGCCGGGAGGCGGCGTTCATCAGCGCTGGTACCTACCATCACCATATCGGGCTCAACACCTGGGAGAGCCTGGGTGGGTCACCACCTCCGCCGGGCACCACGGGGCTCTATCATCTGGCCCTGCTCTATCCCGATCGACCGGCGCTGGCCGATGCCCTCCGTCGCCTGGACGCGGCGGGCGTCGCTCTGGATGGCGCGGCCGATCACGGGGTCAGCGAAGCGCTCTACCTGCGCGACCCGGACGAGAACGGTATCGAGTTGTACCGGGATCGCCCGCCGTCCGAATGGCCGCATACACCGTCGGGCGAGCTCGCCATGTTCACCCGGCCGCTGGATCTTCAGGCGTTGCGCGCACTCGCCCCACCCGCCGCGCGGTCCGGAGCATCGGGCAGGTGACCATGCATCGTGACGCCATGCCAGAGGCCACGAGGAGCGCTGACGCCTCCCCCGCGCGCCAGGCCGGGGGGATCCACCCGGCCGAGCTGGCCAACGCCCTCAGTCATGGGCTCGGCCTCCTTGCGGCACTCGTGGCCGCTCCCGTCCTGCTGTTCGCCGCGACCGCTCACGGTGACACGCGGCAGATCGTTTCGTGCGGAATATTCGCCGCGACCCTGGTGACGCTCTACGCCGCCTCGACCATCTACCATGCCCTGCCCCCGGGAGAGGCCAAGCGGGTCTTTCAGCGGATCGATCACGCCGCGATCTACCTGCTGATTGCCGGCAGCTACACCCCATTCACGATCGGACTGCTCCGGGGTGCCTGGGGCTGGTCGCTTTTTGGTGTGATCTGGGGGCTGACCGTCGGCGGCATTCTCTTCAAGCTGCTGCTGGGCGTCCGCCTCCAGGTGGTTTCGACGCTGCTCTACCTCGGCATGGGATGGCTGGCGGTGGTGGCCATGCGTCCCCTGGCGGCGGTGCTTCCGGGGCCCGGTATCGGCCTCCTCGTTGCTGGTGGCCTGCTCTACACGACCGGGGTCATCTTCTACATCTGGGATCGCCCCCGATACCACCACGCACTCTGGCACCTCTTCGTGCTCGGTGGCAGCACCTGCCATTTCCTTGCCGTGTTCCGCTACGCCACCCACGCCCCGGCCTGAGCGACCCGCGCGCCCGATCATTCCCGCCTCCCATCCGACGCTCCGCTCGCAGCCAGCACCTTCCGGTTCTCGCCCGACGTCCCATCGTCTCCGGTGCACCGTCTGCTGCCGGGAAGACGGAGGCGCGGCTCGGCGCCTTACATCTCCGCGGGATCGCCGCGCCCAACGCTGGCGGACGCCGACACGCTCCCGGTCAGCCGGCGCGCGCCCGCGGCCGCGGGCGCGCCGGATCAATCGTTAGACTGGTACCGCCTTCCTCGCGGGCTCCCATGCGCTTATATTGTGATCTGGGCCACCCGACCAGAAGTCAGGCCTTCTCTCATTCATGGCAGGACATCATGGCTGAAAAGAATTCCAGCTCGGCGGCGCGTTCCGGTACCAGGTCCCTCGCAGATCGTGTGCGGGCCCGGGTCGACGATGCCGGCCGCGCCGTCGATCGCCGCACCGGCGCAGCCCGTCCCAGTGCCCGCAAGGCACGGACGGGGGGCAAGTCCGCCCTGTCCCAGAGTGACGCCGCGGCCCGTGAAGTCACCGCGCTGCGGATGGTCTTCCGCGACCTGGGCGACACCCACCGGCAGTATCGCGCCCGGACCGGCCACACCGGTACCGTGCCACTGCGTGAGGCCGCGCACGCCTTCAAGAGCGCGCCCAGCTTCACCTCGCTCGTCGCCGTCTCCGTGTTCTTCGATGAATTGGGGCTGCTCGCCTGGTAGGAGTCCGCTACCCATGCCACGGATCATCAGCCAGCCCACGGTCATCGCCGCGGCGGGCCAGCCGCCAAAGCGCATCGAAGAATACGCCGGTCGGGTCAATTCCGGCGACGCCCATGTCAGCGTGGCGCGGATGGTCTCTCCTGGCGGCTGGCAGGAACCGGGACAGCGTCCTGGATTCGAGGAAATCACCCTGGTGCTCCGCGGCATGCTGCGCGTTGAACACAACGACGGCGTGCTCGATGTACGAGCCGGCCAGGCGGTGATCACCGCACCGGGCGAATGGATCCGGTACAGCTCGCCTGAGGCGGACGGCGCGGAATACGTCGCCATCTGCCTCCCCGCCTTCTCCCCGGCAACCGTGCACCGGGACGACGTCGGCTCCCACTGACACCGACCGCCACACCTCCACCCGCTCCGGAGTATGCCCACGGACCCTCGTTCTGGTCGCAGACATGAGATCGCGGTCCGTGCCCGGGCCTTTCTCGAAGGCCTGATCCCCAGGAGCTCCGTGCTGGAGGGGATCGAGGCAGAAGACTACGCCGATCCGAAGCTCCGCCCACTGCTCGAGCTCATCCAGGCGCTGCCCAAGAAGTCACGTTCATCCGGCCTGTGGGGCAAGGCCTACGATGCCTTCATCGCGCGGGCCCATTCACTGATCGCAGCCGCCGACGAGTAGGTTTCAGGATCCCCCCCGCGACCCGCCCGACCACCTCAGCGATGACGGTCCAACTCCGACCGGCAGCCGGCACCGATGCAGACGCGCTCGCGACCTTTGCGGCGCGGATGTTCGCCGAGGCCTTTGGCAGGGACAACCGCCCCGAAGATCTCGCGTGCTTTCTCGCCGCGCATTACTCGCGGGAGCACCAGTATCGCGAATTGACCGACCCGGCATGGACCACGATCCTCGCCGAGGACGATCATGCCTTTGCCGGTTTCGCCCAGCTCTGCCCCGGCTCCACCCCGGCTGGGGTCATCGGTCCCGCCCCCCTCGAGCTGGCCCGATTCTACGTCGACCCTGCCTGGCACGGCCGGGGGGTCGCCCAAGGGCTCATGGCCGCCACAATAGCTTCGGCGGTGGCCCGAGGGGCCCGGACCCTCTGGCTCGGCGTGTGGGAGCAGAACCCCCGCGCGATTGCCTTCTATGAAAAGTGCGGATTCACCGACGTGGGCCAGAAGATGTTCGTGGTCGGGACCGATGTGCAGCACGACCGCGTGATGGCGCGGGTGCTCTCCGTAGAAGCATGAGGTCGACATGACGGGGTATCTGGTCCAGCTCAGCATCAAATCGCGCACTCCCGGGGAGCCCGGCCTGCCCAAGCGTGCGGTCCCGGCACTCGAGATCTCTCCCGCCGGTGCGGCCGGTGACTACAACGACTACCGCACCCGGACACTCCATGGTGACCCCGAGCAGGCCATTCTTCTCATGACGCAGGACCTGCTCGACCAGCTCAACGCGGAAGGCTGGCCCGTTGCTCCGGGGCACCTCGGCGAAAACCTCACCCTTGGTGGAATCCCCGAGGCGGCCCTGCAACCCGGCGTCCGGCTGCAGATCGGCGAAGTGCTGCTCGAGGTTTCGGCGGCGTGTGATCCCTGCGATCGGCTGTACGCATTGCCCTACATCGGTACCGAGCGGGGGCCGGCATTCCTCCGTGCCACGGTGGGACGGCGTGGCTGGTATGCCCGGGTGCTCGCCGGCGGGAAGGTGACCCTGGGGACGCCGGCGAGCCTGCTGGCCGGTCCAGGCGCGATCAGCGCCGCTCCGTGAACCAGTCCGAGGCCGAGGCCTTTGCGCAACGCTGGATCGCGGCGTGGAACAGCCATGGGCTCGAGCCGATTCTCTCCCATTACGCCGAGGGAATCGAAGTCACATCACCGTTCGTTGCGGCGGTAATGGATGGCAGGGAAGCAACGCTGCGGGGAAAGGCCGCCGTGCGGGAGTATTGGAGCCGCGCGCTCGCACGGTATCCTGATCTGCATTTCGTGTTGCGGGCAGCCTACCCCGGCGTGAACAGTGTGGTCATCGAGTACCTGAGTGTGCAACACCTCGCGGCCGCCGAATGCATGTTCTTCGACAACCAGGGTATGGTCGCTCGCGTGATAGCACACTACCGCAGCGGGCCGTAGGTCACACCTCCTTGATGCCGCTCTCCTTCCCCGAGCCCGGTCGCAGATGACCCCAGATGATCTCCGCGCCGTCCAGTCGCCGATCAAGCAACGTTACCGCGACCAGCCCGAATCGGCCCTCGTGACGCTTGCAGCCGAGGGGTCACTCGAGTCCGGCGCACTCACCTGCCGGGTGGAAACCGGCCGGGCGCTGGTAGTGGCCGGGCTCCATCCCGCGACCGGCGGCAGCGGAATGCAGGCCTGTTCCGGCGACATGCTGCTCGAAGCCCTGGTCGCCTGCGCCGGCGTGACAATGCAGGCCGTGGCGACCGCGATCGGCGTCACGATTCGTCAGGGCTCCGTGCGCGCCGAAGGAGATATCGATTTCCGCGGTACGCTGGGGGTCGACCGGGACGCACCAGTAGGATTTCGGGAGATCCGCCTCACGTTTGTGTTCGAAACCGAGGCCACCACCGAGCAGCGCGAGACGCTCCTGCGATTGACCGAGCGATACTGCGTGGTGCTGCAGACACTCCGCGGGTCGGCGAAACTGACCGCGACCCAGCGCTCGCCGGGCTAGCCTGCCGTGCCACCAGTGTATCCCGATCACTTTTCGGCAACTGCCGCCGCCTATGCCCGGTTCCGGCCCCACTACCCTGATGCACTCTTCGACTGGCTCGGCACGATCAGCCCGGCGCGCGAGCGCGCCTGGGACTGTGCCACAGGCTCGGGCCAGGCAGCTGCGCCGCTTGCGCGGCGATTCCGCGTGGTCATCGCCTCCGACGCCAGTCGCGCCCAGCTCGCCTCAGCGGATGCAACGATGCTACAGCGGGTAGCAGCCCTGGCGGAAGTCGCTCCCATCCGCACGGCGTCACTCGACCTGGTAACCGTGGCGCAGGCCCTGCACTGGCTCACCCTCCCGCGGTTCTTTGCCGAGGTGGCGCGGTGTCTGGTGCCCGGGGGCGTGATCGCCGTATGGACCTACTCGCTCTGCCGTATCGAGCCTAAGGTGGATGTCATCCTGCGGGAGTTCTACGACCACACCCTGGCCGGCTGCTGGCCCCCCGAGCGTGAGATGGTCGAAAATGGCTACGCGACCCTCGACCTGCCGTTCACTCCGATCGCGTCGCCTTCGTTTGCCATGTCAGCAGAATGGAACCTCGATGCGCTGCTGGGCTACGTCGGCACCTGGTCCGCTGTGCGGCAGTACCGGGGGCGCCGTAGCCGAGATCCCCTGCCGGAAGTGCGGGCAGCGCTGGAAGCAGTGTGGGGCGATGGTGGGCATGCCGCACGACTGGTGGAGTGGCCGCTCAGTCTACGAGCAGGGTACAGTGATCGTGATAAGGCCGTCGGATGAGGCATTCCGGCGCCGCGCATGGTTCCTGTCGCTCAGGTTGGATATCCTTCATCGCCGTCGAGTCCACGCCTTACGGAGCGGGTTCCCATGATCCACTCAAGGATTGTCTTCCTCTCCCTCCTGGGCGCCATGGCCTGTGCGGCCAGCCCCACCGGTTGGGCTTCCGCCGGCGCCCCTGCGGTGCGCCTGCCACAGCAATTTCAGCCCGACCCGGCGTTCCCACTGGTCTCGGATACGTCAGCGACCTGCCTCGTCCACCTGATGGATCCGCGGGATGGAACCCGCCTCACACTGGCGCAGTCCGACGGCGGGCCAGGGACCGGCAACTTGCGGGGGGACTACGACATCGACCCACCCGGACGGTACGGACTGACCCCAGGCCATCGCCTGCGGCTCGATTGTCGCTCACGCAAGGCGATCGGCATCGTCAGGTCATGAATCCGTGCGGGCAGCTCGACCGTCCCGGACTCTACGGCCCTCGAGGACCATGATGACAAAGCTGTTCAGTTTCATCGGCGCCACGCTCGGCGGCTACGTCGGCTGGTGGATCGGGGAGCGGGTCGGCTTCATGACCGCGTTCCTGCTCAGCATGGTCGGGACCGGCTTCGGCATGTACTACGGGAAGCGGGCGGCCGACCACTGGCTGGGCTGAATCCCGGGTACGTTGCGCATCCATGAACGGACGGCTACGTTATGCCGTGTCAGTCCCCGCCGCTCCACCTGTCCACCGTCGAACGCAGCCCTTCATTAACTGTTGCGGGTAACAGCAGCACCGGCAGCCGCCACCACCTGGACTGCTGGTCACCACACTGACCGATGGTTTCCCCCATGCCCGTCGCCAAGAAGAGCCGTCCCACGCGCAAGCGTGCCGCTCCCCGCCCGAAGCCGCTCATCAAGGGTCCACTCCCGGCCAAACTCCCGGGCATTTCACGGATCGATCACCGCCGCACCCACGGTTTCTTCATCCGACTGGGATACCAGACCACCAAGACCGGGGTCCGCGCGCGGTTCGTGAGCTTCTTCGGCGATGTCACATACGGTGGCAAGCGGAAGGCCCTGGCCGCCGCCCAGGCCTGGGTCCGCCACGTCCTGAGCACTGGACGGGCACCGAAGGACAAGCCGTCCCGCTGAGCAGCCAGAGTGGACCGGGCGACACCAATACCCGGTACGCCGAGTCCCGATCCTACGAGTTGCGGGTCATCCCGCTGCTGGAGCGACCCGAGCTGATTCCATCGGTCGCCCGGTGGATCTACGGCGAATGGTCATACGAGTTCACTGGCGTTACTTCCGACGCCTGGATGATCGGCTTTGCCGCGGCACTGCAACCGCACGGCGTGCCGACCACTCTGATTGCGCTTAACGGCGCGGATCTCGTCGGCACCGCCAGTCTGGACCCCTCCGATCTTCCCTCACGACCGGCGCTCGGCCCCTGGCTCAGCTCGCTTTACGTCTCCCCACCCTGGCGTGGGTGCGGTGTGGCAAGCCTGCTGGTGCGGGAAGTGGAGGCGGAGGCGAGGAGGCAGGGGTGGGCGGTCCTTCACCTGCAGACCACGAATCAGGCGGATTTCTTCCTGAGGCGCGGTTGGGGCCGGATCGAGGAATTAACTGAGTGGGGGCGTCAGTTGACGGTCCTCGCAAAGCCCCTGGGCTAGGATGCGGAGTCAGGCCAGGACACACGAAAGCCGGAGGCGGGTGGGACCGCATCCGGCGTTTTGGTCTCCGGCCTCGAGGCCGGCGCAGCTTCAGTCGACTTCTTCGGCCCGGAATGCCGGGCCGGGGGACTCAGGTGCGCTCGCGCTCTCCGCGGCCTGCGCTGCGGCGACGACGCCGTGCGGCAGCCTGCTTGAGCTGACGCGCCTCGCTCGGCTTCACGTAGTGGCGCCGACGGCGGAGTTCCTTGAGGATCCCCGAACGCTGCACCTTCCGCTTGAACAGCTTGAGCGCGACTTCGATGCGGTCGCCATCACCCACAATCACTTCGCTCATCCGCCGATCTCCCTTGCCTCAGATTGCCCCGGCGAGCGGGGCTGGGTGGGCCCGGCCGCCTTGCGGCGGACGGGCACTCCATCCGTTTCTACGCGACCAGGCGCTTAGCGCCCGAGCCGGACAACCTTCTCAGCGGCCGGACCCTTGGCGCCCTGAACGATGTCGAATTCCACACGCTCGCCCTCGGAGAGGCTCTTGAAGCCCTGACCCTCGATGGCGGAATGGTGAACGAAGCAGTCCTTCTCGCCGCTTTCGGGGGTGATGAAACCGAACCCCTTGGCGTCATTGAACCACTTCACGGTGCCAGTAGCACGTGCCATGACAAACTCCCTGTATACTGTAATCGGAGTCCGGCAAGGCCGTACAAACCGACTACGTGTGACTCGTGAACATGCCCTCACGCTGGGCCCTGCGTCTGCCGCAGGTCTTGAGGGGCGGGCCATTCGGACCGCTCCCACATCTAAAAAGAACGGGGCCTGCGCACTTGCGAGGCCCCAGTCTGTTCCTCGTACCTTACCGCTCGTCAATGACGTTCGGGAATGCGGGATGAAAGTAGTGCACACACCGCCAAACCGCAAGGGCCAATGTCAGATAGGACCGGCACGGGAGCCGTTGGGGACTACGGCACTTCCTCCCACAAGTGCCGACCGGCACCCCTTCCACTCAGGACCAGGTGCCCACCGCGTGAGGAGCGATCTCACCAGACCATCCGGGCCCTCCGGGAGGCCTTTTTCCAGCGCTCGCCCCAGGCCAGATTTGAGACTGAAGGAATCGTTGACGGCGAGAACGCGCCGTGGTCCGGCGGGTATACCATTGGGTACGCGAGGGGCAGCGGGGCAAACTCCCCGGCGACGACCTCCTCCTATCGGGCGGGCTCGTCACCCAAAAAGCTCTCCTGCCTGAGCGCTGCACCGGCCCACTCTGGCCACCAGCGCCCGCCTCTTGTCCGGAGCCAACCGATGAGCTCAACGCCCCGCCCGGGCCCAATGGGCTGGTCTGCGGCTGTCGTCACCGCGATCCTGTTCGGCCCGGCACAGCCGGTATGGGTGTTCGAGCCCGCGGCGGGGGCCACCATCCGATCCGTCTGGGACGCGAGTGTCATCGCACAGCAGGAGCGCGTGGCATGCCTGGCAGGCGCGGTGGGCCGCGATTCCGTTATCGTCACTGCGGCAGGACCGCTCGAGCCCGGTGTGGCCGATTCGCTGACTGCCAACGCGGAGAACTCGCTCGAACAATGTGGCCCGCCGCAGTGGATCGGAACCCTCCATACGCACGTCCGCTCCACCGACGACCCGTCGCCCGCCGCGCACTTCAGCGGTCAGGACCGCGTCGTGATGTCGCTGTGGGCCTCCCGCTGGCGCCGTCCCGGTGCCTTCTGCGTCGCCTACGGCCCTCGCTCCGCGCACTGCGAGGTGTACCCGCTCCGATCGCCTGCCCGAGAATGAGGCAGGTCGACTTGAGCCCTTCCCCAACGAAGGGTGACGGGTAGTTTCTCACCGACGCTCAACTCCGCACTCCCCTGTCCCGAGGCCCCCATGCGATTGCTCCCCCTGCTCCTGCTCGGCCTCCCCGTGGTGCTGGCGTGCGGCGGCTCCAGCAGCGATCCTACCAAGACCTACAATGTTGCCGTCACCAACAAGAATGAGACCGGCAATCCCGGGCAGGACCGGGTAGTCACGTTCACGCTCACCGTCACGGATGACAACGGCCAGGTGGTCTCGGGCAACGCGATCATTCTCCAGCTCTCTGTTGGCACCGCCGTACCCAACAACCCGGTGACGAACGTTGCCGGGCAGGCCGCGATTACCTGGACCATTCTCGCGGCCAACCAGACCCCCGGCCGCCTCGAAGGGCTTGCCTTCTGCGCCCCCGGCGCCGGGGAATCCTTCTGCAAGACCAATCTCAGCGGGCCCAACAAGGTGACGGCCCAGTTCTAGAGAGGACCGGGGGAAACCCGGTCGCCCGCTTTCTTGCTCCGTCGGGCCCACGTACATTTTGGGCTCGATGCCTACGACGCCTTCCCGCACCCGACCTGAGCCGTTCGACGAGGCGCGCCTGAGGATTCAGTCCGTCGCCCAGGCGTACGGCTTTCGCATGATCAGCCTGGAGTACCCCGACGCGACCACGCCCCACGCCGTCATCGAGTTCCAGCGCCGCGGCATGGGGTTCCGCCTGGTATGGGAGGGCGGGATCCAGGCCCTGTTCATCGAAGCAGCACGACTGGCGGGAAACGACGCCGTGTCGCGCTGGCAGGACATCGAGTGGCGCATCGCGGGGAGGCAGCTCCCGCTGAATCGCGAGACCGGCCCGGAACGCATCGAGCAGCTCGCCGGCGCACTGGAGCGTTTCCTCGCAGCACCACCGGAGGCCGAATGAGTTCGCCCGCCTCGATCCGTCCGCTGACGGGGGCGACCACCGAGGCCGTGATGGCGGAGTTGCCGTCGATGGGGCCGGTCTTCCTCTACAAGCACAGTTTCCGCTGCGGCACGTCGCTGCTTGCTCGTGAGGAGGTGGAAGCCTTCGCCGCCGCCCGGCCCGACGTGCCGGTGTTTCAGCTCGATGTCCTCGCGCAGCGTTCGGTTTCCCAGGCGCTCGCGACCCTGCTGGGTGTCCGGCACGCCTCGCCCCAGGCGATCCTGCTGCGGAACCACCAGCCGGTCTGGTCGGCAACCCACTCCAGGATCACGGCCTCCGCGCTGAACGCTGCGGTGGCTGGCGATCCCGAGGAGTCCACCGGCCGCCGGGCTTCGTGACCGTCCCTCCCCTGCCCCAGGCGTTCCCGACCGGCACGCCGCACACACCGACCGAGTTCGGGACTGCGCTCGGTGCCCTGCTCGCCGAAGGACACGCCCGTTTCACCGTCCCGCCGGCAGGCTGGTTCTTCACCGCACAGGGCACCGCCTGGGCGCCGGAGGGCCATATTCGGCATCTCACTCGCGCCACCCGGCCGCTGGTGAAGGCGCTGAACCTTCCCCGGCTGATGCTGGGCCTGCGCTTTGGCCGCCACCGCGGAGGCTCGGAGGGCTTCGAGCGCATTCGCGTTCGCTACCTCGCCCTGCTGGCGGCAGGTGGAACGGCGGGGCGCTTTGCCCCCGCGCCCGAGCCGCTCCCGGCCAACCCCGAGGCGCGCCGCGCGGAAATCCTGACGGAGTGGTCCCGCGCGACGGTGGACCTGGTCAACGCCTTCGGCCGCTGGCCCGACGCGGCCCTGGACCGGTACCAGTTGCCCCATCCGCTGCTCGGCATGCTCACGGTGCGCGACATGCTGGCCTTCACCGTCTACCACACGGCCCACCACCTGCGCCGGATCATGGAGCGCGATGCCCATGCCTGAGACTGCCGATTTCCTCGCCCGCGTGGCCGCGCTCCTGACACGGGACCTGCAGGCCCTCCGCCGGTCGATCGACGCCTACCCCAACGACGCCCTGCCGTGGCGCCAGCCGCCCGGCTTGCCTAACTCGGCGGGAACGCTCGCGCTCCATGTCGCCGGAAATCTGCGTCATTTCGTGGGAGCGACCCTCGGCGGCACCGGCTACGTGCGCGACCGGGACCGTGAGTTCGCGGCCCGGAACCTGTCACGCGCGGAGCTGGCGGCCGGCCTCGCCGCGGCCGAAGTCGAAGTCCGTCACTCCCTGGGGCGGCTGACCACCGCCGACCTGCAGCGGGAATTTCCACTCCCGCTCGCCGGGCACCGGTACGCCACCGACGACCTCCTGCTCCACCTGGTGACCCACCTCGCCTACCACCTTGGTCAGGTGGACTATCACCGGCGGGTAGTGACCGGCGATGCGACGCCCGTCGGAGCGATGGCACTGCCGGCGCTCGCCTCTGCCCGCCCGGGCGATGGGTGAGGGTGATCCCCGGGCGAATGGGGGGCCCGGGGCCTCTGACCGGATCTACGCCGTCGTGCGGCGGATCCCGCGCGGCCGGGTGGCGACGTACGGCCAGGTGGCGGCGGTGGCGGGGCTGGCC
>JANMYS010000034.1:0-8832 GCA_031382385.1 Gemmatimonadota bacterium
CCCCCCCCCCCCCCCCCCCCCCCCCCCCCGGGGGGGGCGGGGGGGGGGGGGGGGTGCGGGCCGGGAGGTGAAGCGGGACAGGGAGTGAGGACGGCCGTCGCGGAAGCGATCCTGGGTCGGTCGGGCACCGAGGGTCGGGCACGGAGGCCCGACCTACCCCCGCACCACCCCCGGCCCCACCTCCCGCGGCAACTTGCCGTGACGGAACAGCTTCATCGAGTGTGGCCCGCCCAGCGCCACCGTTGTGCCCTCCACTACGAGCCAGCTCCCCTCCCGCAGACCGAACACCTCCACCGCCGGATTGACCGTCGTGAACTCCGCGATTCGGTCGTCCCGCGTCTCGCCACCATGATTGGCCAGCACCTGGTCGGTGTAGTGCGGATTGATCTGGAACGGGACGAGGTCGAGTGCAGCGAACGACGGCGGCTCGATGATCGGCATGTCGTTCGTCGTGCAGATCGTGGGGCAGGCGAGGTTCGCGCCGGCGCTCCAGCCGATGTACGGCACACCGGCGAGGACCCGCCGCCGCACCGCGGCCAGCAATGCGGTCTGGTACATCCGCGTGAGCAGGTGAAAGGTGTTTCCACCACCGACGACGATCGCCGCCGCGGCCTCGACGGCGGCCAGCGAATCGGCTGTGCCCGTCACCGACCGGACGGTGATCCCCAGCGGCGCCAGCCCCTCCGCCACCTGCGCGGTGTACGCCTCGCCACTCCGTTCCACCGCCGCGAAGGGAATGAACAACACCTCGGCAACAGCGGCGCCCAGGAAGTCCCGGATCGGCCCCCGGGCGTGTTCGAGGTAACCCGCGCCGGGATTGCGGGAATTGGAGAGGAGGAGGAGACGGGGCATCGTCAGTATCCCACCGCCTCACCTCTCGGCCTGCCGCCCTCACCCCCTGGCCCCCTCTCCCCTGTCGGGGAGAGGGGGAGAACACCACTCATCGATGGGGTCCCCCTCTCCCGCTTGCGGGAGAGGGGGTCAGGGGGTGAGGGCCAGGAGGCCAAGGGGTGACTCCCGGGGGGTGAAGGGGGCCAGTAGGTGAGGGCAGGCTCACGGCACTACAGGACTCCGCGGCCGCCCGAACCGCAGACTCCGCGTGGCCAGGAGAATCTCCTGCAGGAAGCTGATATAGCCGCCGATGAGCGCCACCATCGCGGCGACGAACAACCCCGCCAGCAGGACGACCAGGGCACGGTCGAGCAGGGAGCCGATGAAGAGGCAGGCGATCAGCAGGCAGACAAACAGCGCGGCCGCGGTGCACAGCGTGATGCCGCGATTCACCAGCTCCGCACGGCGGGAGAGCGACCCCAGTTCGGTGACCGCGATTTCATGCGTCGTCCCGGTCGTCTCCGGCAGCTGTACCTCCAGCACCCGGGCCCGGTCGATGATGCGCGACAGTCGGGTCGTGAGTACGCCGAGCGTCACGCCAATGCCCGAAAGCAGGAAGACCGGGGCGACGGCGAGCTGGATGACGTGCGGGACATCCACGGCGCTGTTCAGCTGCATGCGGGACACTCTCCTCCGACCTCAAGCGATTCCTCGTAGTAGGCGCTAGGCGGTAGGCGGTCGGCCGACCGCTGAACGCTTGTCGCTGAATGCTCTATTCCAACGGCCAACGGCTAACGGCCAACGGCTGATCCTACCGCTTCCGCGGCAAAACCGGCAGCTCCTTCGTCATGATGTCGAGTTCGTCCCGGGTCGCGAGCCGCGGCAGCGTCCCATCATGTTCCTCCGCCGGCGACCACGCCGTCACCATCGCAGCCGGCAGCAGGTGGCGAATCGAATTGGCATAATACTCGAGCAGCGGGCGTTCGGAGGGCAGGATAACCAGGTCATCACGCTGGACGATGACCAGGCGCCGCATGCGGAACATCCGCCAGGCACGCTCCCACACCTCCGCAATCGGCAACTCGCGGTGCATCACCTGCGCGTTGCGGGCCTCCAGCTGATCGCGCAACTGTTCCATCCGCTCCAGCAGCCGTACCCGGCCCACGACACTCCCGCCAAAGGAGAGCAGCGCCGCCGCCGCCAGCGGGACCGGGGTCACCGGGATCACCGCCCCAATCCGCTCGAGCGCCGACTCGGCCAGCCGCTGCACCGCCGGCAGCCGCTCCGCCTTGGGCAATCCGAGCGTTCCGGTCGGTTCCGTCGCGAGCCACGCGCGCGTGCTGAGCGGCGTTCCGAAGGTCACCGCCACCCGGCCGTAGCGCCGCAACTGGCCGGTGAACAGCCGCACCAGGTTCCAGCCGAGATAGTTGAGCACCCCGCCGAACTGGGTCCAGCGCCCGGGCCGCCTGCCACCGACGATGCGCTCGCGGATCAGCGAACGGTCCTCCAGCACCCGGTCGTAGTTGATCCCGACCGGCACCAGCCAGATATCGCGATCGAATGTCGGATCGTCCAGCGTCCGCACGATGTAATCGAGCAGCCCGATCTTCACCGGCCGGAGCGCACCATCACGACTCAAGCCCCCCTCGGGGAAGATGCCCTGTGTCACCCCGTGCAGCGTGATGAGCTGGACGTAGCGCTCCAGCACCGTGTGGTACAGCGGCTCGCGAAACTGGCGCCGGATGAAGTAGCTGCCGAAGCTCTTGAACACGAACTCCAGCGGCCAGATCCGGGCCCACTCCCCCACCGCGTAACTGATGCTCACCATCTTGGCGAGCACGTAGGCGACCACGACGTAGTCGGCGTTGCTCCGGTGGTTCATGAGATAGACGACCACATCCCGCCTGGGAATCGCGTCGACGGCCGCCTGGTCCTTGGCGGTGACCGTCACCTTGTAGAGCAGGTGGATCGTCAGCCGCGCCAGATTGTACCCGATGCGGTAGTACGACAGCACATTGAAGAACGGGACGATCTCATCGATGTACTGGTTGACCCGGATGCGCACCTGGGACTCGGCGCTACCGTGCAGGGCGACATGGGCCTCGATGGCGGCGAGCACCACCGGGTCCTGCAGCAGCGCCTCCCGGATCCGGTCCCGCTCGACCAGCTTGTAGCGGTCCACCCGGGCACGGAACCGCCACAGCGAGTTGCGAGCCCACATCCGCAATCGGCGACGGAGCACCGCCCGCGTCGCGAGCAGGACACCCACGGTCACCGACAGGGCCAGAACGAACAGGCCTGCGGCGAGCAGCCAGGTGCGGCCGGTCACGCCGACGGTTCCATCTTGAGCTGTTGGTAGGCCATGCCCTTGAGCCGTGAGATCCGCAGCCGGATCGGAGGATGGGAGGAGAAGACGTCGCCCAGAAAGCCCTCGCGGGTGGAGAGCTGACTGGCCGATGGGTCCACGATGCAGAGATGCGCGGCGCCCTGCGTGATCGCCCGGGTCGGCTCGCCCGCGAGGGTGAGCTTCTCGAGCGCGGCGGCGAGCGCCATGGGGTTCCGGGTGAACTGGGCCGCGGTCGCGTCGGCCAGATACTCCCGCTTCCGACTCACCGCCATCGCCAGCAGCCGCGAGATCACCGGCGCGATGATCAGCGTGATCAGCCAGAGGACCAGGAGCACGAGGCCGAGCGGGTTGCCGCCACGGTCCTTGCTGCTGCGCCCGCTGCTCCGTCCGCCGCCGAACCCGCCAAAGCGCACCGTCCGGCCCATGCCGTCCGACATCAGCGCGATCGCGCCGACCATCGCGGCCAGCAGCGTCATGAGCCGGGTATCGTAGTTCTGCACATGCGCCATCTCGTGCGCGACCACCCCCTGCAACTCCTCCCGGCTCAAGCCGTCAAGCAACCCCTGCGTCACCGCGATGGAGGCCGCACCCGGCTCGATGCCGGTGGCAAAGGCGTTCGGGTCGGCATCGGGCACCACGAAGGTGCGCGGTCGCGGCAGCCCGGAGGCGATCGCCATCTCTTCCACGACGTTGACCAGCCGGCGCTCCAGTTCCGTCGCCGGCTCGAGAATTTCCTTTGCCCCCGTCGCCCACAGCACCCGTGCAGCACCCTTGGTCCACGAATACCAGCAGATGCCGCCGGCGATCAGCATCGCGATGATGCCGATGAAGGGCACCGTGTGCACGTAGACCTGATCCGCCTCCACGCCGCCCGCCGCCGCACTGCTCGACATGAGGTACCAGGCGATGTCGCCGCCAAAGCCCACCCACGCAAAGAACAGGATGAACCCCGTCACCAGCCAGAACGACCGTCGGCGGTTGGACTCCTGCTGGGCGAAGAGATTGGCGGGGGCGGTCATGGAAACGAGGAGAGGTGAGTGGGCGAGTGAGAATAGGGAGTGGGAGATAGCATACCCGACGGAGGCGATCTTCGGTCGCCTGCGTCCTGCCACCTGCCACCTGCTCCCTGCCACCTGCTCACTTCAGCCCATCTTCAAGTCGACATTGGGCACCGCCCGCTCCGCCGCATCCTCGATGGCCCAGAGCTCCGCCGGCGCGGCCTGCGCCATCCCGGCGAGAAGGTTGGTCGGGAACTGCTGCTGCGCGGTGTTGTAGGCGGTGGCGGTGTCGTTGTAGAGCTGCCGGGAGAAGCCGACCTTGTTCTCCGTGCTGGTGAGCTCTTCCTGCAGCTGCTGGATGTTCGCCGTCGCCTTGAGCTGGGGATAGTTCTCCGACAGTGCGAACAGCCGGCCGAGCGCCTGGGTCAGCTCCCCCTCCGCCTTCCCCACCTGGGCGACGCCGGTACCGGCGGCGGCCACCGCCCGGTTGCGCGCCGAGATCACCGCCTCCAGGGTGGACTTCTCGAAGTCCATGGCCCCCTTCACGGCATTCACCAGATTGGGAATGAGGTCGTGGCGCCGCTTGAGCTGGACGTCGATCTGCTTCCAGGCGTTGGCCACCTGGTTCTTGAGGGCGATCAGCTTGTTATAGGCGCCAACCGCCCACAGCACGACGACAACCACGGCAACGAGAAGAACGATGCCCATAACGCACACCCGGAGTGAGGAGAGAGAGGGAAGTGTACGACGCCGACCGGGAGAGAGCTACAACGGCTCGCCCAGATCGTCCAGCGCGTGGCGCAGCGCCTCGACAATCGCTTGGTCCTCGAGCGTGCCGAAGAGCGGATGCCGTTCATCGACCAGGAGCTCCGCGCCCGGTCCGAGCGCCACCCGGCGCACCAGCTGTCCGCGGCCCCGCCGCGCCGGGACCGTCCCCTCTGCGGCGGCCCACGCCTGCAGCGCCCGACCGACCTTGCCCCGCGGCTCGCCTTCCGGCACCGTGAGCGCCAGTTGATCGGGCGCGGGCAGCCGGCTGCCCAGCGCACCCGACACCCGGCGCTCCACCACGTCGCCGGCCAGACCACCCAGCTCGCGGACCAGTGCGTCCAGCGTGGCGCCTTCCATCTGCTGCAGCTTGATCGCCAGCACCTGGAGCAGATGACGATAGCCGTACGTCGCCGCCGTGCCGCGCCCCTCCGGCGGGCTCACCAGCTTGCGGGTAACATAGAACCGGATGGTCCGCTCGCTGGGCCGGGCACTTGCGGCAGCATTCACCGGATAGACCGAGGACGCCTCCAGGATCGCGCCGGCGAGCGCGGAGAGGTCACGCAGGCTCCACGGCGCCAGTGCGGCGTACTGGCGAAGCGTCGCGAGAGCGTCGCCGGGTAGAGGAAGCGGAGCGGTCACAGCGATGGTCACGGAAGCAGCGGGCCGGGGGGGACAGAGGATCAGGAGGGGCTAGTATGTCCCGCGCATCCGGCTGTCGCAAGACCGGCCGGAATGCGCATTCCGGTACCATCTCGCACGATTGCGGTACCATGACCCCGGGCGGGGCTCGCTATCGTAACCCCCATGCGACGCGGCGTCTCCCTGCTCGAACTCGTTATCGCCATCACCCTGCTGGGGCTGCTGGTGGCTTTTGCGATCCCGCCAGCCCGGGCGCTGCGGGATCGGCTCGCGGTGGACGACGACGCCCGCGCCCTCGTCGGCGCCCACGCCCGCGCCCGGCTCGTGGCCGTCGCCGAGCGCCGCGTGATGGTGCTTACCCTGACGCCGGACTCGCTGGTGCTGCGGGCGGTGGAAAGCGCCACCGATACGGTGGAGCGCTGGCGCGGGGTGCTCCCGGGAACCGGCGTCAGCCTCACCGGTCTGCCTCGGCAGGTGGTCTACGCCCCGAGTGGTGCCACGATGGGATTCGCCAACGGGACCTACACCATCAGTCGCGGTACCGCCCGCAAGCAGGTCGTGGTGTCACGCTACGGCCGGGTGCGGATCATCTGATACGCGTAGATACGCGTAGGGCCGACCATGGTCGGCCCTACGCTGGTCGGCTGGTACGGCGCCCACGATCACGATCACAATTACGGTCCGAAAACGAAATCAACGTCGAGATGCACCACGATATCCTCATGCATCTTCAGCAGCCCCAGCATCTTGGTGAGTCCGCCGATCTGATAGTTCTTCAGATTGAGCGGGAGGCTGCCCTGCACCCGGACGCCGTCACTCCGAAACCGCAGGACTGAGGGAATGGAAACGTCGTGGGTGACACCGTGGATGGTCATCAGGCCGCGGAGTGTCACCGGCATGCTGTCCGCCGAGCCGCTGCCGGGATCCACTTCCATGAGCACAAAACGCAGGGTGGGAAACTTGTCCGACTCCATGCTCTTGTTGAGGTCCTTGTCCCGCTTCCCGTTCCCGGTCACCAGGGTCTGGACTGGTGCCTCGACTGCACCGCGGACCTCGGCAAGCGTGGCGCCGCCGGTGAGCGTGCCGGTCACCGTCGTGGTGGTACCGGTGAAGTCGCCCATCGTGGCCTTCCCGTCGAAGCTGAGCGTACCCTCCCGGACGGTACCACCCGGGATCGGCAGCTGCTGTGCGATGATCGGTGAAGTGACCAGCGGAAGGCACAGGGAGAGGATGGACAGGAGGCGCATAAGGCCTACTCGGCGTCGGAGGGGACCAGCGCATCGAGGCCGTACTTGCGGACCTTCGCCAGCAGGGTGCTGCGGGCGATGCCGAGCAGTTGCGCGGCGCGACGCTTGTTGCCATGAGTATAGGCGAGTGTGCGGGCAATATGCTTCCGTTCGACCGCATCGAGCGCCTCCGGCTCGACCGGCTGACTGGGCGCGATCGCCTCTCGGAGCATGCCCTGGTCGAGGCCTGGCGTCGCCAGCGCCACGAGCGCCAGGTCCAGTCCCGGTACTGCGAGCGCCTGCGCCGCATCGGCCGGACCGCCGGCGACGACCGGCAGGTGCCCGCTGGCGCGCAGTGCCCCGATCATGGCGTCGCGCCGCACGGCCTCGGTATCGAGGATGAGTATGTGTGCTGGTCGCATCTCTGGTCTCCCGGCGGGTGTCTTCCGGCCTATGCGGGGGACGCTTGGCCCCGCCCCGGCTGACACCACCGCACCCGCCTTCTATGTTTGCCCCATGCCGGAAGCCGCCCCATGATCCAGCCCGCCCACCCCGCCCTGCCCGACCTGCTGGTCGGTGCCCGCGTCCAGGACCCCTTCATTGTTCTCGATGTGGAGTCCCGTGGCGGTGACACGCCGCACACCATCCTCACCTTCGGCAACCGGACCGGACGGATCCAGAGCGCGCCGTTCTGGTCAATCGAAAAGATCGCCGGGATCACGAAGGGGCATATCGTCCAGCTGATCGGGACGGTGAGCAGTTATCGGGATCGGCGTCAGCTCGCGGTAGAATCGATCCGGGTCCTGCCGGAAGAGAGCGTGGATCTGCGGGCGCTGATGCCATCGGTGGGCGATGTGGGCCGCTACTGGGATGCGGTCGACAAGTGGCGGGCCCGCCTCCGCGGTCCCCGCCTGGCGCGCACCGTTGGCCTGTTCTACGACGACCCGGAATTCCGGACCCGCTACGAGGAATGCCCCGCCAGCACCAGCGGACATCACGCGGAGCTCGGCGGACTGCTCAAGCATACCTGCGAGGTGGCGCACATCGGCCTGTCGATCGCCAGGCTCTACCCCGCCGCGGATCAGGATCTCGTGCTCGCCGGGATCCTGCTGCATGACATCGGCAAGCTGGAGAGCTACCGCTGGCGCGGCATGTTCGAGATGACGGTGGCCGGCAGTGCGATCGGCCATGTGGTGCTGGGCTGTCAGATGCTGGACCGGCGGGTCCGGATGGAGGCGGTGCCGCCCTGCACCGACGAGGAGCTGCTGCTGCTGCAGCATCTCATCCTGTCGCATCACGGCAAGCTGGAGTACGGTGCCCCCGTGACGCCGATGACGCTGGAGGCCGAGATCATCCACTATGCCGATAACGCCAGCGCCAAGACTGCGAGCATGGACACGGCGCTGCACGACATCGAGAACTTTCCTGACGGAGGGGAAATCAGTGCCCGCCCCGTCTGGCAGCTCGACAAGCGCCGTGTCTGGCGCGGCTCCAGCGATTGGGGCAAGGAACCGGACGCTCCCGCCGAGTCCTAGGGCGACCGTCGCCCGAGCCCCTCAGCTCACCCCTTTGCTTCTCCGCGGCACCAGCCCCGCCACTCCGACCACCACCAGCCCCGTCGCCAGGAACATGACTCCGGGCGGCAACCCCGGCCGCTCCGGCGACTGGCAGAAGCCCAGCAGGCAGCTGGAGGTTTCAAACGTGACTGGTATCGGCTGATAGGCGGAAGTCGTCGCGCGAACCGGCGCCTGGGCCGAATCGCTCGGGGCAAGCAGCCGTAAAGTGAGCAGGAAAAGCTGGGACACCGGGTTTCGCCGTTCTGGAGTTACCGGAATTTAGTGCCATGGAAGGGTAAAACACGAAACGGCCGCCGGGCGCGAGGCCCGGCGGCCCTTTCGAGCGCCGGCCCGTTCGTCGGGGCGAGCGCGGCGGGTCAGGGGTGGTCGCGGACCAACCCCAACCCGAGGACCCCCCGGCGCCCCGTAGGGGGCGAAGCTCCCCGTCGGGTCGCCGAGGTCCCACG
>JANMYS010000076.1:0-3821 GCA_031382385.1 Gemmatimonadota bacterium
CAGGACCCGCCCCGATTCGGCCGCGCTCTCCGCCTTCTCGGCATCCTCCGCGGCCATGGTCGATGACCAGGGCAGGCTCATCCCCATCGCTTCGAACACCGAGGACATCGTGTTGGCCGTGAACATCCCGCCGCAGGATCCCATGCCGGGACAGGCATGCCGCTCCACCTCGAGCAGCGCGGCATCGGTGAGCTTCCCCGCACTGTGCTGGCCCACCGCCTCGAAGGCGCTCACCACGGTCAGGTCCTGGCCGTGCAGATGGCCCGGCTTGATCGTGCCGCCGTAGACGAAGATGCCGGGAATGTTCATCCGGGCCATGGCGATCATGGCGCCGGGCATGTTCTTGTCACACCCGCCGACGCAGACCACGCCGTCCATGCTCTCGGCACCGCAGGCGGTCTCGATCGAGTCGGCGATCACCTCGCGCGAGACGAGGGAGTATTTCATCCCCTCCGTCCCCATCGAGATACCGTCGCTCACGGTGATGGTGCCGAACAGCTGCGGCATCCCGCCCGAAGCCTTGACCGCCGCTTCCGCGCGCTTCGCGAGCACGTCGAGCCCGGCGTTGCAGGGCGTGATCGTGCTGTAGCCGTTGGCGATGCCGACGATCGGCTTGTCGAAATCCCCGTCGCCAAAGCCCACGGCCCGCAGCATCGCGCGGTTCGGCGATCGCTGGACACCCTGGGTGATGGCGCGGGAGCGGAGGTTGTCGGTCATGGCTGGCGGAGATGGGAGGACGGCAAGCGCGGATCAGGGGAATCTACGCCATCCCGTGAATGGAAACAGGGGGCTTGTGGCCCCCTGCGGTGTGGCGTTGTACCGACCGTCCCGCGCCTACCTGGCGAGGGCCATCTTGTCCTGCAGGGCGTGGCGCTGCACCTCGTCCGCCGTGATCGGCGTCAGGGCGGCGTTGTCCGACTCGCCGGTCCGAATCCGGATCACCCGCTCGAGCGCCTGGACGAAGATCTTGCCGTCGCCCACTTCGCCGGTGCGCGCCGACGCCAGAATCGCCTTGATCGTGGGCTCGACGAACGGTTCGGAGACGGCCATCTCGATCTTGACCTTTTCCCGGAACTCGAGGACGACGCTGGTGGCCCGGTACATCTCGACCAGCTCTTTTTCACCGCCATGCCCGCTCACGCGGGATATCGTGATGCCGGTGACACCGGCACGGAACAGCGCCGCCTTGACCTCGGCGAGTTTGTCGGGCCGGATGACCGTAGTGATGAGTTTCATGTCAGTGCTCCACGACGAGAGAGGAAAGGACAGCGGGTAGTCCGACGACTCCAGTCAGGCCACCCAGCGCAGGGTGTGGTTCCGCCTGACTACCCGCCATCCGAAAGTGATCCGTCCGAGCGGCTCAGGCCGCGGCCTTCTTGGCACCGGGAACCGACGACGCCAGCACGACCGACGAGGAGATATCGGTGGCATCCGGATAGGCCAGCGCGCCGACTTCCGGCAGGTCGAGCCCCAGCTCTTCCGCTTCGACCGAGACGCGGTGTCCGCCCACGACCAGGCCGATGATCCGCCACGCCACGAAGGTCATGGCCCCGACCGCGATGATGTTGGTTCCGATGCCGATCATCTGGGCCCCGAGCTGCGAGGCGTCGCCGTAGAAGAGCCCCCGCACACCTCCGGCGACCCCGTTCCACCCATCCCCATAGGTGCCATCGGCGAACAGGCCGAGGGCCAGCACGCCCCAGGCGCCATTGACGCCGTGGACCGCGATCGCACCGACGGGATCGTCGATACGCAGCGTGCGCTCCACGAAGTAGACCGCCCAGCACACCAGCACGCCGGAAACTGACCCGATGAGCACGGCGACAGGCGCGGTGACAAAGGCGCACGGGGCGGTGATTGCCACCAGACCGGCGAGCATGCCATTGGCCAGCATCGAGGGATCCGGCTTCCCGTAGCGCGCCCACATGTAGATCATCGCCGTGATGCTGCCCGCCGCCCCAGCCAGCATCGTATTCGCCGCCACGACCCCGATGCGCAGGTCCGTGCCGGCGAGCGTGCTGCCGGCATTGAAGCCAAACCACCCGAAGCAGAGCACGAAGGTGCCGAAGATCGCCATTGGGATGTTGTGGCCCGGAATGGCGTTGACCTGGCCGTTAGGGCCGTACTTGCCGCGGCGCGCGCCGAGCAGCCGGCCCGTGACCAGGCCGATGACGCCCCCCGTCAGGTGCACCACCGAGGAGCCGGCGAAGTCGACGTGTCCGTGACCCAGCCCGAGATTGCTGCCGAGCTGGGAGAGCCAGCCGCCGCCCCAGACCCAGTTGGCGTAGAGCGGATAGATGATGCCGCCGATGAACAGGCTGAGTCCCAGGAAGGACGCGAACTTCCACCGCTCGGCGAGCACGCCCGTCGGAATCGTCGCGGTGGTGTCCATGAACACCATCTGGAACAGGAAGTAGGTGAAGATGGCGGCGGTGTAGTTCACGCCGGAGAGAAAGAAGCCGGAGTAGCCCATCAGGTTCCAGCTATGGCCGCCCAGCGTCACACTCACCGCCTTGGTGAGGGTCGCCGTGTCGGCCGTCTGGCCCAGCGTGAGGATCGGCCCCAGACCGCCGGCCTGGATCGCGAAGCCGCAGGCCCAGTAGGCGATCATGGCGACGCCATAGACCATGAAGTTCATGGTGACGGTGTGCGCCGCATTCTTGGCCCGGGTGAAGCCGGTCTCGACCATGGCAAAGCCGAGCTGCATCAGCATGACGAGAAACCCGGCGACCAGGGTCCAGACGAAATTGACTGCCACCCCGGCGGCGACCGCATTGGTATTCGCCGCCCGCGCCAGTGAATCCGTGGTCGTCGCGAGCGCCGCGGGCGTGGCGGCAGCAACGGTGGCGAGGGAGTCGGCGGTCACGGCCTGCGCGGCAAGCGCCGCAGGCAGGGCCAAGCCGACGAGGGCGAGGGGCAGCCAGGGTCGTCGCATCGTGGGGTCTCGGGTCGGGGTGAGCAGGGCGGGAGCGCCCGATGGCGCTCCGGAGTGGCGATTCGTGCTGAATGTGCGGGCCAGCCCGATCAGCGAGCCGCAATGTACGCCCCGCACAGAGCAGTGTCAAGCTAGAAGTGCAGATTCTACATGATTCAGATGACAGTTGTTGAGTCTCAGTCGCCACTTCATACCATTTACCGCAATAAAAAGCAAAAACCGCTCAATACTGAGAGCGGCTTCATGAATCGTGCGATGGGCCTGTCGCCTCGGACCAGAGTCCCGGGGGAAGGGCCCGCCCCACTGCCCCCTCTTCCATAATGAATAAACCGATCAACGACGCTCGGTAGCCGGGGGGTGCTGATCCAGCAGCTGGAGCTGCTCCTCGATCTCCCGGTCCAGCCCCTTCCTGACCTCCTGCAGTCGGAGAGCGTAGGCCTCCAGGGCCTGATCGATCGGAGTGGTCGGCACCCAGGCGGGGACCTCCTTCGGCCGGCCCTCCGCACTGACCGCGACGAACACCATCACGCAGTGACAGGCTCGGCGGTGTTCGACTTCTTTCGGGTCTCCCGCGTAGATGTCGATCGCGACGTTCATGCTGGTCCGTCCGGTCTGGATGAGCAGCGCGCGCACCTCGACCAGTTCCCCGACGCTGATGGGCTCAAGGAAGCGGATTCCCCCCACATACGCCGTCACGCAATAGTCGCCGGTCCAGCCGGCGGCGCAGGTGTAGCCGGCCTGGTCGATCCACTTCATCACCGAGCCGCCGTGCACCTTCCCGCCGTAATTGACGTGGATCGGTTCGGCCAGAAATCGGAGGGTCACGCTGCGGGGACGAGGCATGGGCCAGAAGGTAGAGCGAGAATGGGGAATGGGGAACGGGGAA
>JANMYS010000069.1:0-1893 GCA_031382385.1 Gemmatimonadota bacterium
CCCGGTCGATGGGTGAGGGTGATCCCCGGGCGAATGGGGTGCCCGGGGCCTATGACCGGATCTACGCCGTCGTGCGGCGGATCCCGCGCGGCCGGGTGGCGACGTACGGCCAGGTGGCGGCGGTGGCGGGGCTGGCCGGACGGGCTCGCCAGGTTGGCTATGCACTGCATGCGCTTCCCAGCGGCAGCGCCGTCCCGTGGCATCGGGTCATCAACAGCGCCGGCCGGGTGAGCCTGCCGCCAGGTAGTGGCGGACTCGACCAGCAGTTCCGGCTGCTGGCAGAGGGAGTGGACGTCACCCTGGGAGGGCGAATCTCGTTGTCCCGATTCCAGTGGAAGCCGGCCGCCCGCTCCCGCCGTTCCTGAGCGGGCGCCTGCAATCCGAGGGTCTCCAACGATGACAATGCAGCAACGCGCGACCGGCGCAGCCGTGGGGTTGGCGCTGCTCGTCACGGCGGGGCCGGCCCTCGCCCAGGTCACACCGACCCCGGTGCCCTACCCGATCCGGGTGACCTACGATTCCGCCAGTGATTCGACCACGCGGAGTGTGGAAGTGCAGCGGGGCAGATATTTCGTCCACTTCCACAAGCCGCGCGTCACGGTCGCGCGCACCTACGCCGGGCGGACTGCGCCGGCGGAACCGGGGGACGTGCTCATCGAGTTCCGGACCCAGTCGCCCCAGTACACGGCGACCAACGTGCTGACGCTGACCGCGCCGGGAAATCTGCCCGTCCTCGCCGTGGCGACGCGCTCCCACGTCCACAGCCACATCCAGACCACCGACCACACTCTCACCTTCGTTCTGCCCGCCGCGGAGCTGCGGCCGCTGATGGCGGCACCAAAGGCGCGGCTGGAGGTGGGGGGCGTCAAGGTGGATCTCAAACGGGACCAGCTTGAGGCGATCGCGCTGCTCCTTGCCCCCTCCTCCTCCGAACCGTGACCGGGCCGCGATGACGATCTTCGAACGCAAGGTCTGCATGCTGGGCGCGGCGGGGGTCGGCAAGACCAGCCTCGTGCGGCGACTGGTCGAGGGGGTCTTCTCGGAGCGCTACCACTCGACGATCGGCGTGAAGGTGGATCGCAAGGTGGTGCCCGTCGGCCACCACCAGATCGCGATGGCGTTGTGGGATATCGAGGGCGAGACGAAACTCCGCTCGGTGCGACCGCGCTACCTGCGAGGGGCGGCCGGCTACCTGCTCGTCGCCGACGGGACCAATCCCGACACCCTCCACATCGCCCACGACCTCCAGCAGCGCACCCACGACCGGATGCTGGACCTCCCCTTTGTCCTGCTGCTCAACAAGCATGATCTCGGTGAACGGTGGCGGGTGACCGCGGAAGCGCTGGTACCATTCCACGCCCTGGGCTGGACCGTGATCCATACCAGTGCGCGGACCGGGGCCGGCGTGGCGGAGGGCTTCACGGCGCTCGCGGAGCGCATGAATCCCCCCGCGGGGGCCTGACCGATGTCGCTGTCTTTTCTGCTGGTGATGGGTCTGGTGGGACTTGGCCTCATGCTCAACGGCGGCCGCCGCGCGGCGCGGGAGGCCGCCGATCCCGATGCCGCAACCCTGGCGGCGCTGGCGCGCGCCGGCTCCGACCTGCGGCAACCGCACGACCTCGAATTCTACCTCTACCTCCCGACTGCGGCCGCCGCAGAAAACGTCGCCACGGCGCTCCGCACCGACGGGTTCATGACGCGGGTCTCGCCGGACGAGAAGGGCAGTGAGTGGCTCTGCCTCGCGACGCGCCAGCTGTGCCCCGACGTGATCGAACTGGGACGACTCCGCATCCGCCTCTCGGCGCTGGCGAGTACGGCGGGGGGTGAGTATGACGGTTGGGGCGCCACCGTCGTGGAACCGCGGGACTCGGGGACGCCTCCGCCCGATCCAGG
>JANMYS010000090.1:0-11992 GCA_031382385.1 Gemmatimonadota bacterium
GGCGATGACCCGGGCGGCACGGAGAAGCTGCTGGGTATTCCGGCGGCGGCGCTGGACTACGATCAGGATCCCGCGGTGCCCACGGAGGCGGGCCGGCGCTGGGGCATCGACCGGGCGGTGACCGGCGACTACACCATGGAACTTTCCACCGTCACCGAGGCGCTGGCCCTCGACCGGCGCGGCCGGGCGGCGGCGTGGGTCAAGACGTATGGATCACACCGGCCGGGCGCGGGCTATGTGCAGCTCTGGGGTTTGGGGGCGACGGTGGATCGGCTGCCGATGATCCGCGCGGTGGCGGAGTACGGGTTGCTCAGGAAGGCCGCGCGGTGAGTGAGGGGATCGGTCCGCGGCGAGCTACACCGCGGCCACGCCGCCCTGACCGAGTTCGCGCTCGAGGCGGTAGCGATCCGCGAGGCTTGCCCTGAGGCGCTCGCCCGTCAGCGTACGGCTCCACGGCTGTGTGGCGCCGACGGGGCTGCGTTGCTCATCTTGGTGATGCTTGCGCTGGCACCGCAGGTGCCCCGGCCGGCGCGGCCATTCGGACGGGGTCGAGATTGAAGCGCTTCATCACGGCCGCAAAGCGGGGGCTCAGCCGCATGTCGTTCGGCATGATGCGCATGAAGGCGACGAGCATGTCACCGTCGGTAGCGGCGGCGCGTTCCATGGCCTCGAGCGCGCGCGTAGTCTCACCAAGACCTAGATAGCCAAATGCCAGACCGGTTGTTCGCGTCCAGGTGCCGGCCGGGAGGGCCTCGAGTCGCTGCACGAGCGCTTCCGCCTCATCGCGATGACCGGTGCGCGCCAGGACGAAGGCCGAAGTCCCCAGCCGCGCCGGAATGCTGGATGCGACTGCCGCCACCCGCCGGGCAAACACCGCTGCGGAGTCGGGGCGATTGGCGAGGTAGTAGCTGGAGGCAAGGATGTTCAGCGGGGGCAGGGCATTGGGCTCGAGTTCAAGGCCGCGTCGTACCTCAGCGATGCCGGCTTCGTACTCTCCCGCCAGGGTCAGCGCCCAGCCGAGAAAGGCTGCCGTGATGAAGTAGAGGGGGTCTTTCGCCTTGGCGAGCCGCAGCTCCACGATGGCCTCGGGCACGCGCCGTTGTGCGACGAACATATGACCCAGCCGGTAGTACGCTTCCGCCCCATGGGGGTCGAGCGCTATGGCGCGGCGATACTCGGCCTCCGCCTCGGCCCACTCGAATGCCTCCGCGTTCGCGATGCCGAGTGCGGTGTGCGCCTCGGCGAGCGTGGGGTCTAGGCGCGCCGCACGCTGTGCGGCAGCGCGCGCCCGCAGCAACACCTCGCCCATGGGTGTCAGTGAGTTGTATGGCAGCGTGAGGAACGTCATTGCTAGCGCAGCGTGGGCGGCCGCAAAGGTGCTGTCCCGCGCGACCGCCTGCTCGAGGCTCGCGAGCGACTGGGTGAGCGCGGTGCTTGTGCGCCGGCGGTAGAAATACAGCCCCTTGAGGTAGAGGTCGTATGCCTCAAGGTCGCTGGTCCCCCGGCCCGCGAGGCCCGCACCGCCGCCACCCGCATACGTGACCTGCAGTGCACCGGCAATGGCGCGGGCAATCTCCTCCTGCACCGCAAACACATCCTTCAGCTCCCGGTCAAAGCCCTGGGACCAGAGCACGAGGCCATCGCTGGTGCTGGTCAGCTCGGCGGAAACGCGGATGCGGCCGCCCGCGCGGCGCACCGTCCCCTCAAGGACGGCGCCCACATCGAGCGCGGCGCCGACCTCCTCAGCGGTCGCGCCCTTGCCGCTAAAGCGCATGGCCGAGCGCCGGCCGGCGATCCGAAGCCCGGGTACCTGAGCCAGGGCGTTGGTGATTTCCTCCGCGACTCCCTCGGCAAAGTAGGCGTTGGCCGTGTCATTCCCCACCGTGGCAAACGGGAGCACCGCGAGGGAGCTGTGCGCCGAGGCTTGATGCGGCCCCTCGCCACCGCGCCCGGTCACCGTCCACACGGCCGCCATGGACGCCAGGATCAGTATGGCTGCCGCCGCGATCCATGGGGCGCGCCGGGATGGCCGCTCGTGCGAGGCAAGCGCCCGGGCGAACTCTTCCGCGGTGGCGAACCGATCGGCGGGTGACTTGGCGAGGACCCGATTCAGCGCGGCCTCAAGCGATGCAGGTACCGTTTCCCGCACGGTGGAAATCCGCGGTATCGGCTCCCGGAACCGCTTGGCGATGATGGCCTGCGCCGTCGGTCCGGAGTACGGCGGCTCGCCCGCCAGCATCTCGTAGAGGACGCAGCCAAGCGAGTAGAGATCGCTCCGGCCGTCGAGCTTTTCCTCGCCCGCGGCCTGCTCGGGGCTCATGTAGAGCGGCGTGCCAACCGAGAGACCGGTGGCGGTCAGCTTCTCGGCGCCGGCACTGCTGATCGCCCGCGCAATGCCGAAATCGGCCACCACCGCGTGGCTCCCTTCGAGCAGGATATTCTCCGGCTTGATGTCGCGATGGATGATGCCGCGCTGGTGGGCGTAGCCGAGGGCGTCGGCGACTTCCCGCGCGATGCTCAACGCCTCGTCGATCGGGAGCTGTTTCTGGCGATCGAGCCGTGCACGCAGCGATTCGCCCTCCACCAGCGGCATGACGTAGTAGAGGAAGCCGTCGGCCTCACCGGAATCGTACAGCGGCAGGATGTGCGGGTGGCGGAGGTTGGCGGTGGTTTCGATCTCCCGCAGGAACCGCTCGGCGCCAAGCGCGAGGGCGAGTTCCGGCCGCAGCACCTTCACCGCCACCTTGCGATGGTGCTTCAGGTCCTCGGCGAGATACACCGTGGCCATGCCGCCCTGGCCCAGCTCCCGCTCGAGGCGGTAGCGGTCAGCGAGCGCGGTGGTGAGGCGGGAGGAATCAGTTGCCACGAGGCCCTGACGAATAAGGAAAAGACGGAAACATTCAGGCCAGGTTCATCTTTCGCAGCAGTGCCTGGAATCGTGGGTGGCCCTGCAGGGGCGTGAACAGGAACGAGCCCTTCAGTCCGTAGACGGCGCCGGCCCGCTCCACGAAGGCCCGTTCCAGCATGTCGAGCGCGAGTTCGTACTCTCCGAGGCCGGTGTTGACATAGGCCAGGTGGTAGGGGGAGACGTACTTCCGCAACGCCAGTTCATTCAGGCGGGTCAGCACCTCCTGTGCCTTTGCGCCCTTGCCAGCGAGCCCGTAGGCCTGGCCGAGCTGGGCGATGAAGAGGGTATGCTCGGGGTCGATCGCCGCCGCCTGCTCCAGCTCCGCCAGCCCCTGCTCCATCATGCCGTTCTTGATGTAGGCCCACCCCAGCGTCGCGCGCCCCCGCGAATACTGGGGGTCGACCTCGACACAGCGGAGCGCCGCCTGCAGTGCTTCCTCGTACCTTCCCGCCCGGATGAGCTCGGTGGCGAAGTCCGACCGGTGCATCAGCGGGTCGAGGTCCTGAGCCCGCGCCTCCAGCGCCAGCGCCTCCTCGTGGCGGCCGAGGGCGGAACAGAGCCAGCCGTAGTGACCGTAGATGTCGGCGGCGCCCGGGCTCAGTTCGAGCGCCAGCTTGAACCCCGCTTCCGCGCCGGCCCAGTCGTAGTCATGAATAAACTTGAGGGTGGCCAGGACCGAGTGCGCTTCTCCCAGTGTGCCGTCGAGCGCGAGGGCTCTGGTTACGGCGTCCCGCGCCTGCTGGGCCGCCTGGTCAGGCCGGAAGGTGCCTCCGGACCCGCCGGCCGCGATCTCGGCCCAGGCGACCGCGATGCCGACGTACGCCATGGCGTACGCCGGGTCGACCGCGATCGCCTGCTGGAAGAAGTCGATGCTCTGCTGGATGCTCTCTTCGGTGAACCTGCTGTAGCACTGCCGCCCCTTGAGGTAGAACTGGTAGGCGCGGATGTCGCGGGTCGGCTCCTTCCAGATCCGGGCCCGTTCATCCAGCGACAGCTCTGCCTTGAGCGCGGTCGCGATCTGCAGCGCCACGTCGGTCTGGATGGCGAAGACGTCGGTGAGCTGGCGGTCGTAGGTCTCGGCCCAGAGATGACGACCCTGCGCGACGTCGATCAGCTGGGCGACGATCCGCACCCGGTCGCCGGCCTGCCGCACGCTGCCCTCGAGCAGGGTCGCGACCTGGAGCGTGGCGCCGATCTCCTGCGGGGTCTGCCGCTGGCCCTTGAGTGCCGCCACGGAACTCCAGGCGATCACCTTGAGCGAGCGGATTTTCGACAGCTGGGCGATCACGTCTTCGGTGATCCCATCGGCGAAGAACTCGTGTTCCGGATTCGCGCCCATGCTCTTGAACGGGAGGATGGCCACCGAGGGCATCGCCGGCTTGTCGCTGATCGTCGAAGTGAGCGCCGCGGCGAAATCGGCCGCGCTCCCGAAGCGGTCCGCCGGTACCTTGGACAGCGCCCGGACCACCGCCTGGCTCACATGTTGGGGAATGGCCGACCTGAGCACCGCAAGCGGCGGCGGTGTCGTGGTCATCAGCTTGACGATCACCGCCTGCGCCGTCGCCCCGGTGAACGGCGCCTCGCCGGCCAGCATCTCGTAGAGCACCACGCCCAGGCTGTGGACGTCGCTGCGGGCGTCGAGCTCCCGCTCCGCCGCCGCCTGCTCCGGGCTCATGTACTGCGGGGTGCCCAGGCTCAGGCCTGTCCCGGTCAGCCGCTCGCCCGCCGCCTCGCGGAGCGCCAGCGCGATCCCGAAGTCGGCCAGCATCGCCTCGCCCTCGTGCAGCAGGATGTTGTCCGGCTTGACATCGCGGTGCATGATGCCGCGGCGGTGGGCGTGGTCGAGGGCGGCGGCCACGTCGCGGGCGATGGCCAGGGCATCGTCGAGCCGGAGCTGGCGCTCCCGCTCCAGCCGCTGCCGCAGCGACTCTCCCGTGATGAACGGCACCACGTACCAGAGGAAGCCGTCGCTCTCGCCCGAATCGATGAGAGTCAGGATGTGCGGGTGATCGAGTCTGGCGGTGAGCCGGATTTCGGCGAGGAACCGTTCCCGGCCCAGCATGGCCGCGAGTTCGGGCCGGAGCACCTTGAGGGCCACGTCGCGGTCGTGCCGGAGGTCATGGGCCAGGTACACCGTGGCCATGCCCCCCTGGCCCAGCTCCCGCTCGAGGCGGTAGCGGTCGGACAGGGCGGCGGTGAGGCGGATGGTGTCGCTCATGGTGTGCGCGCTTCCGGTACCGGGCCCGAACTGCTCAGACCCAGGTTCTGGAACAGGTTCAGTGTCACCGCCAGGTGGCTCGTGCCGCCCTGGCTCCGCACCCTGACGAAGTGCCGGCCGTCCGGCGTCACGTCATACACCTGGTGGGTCAAATCGACCGCGAAGTCGCCATTCGAGAAAAGGGGGGTACGGCGCAGAACCTCGAAGGTGGAAACCGCACGGACCGCCGCCGCCAGCATCACCGGCCCGCTCCGGTAGAACAGCTCGCCACCGCGTGGCGACCACATCGGCTCGCTGCCACCGTCAAGCGAGACCTGATACCGTGCCCCCATGCCGGGGAACGATCGGACGAAGACCTCGGCGCGCCCCGACTCGTTGGACACGTAGGCCAGCCAGCGGCCGTCGGGCGACAGAGCGGGCGACACCTCGTCGGCCGAGCCATGCAGCAGGGGGACCGGTGGCCGCGCAGCATCCACCGCCACCAGCCAGATGTCCCGTCTTCCAGGGCCGCCCACGGAGCGCACCACCAGGGACCGGCCATCCGGGGTGAACAGCGTTTCGTACAACCCCAGGTCGGGCAGGGCCAGCAGGGATTCGGCGGGCGCGCTGCCATCCGCGTTCAAGAGACGGAGATCCACCATTGAACCGATCTGCCGCACGTACGCGACGTGCCGCCCATCGGGAGTCCAGACCGGCCGGCTGGCGGAGCTGTCGAACGACAGGCGCGTCAGCGCGCCATGGGCGCGGTCGAGCAGCCAGATGTTTCCGCCCACCGTGACGGCGATCCGCCGGCCGTCGGGCGAGAAGCGCGGGTCCGCGAACTCTCCGAGCCGAGGGTAGAGTTGTTCCGCGCGGCCGCCGCGGTCCACCAGATCCAGCGCTTGCAGCAACGCGGCGCCGCCCGGTGCGACGATTGTGCCGGTCCGTGACAGCGCCATGATCGCCCCGCCGAGTTCGATGCGCACCCGCGCGGCGATGATCACCGGCTGCCCGGTGACTGCGAGCGCGGCCACGTTGAACGGTACGGCGCGGATGAGTCCGTCCGGGCTGACGTACACCAGGTGGCCGGTCGCGACGTACCGAGGATCGGTCCCGAGGATGTTCAGCGTCTTCACGGATTTCGTCCGTAGATCGAGCACCGACAGTTGATTTGTGGAGCCGCGCCGGACGTAAAAAAGCACTCCCCGGTCGCCGGGGAGGCCATGCGGCTGGTAAAACGCTTGCCCCGAGTCACTGGCGAGCAGGGTGGTCACCTGCCCCGCCATGGAGCACTGCTTGAGGCCGATGCCATCGACGAAGACGACGACGTTGCTCTCCAGCCAGGTCGCTCGAACCAGACCGCCTGCGTCGCAGACGGTCTCGAGCGACCCGCTGGCCACCGGGGTCTTCACAATGCGAGTGCCGAGGAGAAACCCGACCCATCGGCCATCCGGCGAGAAGAACGGGGCCGATCCATTCTCGCTGCCAGGAATCGGGACGGGATCGAGCCGATCCATGGCACGCAGAAACAGCCACCGGTGGGCGGTCGAGTCGCGGCCGTTGTAGACCAGCAGGGTGCCGTCGGGCGAGAGGGCCGGAATCGAAAAGATGTCGCTGACCCACGCGGCGCTCTCGGGAAGCACAATGTTGAAGCGGTAGACGGAGGGCGGCACGGGCACCGGCTTGGGCCGAAGCCAGCCCCAGAGGGCGAAGGCGGAGGTGACGAGAACCGCGGCGCCGACGAGGACGGTCAGGCGGACCGGCGGACCGGCGGACCGCAGCCTGTCCTGCCTCCGCCCGCCTGCCCGTCTGGCCACCCGTTCGCCAGCCTCCAGTGCCCCCGCGAACTCTGCCGCACTCCCCCACCGATCCGCCGGCAGCTTCTCCAGCGCGGTCACGACGGCGTCCTCGACGTGCGGCGGAATGGTCTTCCGTTGCTCGATCAGCGAGGCCGGCTCCGCTGTCATCACCTTGGCCACGATGGCTTGCGCCGTGGGGCCGGTGAAGGGCGGCTCGCCAATCAGCATCTCGTAGGTCATCGCGCCAAGGGCGTAGACATCGCTCCGCGCCGTGATCGCCCGCTCGCCCATCGCCTGCTCGGGCGACATGTATGTCGGCGTGCCGAGCGACAGCCCGGTTTCGGTCAGCCGGTGGCCACCCGCGGTGCTCACTGCCAGCGCGATGCCAAAGTCGGCCACCAGCGCCTGTCCGTCGTGCAGCAGGATGTTGTCGGGCTTGATATCGCGGTGCAGCACCCCGCGGCGGTGGGCGTAGTCGAGGGCGCCGGCGACTTCGGTGGCGATGCGGACCGCGTCGGCGATGGGGAGCTGCTTCTCGCGGGTGAGCCGGTCGCGCAGGGATTCGCCGTCGATATAGGGCATCACGTAATACAGAAAGTCGTCGGTCTGACCGTCCGCCCGTCCGCCCGTCCGCCCGCTATCAAACAGCGGCAGGATATGCGGGTGCTGCAGGTTCGCCGTGGTCTTGATCTCGGAGAGAAACCGCTCGGCACCGATGACGGCGGCGAGTTCCGGGCGCAGGACCTTGATCGCGACTTTGCGATCGTGCTTGATGTCGTGCGCGAGGTAGACGGTGGCCATGCCCCCCTGGCCCAGCTCCCGCTCGATGCGGTAGCGGTCGGACAAGGCAGCGGTGAGGCGGGCAGGCGCGTCAGGCATCGTGATTTCCAGTGGTGTCGCCCGAGCGCGTCGCTGAAGCGACGGCTCGGCGGAGGTCACTGAAGTGACCTCGGAAGCCGGGTACCTGTCGCTTCAGCGACCTCAGCCGGGCGACTCGATCGCTGTGTTTCATCGGGCGCCGCCGTCGAAGCCGGTGGCCAGCCAGACATCCGACGTGGTCGTCGTCTCCCTGCAGGTGAGATGCCTGCCGTCATCCGAGAGTGAGGGACCCGAGCCGGTACACCACTTGAGGCCGGTGAGCACCGGCGCAAACGGCGCCCCCGGCGAGGCGGCGCGCCAAATTTCGAACGGCGCGAGCGGCCGGTTGAAGAACTGGATCGCCACGTAGATGCCGCTCTTGTCCCAGCGCAGTGGGGTGGGGTCGCCGGGGACGGCGTAGGGCACCGGGGTCCAGGCGCCGACGCCGAGGCGGAGCTGCCAGAGATCGTTCGCGAACCCAAATGGCCGCCAGCGCGCGGCGATCAGGGTCTTGCCGTCTGGGGAAATCACAGACGAGTAGAGCTTCTTCAAGGAGTCGAACGGGGCGAGCGCGCGGACGCTCCCAGAGGACGGGTCGATGAGCTGGTAGCCTCTGAGGCCGCTGTCCGGGACGACGAGCCCCTGCGCCGCCCACGTCAACGTCACCCCCCCCGTCGACACAATGCCGGCAGGCAGCGACGCAACCCGCGCCGGCGCCACTCCGTCGGTTGTAGCGGTGTAGAGGCTGTATGGGCTCGAGTCACCGACGAAATACCCGAACCTTCGGCTGTCGGGGGCCCACCGTAACGCCGATACCAGCGTGCTCTCGTACCGCGCGATCACCCGGGGCGTGCCCCCGGCGAAGGGCGCCAGCACTACACTCCGCGATGGGCCCGTCCGATCCGTCCAGCTCACCCAGCGACCGTCGGGAGACACCGCCGGCGCGCCGACCGCTCCCGTGCCTGAACTCAGGGGGAGAGCCTCGACACCGGCGAGGTTTCCCGAGGGCGGCACGGTCACCGCCAGGTTGCGGCTGCTCGATGGGCCACGGGTAACGGCCAGGGTGCGGCCATCCCTCGAGAGGCTAAAGCTGCCCGCGTCGCTCAGTCCCGACAGCACCGTCTCACCGTCGTCCCGGGGTGTGCCGCTTCGCCGGTCAATCTGCTGCCTGACGATCCGGGCGTTGTTCAGGATGTACAGCGCCGTACCAGCTTCATTCCAGGCGACTGAACCCAACTCACTCGATACCTGGTGCAGTGTGGACTCGGTCGAATCCAGCAGGTAGAAGCCCGCACCCGACTTGGCGGTGTACCCGCCCAGGGCCAGCCATCGGCCATCGGGGCTCCATCTCACCACGAGCAAAGCGGTCGCGCCCGGCACAGCGAGGCGGCGAAGTTCACTGCCGGTCTTCCGGTCGGTGATGCCGAGGGTATCGAACACCACCCACGCGATGCTCCTGCCGTCGGGGGAATAGTCGTACGAGTAGCCGTTGCTGCCCAGACGCTTCGGCTCCCCGCCGAGACGAGGGATTTCCCAGACCGCGTCGCGCGCCAGGTCGCCCTCCAGCGCCGCGCCGACCAGCAGGCTCGCACCGTCGGGACTCCAGACCGGCTGACGGAATGAATTGCCGCGCAGCACCGGCACGGCGCGGCCGCCGGCCACCTCCTGCACCATCAGTGCAGAATCGCTCGCGGTGTAGGCCAGCCACTTGCCGTCGGGAGAGATCGCCGCGTTGTACACGTCGCCGGTGAAGGTGAGCTGGCGCTGCTCCACCACCGCCGCGGGGCCCCGGGCCCGTCCGCGGCTCGCGGCAAAGGTGGCGATGGCGATCACCGCCACGACCGTCGCTGCCCCGGCCCAGCCCAGCCAGGCGGGGCGCTTCGTTACCACCGCCCCGGCGAAGCTCTGATGTGGCTCGGTACGCGTCGGCGTCATCCCGCCGCTCGGCGTGGCCAGCGGTTCGAGCACCGCCACCAGTTCGTCGGCCGACTGGAAGCGATCGGCGGGCCGCTTGGCCAGGCACCTCATTACCACGCCCTCGAGCGCCTGCGACAGGCCGGCGCGCTGCTGCCCCACCGGCGTCGGGGTCTGGGTGACGTGCGCCGCAAGGGTCTGCTGCGGGGTGAGGCCATGGAAGGGGGTATGGCCAGTGAGCATCTCGTACCCCAGCACGCCGAGGGCGTAGATATCCACCCGCCCATCCATCTGGGGGTCGGCCGAGGCCTGCTCCGGCGCCATGTAGGCCGGCGTGCCTAACGCGACACCGGCGGTAGTGAGCTGCTGCCGGCCGGAGGCCTCGGTGACCGCTTTCGCCACGCCGAAGTCCATGACGAGTGCATGCCGGCCGGAGAGGAGGATGTTCTCCGGCTTGATGTCGCGGTGCACCACGCCGGCCTTGTGCGCCACCGCCAGGGCCTCGGCGATCTCGCCCAGCAGCCGCACCGCGTCGGGCACCGGCAGCTCGCCGCCCCGTGTCAGGCGCTCGCGGAGGGTCTCGCCCTCCACGTAGGGCATCACGTAGTAGAAGAATCCGTCAGCGTCGCCGGAGTCGAGCAGGCCGAGGATGTGGGGATGGAGCAGCCGCGCCGCCACGGCGATTTCCCGGGCGAAGCGCTCGGGGCCGAGTGTGGCCGCCAGCTCGGGTCGCAGCACCTTCACCGCGACCTTGCGATCGTGCTTGAGGTCGTGCGCGAGATAGACGGTGGCCATGCCGCCCTGGCCCAGTTCGCGGTCAAGGCGGTAGCGGTCGGAGAGGGCGGCGGTGAGGCGGTCGGAGGCGTCGGTCACGGAGTCAGCCTACTTCCCTTCGCCCGCCACCAGTTCGGCCATGCGCCGCTTCACCGTGGCGACGGCCGGCTGCAGCTCGGGATCAGCGCCCTTCCACAGGTTGACGAACGCACCGTAGTGCGCCAGCGCCTCCGGGGTGTTCTTGCGGGCGTCGTACAGCTCGCCGAGGTGCTTCTCGACGGTGGCGCGCGCCAGGTAATCGACCTGAACCCGGCGGGCCACCGGGATCGCGAGATAGGCGGTAAAGTGCGCTAGCGCGGAGTCCGCATTCCCGGCGGCGTCAAAGGCGCGGCCCAGCGCAAACTCGGTGCAGGCGATGCAGCTGATCTCGGCGCCGTCCTCGGCGACATTCGACCCGCGGAACAGCCGGACCGACTCATCGAACTTCCCCTCGGCGAGGGCAATTTCCCCCTGAAGGGCCATCCGCTCCGGACCCGTCGAGGGCGCCCTGGCCCGCGGGCTTTCCGCCTCGAACCGAGCCAGCAGCTCCCGCGCGCGGTCGGGCCGCCCTGCGACAGCGAACTGCGTGGCGACATCCAGATAGGGCCGGTCCGCAGGGGAGGCGGTGGACCACTGCTTTCCCGCCACGATCGCCTCAAGCGTACGGGCACCTTCGGCGCCGCGTCCGCGGTAATAGATGTCGGTGAACGCCTCCGACAGGCCATCAAATGATTTCTGCGCGCCGCGGGCGGCGAGCAGTGCGGTCCGCTCCCGGTCGTGCGCGGTGGCCTGCGTCAGCCGACCGGCGCCGAACTCCATGCCCTCGAGCAGACCCAGCCCCATGACCCGGGTGGATGGTGAGGGAGAGACCCGAAGCCGTTCGAGCAGGATCCTGAGTGAATCGTCCTGCCCCCGCGCCAGATGACCGACGTACCTGGCGAATTGAGTTCCATCGAAATCGTCTGCCTGGGGAGCGACCTTGTGGAGCGAGTCGAGCAGCGCGGTGGCCTCATCATTCCTGCCCGCCTGCGTCAGGATACCGGCAAGGTAGGAAACGGATGCTGCCGTTCGGTCGATCGCGAGCTGCCGGCGACTGTAGCGGATGGCGCTGTCGTACTCGTTCCGCTCCCCATACAGCGTAAACAAGTTGTTTGCCGCGATGGATCCATTGGAATCGGCGGCGTAGGCGGCCTGGTAGGCGGCGAGCGCCTTGCCCCTGTCTCCGGCCGTCCGGGATCGATTGTAGTACACGCCGATGGCGAGGTATTTCTCGCGGTCGGGGAGCCGGCTGGCGTACTGAAACGCCTTCTGCAACGCGGTGTCCTTCGTTTCGGCGGAGCCGGAGCCGTTGTTGAGGGCGACGGCCATCTTGCGCCAGGCCAGCGCAAAGGTGCTGTCGAGTGCCACTGCCTCACGCAGCAGGCGCACTGACCGGTCGTAGTCGCCATCGACGTCGTTGGCGACCGACGCCTCGCTGTATTTCCGGAGCGCCTCGAGCGATGA
>JANMYS010000092.1:0-26133 GCA_031382385.1 Gemmatimonadota bacterium
ACCCCCGGCTTGGCGATCCCCGCCTTCTCCCGGGCGATCAATTCCAGGGTGTCGCCCAGGTACTTCATGTGGTCCTTCTCGATCTTGGTGACCGCGCTGACCAGCGGCGTCAGCACGTTGGTGCTGTCAAGCCGGCCCCCCAGCCCCACCTCGACCACGGCGATCTCCACACCGCGCGCCGCGAAGTCGGCCAGCGCAATGACGGTAGTCGCTTCGAAGAAGGTGGCCTGCCGCTCCCGGATCAGCGACTCGAGCTGCCCGGTCCACATCGCGACAGCGGCCTCCGAGATCGGCTGACCATCGACCTGGATGCGCTCGCGGAAGGAAACCAGATGGGGCGACGTATAGAGCCCGACCCGGAGCCCGTGCTCCCGGAGTGCCGCCGCGCACAGCGTGCTGACACTCCCTTTGCCGTTGGTGCCGCCGATATGAATGGTCGGGAAGACGTCCTGCGGATTCCCGACGGCCTGCAGCAGGGCCCGCGTCGTGGCGAGCCCGAACCTGATGGTGGTCGTGCGGGGAAAGAGGAAGGCGAGCGCTTCCTCGTACGACAGGGACATGGCGCCGAGTGGACTTTCGAAGGGAGCAAACGCACTTACTATTGCACCGGTCACGCGCTGCGCCCGAATGTATCCTCCACCGACAGCACGAGCCATGGGTCGATTCACCACCCTGCCCGATCCCTTCATCCAGCAGCTGATCGCGATTCCGGGATTCCAGCAGCTCACCGCCGGCTTCACCCTCTGCCCCGAGTGCGAGCGCTGCGAGCGGAGCGTGGTGTACCTCACCCCACGGGAGCAGGTCGCCGCGCGCGACCTGGAGCTCAAGCTCTACGGCAAGGGCTCCGCCACCCGGCTCAACCGCCAGGGCTGCCGCTGCCCCTTCTACCTCGGCCCGCAGGACGGCTGCTCGGCCTACGCCGACCGGCCGCTGATCTGCCACCTCTTTCCCCTCGACATCATCGAGCGCGAGGCCGACGAGACCTACTGGTGGGTGCTGTTCGGGGCCTGCGAGGAGGTGGCCCGGGGGAAGCTGAAGGGCCGGGTGGAGGAGGCGCGGGCACTGGCGGCCGAGATCGACCGGAAGATGCCGGACGAATTGCGCCGCGCCTTCATGGCGGACGCCGTGGGAGCGGTGTTCGAGCCGACCTTCTACGAACACCCCATCCACTACTTGTTGCCGCTGACGCCACCGGCGGGTTGATCAGCGGAGGTCCATCGCTCCGACCTGCCCGGACGAGGACCCCTCCGGGCCGCGAAAGACAACCCACTGACCGTCCTCGGAGACTCGGAAATCTCGGACTTCGAACGGAAGATCGGTGCGCTCCACGATCTCCCCGTCGCTAACCCGGGTCCGAATCAGTCCGGCATTGGTGATGTAGTACAAATCCTGACCGTCAGGGGTGAGGAACGAGGCTGACGAGCCGTCACCGATGAGATTCCGGACGCTGCGCACAACCTGCAGGCCCGCATCGAGAATCACCATACCCTCCGCTATGACTTGCCCGTCGGCGCTGAATCCGAACTTTCCGCCAGTATTCGGTATGGACGTCAGGGGACCGAACTGGTCGGTGACAGTGTGGTACACCTGCACATCGCCGAGGTCATCACCCACCAGGACCAGGTCGTGGTTGGGGGAGCGTTCATACAGGTGGCCGACACCACCGGCACCGCCAGCATCGAGCCGGAGCACCTCGGCGCCGGTGGCCAGGTCCACCTGCAGGAGCTGGAATTGTGTGGCCGAGGCACCACTCAAGCCGACGAAGGTCCTGCCGCCGGCCATGGCGAAGACCGTGCCCGGCCAGGGCCCGTTCGCACTATCCAGTGTCGTGAGTGACACAATGCTCCACTGCGGCACGGATGGCGTAAGGTCCAGCACGCCGATTCCTTCGGCGGGCGGGCACGGAAAGAGGAGAGAATCGCCCGAAGCCGTGATGTCGAACCCACCCCAGCACGAGGGCAGGTCCATCGTCCGTAGCAGCGCGGCATCGGCGAGGGCGAATGTCAGGAGCTGCTCCGGGCTCCCCAACAGGACGTAGAAGACGCCGCGCTTGGTGTCGGGTAGGACCTGCCGGGTATCGCCACCGATCGAGCGCCAGGCGATCGGTCGTTGGACAACCGGGTGAAGACGCAGGCTGTCGGTGTTGATCGTGGCCACGGTACTGCGGTTACCGGACCGATCGAGGGCGCTGAAGCGGAGCTGGACCGCCGCGCCCCAGGATGCGCGCACCGGCACCGGGACGTAGGGCGGCACCCGGATGGAGCTCAACAGCACCGAGTCTCTGATGCCGGCCGGCAGTACCTCCCAGACGAAATACGTCAACTGATCGTTGTCGGAGGCCGACTCTTCGAACTGGAGGGTGTCGCCGCTGAAATAGTCCCCGCTCACCGCTAACGAGCCTCCCCCATAAGAAACCGAGAGGATTGGCGGCGTATGATCGACCACGCTGAGCAGGACGGGAATGGTCGCGGTCGCCTGGAGCGCGGCGTCAAGTGTGATGATTGAAACGCTGAGCGAAGCCCCGAGCGCGCAGTTCGGGCCGAGCGGGACGCGCACCGCGTATGGGGTCGACTGGGTGAGAAACCCAGGCAGAAAGACCGTGGTGTCACAGGCGCCGCTGACCGACACGATTGTCTGCCATAACCCGGCTGGCGCGGTGGCGCGGAAGCTGACGTCAAGACTGTCCCCCGGTTCGATCGTCGGCCCGGAGGGCAGAATCGTGACCGTGCTGATGGTGGGCAGCGCAGGATTGACCGGAAGGGACGGCTGGCAGGTCGCCTGAGTCGTGACTGACGAATCCGCGGCGGCCCCAACGACGCGATAGTGGTACTCCAGCGCGAGCGTGAACGGGATGGTCGCCAGAAACCGCCAGGCGGACACCTGGGTCTCTCCGTCCCTGATGTCTGCGCCTCCCCAGGACAGCGCAACATCTCGCGCGGAAAGGACCGCGGAGTCGAAGGGTATCCGAAGATCCTGGGCCGGATACCAGCGGAGTACCGCCTCACGCCAGGTAGCTCCGGGGGCACCCGCCCCGGTCGACCGCAGCGTCACATCGCATGCGATGATGGCGACGCCGTCCGCAAAGGCGCCGTACACTGGCGAATTTATGGCTGGCGTCGCGATTGTCGCCCTGAAACCGGTCCCGCCCGGCGGGGGCGGGGGCGTGGGCTCGCTGCTGTTCGAGCAGCCGGCAAGGCATCCGGCCAGCATGGCGATCCGGTGCAGGACTCGCACTGAAGCGCACCGGAATCGGCTTGCCGCTGCACCTTCAATGCCGTCCATCGGTGCCTCGCGCATGGCTGAAGGGAGGGGCCGGGGTAAGGGTACCCCCGATGGTCGGCGCGTCAAGCCAGGAGCACGGAAGCCGCTGGACGATCGGCGTGAAAACAGACGGGCGCCCCGCCGCGGGCGCCCGTCGTCAGACAGCGTGCGATCCGGCCTCGACGCTACTCGCCGCTCTCCTCCGCCAGACGCTGCCCCCGCATATGCCGCAGCAGGCGGGCCGTGGTCTCCCGCAGCGAGGGACGGGGCACGACCTCATCGACCTGCCCCTTCTCCAGCAGGAACTCCGCGGTCTGGAACCCCTCCGGCAGGTCCTGCCCGATCGTCTGCTTGATTACCCGCTGCCCGGCAAAGCCGACCACCGCCCCCGGCTCCGCCAGGATCACGTCACCCTGCATGGCGAAGGAAGCGGACACGCCACCAGTGGTGGGATTCGTCAGGATAGTGATGTAGGGAACGGAGAGGGCATACAGCTGGGCGATCGCGGCCGACGTCTTGGCCATCTGCATGAGCGAGAACAGTCCCTCCTGCATCCGGGCACCGCCCGAGGTGCACACCAGCACCATGGGGACCCGCTTCTCGGCGGAACGCCGGGCCAGCCGGGTGATCTTCTCGCCGACCACCGACCCCATCGAGCCCCCCATGAACGCGAAGTTCATCACGCCGAGATTCAGGGGCGAGCCTTCCAGCTTGGCGACGCCGGTATAGATTGCGTCGGAGGTCCCAACCTTTTTCTGGGCGATGACCAGGCGCTCCGGGTATTTCTCGAAGGAAAGCGGATCGGCGGAACGGAGGTTGGCGTACAACTCGCGCCAGGTACCGTCGTCAGTCAGGAGCTCGACATACTCCTCGGCGCTGAACCGGCGGTGGTGGCCACACTCGGGGCAGACATTGTAGTTGCGATCAAACTTCTCACGGATATCGACGTACCCGCACGCATCGCACTTTTCCCAGGCGTCGAGTGGAATCTCGAGGCGTTCCCGGACGGAAGCGCGGGTCTTCCGCTCTTTTTTGAACCATGCCATGACGGCCATAGGGGGGTTCGGGAGGAGTTAGAGGTCGACTGCCCGTGAAGGAAGAACAGCCCCAATTTGATGTACCGCCCCCCGCCGCGCCAGTCCCAAAAGCCTAAGTCATTGTCAAATATCAACATAGCCACCGAGCCGAGCGTCCCACGCGGCGCGAAAGACGAGTCCGATGCTCAAGGCGGTGGCCAGGACGAAGGAGCCGCCGTAGGAGAAGAACGGCAGCGGGATACCGGTGATCGGCATCACGTTGACGGTCATCCCGACGTTCTCAAAAACATGGGTGAAGAGCAGGCCGAGGATGCCGAAGATCACCAGACTGGTGAAGGGATCGGTGGTCCGGCGTGCGATCCGTATCAGGATCGAGAACAGTATGAAGAAGAGCATGAGGGCGACGAGCACGCCGACAAAGCCGAGTTCCTCCCCCAGCACGGCGAAGATGAAGTCGGTGTGCTGCTCCGGGATGAAGGCCAGCCGCTTCTGCGGCCCCTCGAGGTACCCGTTGCCGAACCAGCCCCCCGAGCCGATGGCGACCTTGGACTGGATGGCGTGATAGCCGGCCCGCTGAGGATCGGCCTCGGGATTGAGAAAAGTGAGCAGGCGGTTCTGCTGGTACGGCGCCAGCTTGCGCCAGACCGGCAGCGCGGCGAACCCCATGAGGGAGTTCGCCCCCAGTACCGCGACCCCTTCCCAGAAATAGGGGCGCCAGACGAAGAGCATGATGCTCAGCAGAATGATCCACCCCAGCCAGGACCAGAGATTGAAGGCGAGCAGCAGGCTGGCGACCGGGGAGGCGAGAAAGACCAGCACCGAAGCCGGCGTGCCCGCCCAGAAGAGCATGGCGAAGAGGATGCCGACGAAGACGAGCGCGCTTCCGAGATCGGGCTGCGCCAGAACCAGCAGTGCGGGTACCCCGGCAATCAGGCAGGAGGGAATGACCTCGCGCAGCGTTTCGGGGGCTCCCCGCCGGCTGGAGAGGTGGCGTCCGAGCATCAGGACGACCGCCAGCTTGGCAAATTCGGCTGGCTGCCCGATCGCGTGGCCGCCGATATAGATCCAGCTCTTGCTGCTGGCCGCGGTCCCCGCTCCGCCACCGATCACCAGGGTGGCTGCCAGGAGCAGGAGCGCCAGCGCGTAGACCGGCAGACCGGCCCACTCCAGCAGGCGCGGGGAGAGCTGGAAAGCCAGATAGGCGATCACGGCCCCGGCCCCGATCCAGACCAGCTGCCGGTGCCACGCCCCCGCCGCCGCGAAACTGGGCACGTCGGTCTGGCCCGCTGAGTAGAGGACGATCAGCCCGTAGACGAGCAGCAGCCCGAGTGCAGCGAGCAGCGGCCGGTCAATACCGAGATGGCGACTCATCGGCGGGTGGGAACGGGTGCGGACGGCTCCGGCCGCGCCACACTGTCGGTCGGTGCCGGGATGGGCAGCGGGGCGCCAGTGGGCGCATCGCCGGGGAGATTCAGCCGGATGATTGTGCTGGGACCGGCATCTGGTCCGAGGACATACCGACGGATGGCCTGAACGACGTAGGGAGCGACGGTGCTGCCATGCTCGCCAAACTCGAAGATTGCGCCGATGATGATTTCCGGCTTTTCGGCTGGGGCAAAGCCCAGAAACCAGCCGTGATCGAGTCCATGGGAATTCTGCGCCGTTCCGGTCTTGCCGCCCACCTTGAACTCCGTGATACGGCTGCGCGCGGCGGTGCCGCGCTCGACCACCGCCACCATGCTGGCCCGGAGCCCCTCGAGCTGGGCGTGGGTCAGCTTCAGGTCGTAGCTCACCGCACTGTCGGGCCGCACCAGATAGGGAGTCGGCGTCTTGCCGTCACCCGCCAGCGCGGCGTAGAACCGCACCATGTTGACCAGGGTCTGGGTGTTCTCCCCCTGGCCGATCGACAGATTGAGTACCGCCGCATTGCTCCAGCCCCGCGGGCCGTAGTGCTCGTTGTAATAGCTGATGGCGCCCGGCCAGATCGGGGTGACCTCGTTGACCAGGTCGACATGCGTCCTGGTGCCGAAGCCCATCCGGGCGCCGTCGGCCAGGATCTCCGCCAGCTGAATGCGCAGGCCAAGCTGGTAGAAATACACATCGCAGCTCCCCGAGATGGCGCCTTCGAGATCGAGCGAGCCGTGGCCACGCTTGTTCCAGCACTTGAAATAGCGATTGCCGTATTGCATCCCGCCGGTACAGGGCGTCGGCATGTGGGTGTGCATGTCGACCAGGCCACGGCTGAGCGCCATCGCGGCGGTGGCCAGCTTGAAGGGCGACCCCGGCGGGTACTTCACCTGTAGCGCACGGTTGAGCAGTGGCAGCGTCGGATCGCCGTTGAGCCGGCGCCATTCGGCCGAGGAGATGCCGCCGATGAACGCGTTGGGATCGTAGGCCGGGGTGGAGTAGAGCGCGCGGATCTCGCCCTTGGGCGTCATGGCGATCATCGCGCCGGCCTGGCCCTTGGGCCAGATGCTGTCGATGAAGAACTGCAGGTCGAGATCAATCGTGGTCACGAGGTTGCGGCCGGCCACCGACGGCAGCGGCACCGCTGCGCCCTGTTCCCGCACCAGTCGGCCACGCGCATCCACCTCGATGTACCGCACCCCGGGCGTGCCGCGCAGCGTGTCGTCGTATTCCTGCTCCAGCCCCGAGCGCCCGACGACCGAGCCGAGCCGGGCACCGGTATAGCGCTTGGCATCGAGGTCGGTCTGGGTCACTTCCCCCACGTAGCCAACCAGATGGGCGACGGCGGTACCGCGGGGGTAGATCCGGCGGGGCTCCGACTGGACCACCAGGCCGGGCAGGATCAGCCGGTGTTCTTCCAGCCGTGCCACCGCTTCCCGCGATGCGTTGCCCAGCACGAGCGCCGGCTGATAGCGGGCCTGCAGGTAGCGATTGACGACCGCTTCCAGGTCGGCGGAGTCGAGCGGGACGACGGTCCGGAGGCGCTCGAGGACCCGGCGGAGTGAGTCGGTGGACGACGCGAGCAGCGCGACGGAGAAGCCCGGCACCGTTTCGGCGATCACCCGGCCTCGCCGATCATAGATGGTCCCGCGGGCGGGCTGCAGCGGCACCGGCCGAAGCCGGTTGTTCTCCGCCCGGAGCCGGTACCGGTCATTCTGGAGAATCTGGGTGCGGAAGAAGGCGCCGAGCAGCACGAGGAAGGCGATTCCGACCACGACGCGTGCCCGGAGCGAGCGCTCCCGCATCCGGGTCGGGTGGAACTCCCTCATCCCTCGATCCGGATATCGAGCCAGCGCTGGAACAGCACCAGCACCAGCGTCGCGGTGAGCGCGGTCGTCAACGCCTGCAGCGGTGCCCAGACAAAGAGCTGGCTCGGCAGGCTGCCGGTTCCGGCACCGCTCGCCAGCAGCTGAATGGCGTTGCGCAGCCAGACGCCGAGGGCGATGACCAGCCCGTTGACGAAGAGATTATCGGGGAAGAAGACGGCTCGACCCCATGCGGCGAGGTAGCCGACCACGGTGTGCGCGAGAGCTCCGGCACCCACCCGGGCGGGGGCCATCGCATCGCCGGCGAGGCCGACCAGAAACCCCGCCACGGCGGCGGTGCCAGGCCGGCTGCGAATGGCGAAGAGCAACAGTGCGACCATCAGGAAATCCGGGGCCACCGAGGGCATGCCGAGCCGGGGCCGCAGCGCAAACTGGAGCACGACCAGCAGGGCCAGCACGCTCCAGAGTCGGCCCCGCTCGCCCCGGATCGCGATCACGGTACGCTGTCTCCGGTGAACAGCTTCGCGAGGCTCGAGTCGGTCGTGCCCAGCAATACCAGCACTTGCGTCGCCGCCTCGGGGCTCGCCGCGGGATGCAGGACGTAAATCCGCTCCCAGCCGGTCTCTTCCTGCGCCTGACCGACCACTGTCCCGACCGGAATGCCGGGGGGATAGACCCCGCCGAGGCCGGAGGTCACGACGAGCGTACCGGTCGGTACCGAGTCCCGGATGGCGACACCGCGGAGCTGGAGCAACTGATTGCTGCCCGTCACCTGCACCGCCGCCCGCACCACGCCGAAGACGCCGACCGAGAGCGCAAAGGCACTGGCCCGGAATTCGGGATGCGCCCAGGTCATCGCCAGGCTGCGCTCCGGATCCACCGTGCGTACTACCCCCAGAAGCCCGTCGGGGCCGATCACGGGGGAAAACTCCCGCACGCCCTGGCGACGGCCGATCGACAACAGCAGCGTCCGCCCGTCGGTGGGCCCCGACTGGTGCAGGACCTCGGCGGCCCGGTACGGTATCGTCAGGCGGGCGCCCAGGCTCAACAGGCTGCGCAGCCGCTGGTTCTCGGAGCGGAGGGCGGGGAGGAACTGGGCGGCGTAGGAGGCCGAGTCGCGCTGGGCCCGCAGGGCGTCGAAGGATGCGCGACTGGTACGGGAGGCCTCGGCCCACCCCTGGATCCAGAGGAAGGGCACGAGCACGGAGCGGCGGACGGTCCCGGCAGCGGCATCGCCCCAGGCGGGGCGCACCAGCATCAGCGCCGACAGCAGGACGCAGACAGCGAAGAGGGCGGTGTCCCGCCGGGACAGCGTGCGGTCCGACCGGGGAGGCATTTAGCGGTACAGGACGCTCTGGTATTTCTCGTAATCGTCGAGAATCCGGCCCGCACCGCGCACGACGCAGGTCAGCGGATCCTCGTCCACGTGAATCGGAAGCCCGGTTTCCTGCGCGAGCAGGATATCGAGCCCGCGGATCAGCGCGCCGCCGCCGGTCATGATGATGCCCCGGTCGACGATGTCGCTGGCCAGTTCCGGCGGGGTGATTTCCAGCGCGCGGCGCACGGCGTCGACGATCTGCTGGATCGGCTCCTGCACCGCCTCGCGGATCTCGCTCGAATGGACCCGCACCGTCTTCGGGATGCCCGAGACGAGATCCCGGCCCTTCACCTCCATCTCGCGCTCGTCGCCCGTCGGGGCGGCGGAGCCGATCTTCACCTTGATCGCCTCGGCGGTGGGTTCGCCAATGAGCAGGTTGTAGTTCTTCCGCATGAACTGCACGATGGCCTGGTCCAGCTCATCGCCACCGACGCGAATCGAGGTGTCGGAGACGATGCCTGACAAGGCGATCACCGCGATCTCCGTCGTTCCGCCGCCGATGTCGATCACCATGTTGCCGGTGGGCGTCTCCACCGGCAGCCCGACCCCGATCGCGGCAGCCATCGGCTCCGCGACCATGTCGACCTGCTTGGCCCCGGCGGTTTCGGCCGAGTCGCGCACCGCGCGGCGCTCCACCTCGGTGATGCCCGACGGGACGCAGACGATGACCTTCGGCCGCACCCGGAACACATGCTTGTCGATGATCGTCTTGAGGAAATGACGCAGCATCTTCTCGGTCACGTCGAAGTCCGCGATGACCCCATCCTTGAGCGGACGCACGGCCAGAATGCCGTCCGGCGTGCGGCCGAGCATGCGCTTGGCGTCGAGCCCGATGCCCTTGATCTTGCCCGTCGCTTTTTCAATGGCCACGACGGACGGCTCGTTAAGCACGATGCCTTCGCCCTTGACATAGATCAGGGTGTTGGCCGTACCAAGGTCCACCGCGATCTCATTCGCGGGAAGAAACGACCCGAATTTTGGCAAGGAAAACTTCATCACGACGCCGGAGGAAGCGGATTGACGGCAAAGGTAACGGTGGCCCTAAGAGGGGACAAGACGGTGACTTAGGTGACTTTGCCGTCCCCCCACCCGGTCGGCCGGCAGAGCGTGACGGGGGTCACCAGAACCCGCCGCCGGATGGGGCGACCTGGACCGCCGGCCGATTCGATTATCGCCCGGTCGACCCGAATCCACCTTCGCCCCGACTGGTCGGCGGCAGCTCGGCCACCTCCCGGAACGCGGCCTGCTCCACCCGGGCAAAGACCAGCTGCCCGATCCGCATGCCCCGTGTGACCGCGAACGGTTCCGAACCGAGGTTGACCAGTGCGACCATCAGTTCGCCCCGGTAGTCGCTGTCGATCGTCGCCGGGCTGTTGGGGAGGGTGATCCCGTGCTTGAGGGCCAGCCCGGAGCGCGGCCGGATCTGGCACTCGTAGCCCAGCGGAATCGCGATGGCAAAGCCGGTGCGGAACAGCCGGCGCTCGAGCGGCACCAGGGTGCCCTCCTCCGCACTGGCAACGTCCAACCCGGCCGATCCTGGGGTGGCCGGAGTCGGGACCGGGAGGCCGGCACCGTGGGGCAGACGGGTGAAGAGGATGTCGAGCATGGGGATTCGGCGGTAGGCGGTGGGCGGGAACGAGGCGATGGGCGGTAGGCGCGAGGCGGAAGGAGCAGAGAGCAAGTGGAAGGGGCATGGTGCCGACGCTTCCGCCTACTCCCCCTCGCCCAGCGCCCAGCGCCTCTCGCCCACTAGAGCAGCGTTTCGACTCCGACCAGCGGCAGGCCAAAGGCTTCGGCGACGCCGGGATACACCACCTGCCCTTCAACCACATTCAGGCCGAGCATCAGCGCCCGGTCGTCCTTGCACGCCTTCTTCCAGCCGTCCCGCGCCAGGCGGAGACCGTAGGGGAGGGTGGCATTGGTCAGCGCGAGAGTCGAGGTGCGCGGCACGCCGCCGGGCATGTTGGCCACGGCGTAGTGCAGGATCCCATCGACGAAGTAGGTCGGATTCTCATGGGTGGTGGGCTTGATGGTCTCGACGCAGCCCCCCTGGTCTACCGCGACATCCACGATGACGGAGCCGGGCTTCATGACCTTGAGGTCTTCCCGCTTGACCAGATGTGGCGCCTTGGCACCGGGGAGCAGGACGGCGCCCACGACGAGATCGGCCCGGCGGATGGCCTCGAGGATATTGTGCCGGTTGGAGTAGATCGTGGTCACGTTGGCCGGCAGGACATCCGACAGGTACCGCAGACGGTCGAGCGAGATATCCAGGATCGTCACTCGGGCCCCGAGGCCGGCAGCCATCTTCGCCGCATTGATGCCGACGACACCGCCGCCGATGATCGCCACTTCGGCCGGCGCGACTCCGGGCACGCCGCCAAGCAGGACGCCGCTCCCGCCGTATACCTTCTCGAGGTATTTCGCCCCCTCCTGCACCGCCATCCGGCCAGCAACTTCCGACATCGGGGTCAGCAGTGGCAGCTCGCCGTGAGGCAGCTGGACCGTCTCGTACGCCACCGCGATCGCCTTGGACTTGATGACCGCGCGGGTGAGCTCTTCGGCTGCGGCGAAATGGAAGTAGGTGTAGATGATCTGGCCGGCGCGCATCCGGGGCCACTCGGCCGCGATGGGCTCCTTCACCTTCATGATCATTTCCGCCCGGGCCCAGACATCATCGGCGGTCGGAAGGATCTTCGCCCCGGCGGCGACATAGGCTTCATCGGGGAAACCACTCCCGAGGCCGGCGCCCTGCTCGACATAGACCGTGTTCCCGCGGGTCGCAAAGGCCTCCGCTCCCGCCGGGACGAGGGCCACACGGTTCTCGTTGGTCTTGATCTCCTTCGGGACGCCGATGATCATGGGAGTCTCAGGTTGAACGTTGTTGATGACGAAGAGCCGTCAGCCGTCAGCCGTCGGCCATCAGAGGAAACCAATCCTGACGGCTGAGGGCTGATGGCCGATGGCTCAACTCTCACTCCGGTCCTAAACGCACCACCGTCTGCCGCTCCGGCGCAAAGAATTCCGCCGCCAGCGCGGCCACATCCTCCCGGCGTACCGCATCGATCTCGGCGAGAATCTGATCCAGCGGCTGGTACGGTTCGTCGTGCAGCACCAGCGTGGCCAGCCGGTTCATCCGGCTCACCGGGCTCTCCAGCGACAGCGTGACCTGCCCCTTGAGCTGCTGCTTGCCCTGTGCGACATCTTCTGCGCTCAATCCCTCAGCCGCCAGCAGTGCATACTCGGCCTGGATGGCATCGGTGGCCTGCGCCGCGGTCGCCGGCTGGGTGCCGATGTAGACCCCGGCCACCCCCGCGGTCTGGAAGAACTGTTGGTAGGCGTAGATCGCGTAGGCCAGCCCCAGCTCCTCCCGGATACGCTGGAACAGCCGGCTCGACATCCCCCCGCCGAAAGCATTGGTGAGAATCGAGAGGGCGAAGCGGCGCCGGTCCCGGTAGGGAAAGGTATCGGAGCCGAAGAGGAGGTGAACCTGCGCCGTGTCCCGCTCGACCTGGTGCCGTTCTCCCCGGGCAGCGATCCGGCCGGGCACGGGAGGATGGGGGGCTTCGGTTCGGTCGCCGTCGCACCAGCCCTCCTTCGCCAGTAGCTCAACGACCTGCTCGTGGTCGACGTGGCCAGCCACGGCGATCACGCAGTTTCCCGGGAAATACCCCGAGCGGTGGGCCGCCTGGACGTCACCCGCCGAGAGGGCGCCGACCGTCTCCGGCGTGCCCAGGATGGAGTAGCCGTAGGGGTGATCGGGCCAGAGCTTCTCGCTGAACAGCTCGAAGACGAGATCGTCCGGGGTGTCATCCACCATGGCGATTTCCTCGAGCACGACCTTCCGCTCGAGCGAGAGATCGGTGTCGCGCAGCAACGGCCGCCGGACCAGATCCGTCAGCACGTCGAGCGCGCGCGGCAGGTCCTCGTCGAGGATGTGCGCCTGATAGTTGGTGTGATCGCGGCTGGTGTAGGCGTCGAGCGAACCACCTCGCGCCTCGAGTTCGAGGGCAAGCTGACGTGCGGTCCGCCGTTCGGTGCCCTTGAACACCATGTGTTCCAGCAGGTGGGAGACGCCCATCTTCGGGCGCGGCTCGTGGGCGCTCGCGGTGCGAACCCACACTCCGGCGGCCGCAGAACGGACGCCGGGGAGCACTTCGGTCAGGATCGTCAGGCCATTCGGGGCTGTCGTGCGGCTCAGCCCCTGGGCCAGGCGGGTCGTTTCCACAGGTCGTCCCGCCTACTCCTTCGGGATCAGCGCCTTCCGGGACAGCTTCATCCGGCCCTTGTCATCGACCTCAAGCAGCTTGACCTTGACGATGTCGCCCTTCTTGACGACATCCTCGGTCTTTTCGGTCCGCCCGTGCTGCAGCTCGCTGATGTGCAGCAGGCCTTCCACGCCCGGCATGATCTCGACAAAGGCGCCGAACGCCGTCGTGCTCTTGATCGGGCCCTCGTAGATCTTGCCGACCTCCGGCTCCTGCAGCATCGAGGCGATCATCTGGCGGGCCTTCTCGCCACCCTCGCCGCCCGGCGAAGAGATCGTGATGAGGCCGGTGTCATCGATGGAGATCGAGGCGCCGGTCGCTTCCTGGATGCCACGGATGGTCTTGCCCTTCGGGCCGATCACGTCGCCGATCTTGTCCGGCTTGATCATCATGGTCAGGATGCGCGGCGCGTACTTCGACAGTTCCGGGCGGTGGGTGGTGATCACCTTGGCCATCTCGCCGAGAATGTGCATCCGGCCCTTCAGCGCTTTGCCCAGCGCGTCTTCCATGATCTTGAGATCCATGCCCTGGATCTTGATGTCCATCTGGATCGAGGTGATGCCGGCGGCCGTCCCGGCGACCTTGAAGTCCATGTCGCCCAGATTGTCCTCGCTGCCGAGGATGTCGGTCAGCACGGCGACCTTCTTCCCCTCCTTGATCAGGCCCATCGCCACGCCGGCGCAGGGCGCCTTCATCGGCACGCCAGCGTCCATCAGCGCGAGCGATCCGCCACACACCGACGCCATCGACGACGACCCGTTGGACTCGAGGATCTCCGATACCACCCGCAGCGTGTAGGGGAAGGATTCGAAGGGCGGCAGCAGCGGCTGGAGCGCCCGCTCGGCCAGCGCCCCATGTCCGATCTCGCGCCGGCTGGTGCCGCGCATCGGCTTCACTTCACCGGTGGAGTAGGGCGGGAAGTTGTAGTGCAGCATGAAGGACTTGGACGACTCGGCCAGCGTGTCGATCGAATCGATGCGCTGCTCGTCGTCCGCGGTGCCGAGGGTCGCGATCACCAGGGCCTGCGTCTCGCCACGCTGGAACAGCGCCGAACCGTGCACCCGGGGCAGCAGACCCGCATCGATGACGATCGGCCGGACGGTATCGAGATCCCGGCCATCGACCCGCTCGCCCTTGGAGAGCACCTGCGCCCGCATGACCTTGTACTCGACATTCTCCAGCAGCCCGCCCAGCAGCTTGACGTGATCGGGGAATTCGGCCGTGATGGCCTCCCGGGTCTTCGTCTTCACCGCCTCGGCGGCGGCGGCCCGCCCGTGCTTGTCCTTGGCGTTGATCGCCTTGGCCATGTCGGCCTCGGCCAGGGCGGTGACGCGTGCGACCAGCTCCTTGGGCGCCTCGTCGGGAGTCCAGGCCATCTTGTCCTTGGCGCCCTTTCCCGTCACCTTGGCGGCGATTCCGAGCAGCTCACGGATGCCCTTCTGAGCCACCTTGAGCGCCTCCAGCATCTCGGCCTCGGAGACTTCGAGCGCGCCGCCCTCGACCATCATGATCGAGTCGGCCAGACCGCTGACGGTCACGTCCAGCGCGGAGAACTCCAGCTGCTGGAAGGTCGGATTGAGGATCCAGTTGCCATCCACCCGGCCGACGCGCACCGCGGCGATCGGGCCATCCCACGGCACCGGCGACATGGAGAGGGCCACCGACGCGGCCACGATACCGAGCACGTCGGCGTCGTTCTCCTGGTCGGCGGAGATCACGGTCACGAAGACCTGGACTTCGTTCTTGAAGCCCTCGGGAAACAGCGGGCGGATCGAGCGGTCGACACCGCGCGCGGCCAGGATCTCCTTGTCGCTCGGGCGCGTCTCCCGCTTGAGGAAGCCGCCGGGGAACTTGCCCGCCGCGTAGGTCTTCTCGCGATATTCCACCGTGAGCGGGAAGAATGGAAGATGGGACTGGGTGCGCGAGACGGTCACCGCGGCCAGCACGGTGGTCTCCCCGAACTGCAGGTAGCAGGATCCTGCGGCCTGCTTGGCGAAGCGACCCGTCTCGAGAATGAGCGGACGGCCGGCGAACTGGGTTTCAATGCGGTTAGCGGTCACGACCTGATCCTGTGCCTGGGAGACTTAAAAGGTTCAAGGGCGCCCCACCGGTATGGCGGGACGCCCTGTCTTGAACCCAACAATTAGTGCCGGAGTCCGAGTTCTTCGAGCAGCGACCGGTAGGTGGTCAGGTCGTTGTTCTTGAGGTAGCTGAGCAGGCGGCGACGGGTGCCCACCATCTTCAGCAGACCGCGGCGACCGTGGTGGTCTTTCGCGTGGGTCCGGAAATGTTCGGTGAGTGAATTGATCCGCGTGGTGAGAAGCGCGACCTGCACCCTGGACGACCCGGTGTCGGTTTCGTGCATCCGCTGCTTGGCGATGACCGCCTGCTTGTCAAAAGGCATGCGTAGTGTATCCTCTGAGCGCTGGTCTCGGGCCCGTTGCCCGGCGACACGTATTCGCAAGTAGCACAACAAATTACTCGGCCACCCGCCACCGGGCAACCCCGTATGTCAGCTGACGCCCCACCCCCCGGTACCCGCCTGGGCCCCTACACCCTCGAGCGGTTGCTCGGCCAGGGGGGATTCGCCTGGGTCTTCTCCGGCCAGCGCGATGATGGCAAGTCGTTTGCTGCCAAGGTCTTGAAGCCACGGTACGCGGCCGACCCCGCCTTCGAAAGCCGATTCCGGCAGGAGGCCGCATTCGCCGCTGAGCTGATCCACCCGGGCATCATCCACATCGAGGATGTGGGCGGCGAGAGCGGGCTGGCCTGGTTTACGATGGACCTCTACTCCGATAGCGTCAGCCAGCGGCTGGCCGGCGACGCACTCATGCCCGAGGCCGAAGCGGTCCGTATCGCGCTGGGCGTCACCGAGGCCCTCGCCTTTGCCCATGGCCGCAACGTGATTCACCGGGACATCAAGCCGGACAACGTGCTCCTGGGGGAGGATGGCCGGGTGATTCTCACCGATTTCGGCATCGCCCGGGTCGTCAGCGGCTACGTGGCGGCCACCGGGTTCATGATGACCATCGGTACCCCCGCCTACATCTCGCCGGAACAGGCCCAGGGTCGCGCGGCCGACGGCCGATCCGATCTCTATTCGCTGGGCATCATGCTGTATCGGATGGTCGTCGGCGAGGTCCCGTTCCGGTCCCGCGACTGGTTCGAGCTGGCCCGGATGCATGTGGAAGAGCGGCCGGAACCACCCCGTGCGCGGCGGCCGGAGATTTCCAAGCGGCTGGAGCGGATCATCCTTCGATTGCTCGCCAAGCACCCCAACGATCGCCATCCCTCAGCCATCGCCCTCGCGGAAGATCTGGCGGACATGCAGGGCCTCAACCGGCCCACGGCGGACCTTCCCGTCCCGGAGGGCTACCTGCGGGACTCGAAGGCCGTCCAGTCCGAAGCGGCGGACGACAAGAAATGGTGGAAGGTCTGGTAGCCGCGTCGGTTGGCCTATCGCGCTACGAGCGTTGATTCCGCCGGCGTGATCGACTCGGTGACCCTGGTCTCGAGTCGATAGACCGCCGGGCTGGCCCTGGTTTGGGCCCAGTAGCCGGTTTCGGTGGAGTCGAGTCGGAGGGCGAGCAGCGTCTGCCCGGCGGTGTCGGTGAGAGTGACGGTCCGTTCCGCGGGGTCGAAGCGGATGCCGGGCAGATCGGTCGCGCCGGGAAAGCCCGCGGCGCGCAGGTCTCCGAACAGCGCCAGATAGCGGGCGACCTTCGTCGAATCCGCCGCCCGACCGCCGGAAAGCGTCCATCCTTTCCCGGTCCGACTGAGCTGGTAGGTAGCCTTCCCCCGCGCCACCTGCACTGCCCCGAGCGTGGCCGGGGTTATCCGTGCCAGTTGCCGGTCCCGCCATTCATCAGCCGGCTGGCCGCTCAGCTCAGCAAACTGACCCCGGACCAGATAGACCTTCGGGTCTCCGACCCGACGGAAATAGAACCCGTCGAGTTCGGGACCCCGGTTGCCCTGCCAGAGGTCGAGCAGGGTCGCCCCGCCGCTGCGGAACGTCAGACGGTGCCCGGTGGCGCTGTCGACCCCCATCCGCTGGTGCGACGCCTCGCTCTGGGCGACGAGCTCGCTGATGAAAGTGGAATCCGTCGCCGCGGCGAGAAACGCACCGATCGCGGGCTGAGAGGCGGGATTCCCATTCACGGTCCACTCCGTCCCGCTTCGGACCAGATCGAGCGAATCCAGCGCCCGCACCAGCACCATCTGGTCCACCGTGGCAGGCGAGAGCGCCGGGAGGACGAGTGCCTCCGCTCCGTCGGCGCCGGTCTGGCGCACATTCCGCAGTAGAAACCAGGTGGCAATCAGGATGGCGAGGACGACGGCCAGACGCTTGAGCAGTGTCGGGCTCATGGGGCGACCTCCGACCGCGGCGTGAGTGGCACCCATGGCCGCAGCGCGTGGCGCCGCCGCACCAGGAGGCGGACCAAACCCACCGCTGCGATGAGGAGGGGAAGGAGGATGATGTTGGCGTACTTCACGCCGTCCTGCATGGCCTGGCTGCTGAAGATCAATCGAGGCGGCCGACGGTCACGGCTGCGGATGGAGATCAGCGCCTCGTCCTGAGCCAGCCAGTCGATGGCGTTGAGGGTGAAGGCGGCATTGTCCGGCGCGCCACCAAGGTACCGATCCGTAGCGAACTCCATGTTGCCGACCAGAACGAGACGACCTTTCGGTCCCGTGGAGTCGTTCGCTGGCGGCTGGACCTGCACGCCCACCATCCGTGTCTTGAGATCCACCGGAGGAAACTGACGCTCCGGACTCAGATCGATATCGCCCTCCGCAATGCCGCCTGCCCGACTGGTGACCAGCACCGGTGTCACACTCCCGGGGCGTGCGCCGGTTGTGTCGATCGAGCTGGCCCAGGGCAGGAACACTTCGCCCACTCCCTCTGTCACCGTGCTTGCCGCGCCGGGACGCACCCGGACCCAGAACGGATAGGCCTGGTACACCTTGCCGCCATCCTCGGAGGGAATCGGGACGGTCTGGTTGGAGAGCATGTCGTAGACCAGGTCCGGTCGGACCGTCACGCCGAACGCTCTTGTAAGTGCATTCCACACCGGCTCCCGGGCACTGGACTTGGGCGTCCGTCCGACGATCGGCGCTCCCGTCGTCATGATCAGCGCGCTGCCGCCACGGGCGAAGAACTGCTGCAGGCCGGCCGCCATTTCCGGGCCCAGAGCATCGGGCTGCCCGGCGATGATCAGGGTGTTGATGGAGTCCGCCAGGGACGCGGGAGCGTCGAGCGAGAGCGGCACGACGGTGTAGCTCTTCGCCAGCTCCGCCTGCACAGTGTTGAAGTTGCGGCCCTCCGTCCCCCATTCATCCATCGCCACGATCAGCCCGATGACGGCCTTCCGGCCGCGGGTGAGTCCGCGGATGGCGGAGGCGAGCCGGTATTCGAGGTCGCCGGTCTGCCGGACGAACGGGATGGTCTCGTGCGCATCGGCGTACTGCACCACCAGACCGAGGAAACCTTCCTTCACCTGCAGTTCCGACTTGCCCACGACATTGAACTGCACCGGTGCGATACCGAGGTTCTGCGCATCCCGCTTGGCGTCCTCGTCCGTGGCGGGGTCACGCTCGACGACACGGATCTTGCCATCGCCGGCGGAACGGAGATCGCTCAGGATGTCATCCAGGTCCCGCTTCATCAGGGCGACTTCCGCCGGCAGCTCGCCGGACGCAAAGAGCTTGATGGTGACGACGTCGTCCAGTCCGCGTACCAGCTGCTTCGTCGCTGCGGAGAGGGTGTAGGCCCCGCCTGGTGTGAGGTCGATCCGGCCACCGATGAAACTGCCCAGCAGGTTGACCACAATAAGCGTTCCCACGATCAGCAGCACGCCGAGGCGCAGGCGCCCGACCGCGGCGGTGCCGGTCGCCAGCTTGCGCCGCATCAGCGCGCCGAAGGCAAGCGTGAGGAAGATGGCCGCCAGCGAGAGGAAATAGACCACATCGCGCAGGTCGACGACGCCACGGCCGATGCTGTCGAAATGACTGAGCACGCCGAGCCGGGCGGCGATAGTGCCGAGCTGCGGCGGCAGGCCAACGATCAGCGGGTTCAGCCCAACCAGGACCAGCAGGAACATCACCGCGACCGCGACGATGAAGGCCGTGATCTGGCTGCGGGTGATGCAGGATGCCCAGACGCCCACGCCGGCGAGGCCGGCGGCGAGGAGCAGCGCACCGAGGTATTGGGCGGTGATCGAGCCCCAGGCCAGCTCCGCCCCGAGCGAGAGGCCGAGCGGGATCATCAGCGAGAGGAGCAGCCCGGTCCAGAGGAAGAGGGTGGCACCGAGATACTTGCCGAGCAGGAGCTCCAGTTCGGTCAGCGGCTGCGAGAGCAGGACTTCGAGCTGACCGCTCCGGCTGTCCTCCGCCAGCGTCCGCATGGCCACCGCGGGCACGAAGAAGAGCAGCAGCCAGGGCAGCGTGTCCATCATCCCCCGCATGGATGCGGAGTTGGTGAGGTACGCCTGACGGAAGAAGAGGAAGGCGTTGATCACCAGGAACACGACCAGCAGCACATAACCGGTGGGGCTGTCAAACATCGCCTTCAGCTCCCGGCGCGCGATCGTCCAGGCGGCCTTCATGCGGCCTCCCCAGTCTGCGTAAGGGTGCGGAAGAGCGCTTCCAGGCTGCCCGCCTCCTGGTGCAGCTCATACAGCACCCAGCCCGAGCGGGCCGCCAGCTGGAAGATCGCCGGCCGGAGGTCCTCGGCTGCCGGTGCGGTCAGGGTGAGCCGGACCCGTCCTTCGCTCGAGGCGGTCTCCGTCACCTGCGCCACGCCGGGCAGCGCCGCGATGCCGCTCGCCACGCCCTGCCCCGCGGCTTCCACCTGGATCGTCACCCGCCCGCCGGCACGGCCGAGCAGCTCCTCGACCGGACCGTCCGCCGCGAGCCTGCCGCGATTGATGATCAGCAGCCGCGAGGCGACGAACTGCACTTCGGAGAGAATATGGGTGGAGAGGATGACGGTGCGGTCGCGGCCCAGCGCGTTGATCAGGCGGCGGATCTCCACCCGCTGATTGGGATCCAGGCCCTCCGTCGGCTCGTCGAGCACGAGCAGATCGGGCCGGTGCAGGATGGCCGCCGCCAGCCCGACTCGCTGCCGATACCCCTTCGACAGCTCCCCGATGGGCCGGTGATACACCGGCTCGATCCCGGTGGACGTCACGGCTTCGTCCATGCCACTGGCCAGCGCGGTGCGACCCAGATCCCGCAGCCGGCCCACGAACCCCAGATAATCCGCCACGAGCATCTCGGCGTAGAGCGGATTGTTCTCGGGCAGATAGCCGACCCGGCGCTTGGCCTCGAGGCCGGCGTCAGCGAGCGGCACGCCGTCAAACAGGATCCGTCCGGCGTCGGGGTCGTAGTACTGCGTGATCATGCGCATGGTGGTGGACTTCCCCGCCCCATTGGGTCCGAGGAAGCCAACCACCTGGCCGCGATCGACGGAGAAACTCACACCGTCCACCGCGGTCACGCTGCCATAGCGCTTGGTCACCGATTCGAGGGCAAGCAGTGTCATGAGGGTAGCTGTCTGATGTGTCAGGCGATCATGGGCAATGTGGTGCGGAACCCGGCGCTCTCCCGAGCGCGCGGCGTGAACCCAAAACCCTTTCGGACGAATGTACGGCGCATGCCTGGCGTCACCCGCCGAACAGCCGCTGGAAGAAATCGCCGATCGCGACCCAGTTGCGGGCGATGTCATTCTTGAACGCCAGGACCATCAGGCAGACGATCAGGACCAGTCCGAAGAGCGTGAGGCGTTCGCGCAGCCGGAGCGAAAGCGGGCGGCGCAGGATCCCTTCGGCCAGCAGGAAGAGGAACTGTCCGCCATCGAGCACCGGGACCGGGAGCAGGTTCAGTACCGCCAGATTCAGCGAGATGACCGCCATGATGTTCAGGAAGGTGTCGAGCCCCGCGCGCGCGGCCTGACCCGCGACCTGGGCGATCATGATCGGTCCGCCGACTTCGCTGCTGGAGATGCGGGCCGACAGCAGACCCTGGACCGTGCGAAAGATCGTGAGCGTGGCCTCGAGGGTTGCCTCCAGTCCGGCACGCGGAATCTCGAGCCCGTGATACGGCGACCGCTGGAAGACCACGGCGGGCACGAGCGCGAGACCGATCTTGCCGACCACAACCCCGCCCTCGAGCACGCTGTCCGGCGTCACCGTCAAGTCGAACTGGCCCCCAGCGCGCCCGACCCGGAACTGGAGGGCCCTGCCTGCACTGGAGCGGATCAGGCCCAGAATCGCACCCCGCGAAGTGGCGGGCTCGCCGTTGATCGCCAGCAGCGTGTCGCCCACCGCAACGCCGGCCCGGGCGGCCGGACCGCCGGCCCCGATCCGGTCGAAGACGGTCGGATGCTGCGGCTCGATGGAAGTCATCAGCAGTGCCCGTTCGCGCAGCGCGGCGGGATGGATCCTGACCTGCAGCCGTCGTCCGTCCGCGAGCTCCACCGCGAAGGAGTCCCCCGCCGTCGTGGCCAGCCCGGCGAGCACATCGTTCCACGACGCGACCGGCTGGCCCCCGATGGCAGTGATGCGATCGCCAGCCCGCAGGTCGCGCAGCGCCTCGGCGCCCGGCGGCAGGCTGTCCACAAGGACGCTTCCGACGGTCGTGACCGGGTCGATCTGCCGGCCGTTGAGTGCGGCCAGGGCGGTGAACGCCAGCAGCGCGAACAGCGTGTTCATCGTCACGCCGGCGAGGATCACGACCATCCGTTTCCACACCGGCTGGGACTCGAACATCTCCGCATCCGGCACCGGCTCCTCGACTCGGCCCCCCTCCAGCGCGCTGCTCGTCACCTCTTCTTCCCGCGTCGCCATCTTCACATAGCCGCCCAGCGGCAGCCAGCAGATGGCGTATTCGGTGTGACCCCGGCGGAAGGAAAGCCCCGGAATCGGGTTGCCCATGCCGACGGCAAATCGGTGGACCCGGATGCCCGCCCACTTGGCAGCAAGGAAGTGCCCCAGTTCGTGCACGAACACCAGCACGCCGAGCACGACGAGAAGCGAGCCGACCGCCAGAAGGAAGTTCACGCCAGGACCTCACGTGCGTGCAGCCGGGCCAGGCGATCGGCCGTGCGCACCGTTTCAAGATCAAGCACCGGCTCGCTCCGGTGCGCATCCAGTACCCGCTCGATGGTGTCGGCGATCCGCCCGAACGGAATCGCGCCGGCGAGGAACGCCGCCACGGCCTCTTCGTTGGCCGCGTTGAACGCGGCCGGTGTGGTCCCGCCCGCGCGCCCCGCCGCGACCCCCGCCCCAAAGGCACGGAAGACTTCTCCCCGCACCGGCTCAAAGGAGAGCGATCCGACGGCGACGGGATCGAAGCGACGGACCCCGGCATCGGGCAGCCGGTCGGGGTGGGTCAGGGCGTAGAGGATCGGCAGTTCCATGGACGGGAAACCCAGTTGGGCGATGACGCTGCCATCACAGAATTCGGCAAAGGCATGCACGATGCTCTGCGGGTGCACCACCACCTCGAGCGCGTCGTAGCTCAGGCCGAAGAGATGATGCGCCTCGATGATCTCCAGCGCCTTGTTCGCCAGCGTCGCGCTGTCGACGGTGACCTTGCTGCCCATCTTCCAGGTCGGATGATTGAGGGCCTCGGCGATCGTCGCGCCCGCGATCCGGCCAGCCGGCCAGTCGCGAAACGGGCCGCCGGAGGCCGTCAGGATCAGGCGGGAGAGTCCGGCCTCGCGACCGGTCACGCACTGCAGCACCGCACTGTGCTCCGAGTCAACCGGGACGAGTTCGCCACCCCCCTCCCGCGCCGCGGCCCGGACCAGGTCCCCGGCGATCACCAGCGATTCCTTGTTGGCCAGCGCGACCCGCTTTCCGGCGCGCAGCGCTGCGAGTGTCGCATCGAGGCCCGCGGTGCCCACCACGGCGTTCAGCACGATGTGCGCGTCGGGATGGGTCGCTGCTTCGACCAGCAGCGCCGGTCCGCGCTCGGAGACCAGTCCGTGCAGCGACGGCTGAAAGGCGGCCACCTGCCGGTCCAGCATGGCGCGATTGTCCCGCGCCGTCAGCGCCACGACCTGGAACCGCTCCTGCTGGCGCCCGAGCACGGCGAGCGCGCTCGTGCCGATCGAGCCGGTCGAACCGAGGACCGCGACCCCGCGCACTAGAGGACGCCGAACAGGCGATACAGCGCTGCCGACACCGGCAGCACAAAGTACAGCGAGTCGAGCCGGTCCAGCACGCCGCCGTGGCCCGGAATGAGAGCCGAGGAGTCCTTGACCCCCACTTCCCGCTTGAACAGCGACTCCGCGAGATCGCCCGCCTGCCCCACGACACCGAGAACCGCGGCAAAGGTCAGGCCCTCCAGCAGCGGCAGGGCAACGCCAACGCGCTCGAGGATCAGGTAGTTGAGCAGCGGTACCGACGCGATGGCGCCGAGCACGCCCGCAATGCTGCCGGCCCAGGTTTTCCCCGGACTGATGGCCGGCCACAGCTTGGGCCCGCCGATGGCCCGGCCGGCAAACATCGCCGCGGTGTCGCAGACCCAGGTGATGACGAGCGGAAAGAAGACCAGCCACGCGCCCGGCCAGGAGCGCTCGCCGAATTCCGGATTCAGGTGACGGATCGCGATCAGAAAGGACGCCAGCCCCGCCGGATAGAGCACCGCGAAGGCGGTGACCGCCGTGACTGTCAGTGGATGCTCATCCGGCCGCCGGCGCAGCAGCGCGATCGACAGCAGCAGCACCAGCCAGAGGCCGAACACGATCCAGCTCGCCCGCGCCAATCCGGGCAGCAGCGTGATGGCGAGATAGACGTAGAGGGGCAGGACGGCGGAGGAGAGCAGCGTGAAGCGGTCCAGCGGTGGGATGCTCTGCTTCCGGGCAAAGGCGAGCAACTCGCGGGCGCCGAGCGCCGCGGCGGCCGAGACCAGCAGGACGAGCGGCCAGCTGCCGAACCACACCACGGCCAGCGCCACGGGGATGGCGACGACGGCGAAGCCGACACGCTGGGTGAGGTTGGAGGCCACAGGAGCCGTTGGCCGTTAGCCGTTGGCCGTTAGCACGAGCCGCACGACAGCGAGAGGCATCTCCAACCCGGCCGGGCGAGAGGCCTGCCGTCGGCCAGTGGCCAACGGCCAACGGCCAACGGCCGTCATACCGTCACCTTCCCGAACCGCCGGTCCCGGCGCTGGTACTCGAGGATCGCTTCCCACAGGTGCTGCCGGCTGAAGTCGGGCCAGAGCACCGGGGTCACGAAGAACTCGGCGTAGGCGAGCTGCCAGAGCAGGAAGTTGGACAGGCGGAACTCGCCGGAAGTGCGGATCAGGAGATCGGGATCGGGCCAGGCCGCGGTGAAGAGGTGACGCTGAATGGCGTCTTCGTCGATGTCGGCCGGCGTGAGGCGGCCAGCGATCACCTCTTCGGCGAGCAGGCGCGCCGCGCGGGTGAGTTCGGCGCGGGCGCCGTAGGAGATGCAGATGTTGAGCGCCAGCCGACTGCCGCTACAGGTCTGCGCCATGAGCCGGTCCACCGCCTCGCGCGCCGAGGGGCCGAGCCGTTCGAGGTCGCCCAGGAAACGCACCGCGACACCCTGGTCCCTGAGCTCGGCCATTTCCCGCGCGATGAACTCCTCCAGCAGTTCCATCAGCGCGCCGATCTCATCGGCCGGACGGCTCCAGTTCTCCTGACTGAAGGCGAACAGCGTCAGGACCTCGACGCCGGCCGCCAGGGCGCCCTCCACGACTTCCCGCACCGCTTTCATCCCGGCCTTGTGGCCAAACGGTCGCGGCAGCGCGCGGCCGCGAGCCCAGCGGCCGTTCCCATCCATGATGATCGCGATGTGGGCCGGCAGTGCCCCGTGCAGCTTGACCTGGCGGAGCAGTTCGTCCGTCATCCGGTCATACTTCCATGATCTCCGCCTCTTTGGCGGCGATCAGCTGGTCGATCTGCTTGATGTGCTCGTCGGTCAGCTTCTGCAGGTCCTTCTCGCCCCGGGTCCGGTCATCCTCGGCGATCTTCTCCAGTTTCTTGATCTTGGTGTTCGCGTCGCCGCGTGCGTGCCGCACCGCGACCCGGCCTTCCTCGCCAAGCCGGGTCATGATCTTCACCATTTCCTTGCGCCGCTCTTCGGTGAGCGCCGGGATGGGGATCCGGATCAGATTGCCCTGGCTCGCCGGGTTGAGTCCCAGCCCGGAATCACGGATGGCCTTTTCGATCATCGGCGCGAGTGACTTGTCGAACGGCTGCACCGTAAGCAGCCGCGGTTCCGGCGCGGCGACCATCCCGACCTGGTTGATCGGCACCGTGCTGCCGTAGGCGTCGACCCGGACGGTATCCAGCAGCGTCGTGGTCGCCTTGCCCGTCCGGATGCTGGAGAATTCCTTGCGGGTGTTCTCCACGGCCTTGTGCATCAGCTCACGAGCATGCTTGAGCAGGTCCGCGATCGTGTTCATTGGACGATGGTCCCCACTGGTTCGCCGCGCACCACGCGGTCGAGGTTGCCTGCCGTGTTCATGTTGAAGACCACAATGGGCAGCTGGTTGGTCTGGCACAGACCGAACGCGCTGCGATCCATGACATCATAGCCGTTGACCAGCGCATCCTGAAAGGTGAGATCCGGAATCAGCCGCGCATCCGGCTGCTTCCGCGGGTCGGCGGTGTAGATCCCGTCGACATTGGTGCCCTTCAGGATGACCTCCGCCTCGATCTCCAGCGCCCGCAGCACCGCCGCGGTATCGGTCGAGAAGTACGGATTGCCCGTCCCGCCGGCAAAGATAACCAGCCGCCCTTTCTCCATATGCCGCAGGGCCCGCCGCCGGATGTAGGGCTCGGCCAGCGATTCCATCCGGATGGCGGTCATGACCCGGGTCTGCACGCCCCGGCGCTCCAGGATGTCCTGCACCGCGAGCGCGTTGATGACGGTGGCGAGCATCCCCATGTAATCCGCCGAGACCCGGTCCAGCCCCTGCTT
>JANMYS010000099.1:0-16749 GCA_031382385.1 Gemmatimonadota bacterium
CAGAGTGTCTGGGTGGGGCTGGGGCTTTCGGGAGTCGCGATGCTCGCCGCCGCTGCGGGGGCCATTCCGCCAACGATCGGTGCGATCCTTCAGGAGGTCATCGACGTTGCGGTGATCCTGAATGCGTTACGGGCCAGCACAGCGGCCAGCGACGGGTCATGAAGGGATCTTCACCCCACCACAGATTGCACTTCACGAAGGCCCAACTATCCTATCGTCCTTCGCGGGGTTCGATATGGGCCGCTGGATCCTGTTCAATGTGCGTGGGATGTGATGGCCTGCCCGATGCGCGAGTCCAGATCGTCCAGAGTCCGGTGAGCAGAATCAGCGTCGCAACGGCGCGCCGACGGGCCAGCGTCCCGAGGGCGATTCGGCGCATACCCAACGCCGCAAGACTGAGGGCGGGCACGGTACCGAGCCCGAACGCGAGCATCACGAGCCCGCCCCGCGCGGGCTCTTCGAGGGCGACCGGGACGGTCAGGGCGGAATAGACCAGGCCACAGGGCAGAAATCCGTTGACGACGCCGAAGAGGAATTGGGCTGCCGTGGATGGGTGCTGGAGCGCACGGCTCCCAGCGCGGCGCAGCCCCGGGGGGATGAGGCGGGGCTCTGGAACGAGGCCGGCGAGGGCCAGCGCGAACCAGACGAGCAGGACGCTGGCGAGGGCGCCAGGCAGCCAGGCCGGGCCAGGGAGCAGATGACCGGCGGCGCCCGCGAGGGCGCCGAGCAGACCGTAGGTCAGGATCCGACCAGTGTGCCAGGCGGGAAGACCCATTCGCGCGCGGCTGCACCCAGCCGCGAAGCCACCGCACATGCCGACGCAGTGCATGCTGCCAAGCAGGCCGGCAACCAGGGCTGCGGTAAGCAGGGGAATCATTCGACCCAGGGGAGGAGACGAGGCCGTGGAATATACCGGAGCGAGTGCGCAACACGAGGTCCAGTACGACGACGCGATCGTGAAGCTGTTCCTGATCGCAACCGTCGCGTGGGCCGTGGTCGGGATGCTGGTGGGCGTCTGGATCGCCCTCGAGCTCGCCTGGTGGCCGGCAAACCTCGGGCTGCCGTGGACCACGTTCGGGCGACTGCGACCGCTGCACACCAACGCGGTGATCTTCGCGTTCGGCGGCAACATCTGCTTCACCGGCATCTACTACTCGATGCAGCGGCTGCTGAAGACGCGGATGTTCAACGACACCCTCTCCCGGCTGCACTTCTGGGGCTGGCAGTCCGTCATCGTGGCGGCGGCGATCACGCTGCCGCTCGGACTGACCCAGTCCAAGGAATACGCCGAACTGATCTGGCCCATCGACCTGCTGATCACGGTCGTCTGGGTGATCTTCGGGGTGAACTTCTTCGGCACGTTGTACATCCGGAAGGTGAAGCACCTCTACGTCGCGATCTGGTTCTACATGTCGTTCGTCATCACGATAGCGGTGCTGCACATTGTCAACAGCCTGGCGGTGCCGGCGACACTGACACGATCCTACCCGATCTACGCCGGCCTGACCGACGCCCTGGTCCAGTGGTGGTACGCCCACAACGCCGTCGGGTTCTTCCTGACCACCCCGTTCCTCGGCATGATGTACTACTTCCTGCCGAAGATCGCCGAGCGGCCAGTGTACAGCTACCGGCTGTCGATCGTGCATTTCTGGGCGCTGGTGTTTCTCTACATCTGGGCCGGCCCGCATCACCTGCTCTATTCCGCCCTCCCCGAGTGGGCCCAGACTCTCGGCATGGTCTTCAGCATCATGCTCCTGGCTCCCTCCTGGGGCGGCATGCTCAACGGCCTGCTCACCCTGCGGGGGGCGTGGGACCGGGTGCGCACCGACCCGATCCTCAAGTTCCTCGTCGTCGCGGTCAGCTTCTACGGCATGAGCACCTTTGAAGGCCCGATGATGTCGATCCGGGCAGTGAACAGCCTGTCGCACTTCACCAACTGGACCATCGGCCACGTGCACTCCGGCGCCCTCGGCTGGGTCGGAATGATCTCCTTCGGGATTCTGTATTGGCTGGTCCCTCGATTGTGGAACAAGCCGCTGGCGTACCCCGCCTGGGCGACCACCCATTTCTGGCTGGCGACGATCGGCATCGTGATCTATACCGTGTCGATGTGGGCGGCCGGCCTCACCGAGGGACTGGAGTGGCGCGCCTTTGACGGTGCCGGCCAGCTCAAGTATCCCAACTTCGTGGATATCGTCCACCAGCTGCAGCCGTTCTACTGGCTGAGGCTGCTTGGCGGCGCGATGTATCTGATCGGCGTGGTCATGATGGCGTGGAATTTCATCAAGACTGTCAACGGCTCCGCGACCTCGCGGATGCCGGCGCCGGTCCCGACGGCGAGCTGAGGCGACGACGATGAGCGATACCAACGACACCGGCTACACAGCCGCCCACCGGAAGCTGGAAGGCAAGAGCGCGCTGTTCGCCGTACTGACCACCGTCGCGATTCTTATCGGCGGCATGGTGGAGATCATCCCGATGTTCAGCACCCAGGCCGGTCCGGAGACGCTGGCTGGCGTCACCCCGTACACCGCGCTGGAAGTCGCCGGGCGCGACATCTATATCCGCGAGGGGTGCTACACCTGCCACTCACAGATGATTCGACCGATGCGGGCCGAGATCCTGCGCTACGGTGAATGGACCCGGGCGGGCGAGTACGCCTATGACCATCCCTTCCTGCTCGGCTCGCGTCGTGCGGGGCCGGACCTGCAGCGAGTCGGGGGCAAGTACCCCGACGCCTGGCACTACGAGCACATGCGCGACCCGCGCAGTACATCGCCCGGGAGCGTGATGCCACCCTACACCTGGCTGCACCACAATACCTATGACGCAGCCGACATCCAGGCATCGATGCGGGCCCTGCAGAAGGTGGGCGTGCCCTATACCGACGATGAGATCAGCAGCGCCCCGGCCGCGATGGCCGCCCAGGCCCAGGCGATCGTCGGACGACTGACACAGACTGGCGTCAGCACCGAACCCGACAAGGAGATCGTGGCGGTGATCGCGTACCTGCAACGGCTGGGCAAGGATGGGCGCGCGGCAATTGCCGCCGGTGCCACACCGACTCCTGCTGCCACCGGCACGGTGACGCCATGAACCCGCTGATCCAGGAAGCGGCAGACTCCGTCCGGCTCGGGTGGATCATGGCCGTCATGACAGTGTTGTTCTTCAGCAGCTTCATCTTCTGGACCTGGTGGGCGTATCGGGGTCCCAACAAGGCACGGTGGGAGGCGGACAGCCGCCTTCCCTTCAATGACGGAGGCGAGTCGTGAGCAAGCCGACCACGAAGAACCAGGTGCTGGGCCATGCCGCCGAGTCGGATGGTATCGAAGAGTACGACAATGCCCTCCCCAACTGGTGGCTGGGGCTGTTCTACTGCTGCATCATCTGGGCGTTTGCCTATACGGCCTACTATCACTTCATCGCCAGGAAGTCGGAGGTCGGTACGCTGGCGGCCGAAATGGCAGCGGCGAATGTGCGCTGGCCCCAGCAGGCGGCAGCCGCTGCCGCCACGACGCTCAGCCTCACGCCGGAGGCCATCGCGGCCGGGGAGGGCATATTTAAGGCCAACTGCGTAGCCTGTCACGGCGCCGACATGAAGGGTGGCATCGGTCCGAACCTGCTGGATACGACCTGGATCCACGGCGGCAAGCCGGAGGAGATCCGGCACATCATCACCGTCGGCGTCCCGGAAAAGGGGATGCTGACCTGGGGCCCGATTCTCGGCCCGGAAAAGGTGGCGGAGGTTGCGGCCTACGTCGTGGCACAGAATCGGGAGGCGACGGGCGAGCAGGAGAAGGAGTGAGGAGTGAGGAGTGAGGAGTGAGGAGTGAGGAGCGAGGAGCGAGGAGTACTTGAGGCGGGCAGCTTGCAGCCAACGGCCAACGGCCAACGGCTAACGGCTAACGGCTAACGGCCGGACTACGGAGCAGTTCATGCTGGGGATGCAGAACAAGCGGCAGTGGATCTACGAGCAGAAGGTGACCGGGCCGTGGCAGCGGCTTCGCAAGGCCACCTTCACGCTGCTGCATCTCATCCTCTTCGTCACGCCCTGGATCACCATCCGGGGCAACCCGGCGCTGCTGATCGACCTCCCGGAGCGGCGGCTGTTCGTGTTCGGCGCCATCTTCACGGCGGCGGACACGATCTTCCTCCTGATGCTGCTGCTCTTTCTGGCTTTTTCGCTGTTCTTTTTCACCTCCCTCTTCGGCCGACTGTGGTGCGGCTTTGCCTGTCCGCAGACCGTCTTCCTCGACACCTGGATCCGCCCCTTCGAGGAATGGATCGAGGGCGACTGGGTCCACCGGCGCAAGCGGGATGAAGCCGGCTGGACTCTTGACCGGGGGTGGCGGAAGGCGCTCAAATGGAGCGTCTTTCTGGGGATCTCCTTCGTGATCTCCATGTCGTTCGCGAGCTACTTCGCGGGGGCGCAGCCGCTGTGGAGCGGTCAGGGCAGCGCGCTGGAGTACACGATCGTCGGTATCTTCACGACGATCTGGTTCCTGGACCTCGCCTGGTTCCGGGAGCAGTTCTGCAACTACCTCTGTCCCTACGCCCGTTTCCAGAGCGCGCTGACCGACGCCGAGACGCTGATGGTCGAATACGTCGTGCCGCGAGGTGAACCACGCGGCGGGGCGGACGCCAAGGAAGCGGGTCGCTGTATCGAGTGCAACAAGTGCGTGGTGGTCTGCCCCCAGGGCATCGATATCCGCGATGGCTTCCAGCTCGAGTGCATCGCCTGCGCGCGCTGCATTGATGCGTGTGACATCGTCATGGGCAAGCTGGGGCACGAAACCCTGATCACCTGGTCCTCAGCGGCATCGACCGGCACCAGAAGTGCCCGGCGCGTCCGGCCGCGGACCGTCGTCTATGGCGGCATGTTGATGGGGATTGCGGCGGTCGGGGCCACGCTACTGACCGGCCGCGTGCCGTTCGACGCCGAAGTGCAGCGCGCCCCTGGCTCCCTCTTCACCATGGATGCCGACGGGTACGTCCGGAACACCTACCTGCTTCGCGTCACCAACAAGCAGGCGACCTCCGAGAAGATACCGTTCCACATCCGGGTTGATGGCCTGCCCGATGCACAGATCCTGGTGCAGGACGTCGCCCTGGGCACGACGGAGAGCGCAACGATCCCGCTCATCATCCGGGTCCGGGCCGACGAGCACCTCCCTCGGACGATCCCGTTCGATGTCCGGATCTCGTCCCCCTCGAGCCACATCGATCTCCCCGCCACGTTCAAGACGGAGGGTCACATTGGCACCGACACGCAGTAGCCCGGCGGGGCGCCGCTGGCCCTGGGCCATCGCCCTCGGCCTCTTTCTCGTGATCCTGGTGAATGTCGCCTTCGCCTGGATTGCCATCTCAGGGGCGGACCCCGTTGTCAGTTCCTACACTACCGAACCGCGCTAGCGCGCCCGCGGCGGAAACGCGCGACGGCCCGGCCCGCGATACCGACGGCCGTGCCGCGTCGCAGTGCCCGCATTGCGGTACAATGGTCGAAGGCAGCGCTGACGCCTTCTGCTGTACCGGCTGCGAGGTCGCGTCACTGATCATCAGCGACGCCGGCCTGGAGCGGTACTACGCCGAGCGCACCGCATTCGCGCCGCGCCCCGAAGCCCAGGGCGGGGTCGACTGGAACGCCCTTCCGATCGCGCCCGGAGCGGATGGCCGCTGCGAGACCCGACTCATGGTCGAGGGACTGCGCTGCGCATCCTGTGTCTGGGTCACCGAGCGAGTTCTGGAGCGTACGCCCGGCGTCACCCAGGCGACCGTGAGCTATGCGACAGGCCGGGCAACGTTGCGCTGGGACCCGGCGCAGGTCGATCTCGCCGCGCTGGCCCGACGGATCGGTGCACTGGGGTACCGGCCCCGCCCCCTGGGAGTGGAGGCGTCCGCCGATCGAAGTCTGCTGCTCCGCCTGGGCATCGCCGGCTTCGCGGCGATGAACATCATGCTGCTCGCCACCACGATCTACGCCGGCTGGCTGGATGGCATGGACCAGCGATACGCGGCGCTCTTCCAGTGGGCCGCGCTTGTCCTCGCCACTCCCGTGGCGCTGTGGTGCGCCCAGCCATTCTTTGCCGGCGCATGGAGTGGACTCCGGCACGGCGTGCTCCACATGGACCTCCCCATCGCGCTGGGCGTCGCGATTCTCTACCTGCAGGGACTGGTGGCGACGCTTGCCGGCCGCGAAGGCTATCTCGATTCGCTGGCGATGCTGGTGTTCCTGCTCCTGGCCGGCCGGGTCCTCGAGAGCCGCGGACGTCGCCGGGCCGCGGAGGCGGCGACGGCGCTGGCTGGCACCGTACCGCGCACGGCGCGGCGCCTCCGCAGCGAGACCAGAGACGCCGATGGCGCGGGCGCGGCCATCGAATCCATGGAGACCGTCGCGGTGCGTGACCTCCGCCCCGGGGACCGGATCGACACCGGCACGGGGGAGGAGATCGCAGCCGATGGCGTCGTACTGGAAGGCTCGGCGCAGGTGAAGATGGCGCTGCTGACCGGCGAGGCCGCCCCCGTGCTCCTGGGTCCGGGGGACCGCGTGGTCGCGGGCACGGTGCTCGTCGAAGGTGCCCTGACCACGCTGGTGGAGGCGGTGGGGGAGGACTCGGTGGTGCACCGCATGGCCGCGGAGCTGGCGCTGGCCCAGGACCGGGGCACCGCACCAACTTCGGCCGACCGGATCGCGCCTTGGTTCACCGCGATCACGCTGCTGGTCGCCAGCCTGACGCTGGCCTCGTGGTGGATGCTCCGGGGGAGCGACGTCGCCATCGCCCGGACCGTCGCGGTGCTGGTGGTCGCCTGCCCCTGTGCCCTGGCGCTCTCGCAGCCGCTTGCCGCCGCCGCCGGCCTCGGTGCGGCGGCCCGGCGCGGGCTGCTGCTGCGCTCCAGTGATGCCCTGCTCCGGCTGGGTCACGTGACCGTGGCTGGCCTCGACAAGACCGGCACCGTCACTACCGGGACGCTCTCGGTTACCGCGGCAAGCGACCCGACGCTGCGTCTGGCGGCGGGCCTGGAGCGCTATAGCGCGCACCCCATCGCAACGGCGATCGTCGCCGAGACGGCCCGGCGGCGCATCCCGCTGCCTGCAGCAGCCGAGGTGCGTGAGGTGCCTGGACAGGGAATCAGCGGCGTGATCGACGGGGCACGCTACGAGATTCGTTCCAGCGGCCCCGGCACCATTGAAGTTCTCGGGGTGCAGGGCGTGATCGGCACGGTGCAGCTGGGCGACGTGGCCCGGGCCGACAGCGGCAGCGTCGTGCGACAGTTCGAGCAGCTCGGTGTGCGGGCGGTGATGATCACCGGAGATCACTCCGAGGTGGCGGAGCGCTTCGGGCGTGACGCCGGCGTCGGGGAGATTCTCGCCCGTACCCTCCCCGCGGCGAAGTCCGACTGGGTCCGGCAGCAGCAGGCCGGCGGAGAACGCGTGCTGTTCGCGGGCGACGGACTCAACGACGGGCCGGCGCTGGCGGCGGCGGATGTGGGAATCGCGATGGCACGGGGCGCCGCGAGCAGCGTGCTCGTGGCCGACGGCATCATCTCCACCGAGTCCCTCGCCCCGGTGATCGCCGGCATCCGGGCGGCGCGCGCCGCGGAACGGGTCATTCATTCGAGCCAGCGCAGGTCGATCGTCTACAACGTCCTGGCGGTGGCGGCAGCGGCGGCCGGGCTGGTGAACCCCCTGGTGGCGGCGATCCTCATGCCGCTCTCCAGCAGCATGGTGATCTGGAATGCAGCCCGGGTCGAGCGCCTCGTGCGTGCGGAGGAAGCATGCGAGCAGTAATCTTCCTCCTGCCGATTGCAGTCGGCCTGGGGGCGATCTTTGCCTGGCTGTTCATCGCCGCCGTCCGCGACGGGCAGTTCGACGATCTTGACGATCCGCCAGAGCGCATCCTGCACGAAGACTGACAATGAACACACCACGCGTTTCGCTCGACTCACCTGAAGGCATCGCCATGCGCCTCGCACCTCTGCTCCTCACGCTGCTGCCCCTCTGCCTGCCCCCGCTACTCGCCGCGCAGGATGCGCCGCCGCGACCGCCGGAGGTCACCGATTCCGCCGTCGCGCGCGGTCACGACCTTTTCCATGGCTCGGCGAACTGTGTTGCCTGCCATGGGCTGGAGGGCGTCGGCACCGACAGCGGAGCGCCGCTCGCCCAGGGCATCTGGCTGCACGGCTCGGACAGCTATCAGGGGATCGTGTCGCGGATCGTGCACGGAATACCGAAAAAAGTGTCCACCCGGGACACCGCAATGCCGATGCGCGGCTGGATCACCCTCACTGATCCCGAAGTCCGCGACGTGGCGGCCTACGTCTGGGTGATCAGTCATCAGTGGACGACGCCCGCGAAGCTTCGCAGCCCGTAGGGGCGCGGCGCCGTTGAACCCACCTTCACCGGACATTCAAGCCGGATTCACTGGCTCGGTCCCATGTTGTCGAGGGTGCTTCCGGCGAAGGGGACGAGGCGGCCTGGACTGCGCCTCACCCCCGAACAGACAAGCCGACGGGAGCAGGGTTTCATCAGGGCAATCGCCCATGGCAGGCGAACTGCACCGCAGATCCCGGCCGGGGCAGCCCGTAGCGAACAGGAGGTCCAGATGACCACGACGCGCAAACGTCCATCACACGCCGCAAGGACCAGCAGCCGCGCGGGTGGCAAGACGGTGATTGCGGCTGGGGAGCGGACGAAAAAGCGGATCCGGCGAACGAGCGAGATCGGCTTCAGCGTGACGTTGCCGATGGATCATGAGCACGCGATCGCGCGCCTTGCCGACGGGCTCAAGGCGGAGGGATTTGGCATCCTCACGCGCACCGATGTCCAGGCCACGTTTAGAGAGAAGCTTGGCGTGGCCTTCCGCCCCTATTGGCTCATCGGGGTCTGCAACCCGGCACTGGCCCACCGCGCGCTGGAGGCCGATCCCGAGGCGGGTCTGCTCCTCCCCTGCGGTGTAACGGTCGAAGAGGTGGACGGGGGCCACACGCTGGTGCGCGTCGCCGATCCGATGCGGATGTTGCCTGGCGGTCGGATGCGGCGACGCCCGGAGCTGGTGAAGGTCGCCCATGAAGCCGGGGCGGCACTGGAGCGCGTGGTGAACGGGCTCGCAGCACACGCCCGCGCGGTCATTCTCTAGCCAACCCAGGGCGGACCCGGTCGACCCAGCTGCGGGCCAATCTCCGGAACTCCGGTTCCGTGTACCGCTCCCGCCATTGAGGCCAGGGTTCCAGTGCCGTGGCGGCACGGGAGCGAACGAGATCCAGCAACTCCGCGCCTGCACGCACTCCCTCCAGACGCTCCAGCAGGACCCCCGCGTCTTGCCAGTTACCGAGCGCATCCTGCATCAGGTGCAGTTCACTCAGCCACTGTCCGACTGGCTCGTCGCTCCAGGGCGCGAAGCATTCAAGGCCGTACCTGAGCGGCTTGATCCGGCGCCGCAGCGCGTGGAGCGCCTCGGCGCCCGGTTCCAGGCGTGAGGGCGAGTTGGAAACCAGCCATCCCGGATGGAGGAATAACCGGTTGACCGCCGGCGCGACCAGCTCCGGCAGGAGGAGCTCCGGGTCCATCGAGGCGAGCGGGGTAAACTCCGGATCATCCAGCCACTCATGCAGGGAAGCGCAGGTGCGCCGCAGACTGTGCCGAGCGAGCGCGACCCGCCCGCGCTCGGCGGCAGAGTGACGCTCGGCCAGAATGGTTGCTCGAAGTTCTGCCGCTTCACTGGCAGCAGGAAGCTGGTCGAGCATTCCTGAGAGGACATCGAGATCCCGGAGCGCGCCGAAGCGGCGCTCGAGTCGCCGGACCGGGCGTCGCCGGACATCACGCGGGAAGCGCGCAACGGGCGAGCGCACCATCAGCGCCGCGTGTAACCGCCGGGACCCGACCCGGATATCGTGGATCGCCTCGGCATCCACGGTATGGGCCGCCGCGTCGGCCAGCGCTTCGAATCGGTCCAGTCGCTGTGACAGCAAGCCGGTCACCAGGGAAGCGACCAGCCTGTGAGGTCCGGTCTTCACCGCCCTCCCCTCCCCGGTCCTGCCCCGATAGATTCGCCGTTCAGGCGCTGTTGATCGCGGGGAGGCTCGACCGGCTCCGCCGCACCATCGTCGCGATTTCCTCTGTCGTGGTCTGGGCCAGGGTCGGATCGCAGACGAGGGTCCCTTCCTGAAGATCAGGTTCGCGGAGGAGCACGCGGGACTCGCAGAGCGACTGGAGGGCGCGGCAGAGTTCGGCCGTTGCCGTCGGGGCGGCATAGAGTACCCGGCTGGCGCCCTGCTCCCGCAGCGCGGTCGCCGCCGCCGCGACGCTCACGGCGTTCCCCGTTCCATCGTCCGCGAGGACCACGGTCCGACCGGCGACGTCAACCGGCGCAGCAGCCCCGCGCCAGGACCGTGCCTGCTGGAGCACGTCCCGGCGGGCGAAATCCACCAGCCGATTGACGTAGGCTTCCGGCAGGCCGAGCGCCTTGACCCGTTCATGCAGAATGAGCGTGACGCCGTCGGCCACCGCTCCAAAGGTGGAACGGGGACGACCGGGCACTTCGAGCCGGATCACGGCCATGACGTCCAGCGGACCTTCGAGGTCGGTGGCGATCACCTCGCCCATCCGCGCACCACCCGGCGACAGCGCCACGACGACAGGAACGTCATGGACCACCGCGCGCAACCCGACCGCCAGCCGTCGTCCGGCGTCCATTCGTGTTACTGTCACCATGCCAGCCTCCTGATGATCCCGGACCGAAGCTCGGTCCGCGATCATGAGGCCACAGTGAAAGTGCGGTGAACATTGCCGGAGATCCATCCGTTTTTCGTCTTCGAAGTGGCGCAGGGCATTGATCTGGACCAGGCCGAGCGGGCAATCGGCAGCGGGTCGGAGCGCCAGACGTTTCGGCATCGGGGCCGGGCGACGACGTTCGTGCGGTTTCGGCCGGCACCGCTGCGGGTGGTGCAGGAAGGGACACCGCTGTCCCTGGGCCGGTGGGAAACGCAGGCCGCCGTCGATCTGGTGCTGTACGATTTCGGAGCGGCGTCGGTGGCCTACCAGATCAATGTCGATGGCGGCCTGGAGGAGTTGCAGGAGGCCAGTGCCCTCCTCCGCCAGACGGACCAGCTGCGAGCCCACGCCCGTACCCAGGTGGAGACACTCATCACCTCGCTGGGGAGGGCGGTGACCAAGCCACGTGTCGCCGAGTTCATGGAGGACTACCGGATCATCGGCATGCGGGGCGGCACCGGAGCCGAGAGTGCGACGGACTTCTGCGAAACCTACCGCGGTTCCATCGCCCAGATTCTCCGGCCCGACACCGCTGGGTTGTCCTACGAGGAAGTGGTCGACGCGACCGACCTGCGGATCTCCTTCGGGCCATCCGACGTCACGATCGTCGACTGGGACGCGGCCTTCGTGCTCGACCCCGATCCCGAAGATGTGCGTGCGGTATTGGAGTTCGCCAACGTGCAGCTGCTGGAGATGCGCTGGCTCGACCTGCAGCTCGACGCCGCGATCGAACGGTCGTACCACCTGCTCGGCCGCACGATCGGGTGGCGCGCATTTCTGCCCAGTGCTCCGGGCGATGATCTGCGCCAGGTCGCCGAGCTGCAGCTGGAAAGCGCCGTCCTGCTTGAGCGGGTGACGAACTCCCTCAAGGTGTTCGGAGAGGAGTACCTCACGCGGATCTACCGGCTAGCAGCACGCCGCTTCCAGCTCGCGGAGCTGGATGCGAGCATCACCCGGAAGCTGAGCACGATCGAAAGCATCTACCAGAAGCTCTCGGACCGGGCGGGCGGCATCCGGATGGAGTCGCTCGAGTGGGTGGTGATCATCCTGATCGCGCTGGAGATCGTGCTCAGTCTCTGGCGCCACTGACCTGACATGCCACTGCTCTCCCGCTGGCTGATCAAGAGTGGACTGGCCGCGCTGGCCCTCGGCCTTTGCCTCGAGCTGCTGCTCGCGCGGCCGGGCGGCCTCTGGCCCGGCCTGCCGGATGCGGCCCTGCATCTTGGCGCCATCCACCTGCTCACCGTCGGCTGGCTGCTGCAGGTCATGGTAGGGGTCGCGTTCTGGATGTTTCCCCGCCATCCCACCTCACCGCCACGTGGCTCCACCCGGCTCGGCTGGTGGGCCTTCGGGCTCCTGAACGGCGGGCTGGTGCTACGGCTGGCGGGAGAGAGCTGGTGGCTCGGATTCGGGGGGCCACGCTGGCCCCTGATGCTCTCGGCGCTGGCGCAGCTCGCGGCGGTCGGCCTGATCGTGATCCTGCTGTGGCCGCGGGTCCGGAGCATGGGCAGCTGATGCCGCGCCTCTCGACCTGGCTCATCCGGATCGCGCTCGTTCTCCTGCTCCTTGGCGCCACGATCGGCGCCTGGCGACTCGCGCTCGGAGGACTGGCCGACATCACCCGACCGCATCTCGCCGCGCTGCACCGGCTCCTGCTGCTGGATGGATGGCTCATCCCATTCGTGATCGGGACCGCTCACTGGATGCTGCCCAAGCATCCCGGGCGCCGCCCCCGTGGGGATGAACGCCTCGGGGTCGTCGGGCTGATCCTCTTCCTCGCCGGGCTGATCGGCGGCATTGCGACGATCCTGAACCCCACCACGACCTGGTCAGGCGCGCTGCCGGCCGGAGTCCGGCTGCTCGGCTACCTCTGCTGGCTCATGATGCTCTGGCCCCGGGTCAAACCTTTTGGATTCGGCAGGGAAACCCAGCCCGCTTCAGCACCTCTCCCCTAAAGTCGCCCCAACCGGCCGCCGTCCCGCACCAGGTCGGCCACGGTCGTCTCGCGGAAGAACTCCCCAATCTGCTCCGCCACCCCGCTCCACCGCGCATGGGCCGCGCAGGGGCTCTGATCATTGCAGACCGTCCGCCCAAGCAGGCAATAGCGCTTGGATGGCAGGTCGTCGAATGGCGTCACGATCTCGATCAGGGAGATCTCTTCCCCGGGCCGCGCCAGCTGAAATCCGCCAGCTTTTCCGCGGGTGGACGACAGGATACCGCTACGGCCGAGCTGGTGCAGCGTCTTGGAGAGGTAGTTCCGGGGGATGCCCAAGGCCTCTGCCAGCCTGGCGGCGCCCACCGGGCTACCTCCAGGCTCCCGCGCGACAAGCAACACGGCTCGCACAGCGTATTCGGCGGTCAAGCTCAGCATTCCGTGAATTTTCTTTCAGGATTTCAAATATCACTTGTTCATGATCAATCCTTATACTCCCTGTCAGTATACACGCAGGCCGGGTTCCGCCGCCACCGCATCATGTGAGGACACCGAATGATGGACCGATTGCTCACTCGCGCATTCCTCGTTGGTTTCCTCGCCGTCGCGGTGGGATGCGGGGCCAAAGACGCCGCTCCCCCCGCACCTCCGGCCGCGGCCTCCGCGACCGGCGGCGACCTGACGCCGTTCCAGCTGGAGCATGGCATTGGGCCGATTACCGAGGTGCTGAACCTCGGGCCGGTCAGCCACGAGATGGCGGAGGCCGGTGAGAAGCTGTTCGAGACCAAGTGCTCGGCGTGTCACAAGATGGTGGACAAGTACGTGGGCCCGCCGCTGGGGGAGGTGACAACCCGCCGGACGCCGGAATTCATCATGAACCAGATCCTCAATCCGGACGGGATGTACAGCAAGCACCCGGTGGTGAAGCAGCTGCTCGGGGAGTACATGACCCAGATGCCCAATCAGGGGCTCACCCAGGACGAGGCCCGCAAGGTCCTCGAGTATCTCCGTACCCAGTCTCACGCCACAGCCGGCAGTTGACCGTCCCTGAAGAGGAGAAGAGCTCATGATGCGCGCACGTGTATGGACCCGGACCAGCCTGATCGCCGCCGGCATCGCCGTCGCTGTCGCGGCGATCGCGCCAGGATGCGGGAAATCGACCTCCCAGGCCGGGGGCACCGGCGATGCCGCCTCGAAGGTCTACGTGGCACCGGGACAGTACGACGAATTCTATATGTTCGCCTCGGGCGGGTTCTCCGGGCAGGTCAGCGTATACGGCCTTCCCTCCGGCCGGCTGTTCCGGGTGATCCCGGTCTTCTCCCAGGACCCGGAGAAGTCGTACGGGTACAGCGAGCAGAGCAAGCCGATGCTGGAGACGAGCTACGGGTTCGTGCCGTGGGACGACGCCCACCATCCGTCGCTCTCCCGGACTGACGGGCTGAATGACGGTCGCTGGCTGTTCATCAACGGCAACAACACTCCGCGCGTGGCGCGGATCGACCTCTCCGAGATGAACACCAAGGAGATTATCGAGATCCCCAATGGCGCGGGGAACCATGCCTCGCCCTTCGTCACGCAGGGCACCGAGTACGTGGTCTCGGCCACCCGGTTCAGCGTGCCGACCCCGCAGAAGGATGTGCCGATCTCCTCCTTCAAGGAGAACTTCAGCGGGCTCATCTCATTCGTGGCAGTGAACAAGGAGACGGGCAAGATGACGCTCGCCTTCCAGATCCATGTTCCGGGCTTCGACTACGACCTGGCGCGCCCGGGCAAGGGTCCGTCGCATGGCTGGGCCTTCTTCACCTCCTACAACACCGAGCAGGCCAACACGCTCAAGGAGCGCAACGCCTCGCAGAACGACAAGGATGTGATCGCCGCGGTGAACTGGAAACAGGGCGAGCAGTGCGTGGCGCAGGGCAAGGGGAAGACCTGGCCTGGCAAGTACGCCCACAACTGGGTGGACGATGCGGATGTGGCCCACTCCGAGATGCTTTCGGGCTCCACCGTGCTGGAACCGGCCGACTGTCCCGGCCTGATGTACTACATCCCCACCCCGAAGTCGCCGCACGGTGTTGATGTCGACCCGACGGGCGAATACATCGCGGCCGGCGGGAAGCTGGCAGCGATGATCCCGGTGGCCTCCTTCTCCAAGATGGAGAAGGCGATCGCCGACAAGGCCTTCGATCGCGACATCGCCGGCATTCCGGTGCTCAAGTACGAGGCGGTGAGCGCCTGCGAGGTGAAGGATCCCGGGCTGGGCCCGTTGCACACTGAGTTCGATGCGGATGGCAACGCGTACACCTCGATGTTCCTCTCCTCGGAAATCGTGAAGTGGCGAGTCAAGGACTGCACCGTCCTCGACCGGATCCCGGCGTACTATTCGATCGGGCACCTGATGGTCATTGGCGGCGACACCCGTCAGCCCGATGGCAAGTACGTGATCGCGCTCAACAAGATCACCAAGGACCGCTACCTGCCGACCGGCCCGGAGCTGACCCAGTCGGCCCAGCTGATCGACATCAGCGGCGCGAAGATGAAGCTGCTGCTGGACTTTCCCACCATCGGCGAGCCGCACTACGCCCAGGCCATTGCGGCCTCCAAGATCAAGGACCAGCAGATTCGCACCTTCAACCTGGCCAGCAACAAGGACCCATTCCGGGTGCTTTCGGAGAAGGATGCCCGGGTCGAGCGGAAGGGGAATGTGGTCCACGTCTACATGACCGCCATCCGCAGCCACTTCATGCCGGACAACATCGAGGGGGTGCAGGTCGGCGACAGCGTCTACTTCCACATCACCAACGTGGAGCAGGACTGGGATGTGCCACACGGCTTCGCGGTGACGGGCCTGCTGAACTCCGAGCTTCTGGTCATGCCGGGCCAGACCAGGACGATCGCCTGGGTGCCTCAACGGGTGGGCGTCTTCCCCTTCTACTGCACCGACTTCTGCTCCGCGCTGCACCAGGAGATGCAGGGCTACATCCGGGTTTACCAAGGGCTCGCCCGTGACGGTCACGTTCAATACGGCCAATTAGCAGGCACACCTAGCGACGGGAGGGGCACGGTGCCCCTCCCGTCCTGTTTCCCGTGAGACCACCATGTTGCGCTCCACCCGCCTGCTGCTCGCCGCCATCTCACTCTCGCTGGCGCTGGTCTACGTCTTTCCCCTCTGGCATATCGGCCTCATCGCGCCACAGTACCCCGAGGGGCTGGGACTGTACATCGGGGTGAGCAAGATCGTCGGGGAAAAGCCGCAGGACCTTAACAGCATCAACAACCTGAACCACTACATCGGGATGAAGGTGATCACCCCGAGCGACATTCCCGAGCTGCGTTACATGCCCTGGATGGTCGCGGGGCTGATCGGCCTGGGGCTGGCTGCTGCGGCCGCCGGGAAGCGGCGCTTCCTCTACGGCTGGGTCGGACTCTTCGCGCTGGGCGCCATCGCAGGTCTCGCCGACTTCTACCGGTGGGGCTACGATTACGGGCACAACCTCGCCCCGGATGCCATCATCAAGATCACCGGCATGAGCTATCAGCCACCCCTGATCGGCAACAAGCAGCTGCTCAACTTCTCCGCCACCAGCTGGCCCGCCGCGGGCGGGTGGGTGCTGATCGCGGCGCTGGCGATCGGCGTGATACTGGGGTTCCGCGAGCACCGTGCGGGGCGCGCGACCCATGCCTGAGGTGGCCGCTTCCCCGCTCCCCCGTCCCCGTTCCCCGTTCCCCTCAATCGCGTCGCTGTGCGTGCTCCTGACCGCCTGCCAGCCGGGTGGACCGCGGCCGATCGCCTTCGGAGAAGAGCCTTGCACCCACTGCCACATGACCGTCGCCGACCCTCGTTTCACCGCCGAGGCGATCAGCTCCACCGGCAAAACGTTCGCTTTCGATGATGTCGGCTGCCTCACCAGCTGGCTGCGGGAATCGGGCACCCCGATCCGTGCTGCGTGGGTTGCCAGCTTCGTGACCCCGGCCGATTGGATCCCGGCCGACTCCGCGGTCTACCTCACGACCGCTTCCCTCCGCACCCCGATGTCGAGCGGCCTGATCG
>JANMYS010000116.1:0-8805 GCA_031382385.1 Gemmatimonadota bacterium
TTCTGCCCGACCCAGCGGATTGAATGCCGGGTGCGCGAGCAGCGTGCGATAGCGCGCGGCGAGTGAGCGGGCCGCGCGTTGAAGGAGGGAGGGTGGAGTGACTGGGGGCATGGAGTGGGAAAACGGGAATGGGGAATGGGAACCGGGAACCGGGAACGGGAAACGGGGAACCGGGAACGGGGAACGGGGAACGGGGAACGGGGAACCGGGAATCTAGGCTGTCATCCTGAGGGAGCGCCGCGACCGAAGGATCCCTTGAGGCCGGAGCCGACGCCAGGGCAAGGCTCCGGGGCAAAGAGATCCTTCGCCCCCGCGGGGCTCAGGATGACAGCGAGAGGCTGATGGCTGACGGCTGCCGTCTGCCACCTGCCACCTGCCACCTGCCACCTGCCACCTAAGCAGTTGCTCCCCACTATCTTAGTTGCCATCCGCCGCCGACGGTATTGGCGGTGGACTCCGAACCGCTGGCCCTGAATTTGCCAATTTGCATCGCCCCGCCTCGCGAGGAGTCGTTTGCCGATCGACGTTGAGCCCACCGAGGACCCGGTCCTTCCGCCGCCAGCGGGGCCGCCGGCACCCACCCGCCAGCAGCTGGATCGGGCACTGATCCACGGGGTGGCGTGGACCGGCGGGCTCAAGTGGGCCACGCAACTGGTCAGCTGGGGCATCACGATCGGACTGGCCCGGATTCTCGCGCCGGCCGACTACGGCATCTACGGGCTGGCCACGCTGTATGTGGGCTTCATCCAGCTGGTCAATGAGTTCGGACTGGGAGCGGCCATCGTGCGGCGGCGGGATTTCACGGAGCAGGATGTCGCCGCCATCGGTGGCGTGACCCTCGCGCTGGGCGCCAGTCTCTGGCTCCTCTCGGCGCTCTGCACGCCGATCTACGTCAGCTTCTTCCACGCCCCCAGCGCCCGCTGGCCGATCACGGCGCTGAGCGCCGTCTTCATCCTCACCGCCCTCAAGACGCTGCCCAAGTCGCTGCTGAGTCGCGATCTTCAGTTCAAGAAGGTGGCCGCGATCGACGCGGTCGAAGCGGTGATCGGCGGGGTGATGACGCTGTTGCTCGCGCTGCTGGGCTGGCGGCACTGGGCGCTGGTGGGCGGGACGCTGATCGGCGGGAGCATCGGCACGGTCGTCGCCCTGGTGCTGCGGCCGCATCGCATCCGCTGGCCGGCGTCGCTCAGCGAGGTGGCGCCGGCGGCCACCTTTGGCAGCCATATCATGCTCTCCCGGCTCTCCTGGTATGCCTACAGCAACGCCGACTTCGCCGTCGTCGGCCGGCGGCTCGGCCAGGCGCTGCTCGGCGCCTACAGCTACGGGTGGACCATCGCCAGCATTCCGGTGGACCGGATCAGCGGGATGGTGGGCCAGGTGACGCCGGCACTCTTTTCCACCGTGCAGCACGATCTCCCCGAGGTCCGGCGCTACCTGCTCCGCGTGACCGAGGCGCTGGCGCTGATCACGCTGCCGCTCTCGGTGGGACTCGCGACAGTGGCGGACCAGTTCACCGTCGTCGTGCTGGGCGACAAGTGGTGGCCGGCGATCGGCCCGCTGGCACTCCTCTCGGTCTATGCCTCTGCCCGCGCGGTCACCACCATCTACCCGCATGTGCTGCAAGCCCTGGGGCATTCGGGCACGGCGATGCGCTACAACCTCATCGGCGTCGCGGTGCTGCTGCCGCTCTTCCTGGCCGGCAGTCACTGGGGGGTGAACGGCGTGGCGCTCGCGTGGATCATCGGCTATCCGGCAATCGCACTGCCACTCCTGCGCGCCGTGCTCCGGGCGACCGACATGAAACTCAGCACCTACTTCGACGCGCTGCGTCCGCCGCTCCGGGCCGCGCTGGCCATGGCGGTCGCGGTGCTCGCGCTCCGGACGGTGCTGCCGGCCACCTGGCCGGCAGCATTGCAGCTCGCGGTGGCCGTGACTGGTGGCGCGGTCACCTACGCCGGCCTCATGCTCGGCCTGTACGGCGACCATCTCCGCACCCTCAAGGCGCTGGCCCGGGAGGTCCGTCGGTGACCGAACCGTTCTTCATCGTGGGGTTCCAGCCGGGCTGGCCACCCATCGTTCCCCACGGTTACCATCGATCACTCGCCGGTTGCACGCGTCGGCCGCAGCTCGTATCTTCCGGCCAGCCCTTCGCTGGAGTCTGCTCGTGAGCGCGGTCACCCTCTCGCCCAAGTACCAGGTCGTCATCCCCCCCGCCATTCGGACGGCCTTCAAGCTCAAGCCCGGCCAGCGGATCGAGGTCGTCGTGTATGAGGGACGGATCACCCTGGTGCCGGTCGGCCCGATGCGCAGCCTGCGCGGGCTGACCCCCGGTCTCGACACCGCGGTGCCGCGTGATGGCGACCGGGTCTAAGGCCGGGTTGCAGGTCATCGACTCCTCCGCCTGGCTGGAGTATCTGGCCGACGGCCCGAATGCGGAGGAGTTCGCCCCCGCCATTGAAGCGATCGACCGGCTGATCGTCCCCACCGTGGTCGTCACCGAGGTGCTGCGACGCCTCGACGCCCAGGGACGCCGTGCGGTGATCCCCGACGTCCTCGCCCACATGCGGCAGGGCCGGTTGGTACCGCTGGACGACCAGCTCGCGGTGGCGGCCGCGGTGCTCGGCCGACAGCATGGACTCCCGCTCGCCGACAGCATCATCTATGCGACGGCCCGAACCGTCGTGGGGACAGTCTGGACCCAGGATGAAGACTTTCGCGGTCTGCCGGGCGTCGAATACCGCCCGCACCGTCTGCCCTGAACTGGCCAAGGATGACCGAACCGTTCTTCATCGTGGGTTTCCAGCGCAGCGGCACGACGCTGCTGCGGCTGATGCTCGACAATCACCCCGACCTCGCCATCCCGCTTGATACCGTGGGGCTCTGGGCCCGCTACGAGGGTCGGCTGGCCGACTACGGCCGCCTCGCCAGCGACCTGGATGCGCGACGCCTGGTGACGGACCTGCTCGGTGACGAGCGGATCCGGCTGTGGGAAGTGCCGCTCACGGTGGATGGGGTGCTGGCGCGGCGTCAGCGGGCCGGCTTTCCCGGCATCGTGGACGCCTTTCACCTGGCCTACGCCGCCGCCAAGGGCAAGACGGCCTGGGGCGACAAGGATCCCGGCAACATGGAGCGAATCGACCGGATCAGCCGCTGGTTCCCGGCCTGCAAGGTGATTCACATCGTGCGCGATGGTCGCGACGCCTGTCTCTCACAGCAGCAACAGAGTTTCGGCATCCACGATCTGTTCGACTGCGCCAGTGCCTGGCGGGAGCAGGTCGAGTGGGTCCGGCGGATTGGCGGCGTGCTCGGCGCCGAGCGCTACTTCGAATTGCGGTACGAGGACCTCGTCACCGATGCCGCACCGATTCTCCAGCGACTGTGCGCCTTTCTTGGCGTGCCCTACAGCGCGCAGATGCTCGAGTACCACCGCGACGTGAAGCGCTCGGTGCCCGATGAGAAGCGGCACCTCTGGCCGCTGCTGAACCAGCCGCCGCAGAAGGACGGCGCGGGGCGGTGGAAGAAGGCGATGTCCCATGGTGAGCGGGTGGGCTTTGAGAAGCGGGCAGGCAGCATGCTGCGGGCAATGCACTACGAGACGCTCCCGGTACTCACCGGTGCGGCGCGCGCCGAGCTGGCGCACTTCGTCGGGCGGGCGGTCGCGGCGGTGAAGCGGCGGCTGGGCTGGCACCGGTGAGTGATGCGCCGGTGACCAGCAGGAACCCGACGGACCTCAGGCCTGAACAGCTCGCCGGGCCCAGGCGGCCGACATCCACCCGGCCGCGGCTGCTGTTGCTGAGCTATCACTTTCCCCCGGGGCAGGCACCGGGCGCGCTGCGCTGGGAGATGCTCGCCACCCACGCCGACCGGCGCGGCTATGGCCTTGATGTGCTGACGGTGCATCCCGCGAGCCTGCCGGCGTCCGACCTGAGCCGGTTGACAAACCTGCCGTCCGACACGCGCGTGTTAGGCGTGCCGCTGCCCGAGTTGCTGGTCGAGCGGGCGGAGCATGCCGCCTGGCGGATGCTGCGCCGGCTGCGAGGAACCCGTCCCGAGGTTGCGCCCGCCCCGACGGCTCCCGTCGCCGGAGATATCAAATCGCCGGGATCGCCAGGTTCCTACGGCCGCCATGAGATCCCCTGGTCGTGGCGTTCGGTCGCCTGCTGGAAGCGGGTCTACTACGCGTGGCTCGAGGCGGCGAAGGATCTCGCCTGGGCGCTCCGCGCCACCGACGCCGCGGGAGCGTGGCTGGCGGAGGGAGGGCATCAGGCGATCATCTGCTGCGGCCCGCCGCACATGCCTCACGAGGCGGCGCGCCGGCTCGCCGCTGCCACCGGACTCCCGCTGGTGCTCGACCTCCGCGACCCGTGGCGGCTGCAGCAACGCCTGCCGGCCACGATCGCCAGTCCGTACTGGTTCCGGCTGGCGGAGCGCTATGAGACGAGGGCAGTGGCTGCCGCGCATCTGATCGTGACGAACACCGAACCATCTCGCGACGGGATGCGGGCGGTGTATCCGGCACAGGCCGGACGGATCATCGCCGTCATGAACGGCTACGACACCGACCCGCTGCCGCCGAGCCGGCAAGGCGACCGGTTTGTCGCAGCGTATGCGGGCTCGATCTATCTCGATCGCGATCCGCGCCCGCTGTTCCGCGCTGCCGCCCGCGTCATCGCCACCCACCAGCTCACGCCGGCGCAGTTCGGTCTCGCGTTCATCGGCAATGTCGACAGCTACGGCGGCGTGCCGCTGCGCCAGATGGCGGTCGAGGAGGGGATCGGCAAATACGTGGAGACGGGCCCAAGCCGGCCGCGAGCGGCGGCGATGGAGTTTCTGGCCGGGGCGACGATGCTGGTGAGCCTGCCGCAGGACAGCGATCTGGCGATTCCCTCGAAGGTCTTCGAGTATGCCCGGTTCCACGCCTGGCTCCTGGCCCTCGCCAGCCGCGAGAGTGCGACCGGCCGGGCGCTGAGCGGCACGGACGCGCATGTGGTGGAGCCGTCCGATGAAGCGGGGATCACCGCCGCTCTCGAACAGCGCTGGCTCGCCTTTGCTGCGGGGCAGCGTCCCGGACAACTGCGCGGCAGCGAGCCATTGAGCCGGGAGCGCCAGGCGGCGATACTTTTTGACGCACTGGCCCTGCGTCTCTCCGGCGCACCAGCACTTCAGCCGGTTTCCTGACGATGCGCGTCCTCAAACGCCTGGCCCTCCAGGCACTGACGTTCCCCGGGGCGACCCTGCCGCTCCGGCCGCTGCTGCGCGGCCGGGCGACGATCTTCATGCTGCACCGGTTCAACGATCCGGCGCACGGTGTGCGCGCGCATGATCCCGAGGACCTGCGACGGGCCCTCGCCTGGCTCAGGCGCGAGCGCATTCCGCTGGTCCCGCTCCGCGACATCTTCGGGGTGGAGGCGCGGAGTCTGCCGGCGGGCGCCACGGCGTTCACCATCGATGACGGGTATCTGGAACAGGCGACGGTCGCCGCACCGGTCTTCACTGAGTTCGACTGCCCGGTCACCACCTTTCTGACTTCGGGCTTTCTCGACCGGACGCTCTGGTTCTGGTGGGACCGGATCGAGTACATCTTTGAGCACACCCGCCGCCAGGCCGTCGACATCACGATCGGCACCGCGCCGTTGAGCTATCGCTGGCAGCAGGAAGGAGCGCGCACCGCGGCCCAGCGTGACGTCACCGAGCGGTGCAAGCGGATTCCCGACGCCGAGAAGCATGTGGCGATTGCCCGGCTCGCGGCGGCGGCAGAGGTGGCGCTGCCCGATGCCGCCCCCGACCGGTATGCGCCGATGACCTGGGAGCAGGCCCGCGCCTGCGAGCGACAGACCACGATGCGCTTCGGGCCCCACACCGTGACCCACCCCATTCTCAGCCAGACGCCCGATGCCCAGTCGCGGGTGGAGCTCACCGACTCCTGGCGACGGCTCCGGGAAGAGCTGCGGGAGCCGGTCCCGGTCTTCTGCTACCCCAACGGCGGGCCGGAGGACTTCGGTCCGCGTGAGATCCGCACGATGACCGAGATCGGACTGATCGGCGCGGTGGTGGGCACGCCGGGGTACGCGGTGCCGCGGCTGGACAGTTCGACGCCCGATGGGCAGTTCCATGTCCGGCGCTTCAGCATGCCGGCGGATGTGCCCCACGTCGTGCACTGCGCCGGTGGCGTCGAGCGACTGGTGGAACTGGTCACGGGAGGTGCGGCATGATCGGCGCGCTCTGGCGGCTCCTCTCGGGCCTCAAATCACGCCTCGAGTTGGCGCGGCTGGAACGGCGCTGGGCCAGTCTCCGGGCCATGGGCATGCACATCGGGCGGGACGTGAACCTGCCGGCCTCGACCTGGATCGACACCAGCCACTGCTACCTGATCAGCATCGGGGATCACACCGGCCTGGGTCCCGACTGCATGATCCTGGCCCACGATGCCCAGATGGATGAGTATCTCGACGCCGCCCGCCTGGGCCGGGTGGTCATCCACGAGTCGTGTCACATCGGGGCCCGGTGCGTGATCCTCTCCGGCGTCGAAATCGGCCCGCGCACGCTGGTCGGGGCCAACTCGGTCGTCAGCAAGTCGCTGCCACCCGACACCGTCTGCGCCGGCAATCCGGCGAAGGTGATCTGCAGCCTCGAGGAGTACCTGACCAAACACCGGGAGCAGATGGCCGCGAGTCCCTGTTTCCCCTATGCCGACTACGACATGCGGGCGCTGACACCGGAGCGTCGCGCCGAGCTGGTGGCAGCCTGTGTCAGGGGAACGGCGTATATCACGGGCGGGCACAGCGCGGAGCAGGCGGGCAAGGGGGGAACGCCGCGGACGGCGAACGAGTAGGTCGGGGCTCCGCATGAGGGGCGGCACAGTGGCCGCCCCCTACCCTACTCCACCGGCGTGAACAGCTCCGCCACCTCCAGCACCAGCGGCGCTTCCGCGCCAACGGGCGCCCAGACCACCTGCGACGTCGAGATGATCGGAAGGGTGGCAGCCGGAGTCCACACTTCCACCGCCTCCCCCTTGGGATCCACGATCCAGTACAGCGGCACCCCCGCCTCCTGGTAGCGCCGCCGCTTGGTGAAGCGATCAGCCCGAGCCGACGACGGACTCAGCACTTCAATCACCAGCAGCAGCTCGCGGATCTGGCGCCAGTCCATGGTGCGGGCGACCGCCTTCGGCACGACAAAGAGATCGGGCTGCACCCCGGTATCCCTGCCCCAGCGGACATCCGCCGGCGACATCACCAGATGCCCGAACGAATAGCGTTCCAGGTACTTGTGCAGCGCGAGGAAGAGTCGGGCGACGAGCTCCTGGTGATTCCACCGCGGTGCCGGGGTCACCAGCAGCTCGCCGTACACCACCTCGTACCGGTTCCCGTCGTCGGGGAGCTGGTCGAGGATGTCGACGGTGAAATACGGGCCCTGGGCCCGGATGTTGGCAGGCAGCGGCATGGCCATACGATAGGCTCGGCGGCTCGGGGTACGCAACTCGGCGGCATGAGCCAGGGTACCACCCCGAGCCGACCGCGTCGGACTCAGGGGAACGCGGAACGGCGCGGAGAAAACGCGTGGCCGCCGCCACTGTTCCTACACCTGGCGGAAGAGCCATCCGAGGGCGAGTTCGAACGGCTGGCGCGCACCCACCGGGTGCCAGACCAGCTGTTGCCGCTGCAGCACCGGACGCTCCGCGCCCGGCACCCACTCCTCCACCACCTGTGCCTCGGCGTCGACCACCCAGTAGAGCGGGATCCCCTGACGCTGGAACTCGACCCGCTTGGTGAATCGGTCGAAGCGGGCAGAGGAAGGGCTGAGCACTTCCGCGATGAGGAGGAGATGGCGCATCGCCTTCCAATCGAGCGCGCGCATCTCGCTCGTCGGGACGACGAACACGTCCGGTTCGAACTTGAGGGAGGGGCCGAGCACGATATCGCCGCGTGAACCGAGCACGGTTCCCACCGGTTCGCGTTCGACGTAGGCGCTCAGCGCATGGATCAACCTGGCGACCACGACCTCATGCCATGCCCGGGGTGCCGGTGTCACCAGCAACTCCCCATGGACCACCTCGTACCGGTTCCCGTCGTCGGGGAGCTGGTCCAAGATGTCGACGGTGAAGTACGGGCCCTGGGCCCGGATGTTGGCAGGCAGCGGCATGGCCATACGATAGGCTCGGCGGAGGGAATGGCGCAACTCGGCGGCATTGCCCACGGTACCGAGCCGTCACGGCCCTGCCCGACCCGTTGGAACGCATGGCGTCGCCTCCGAACGCATGGCGCGTGGCGTTCTCGGGGTCAGCGACAAGTTACCGGGTCGAGCGCCAGCCTTCCGGGACCCGGTCGTTCTCATTCTAGGGCGCCCAGTCCCATTTCCGCCCCCGATCCGGCCCTTTCCGTTCCGCGCCCTCCCGCCCCGTCGGTTTTCACCGCACCCCGGTGACGACACCCGCCGAAACGCCAGTGTGAGACGACCATTTTTGGCCGCGACGCTGCATAATTTCATTTGACGCGACCATTCGCGACTCTGCGACTGCATATTTTGAGGGCGAGGCGACAATTTCCGCCTGCCACGAGCGCTTCGAGAGCTGAAGAGCCCAAATCGCGGGCTGATCAGGCCGCCTTGCGGCTGTGACGGCGCATTTCGCGAGTGGCAGTCCTCGTTGTCGGGCCCGAAGCTGATATTTCCCGGGTGGAAGGTGACGTCTCGCGACCCGGAGCCGACGTTTTTCGATTGCAACAGACGCATCGGCGATTGGAGCAGCGATTCTATGCACTTTTCTCGACGTTTATGCATTTTTCGCGACGTTTATGCATTTTTCGC
>JANMYS010000117.1:0-30490 GCA_031382385.1 Gemmatimonadota bacterium
CCCCCACGGGTGCGGCCCCCACGGGCGCGGCCCCCACGGGCGCGGCCCCCACCGTCGCAGCCCCCGCCCCCCGTTCCAGCCACGTCACGTCACCATCCGCCGTCACGATTTCCAGGGCGTCGACCCAATTCCGCGCCGGGCCGTACCGCACCGTGCGTGCGCCGGCGGCATTGGTCGACACCATTCCGCCAAGCGTCGCCCACCGGCTGCTCGATGGATCGGGTGGCAGCCGCAGGCCATGCGGTGCGGCCGCGGTGTTGAGCTCCAGCTGGGTGATGTTGGCGCTGGTGACCGCGGTCCGGTTGGCGCCGTCGACCTCCAGCCGGCGCGGCATCCGCTCGCGCAGGTCCACGATGACACCTTCGCCGACGGCACTGCCGGGGATGCCGCTGCCCGCGCCTCGGGCGGTGAGCGCTGTGCCGCTCTCCGCCGCCCAGCGGACCAGCGCCTGCAGCTCCTCGACGGACGCCGGCAGCGCCACCCCCGCCGGCAGGATGCGGTAGATCCCAGCCCCCTCGGCGTAGGCCGACCGCAGCCGGTGGTCGCGCTGGACCAGGCTTTCTATTGACTGAAGCGGCACCATGCCACAAACGTAGGCCTCCGTCCCTTGACAAGGAATGGCGGCAGGGGAAGGCTTCCGCCAATGTCCGACGCCCCCCGTGCCCAGCTGATTCATATCGATGTTGACCGCCGACTCGGCCACGAATGGGACGAGTGGAACGGTCAGCCGCTACCCAATGCCGGCAACTACGATAGCCCTGCCGGCCTCTTCTTTGGCTGGTCGGCGCTGACGCTGGGCGCCGCACTCGGAGGGATGGCCCTGGTGCTCTATCTGCTGGGACCGCGGGTGGGACTCCTGCTGCCACATTTCCCCGAATCGCTCTGGATCGGACTCGGGTTCGGGGCGGGCGCGCTGTGGATCTGGTGGCTCCTGCTGCTGGGCTCATGGCTCGGCGGCCGGCCGCTCCTCCCCGAGCGCCTGGCGGAGCGCGGTCCCCTGCTGGGACTGATGCGGCTCACCTCGATGGTCGCCGACCGATTCGGCCGGCGCGACTGGGTCGAAAACGCGGCAGTGAAGGTGTATGACAGCTTTGCGCTCGCACGCGGCCGCAAGGTCGGCAAGGGGGAGTTGCTGCTGCTGATCCCCCGCTGCCTCTCCCGCACCGCGCTGGATGGCGTGCTGGCGATCGCGGGGAAGTACGAGGTGCCGGTCTTCGTGGCGACGCGGGGCCAGCTCGCCCGCCGGGTGATTCGCGAGCGGCGGCCCCGGGCGGTGGTCGCCGTGGCCTGTGAGCGCGACATGGTCTCCGGCTTGCACGACGTCGCCGGCAAGGTGCCGGTCCTCGGCCTCACGATGACGCTGCCCTCCGGCCCCTGCAAGGACGCTGGGATCGATCTGGCCAAGCTGGAGGAGTGGGTGCGGAGCTACGTGGTGTAAGGCGAGGTGGGTAGGTCGGGCCTCCGTGCCCGACCGGCTTGCGGCAGACGATGGGCGACCCGGTGGTCGCCTTTGTTATTGCTGGCTGCGGGCGCGGATCAGGTCAACGGCCTCCTTCGATTCCTCCAGACCGGCCCCCGTGACCTGCCGGTACAGCTTGATCGCTTCGATAATCTCATTCCCGGCGAGCAGTCGCCGGATTTCCTCGTTCATCGCCTCCGGATCTGCCGGCCCGGCGGGGTCCGGTGCGGGGAATGCGGTCATCTCGCCCCGCTGCATCGCCTCGATCGCATCGCTGGATTCCTTGAGTCCGAGCCCTGAATATCTGCGCAGCATCCGGATGGCCTCGATCTTCTCGCCGCGGGCGAGGCGGGCACGGATGTTATCCGGAGTCGGTCGATCGCGTGAGGCCGGAGTGGATTGCTGCGGGCGGCCCGGGCCTCGCTCCCCCAGACGCGATATCCACCACGCGGCGAGGACCGTGGTCACGGCGACAATCAGAATGAGAGGTGTGGACATAAAGTCGTCCCCAGGCGAACGAAGTTGCTGACTGCGCGTTGGATCGGCTCAGCTCCTCGGCTGCCCCTTGAGTGGACAGGCGGCGTCGCTCTTCCGGAGGGCGACCATGTCCACGGTCAGCCAGTCGCCCGGCCCCGGGGCCGGGAGGCCGAGCACCATGGCGGGGATGTTGGTGCGACGGTCGACATCCAGCCCGGCAATGCCTCTGAGCAGGATCAGCATCGGCGCGCCGCTCGGATCCCGTTGATCGAGCAGCAAGCCGAGGCAGATCTGGCCGGAGACCTTCGCCGTGGAGAAGATGCCGAGCTTGATGTCACTGCCGAGCGATGGGACTCGGGCCCTGACGCGGGCGCCCTGGTGCACCACGATGAGGGCTGTGTCCTGGGCCTGTGCGGGACGGACGGGCAGCGCCACGAGGGCGAACAGCAGGAGCAACCGCATGGGAGAAATGGAAGGCGCCGGGACTAGAACTCCCGGCGCTTCATGTCCTTGAAGAGACGCTTGGTCTCATTGTCCTGCTCCGCGGGCCGGTTCTTGAGTGTATCGTCGTACTGCGCCGCCCGGTCCGCTGCCGGCGGCTTGATCTGCGCCGTGTGCTTCTTCACCAGCGCCGCGATCTTTGCGTCTTCCCGCTTGCCCATCCCGCCACCTCCTGCCTCGGTCGTGAAGTCCCGCCTGACGCTGCCGGGAAGCTAGATACCCGGTCAGGGTGACGCAAACCGGACGCTTGGCGCGCACCCAGATGGCCACCTAGGGAAGGTCTGCACAAGTACGGGAGTCAGGTCGGGGCTCGTCCGCAGGGTCCTTCCGGGCGCTCGGCTTTGCGTTGGGACGGTGGAGTCACAGGGCCAGCTACGCACGCGCCCTTCAGGACCCCCGCGACTTCGCCCCTCCCGGTGAGCTGGTGCAGAGCTTCCCTAGGCGCTCCGCGCATCCCCGCGACCCGAGACTCAGCGGGTCTCCATCTGCACTGCGGTGCCGGCGATCGCAAAGGCGGCGACGGGTACCCCGCCCGATCGTCCCGGCGCGAAGCGGCAGGAGGCAATGGAACCGATCAGTGCCTCCCTTATCTCGGGATTCGTGCTCTCGACGACCTGGATCTGGTCCGGGCTTACCCTACCATTCGGCAGGACGACGACCCGCGCTTTCAGTCGGCCTCCATGCTGCTTCGCCCAGTTATTGAACGCCTCCTCCGCTTCCTGCTGGTTGCGGTAGGTGCCGCCCAGCGGCTGTCCGCCGATGCGCGGCGGGGTACAGCTGATCGTGCGCGGCTTTTCCTCCAGCCGCGGGTCCGTCGGCTCGAGTGGCAGCGCGAACATCGCCGCGGGTATCAGGTCGGGAACTCCGGGCAGCGAGTCGCGGGCCATCCTGGCCGGCGCGAGCAGCACCGTCGCCGAATCGATCCTGAGCGGCTGGTGGACGAGGAATGAGCCAACGGGATGCGCCTGGCCCAGGTCCATCCGGCAGGCGCTGAGCAGCCGTGCCGCGACGCTCCGCAACCCCGCCGCGGAGATCCGGCTGGCCTGCACCACGGAGAGGGTGGTCGTGTCGGGCCGGCCATCGTCGCTCAGGCGATACTGCAGCACGCCTTCGCCATTCAGAAAGCCGACCGGCACTTTCGGCGCTTCGCACTTGCGCATCGCATAGCTGGGCTCGGTAAGCGTCTGGGCTGGCAGCGGCGCGGACGCCGTGCACAGCAGCAAGCCAACCAGCCGGTTCTGTCGTCCGATCATCGGTTCGATCCTCAAGGAGACCCGCCAAGCCACTCCCGCACCTGTCCCGGCGTCAGATTGCCGCCGCAGAGCACCGTCGTCACCAGCCGGTCGCTGAAGCGGGGACGGTCTTCCAGGATTGCGGCGACACCAGCCGCGCCGGAGGGTTCGACCACGAGCCCAAGATGCTGGTGCAGCAGCCGCATGGCCTGGAGGATAGCGGCATCGGAGACCAGCACGACATCGTCCGTCGTCCCGGTCATGTCGCCCACCGCCTCCGCCACCGGCAGCCGAACCCCGATCCCGTCGGCGATCGTGTCGATCCGTTCATGCGACACGACCCGGCCCGCCTTCCACGAGTCGTACATCGCCGGCGCGCCCTGTGCCGCGACCCCGATCATCTGCGTGGAGGGTGCATGCGCTTTCACCCAGCGGCCCATCCCGGTGAGCAGCGCGCCGTTGCCGAGCGAGACGAGCATGACATCGAACGGCGCTGGCCAGCGGAGCAGCTCCATGGCGATGGTCGCGGCGCCTTCGCCCGTCGCCGGATCGAGGCTGTCTTCCACCATCCGGACGCCTGACTCGGCGGCGACGCGCTTGGCTTCCAGCTTGGCGGCGTCGAAATCGTCGCCGTGCAACCGCACATCCGCGCCGAGCGCGCGCATCCGTTCCAGCTTGAGAGGGTTGGCGTTGACGCTGGCGTAGACTGTCAGGGAGACGCCGCGCGCCCGGCTGGCGAATGCCATCGCCTGTCCGAAATTGCCGGCGCTGGCGCAGAGCAGCCGGCTGCCGGGGGCGACACCGGAGAGGACCAGTTCGGCGCCGCGTCCCTTGAACGACCGGATCGGGTTCAGGCTCTCGACCTTCACCACCAGCCGGCAGCCGAGCAGGTCGTCCAGCACTTCGGCGTGATACTGCGGCGAGTCGAGGAAGACGGGGTTGATGGTGCGCGGCGCCGCGGCGATCCGCTCCAGCGAGAGACGGTGGGTCATGGCGCCGGTGTCGTGAGATACAGCCCTGGTTTCATGATTTCCATCGGCGCCTGCGGCCTCGCCGGGGGGGGTGAAGCCGAATGCCCGCGCCACGTCTGGTGCATGCGCCTGTCAGGCCGCTCAGGGCGCAAACATCTCGCCGAGCGTCTGGAGCAGGGCCGCTTGGGCCGACTTGTCCAGGATGCCCAGCCGTCGGACGAACCGGGCGGTATCCACTGTGCGGAGCTGGTCGAGGGCAATCTGCCCCGGTTTCCCGCGGAACCGACAGGTGATCCGCGTCGGGTACGCGCGGCCCTTCGTCGTCATGGGAGCCACGATCACCGTCCGCAGGTGCCGATTCATTTCGTCGGGGGAGAGGATCACACAGGGGCGGGTCTTCTGGATCTCCGACCCCACGGTCGGGTCCAGTTTCACCAGATAGACCTCGAAGCGGCTTATCGCCATTCCCAGTCCGAGCGGTCAAAGGCAGTGGGCGTCGGAGCGTCCAGCAGTTGATCATCGCCGGCCGCCGCCATGGCCCGAAACGCAGCCTCCCACCCCGCCCGGGGTCGATCGGGGGAGCTGATCACCAGGCGATTGTCCACCACTTCAAGCTCCACGTCCTCACGGAGGCGGGCCTGCTCGAGGAAGGGCTTGGGAATCCGGATACCACGGGAATTCCCAATCCGGACGATGCGTGTCTTCATGGCGGGAGATGGGTCAAGGTGCTCACAATGTAGGCCCGAGCGGAGCCGGTGGCAACGGAACGGCGTCGGATACACCGGGCTGCTGCTCGGGGTGGGCTCGGAGCCGGCCGACATCATGGAGACATGCAAAGGTGGTGCGGAGGAATAGCTGAAAGACAGAAACCGCCATGTCAGCCGTCGCGACTCACGGCACGGTGGCCGAGCTGTCGCGACCGTACAGCGAGGCCATTTCCTTGAGGATCTGGGTCATTCGCTTGGCGATGGGATGGTCGAGCGGCACCTGCTGTTCGAGATCACGATTGGTCCGGCTCGGGTCGGCCACCGGCCGGTAGACTGTCTCGATCGTCACCTTGCTGAAGCTGGTGCGATACGGATCAATCCAGGCGCGCACCTGCACCACATCCGGTCCGAGCGGACGGCTGGTCGCCTTCCGCTTTGTGGTGGCATCGAACCAGTCGGTCTCGACAAAACCGTCACGCACCTCCACTCGGCTCACCGGCAGCGAGTCGTTGCGTAGCACTTCCGCGATCTCCGCTGTGGTTGCCTTCACCCCCAGTTCGATGCGGGCCTGCGCCGCACCGGTGACCGGCGCGAAGAAGGGCCGGGTGGTCGTGGCGTGACAGCCGGCGAGGAGCAGGGCGAGGGTAGTGGCGGGCGTCCCCGCCCGCCAGAGCCGAGCGTACGCACGTACCCCCAGAATGAGCCTCATCTCACAACCCCAGTGCCGAAGCAACCGGCGGATCGACGGTGTAGTCGTAGAATCCATGTCCCGATTTCCGGCCATTCAGTCCGGCGAGAACCATGCGGCGGAGCAGCGGCGGCGCGGCGTAGCGCGTCTCATGATACTCCTCGAACATGATGTCGCCGATCTTCGCCAGGGTGTCGAGCCCGACGAAATCCGCCAGGGTGAGCGGGCCCATCGGGTGGCCGGCGCCGAGCCGCATGGCCAGGTCGAGATCGGTGATGCTGGCGACGCCATGCTCCAGCGCCCGGATGGCGTCGAAGATGTAGGGCACCAGCAGCAGGTTGACGATGAAGCCGGAGCTGTCGCGGGCGGCGACCGGCTCCTTGCCGAGCCGGCGCACGAAGGCCGTCGCCCGCATCACGGTGTCGGGACTGGTCTGCACACTGCGGACGACTTCGACCAGCGGCATCAGCGGGACGGGGTTGAAGAAGTGGAGCCCGATCACCCGGTCGGCCCGCTCCGTCGCCGCCGCGAGCGCCGCAATGGTCAGGCTCGAGGTATTGGAGGCGAAGATGGTCGTCGCCCCGATACGCGGCTCCAGCTCACGGAAGAGTTCGGTCTTGAGGGCCAGGTCTTCGGTGATCGCCTCGATGATGAGGCCGGCTGGCGCCAGCGCGCTGAGTTCGGTGGTGAAGTGCAGCCGGTCCAGGGCGGCGGCCTGGTGCGCGGCGGCGAGCTTGCCCTTCTCGACCAGCTTGGCCAGCGACTTCGTGATGCTCGCCTTTCCCCGGCCGATCGCGGCGTCATCGGTGTCCCGCACCACGGTCCGGTACCCGGCGACCGCCGCTGCCTGTGCGATGCCACTGCCCATGAGGCCCGCGCCAAGCACACCGATGACCATCTCCGTCGACTCGCTCATGGCTTCAGTGCCTTCCGCACTTCGCTGAGGACGGCGCTCATCAGGCCCGCCGCATCGGCGGGCACGGCGTGGATTGGCTTGACCGCACCGCGCTCGAGGTGATCCAGCGCGCGCTCCAGTCCGAGCAGTGCACGCTGGGCGACGGGGCGGAATGAGCGCGAGATGCCGAGGCCGATCCCGATGACGAACGGTGCCGGGAGCAGCGCCGCCCACGCGAAGGGGGAGAGCAGGCCGATGACGAGGCCCGCGGCTCCCCCCGCGCTGGCGATGCCCAGGATGCCACCCACATAGCCGCTCCGCGTCGGCCGCAGGTCGGCGGACAATGCCACGTGGCAGAAGCCCGGTTCAAGCGGCGAGACCGTCGCGCTGACCAGCTGGGCCGACGAGAGCATGAATGGAGACTTGCCGGAGAGAGCTGCGGCGGAGCGCTTGATGACCGACTGCATTCCCCGCACCGGTTCCCAGGTGATGCGGCCGGGCTGCTGTCGCTGAATCGTCAGCAGCTCCTGCTCGTCCATCCACCGCACCAGCCGCTGTTCGATTGCCGCCTGGTCGCCCTGGACTACCCGCTCCGCCGAGATGACCGCGCTGCCCATGGCGCTGTCGAGCCAGCCACGGCTGGGTGGCAGTTCGGTGCGGGAGCGTTCCTCCAGCAGCGCCTGGCGGAGGTGACGCTCGGGAATACCGACGTCCTTGCCGAGGGCGAGCAGCTCGTCCTTGGTGAGGCCGTCGTCCAGGTCGCGTTCACCGGTCTGCAGCTCGGCGGCGCGCTGGATGATCCGTTCGATGGCGGCGCGGTCGACCCGCTCGGGGAGGTTGGGCACGGGGGAAAGATAGCGGAGGCGACTAGGCCCGCTCCACGATCACCGCCTGCCCCTGGCCTCCGCCGATGCAGGCCGCCGCAAGGCCGTAGCGCTTCCCGCTCCGGTGCAGCGCGTGGAGCAGGTGCAGGGTGAGGCGGGTGCCGCTCGCCGCCAGCGGATGACCGATCGCCACCGCACCACCCTCGACGTTGGTGCGGGAGCGGTCGAGGTCGAGTTCCTTTTCAACGGCGACGTACTGGGCCGCAAAGGCTTCGTTGATCTCGACCAGATCCATCTGTCCCAGGGTGAGGCCGGCGCGCGCCAGCGCCTTCCGCGCCGCCGGTGCCGGCCCGATCCCCATGATGCCCGGGTCCACTCCGGCGACGGCCCACGCCACCAGCCGGCCCAGCGGCTTCACTCCCCGCTCACGCGCGAACGCACCATCGGCGAGGACCACCGCCGCGGCGCCGTCGGCGATACCGGAGGCGTTGCCGGCGGTGACGACGCCGTCCTTCTTGAAATAAGGGGCGAGCTTTGCCAGGCCTTCCGCCGTGGTCTCCGGCCGCATGTGCTCGTCCAGCGCCCACGGCTCGGCCTGCTTGGTCTTCCGGTTCATGAGCGGAACCGGCACGATCTCGTCGGCAAAGGCGCTACGGGCCCACGCATCACGGGCCCGCTGCTGGCTGAGCAGGGCGTACGCATCCACCGCGGCGCGCGCGACGCCGTACTTTTCCGCCAGCGCTTCCGCAGTCTCGGCCATGGAGCGGCCGCACTGGGTATCGCGCAATGCTTCCCACAGCGCATCCTCCAATGGTGGTGGCGGTCCCAGGCGGAAGCCCCAGCGGGCGCCACGCATGACGTGCGGTGCCTGGCTCATCGACTCGGTTCCGCCCGCGAGCACCGCCCGCGACTCGCCGAGGAGAATCTGGTGAGCGCCCTGGACGATGGCTTCGAAGCCCGAGCCGCACAGCCGGTTGACGGTGACCGCGGGGGTCTCGACCGGGCAGCCGCTCCGCAGCGCGATATGGCGGGCGAGATAGATGGCGTCGGCGCTGGTCTGCAGCGCGTTGCCAAACACCGCGTGATCGATCTCATCGGGCGAAATGCCGGAGCGGGCGAGTGCGCCTTTCGCGGCGACGACACCAAGGTCGGTGGCCGACTGGTCCTTCAGCGCACCGCCAAAGGCGCCAAAGCCGGTGCGCACACCGGCGAGAATGACGACGTCGCCCGACGGGCGCTGGCTGGACATGAGGACTCTCCCTGGGATGCACGGTGAGGCGGCTGCAGGGAATATGCGGGGTTGGAGGGAGAGCTGTCGAGCGAGCGGCGGGGGTTGTCCCGGATGCGAAGCCGCACCCGGGGCACTGCAGGCTGACTAGCTGTGTCCGATCAGCTTCTGGCGACGTGCCGTGGCGTTGGCATCCCAGAAGATCCGCACTGGTGCGGTACCCCGGGTGATCGCCCCGACGCGCACCTCGTACACCGCAGTCACCGACGGCCGGATCTCGAACCGGGCTGCATCACTCGCAGACGGGGCTTCCCGGAGTGAATTTACGACCGGATTCGGTTCACCCGCGCCGAGGGGGCGCAGGCGCACCATCGAGCCGCCCGATACTTCCAGCCGATAGACCTGGCCAGCGCGCAGCTCCACCCGGGCAAACTCGCCGCGGGCGGTGAATTCATGCGCAAGCACGAGAGAATCCCGGATCTGTGAACCGGGTGCGGGAGTGAAGAGGGTGGCGAGTACGAGCAGCAGGGGGGGCAGCATGGGGCGTTTCCTTCGCTCAGGGTGCGGCGGCGCCGGTGATGGCGCTCCAGCTCTGTGACGCAGGAGGGGGCGATCTGGTCGCGCGGGAGGCACACGGAAGGGGGGTGGCGGGCCGCTACTCCTCCGCCACCACGTGACCGCAGTTGATGCAGTGGCGCCAGCCGAGCTCGAGCTCCGCCTGACAATCGGGGCAGCGGGTGAGCGACTGGTTCTGGCCGCAGTGCGGGCAGAAATTCACCGCCCGGCCCGCCGGCAGCCGGCCGCCGCAGAAGCTGCAGCGGACGCCGGAATCCCGGGGGCGGGCGCGGGTCGGTTCCGGTTCCGCCGTCATCCGGGGTGGCGGCGGAACCATCGGTGGCGAGGCTGGTGGGGTGGGCTCGGCGCTGAACGCCATCGGCCGGCGCGAATCGAGCCGTAGGAGCGCAGGCGTCCCCGCCTGCTGTTGTGGCGCAGGCGTCCCCGCCGGTAGCGCAGGCGTCCCTCCCTGCGGCGCAGGGGTCCCTGCCTGCGATGTGAGCGTCCCCGTCGGCGGCAGGATCAGCGGTTCGTAGTCGTCGTCTCCCGGTGGCGCGAAGGCCTCGTCCGGTCCCGGTCCGAGCGCATGCGCCAGTGGTTCGGTGCCCAGCACCAGTTCGGCCTTGGCGTGATCCCGCAACACGCTCAGGTCGGGATTGGGGCTCGCCAGCTGATCGCGCATCACCTGGCCGACGTCCTCCGACAGCATCCGCACGTAGCCACCCTCACCGGCGGCGAGCCGGAGGATCAGGCTGTCGTAGTCCTCGGCGGAATCGATGTTGAGGGCGCGGCGGGTGGTGCGGTAGGGGATGACCGAGCTCAGCAGATCGCTCAGCGCGATGGGCCGATGCAGGCGTGCCGGATCGATGGCGATTAGGTTATCCACCAGCCGGCGGAAAAGCCGTTCGAGGTCGGTCATGGGTGTGGCAGAGTAGGCCCGGCTTTCTCCACTGTCAAGCAAGGAGCGACGATGCGCGCAGTACCGCTCACTCTGGTGCTCTCCCTGAGCGCGATGCCGCTCCTCGCCCAGGGCAACTGCTTCCCGTCGACCAGCTCCAACGAGGCCGATCTCTTCGCCCACTTCTCGGTGCCGCTGGCCTTCAGTCCGGCCCAGGCGCCCTGGGCGTACCTGCCCGGCACGATTCAGTTCGGCGTCGAAGGCACGTTGCTGCCGGATGCCAACGACCGGATCGCCACTCCGACCACCTGCCGGCCCGGCAAGGGTCCGGAGAACGTCAACATCCTGCCGGGACTCCTCCGGCCCCGCGTGGCCTTCGGTCTGACCGACGGCGTCGTGCTCGAAGTGAGCTGGATTCCGCCGGTCCGCGTCAGCGGTGTCAAGGCGAATCTATGGAGTTTCGCCGTCTCGCGCACCGTGCCGATCAACCCGAACGGCGGCACATTCTTCGGCCGGCTTCACGCCACCTTCGGCAGTCTCCACGCGCCGTTTACCTGCCCCGACAAGGCGCTGCAGGATCCGCTCAGCGAGTGCTTCCAGGGCACCCGGTCGGACGACCGCTACTCCCCCAATATCTACGGGCTCGAGTTCGGCTTCGGCTTTCCGATGGCTGGGGGCCGGCTGCGGCCCTACGTGGGCGGCGGCTACAACATCCTGCATCCGCGCTTCCAGGTGAACTTCACCAACTCGGTCGACAGTACCGACCGGCGCAAGGTGGAGGTCAACCTGCATCGCTGGGTGGTCTTCGGCGGAGTGACGCTGGCGGCGACCCGCAGCCTGAGCCTGAGTGGCGAGCTCTACAGCGCCCCCTCGGATCTGGTGACGGCGCGAGCGCGGGTGAGTCTGTTGTTCGGGGGGAAGGCGCGGCGGTAGCGTTCAGGTGGCAGGTGGCAGGTGGCAGGTGGCAGGGAGTAAAGGGTAGCACGCATGGCTGAACGCCAACGGCCAACGGCCAACGGCCCCCTCACTCCCCATCCCTCAGCGGAAACTTCTCTCCCGCCGCCAGTCGCTGTTCCAGCGCCACGAACGTCGCATCGGGGTCGTAGCCGTCGTACTGATGCTTCGCCTGTTTCCGCGCGAGCCATGCCGGAAAGCCGGACTCTTCCGCACCCTGCGAGGTGACCTGCTCGGTCGCCGCCTTCACCGCCAGGTCGTTGGCGTATTCGTTCTTGGCATGTCCCTGGTGGCCGCGCACCCAGGTCCACTGCACTTCGTGCTTCTTCGCTGAATCCACCAGCACCCGCCACAGCTCCAGGTTTTCGATCGTCCCGCCTTTGCGGGTCCAGCCGCGCGCGATCCAGCCCGGCACCCACTCGCGCATCCCCTTGATCAGGTATTCGGAGTCCGACACCAGCAGGACCCGCAACCGCCGGTTCTTGCCCGCGAGCAGCTGCAGCGCGGCGATCGCGCCGGCGAGAGCCATGCGATTGTTGGTGGTGTCGGGAGCGTGCAGGAAGAGATCGCGGCGCTGGATGACGGCGCCGGCCCGGGCCTCGATCAGTCCGCCGGCCCCACCGGGTGTGGCACCCTCCTGCCCGTTGCCGAGACAGCTTTCATCAAGATGCAGGACGGCGATGGGCAGTGGAGGAGCGGGCACTCGGCGTCGGTGGCTGGGTGTGGATCAGGACCGGCAGATCGGTGGCCTGCAAGATAGCCTCGGTGTGCGAGGGAACCAGCCAGCCGCTCTCCTCGCGGGTGGCGCCGGCGAACAGAGTGTCCGAGCCGAGTCGCCGCACCGTCTCGGCGACGGCCGACTCGAACTCGCCGGTCACGAGATGGGTCTCGAAGCTGAGCATGGAGAGCGAGAGCGCCCCTGAGGCACGAGCCAGGACCCGCTGTCCCTCCGCCGCATCGGCTCCCACGTGGAGGACATCGACGTGGGACCGGGCGATGGCGGCAAAGCGGGCAGCGAAATCGAGCGCGGCGTGACTCGCAGGACTCCCGTCATACGCCACGAGCACCCGCTCCATCTGGGTCGGCGCACGACCGGTGACGAGGACGGGACGGGCACAGCGCCGGATCAGTTCACGGGTGTCGGGGCCCAGCGGGTCGTCCCCGCCCCGCACACCGACCCGACCCACCAGCACCACGCCCACCTGTTCGGCGAGTTCGCGCAGCACGTCGGTCACGATGCCTTCCCGCCACACCGTCTCCACTTCCAGTCCTACCCGGCGCGCCGCGCCGGCGGCGTCGTCGAGCATGACGCGCGTGGAGCGCTCATGCTCGCGCCGGGTGCTGGGGACGCTTTCCGGCGTCCACTCCATCCACGGTGCGCCCAGCGCCATCTCGCCGGTCCTGCCCGGTGGCGGAGCGACGTGGACAAGAAGGAGGCGGGCGCGGAACCGCTGGCCGACGATAATCGCCTGGGACAGGGCGACCTCGGCCATGGGTGAGCCATCCAGCCCGACGAGCAGCGAGGTGAACATGGGTTGAGGGTGGGGGTCCGGGCGGTAGGTGTCAAGACAGCGGGGAACAGGGAACCGGGAACGGGACAAACCTATCCGGACAGCAATGGCGGTGACGAGTGCGATCCATCATCCCTCATGCGCTTCCCGGTTCCCGGTTCCCGGTTCCCCGTTCCCCGTTCCCCGTTCCCTTCTCACACGACTTGGAAGCCCTCGAGATCAGCGAGGACAAAGACCATCTCCTCCCCGGTCATCGGCAGCCGGCCGACGAAGGCTTCCCGGTTGGCCGCCGTCGTGAGCCGCATCGCGATGACGATGTACTCCGTTCCGCGCCGGTTCAGGGCGACCCGCCGGCCATCGCGGATGGCGCGTTCGAGCTGATCGAGTCGCTCCGGGGTCCACCGCACCGCCATTGGTCAACTCCCCCGGGAAACATGAAGGCTGCCCGCGGGCGCTTCAGTGATCGCCCCGATGACCGCGCGCGCGAGGGTCTGCTCGGCGGCCAGCGCCTTGAGCAATCCGTCCAGCGCCGCCGGCGGGACGCAGAGCAGCAGCCCGCCGGAGGTCTGGGCATCGGCGACGAGCAGTTGGTCCACCTCGGTGATGCCGGGACCCCAGGTCACGTCGGTCGCCGTCGTCAGTGTGCGCTTGGTCCCGCCGGGTACGACTCCGCTGGCCGCGAGTTCGCGCACTTCCGGGAACAGCGGGATCGCCTCGAGTGCGAGGGTGGCCCCCACACCACTCCCCCGCAGGATGTTGCCGAGGTGGCCGATGATCCCGAACCCGGTCACGTCGGTTGCGGCGCGCACCCCATGCGCCAGCGCCGAGCGCATGGCGCCGGCGTTGAGCGCCGTCATGCTGCGGATCGCCTCACCCAGCTGCGCTTCGGTCCGCAGCCCGCGCTTGAGCGCGGTGCTGAGGATGCCGGTGCCGATTGGCTTGGTCAGCACCAGCAGATCGCCGGGTCGGGCGGCGGCATTGGTGAGCAACCGGTCGGGATGCGCCTCCCCGATGGCGACGAGACCGATGTGCGGCTCCAGCGCGTCCACCGAGTGGCCACCGAGTACCGGGCAGCCGGCGGCCATGGCTTCCGCGGTGAGTCCGCCGAGCACCTCGCCCAGCAGCTCGAGCGGGAGCTGCTCGCGCGGCCAGCCCACGAGGCTGAGTCCGAACAGTGGTGTCGCGCCCATCGCGTAGAGATCGCTCAGGGCATTCACGGCCGCGATCCGGCCCCACGTCACGGCGTCGTCCACGATGGGGGTGAAGAAATCCACCGTGGCCACCAGGGCGCGGTCGCTGGAAAGTCGCCAGACGGCCGCATCGTCCCGGGTCGCCGCGTCCACGAGGATCCGGGGATCCCCGCCCGCGGGCAAGTGGCGCAGCACCTGCGCCAGCTCGGTCAGGCCGAGCTTGCAGGCTCAACCGGCGCCATGCGAGAGCGTGGAGAGGCGGATGCGGGGCTTCTGGTCGCTCGGCTGATCGGTCACGGGTCAGGTTCCTCGCGAGGATGATATTCTTCTGTCAGTCACGTTTCAGCTACCGCCTACCCACCTGCCATCCATGTCGAACGCGCCGGTCCCGATCCTTACCGCGCTCATGCTCGGCTTCCTCCATGCGCTGGAGGTCGACCACGTGATCGCCGTCTCCACCTTCGTGGTGGGCCGGCCGTCGCCCCGGACCGCGGCGGGCTTCGGCTTCCGCTGGGGTATCGGGCACTCCGTGGCGGTGCTGCTGCTGGGCGGCATCCTGCTGCTGACAGGCGTCCAGTGGCCCGCGCGGTACGATGCCTGGGGTGAAGCGGTGGTCGGGCTAATGCTGCTCGCGCTCGGCGCGTGGGCGCTCTGGTCGAGCCGGAAGTTACACCTGCATCCGCCAGCCGAACACGGGGACCACGCGCACTTGCACGTTCACGGCGACAGCGGGCACACTCACGTCCACGCGCACCCCGCTCCACCACCGGCGGCGGCGCACGGCCATGCCCACGATCACCGCCACGGGATTACGCTGGTCGGACTCATGCATGGACTGGCAGGTTCGAGCGGTGTGGTGGCGCTGGTCCCGGTCACTCTGATTCAGCGGCTGGATGTCGGCTTCGCCTATCTCGCCGCGTTCGGTGTGGGTGTGACGGCGGGGATGATGGTCTACGCTGTCGTGGCCGCCCTGGCGATCCGGCAGGCTGCGGAGCGATCGCTGGCCTGGGGCCGTCGGCTCGCGGGGCTGGTGGGACTGGGGGGGATGGGCGTGGGGATCTGGTGGGTGTGGCGGGCGATTGGGGGGTAGGAGTCAGCCATCAGACATCGGCCATCGGCCGTTGGCCGTTAGCCGTTAGCCGTTAGCCATTAGCCGTCAGCCATCAGCCATCAGCCGTCAGCCGGTAGCTGTCGGAATGGTGCGAGCTTTGGTGCGCCTACCGCCTACCGCCTACCGCCTACTCCCTGCCACCTGCCCCCTACCCCCTACCCCCTACCCCCTGCCCCCTACCCCATCACCACCCCCAGCACCAACCCTGCCACCACGATTCGCCCGATCCCGCCGATCGCGGGTTTCCACGGCTGACGCAGTCCGGTGGCCGCTCGCAATCGGTGGGGCACTTCGATCAGCGCACCCACCAGCAGAAACAGCACTATGCTGCTGCCATGTCCCAGACTGGCGAACCAGAGCCCGGCGAAGAGGGTGAGCAGCGCCGCTTCGATGAGGAGCCCAGGGAGTGCGCCGCGCAGCGTTGCCATCATCCGGTCAGGCGTGCCTCGCGCTCGCCGCTCGACCTCGCGCCAGCCCAGGAAGAAGAGGGTGACGGCAAGCCACGCCGCGACGACGCGCGCGAAAGCCATCGGTCAGAATCCAGCGCGCAGCGAATCGGGCTGGTAGAGCTGGCCCCGCACCATCACCCGCAGCACGCCGCGGGTGTTGCGGATGTCGAGCAGTGGATTCTCCTTGAGCACCACGAGGTCGGCCACCTTCCCCGGGGCAATGATGCCCAGCGAGTCCGCGCCCAGCAGCTCGGCGGTGTTGATCGTCGCGGTCTTGAGTGCGTCGCTCGGCGTCAGTCCCGCCGCCACCAGCAGTTCGAGTTCGGTGTGGAGCCCCCAACCCGGAACCAGCATCTGGTTGCTGGCATCGGTACCGGCGACAATCCGGCCGCCAGCTCCGCGGAAGGCGCGGAGGAAGAGATCCTGATTGTGCCGTGCAGCACGAAACGCGACATAGTCCGCCGCGGTCCACCCCGCCCGTGCGATCATGCCGGGGACGTTCCATATCTGCATCTGGGAATCCGGCAGCGTGCGCAAATCCTCGGGGTGCAGGTTGTCTGCCTGGTCCAGGCGGCTGAAGGTCTCGTGCAGCACGAGGGTCGGGATCATCACCACCCGTTCCTCTGCCAGGGTCATCGCGATCTGGGTGAGCGCGGCCGAATCGAGATCCACCCACGCACGCTCGAACGCGTTCCAGCCGCGGAAGAATGACGCGCGGTGTTCGGCGTACAGCTTTTCCGGGTTCTTGGCCAGCGCCTCGGGTATGCCGCTCAGGTGTTCGATGCTCGTCACGCCGAGTTTCACCGCGGTCAGGGCATCCGTGAGGCCGAGGTGCGCGGTGACACGGAGGTCGAAGGTGCCCGCCTCATCCATCAGCGGCTTGAGCAGTGCCGGCGTGATGCGGGTGTACGCCTTCACGTAGTCGGCGCCGCCCACGGCCAGCTTGTCCACCGCTTTACGGACCTGGTCGGCGTTGGTGACCTCGGTGGCTTCGGGAAAGGTCGCTGGTGCACCGTCGAGCATCGCGCCCGCGCTGAAGATGCGCGGGGCGATAATCCCGCCGAGGCTGACTTCCTCCCGCAGGCCGAGAATCGAATCCTGCTGCCCGCCCACATCCCGCACTGTGGTGACACCGGCCGCGACATACCGCGCCAGGGCCCAGCGCTCGACGTGGGCATGACCGTCAATCAGGCCCGGGATGATCCAGCCGCCCGTCACATCCACCGTCACGGCGCTCTTGGGAATCTTGAATCCCTCGCGCGGCGCCACCGTCTCGATGTGCCCCGCATGGACCACGACGACCGCGTCGCGCAGGATCGGGTCGCCGGCGCCGGTGATGACATTCCCGCCCACCAACGCGATGCGGTCCTTGGTTTTCGGCGTGCAGGCGGTCAGGCACAGGACCGTTGCCAGAAAGACACCGAGTCCGGACCGTCCCAAGGCACGGGCGCGGCAGGCGGGCGCCCAGGGCATCCGGGGAGAGTCGATCATTCGAGGAATGGTCGTGCAGGATTTTCCAACCATCAGTGGGCTGCTCCCTGACCAGAGTGACGGGGCGGACCGCGAATTCCTCGGGCGTGGAGGCTGAAACGTCGCTGGCGTTCCGGAGAGGCGCAAGGCAATGCCGGAGCGCCCCGGGATTGCCGGGGCGCTCGGAGGCGGCTGGGTCAGGCAACTAGAGGATACTCCCGGGCAGCGCCGGGGCCGAGCGCGGTCGATCAGTAGGAGATCGTGCCGTTGATCGTCGAGGTGGCGCCAACCGGCAGAATGGCAGGCAGCGCAAGGTTGGTCAGGGTGATCGTCTTGGCGACAACGTCCACCGAGACCTGGGCTACGTTACAGTTGCCCGAGATGGGAACGTCGCACGCGAGCACCCCGTCGACGACGGGAGGATTGCCCCCGATGTCACTGCCCCAGTTGTGGGCCGCACTGTACAATGTGCCGGTGCCGTCCTCGAAGTAGATCTCCACGCTGTGTTCGACCGCGCCGACGCTCCCCGTCAGTCGCACCGCGCGATGGAGCACCGCATTGATCGTGATGGTATCCTGGCCTACGGCGATCCCGGAAAGCGTCCCATTGCCACTCGCCGGCGTGGCGGCGGTCACGACCACTGAGCCACTTCCCCCACCGCCGCCGCCGTTGCCGGGACCAGTCCCACTGCCGCAGGCGGTGACCAGGATCAGGATGCCGGCCAGATGGGCAACACGCTTCGCACGGTGTGTCATGACTCCTCCAGGGGGACGTGGTCAACCCGGCCGCGCTTGCCGCGCCGGGCTTCTGGGGGCAACATTCCCTCCACCTCTCACCCCGCACTCACCTGTCTCTCACCGCTCCCTCTTACCGCCTCAAGACGTTGTCGGGCACCGCCTTGACCGGCCCGGACGGCACGGAAGTGCGGGCTCCCCTCACCCAGCCGCGCCGTCTCGCGCTGCTGGCCTACCTCGCCATCGAACGGCCCGGTTCCTTCCATCGCAGAGACCAGCTGCTGGCGCTCTTCTGGCCTGAACTCGACGCCGGGCGCGCCCGCGCCGCGCTGAGCCAGGCGGTCTACGTGCTGCGGCAGGCCCTGGGCGAGGCGACGCTGCCCTCCCGCGGGACTGAAGAGCTCGGCGTCGATCCCGCCAGACTCTGGTGCGATGCGGCGGAGTGCGATCGGCTGCTGCGTGCCGGCGAGCGGGAACGGGCTCTGGATCTCTATGCCGGCGACCTGCTGCCCGGATTCCACCTCGACGAGGCACCCGAGTTCGACCGCTGGCTGGAGGCCACCCGCGATGACCTCCGGCAGCGTGCCGCCCAGGCAGCGATGTCGCTCACCGCGGCCGCCGAATCGACGGGAGATGTCCGCGCCGGGGTCCGCTGGGCTCGGCGGGCACTGCAGCTGGCGCCCTTCGATGAGCCGACGCTGCGCCAGCTCCTGCTGGCCAGTGAGCGTGCCGGGGATCGGAGCGGCGCCCTGCTCGCCTATCAGGAGTTCGTCGATCGCCTGCGATCGGAGCTGGACCTCGAGCCCTCTCCGGCGACGATCGGACTCGTCGACCGGCTCCGGACCCGGCCGATCCCGGCGCAGATGGAATCGGCCGCCCCTCCGACCAGCCCGATCGCTGTCGCAGAAGACGTTTTTCCGCCGGCACCAGCCCGCCGCACCGCCCCCCGTTTCTGGCAGTCCCTGCTGGTACTCGCCATGCTCGCTCTCGCGCTCTTCATCGGCTTCCGGTGGAGCCGGCCCACTCCCGTGGCGATCCCGGCGAGTGAGCGCGTCGTCGTCCTTCCCTTCGTCGTACGGGGGGACTCAGGGCTGGAGTACCTGCGTGAAGGCATGGTGGATCTGCTGAGCACCCGGCTCGACGGACTTGGCTCCCTGCGCGCGATCGACCCCACCGCCGTGCTCGCCCGCACCGCGCGTGCTCCGGTGCCGGGCCCCGCCCTTGCCGCGGCATTCGGCGCCACGCTCTACGCTGAGGGCAGCATCACCGTGCTGGGGCAGGCGCTCGACTTGAGGATGACGTTGCATGATGCCGGCGGTGTCGCGCTGGCGACCGTCGCGGGCCGCGCGGCGGATCAGGACGGCCTGGGTCCGCTGGTGGACTCGCTTGCCGGCGCCCTGTTCGCCACGCGCCTCAGCACACCCGGGGAACGATTGACCCGCGAGGCAACTCAGACGACCTCCTCCGGGGCCGCTCTTCGCTCCTACCTCGATGGTGAACGCCACTATCGCAACGGGGAATACAGCACGGCGGTGGAGGACTTTGCCCGTTCCGTCACCCAGGATTCGCTCTTCGCCCTGGCATGGTACCGGCTGAGCGTCGCGGCGGGATGGGTCGGTGCGTCGGGGGGAGTGGTCGAGCACGCCATGGACCGAGCGCTGGCCCTCGCGCATCGGCTCACTCCCCGCGACCGCCGGCTCCTCGAGGCCTATAGCGCCTGGCTCGGGCGCGCGGCCCGGGCATCCGACGCGGAGCTCCGGCTGCGGGCGCTGACGCTCGACTATCCCGACGATGCCGACGCATGGTACTGGCTGGGCGAGGTGCTGTATCACGCCAACCCCGAACGAGGTCGTCCCATCGCCGCGGCGGAGCTGCCCTTCCAGCGCGCGGCGGCGCTGGTGCCGGATGGCAACGACGCAGCCGGCCATCTCCTGTACCTGCGCGCATTTTCGGGCGATCGTTCGGCGCTGGACAGCGCGCTGACGGACCGACTCGATCGGCTGCCGGCCACTGCCGCGCATCGGGCCGTCTTTCTCCTCCTCGAGCGGGCCCTGAATGCCACCGATGCCGAGTGGCGCCGCACGCTCGACTCGCTCCGGTCCGCCCCGGGAGGAACCCTCGCGATCGCCACCATGGTGACCGGCCGATTCGAGGGCACCCTCGCACGGGCGGACGACCTCGCCCGACTGCTGCAGGCATCCGCAAGGCCGCGCAGCGAGCGCATTCAGGGATTCACCCTCAGCGCGACCATTCGTCTCGCCGGGGGGAGGTGGGGTGAAGCGGAAGCGGCACTGCGACAGCTGCAGCAGCTCGATGCCGCCGCCGCACAGGAGGTGCGCGGGTATTTCGCCGCCCTCCCCTGGCTGCCACTCACGGCCGACGAACGCCGCGCTGTCAGGCAGCGCGTGGCGGAGTGGCCCGCGGCGACACAGGTGGACCCGGCCGAGTCCCCCGGCTCCGGACTCACCCAATCGCTCCTGCGCCAGTTCTACCTCGGCGCACTCTCGGCGCTCGCCGGGGATTCGGCGGCAGCCACGGCGGCCCTCGCCGGCATGCCGCTCCGCGACACTCTCTCCCCGGCCGATGCGCGAGTGCTGCAGACGACCCGCGCTGTGCTTGCCCTGACCGCTGGTGATGCGACCGCCGCACTCCGTGCCCTGGCCCCGGTCCCGGACACGTTGCCGCGGAGCGCGATCGTCAACGGATTCGGTTTCGGGCACGGGTACGAGCGCTGGCTCCGGGCGGAGGCACTCGAGGCCACCGGTCGTCCCGCCGAGGCGATAGGCTGGTATCAGAGTTTTGAGTCGTGGCCGATGGTCGACGTGGTCTGGCTCGCGCCCTCGTTGATGCAGCGGGGGCGGTTGTACGAGCAGGCCGGCCAGCGGGACAGCGCACGGGTTGCCTATGGCCGGGCACTGGCGGTCTGGTCGGGCAGCGATGCCCGGTTCGGCCCGGCAAAGGAGACCGCGCGGGCGCGACTCGCCGTGCTGCAGGACCAGCGCTGAGTCCAGTCGTGGAAAGCAGAAGCGCCCCGGGAATCCCGGGGCGCTCGGTGCACAGGGGCCGGAGTGAATGCCGGCCTAACGCTTCTTCTTGCCCTTGCCCGCCTTCTTCTTGGCCTTCTTCGCCGCCTTTTTGGCGACCTTCTTCACCTTCTTGGCGGGCTTCCGCGCGACCTTTTTCGCGGCCTTCTTCTTCGCCGCTTTCTTCACCACCTTCTTCTTCGTGACTTTCTTCTTGGCAGCGGCCTTCTTCTTGGCTGGCTTCTTCTTGGCGACCTTCTTCTTGGGTGTCGCCTTCTTTGCGGCGGGCTTTTTCGGTGCCGCCTTCGGCGCGGCAGGTGCTGCCGGCATCGCCGGTCTCGGCGCGGGAGCCGGTGGCGGAGCGGGGGCATCCATCGGAACAGGCGCGGGGTCCATCCATCCGGAGTCCGACCAGCTCATTTCCATATCGTTCAACTCGGCCATGGGTGTTTCCTCCAGAGACTGCCGCGGCACGCAACCCGCCGCCGGTACCACGGGCCCCCGCCCGCAGCGCGAGACACGACCCTAAGATGCACGTCTTCCGGGCTGATGCAAGGCGTTGGGCCACATCACGTGGGATTGGTGCCTTGCGCGATCACCCACGGGAGCGCCGGCCGAGGCTCCCTGAGTCCCGGGCACGCCGAAGTCTCATAACACGATGCAAATAAATGACTTACGTAGACACGTCGACGGCAACTCCAGCTCGAGAAGGAGAGGTGCGAATCGTCCGGCTGGTGGCGAATCGGACGCAGGGGACCGCTGCTGCCGCGAGACCACCCATTCCGGCGCGGCCCGCGCGCGGGAGGCGCAGCAGCACCCTGGCCTGTTGTCGTGCTTTGCCGGTGGCCGGATGCGCCCTATCCTACGCCATGCGCCCATTCGATCGATGCCGGACAGCCCTCGGACTGGCCGCGGGGATTCTGCTGCTGACTAACGCAGCATCAGCCGCTGGCCAGGACGCGCTCAAGGCCCCGTCCGCCGCGCCGCGGTACCAGTACACCACGACGCGCGGCTTCCTCACCGCGACCGACGGCACGCAGCTCGCCGTCACCTGGTGGATTCCGACCCCGATTTTTCCCGGAGAACGCTTCCCCGCGCTGCTCGAGCTGCTGCCCTATCGCAAGGACGATTCATTCTACGCCCGGGACTATCCGCTCTATGACTATTTCGTCAGGCGCGGCTTTCTCCTGGCGAAAGTGGACGTCCGCGGCACCGGCGGGTCGAGCGGGAAGCGGCCCGACCGGGAGTACTCCGACATCGAGCAGGAGGATGCGGTCGAGATCATCCGGCAGCTCGCGGCGGATCGACGCAGCAACGGGAATGTCGGCATGTGGGGGATTTCGTGGGGCGGATTCAACTCGCTCCAGGTGGCGATGCGGCAGCCGCCCGCGCTCAAGGCGATCATTGCGCTGCATGCCGCCGACGATCTCTACCACGATGACATCCGCTACATCGACGGCGGGTTTCACATCGACCCCTACACGCTGCAGATCGATCACGAGAATGCACTGCCGCGGACCCCGGACTACCTGATCGACGCCGCGTATTTCCGGGATCGCTTCGATGCCTATCCGTGGGTGCTGACCTATCTCAAGCAGCCAGTGGACGGCCCGTTCTGGCGCGATCATGGCCTGCGGTATCACCCCGAAAAGCTCGTCATCCCGGCCTATTTCATCGGTGGCCTGCTCGACGGGTACCGCGACACGCCGATCCGCGCGCTCGGCTACCTGACCCACGCACCGGTCAAGGTGGAGATGGGTCCGTGGGTGCATGCCTGGCCCGATGACGGTACTCCCGGCCCGAACTACGAGTGGCGTGCCCGCGCGGTGGAGTGGTGGAATCACTGGCTGCGTGGCCTCGACGCACCGATGCTCCGCGAGCCCAGGCTCATGCTTTTCGAGCGCGCCGGGCATGGGCCGGGCCGCGATCTGATGCAGACCCCTGGCCGGTGGCGCTTCGAGGACTGGCCGGTCGCGGGTGCCACCACTCGCGCCTACCGCCTCGCACCAGATGGCCGTCTCGAGTCAGCCGGCACACCGGGTGCGCCTGCCTCCGTCGCGCTGTCCTACCATCCCGGATATGGCACCATCGCCGGCGACTGGTGGGGCGAACCCACCGGAGACATGCGCCCCGATGACGCCGGCAGTCTGACCTTCGATTCCCCGCCGGTCGACAGCGCCCTCACACTCATCGGCCTGCCCGCGGTGCGCATTCGCGCCGTCGCCGGCGCGCCACTGGCCAACTGGACCGCCCGGCTGGAAGACGTCGCCCCGACCGGAGAGGTGTCGCTCGTCGCGGGCGGGGTGCTCAACGCCACCCAGGCCCGCTCGAGCACCAGCCCCGCGCGCCTCATCCCCGGCGACACGCTGGATCTCGCCTGGGACCTCCATTTCACCACCTGGGTTTATCGGCCCGGGCACCGCATCCGCCTCGCGCTCGCCAACGCGCAGTTCCCGATGATCTGGCCCACGCCCTACCCGATGGTCTCGACGGTGGTGTTAGGCGGCCAGGGGTCGCTGCTGCAGCTCCCCGTCGCCCCCGGTACGAGCGCCTATCCGGCACCGCGCCTGCCCGTCCCCGAGCCGCGCGCCGAGCGGCCCGACGTGACCTGGCTCGACAGCCCCGAGCCGGTCGAGAAAATCACCTTCGAGCCGCACAGCGGCACCACGACGATGGAGTGGCGCGCCATCTACGCCGAACGGATCGGGAAGGTGCGGATCGACAACGACGAGCGCGAGCGGTACACCGTCGCCACCCACGATCCGGCCCACGCCCGGTTCGACGGTTTCGAGACCCACCGCATCAGGCCGCCGGGCCGGGACCTGCTGCTCGAGACGACCCTCGAGATTCAGGGCGACTCGACAGCGTTCCACGTCCTGGTGCGGCGAAGGCTTTCCAGCGCCGGCCGGGTGGTGCGGGTGCGCGAGTGGCGGGAATCGGTCCCCCGGCAATTCCACTGACCGCGGTGCCGGGGCCCAGCCAGCTGCCAAATGCATTCCGCGAGCCACATGGCGGCCTGTCACACCGACCCCTTTTTCCGGTCATCTCCAGCAGATCTAATACGATGTGCTGAAATGAGTTAGCCAGTAATATCGGGTGGTCCGTCCCTTGCTCATCGTGAGCGTCATCTCCTGACGATCGCGACTCATGCGGCAGCCCCTGCAGCAGGCCATTCTGGTCACCGTTCTCCTTGGCGCCGGCACACCCGCGCTGGCGGCCCAGACGGTGACCGAGCTCTATGTCTCCCCCGATACCGTGCGTCTTGAGGCCGGCAAGCGTCAGGGCCTCGGGGTGCAGGCGTTCGACGATGCAGGCAACGCCGTACTCGCCATCAACTACCGCACCGCCGACTCGCTGGTCGCCCGCATCGCATCGAACGGGACGATCACCGCCGGTCGTGCCGGCCGGACCCAGCTCATGGTGGAAGCCGGCCGCAAGAGTCACTCGGTGCTGGTCATCGTCACCGGGGGCGCAGCCGCTCCTGCTCCCGCCGCTATCGCCGCTCCCGTGACCGCTGCCAGCCCCAGCCTGATGTCCGCACCGATTAACGAGGTGAGCCTGCTCGTCGCCGAGCCGGCCGGACTCGCGCTGCTGCCCACCGAGCGCGGTCGGGTGAATCTGCGGGCATTCAAGGTGGACGGGACCCCGGTGACGGGGCCGGTGCGCCTCGTCTGGAAGTCGCTGCGCCCCGATGTCGTCACCGTGAACGACTCGACTGGAGTAGTTACTGCGCTGGCCACGGGAACGGGCGTGGTCCAGGCCATTGCGCCGGGCGGGACCAGTCTCACCATCCCGGTGACGGTGTCGCTCGCCGAGTGGACGCTGGACGAGACGAACCTGGTACTCTCACCCCAGGATGCCGACACGCTGCGCGCCACCGTTGCCACGCAGGGTGGACGGCGAGTGCGGGGCGGGGACCTGCAGTGGAGCGTCAGCGATCCCTCGGTGCTTGCCGTCAGTCCGGAGGGGATCGTGCAGGCGCTCGCACCGGGCCGGGCCGAGGTGGTCGCCCAGGGATTCCTGCAGCAGCGCTATGTGTCGGTGGTGGTGCATCAGCGGGTCGCCCGGTTCCTCACGGCGCCGCGTCTCACCGAGCCAGTCCGCATGCCGCTCCGCTCCAGCCGGGAGTTCACCCTGATCCCGCAGACGGTGGACTCGCTTCCGGTCGAGGGAGTGGACCTGCGGTGGAGTGTGGGCGACACGGCGATCGCGAGCTTTGATGTGGCGAGCAGCCAGCTGACGGCGCTCAAGCCGGGGATGACGACGCTGAGCTTCACGGCCCGCGGCTTCCTGCCGAAGGCGTGGACCATCGAAGTGCTCCCGGGCGCCATCTCCCTCGGGCGCTCCCGAGTGGCGTTGCGTCCCGGCGATACCACCAGCTTCTCGCCCCAGCTGGTCGATGATCAGGGCCGACCAGTTGCACCGGCGACGGGGCTCGCCTGGGTCACCAGCAATGCCGGTGTCGCGCGGGTGACCGCCGATGGCACCGTGCACGCCATGGCCCCGGGCCGGGCGACGATCACCGCCCAGGCCCCCGGTGGCGTCCCCGCCGAAGTGACCATCCTCGTCACCGGCGATCTGCTGGTTGCCTCGACCCGCGGGGGACGCTTCGGCGTCTATGCCCTCCTCATGACCGCGCCGGGGACCTTCATCCCGATCCTCGCCGACAGCGTCACGAACACTCTCGATGCCGTCTACTCTCCTGACCGCGCCCGGCTCGCCTTCGCCTCCGATCGCGCCGGTGCGGGCAACTACGACATCTATGTCGCCGACGCCGACGGCCGGAACGTCGTGCGCCTCACCACCGATCCCGGTCTCGACCTCCAGCCGGCGTGGACCCCGGATGGCACCCATCTCGTCTTCGTCTCGTCGAGGACCGGGGTCCGCCAGCTGCATATCATGGCGGCGGATGGAAGCGAGGCTCGCGCCCTCACTACCCTTCCCGGTGGTGCGGAGAAACCCAGCCTCTCTCCCGATGGACAGCGGGTGGCATTTGCCGGATATCCCGGCAAGCGCGATGAGCCGTCCGACATCTACACCGTCGCAATCACCGGTGGCCCCCTCAATCCGGTGACACGCACTCCCGACCGCCGGGAGATGCGCCCGGTCTTCCTGCCGGGGGGCGAGCTCAGCTGGGTGCTCCTGCGCCGGGACCGGAAGGACCCGGACCTCATCCTGCGTCAGGCGAGCCCCGGTGCGCCCACGGCCCCACTCGTGTCCAGCGAGCTCGCCCTGCACGACGTCGCCTTTGCCCCCGACGGCTCCCGCCTGGCCTGGGTGGCCAGCCGTCCCGCCGAGCACAACCGGCCGGTTTCCGAGTTTACATTGCAGTGGCGCCTGCTCTCCAGCGGCGCGGAGACGTCGGTCCGCCTCCTCCCCGGCGAACGGATTACGAGCCCCGCTTTTTGAATGCGCTGACACTCACGGCGACCGGTGGCCTGGACCACCTGGTGCTGCAGGACATGCCGGCGCCCGGCCCGCCCGGGCCGGACGACGTTCTCGTCCGGCTCCATGCGGCTGCGCTCAATCGGCTCGATCTCTTTGTCATCGACGGATTACCCGGTATCGCGCCGACCTTCCCGCTGATTGTGGGCGCGGATGGCGCCGGTGTGGTGGAAGCCGCCGGTCCGGCGGTGCGCGACTTCGATCCCGGTGATCGGGTCATGATCAATCCCGGGCTGGCCTGCGGGCAGTGCGAATGGTGTGTCGCCGGCGAGCAGCCGCTCTGTCCCGGATTCCGGGTCCTCGGCGAGCACCTCCCCGGCACGATGGCCGAGTATGTTGTGGTCCCCGCGCGGAACCTGGCGCGGATCCCGGAATCGATGGGCTTCACGCAGGCCGCCGCCTTTCCGCTGGCCACCCTCACCGCCTGGCGGATGCTGGTGACCCGCGCGCGGCTCCAGCCCGGCGAGACGATCCTGATCTGGGGGATTGGCGGCGGCGTGGCGCAGGCCGCGCTCAGAATCGCCCGGCTGCTGGGCGCGCGGACGATCGTCACCAGTTCGGCGGACTGGAAACTGGAGCGGGCCCGTGCCCTCGGTGCGGATTGCACACTGAACCATGCCACCGCCGATATTCCCCGCGAGATCCGCGCGCTGACATCGCGGCGGGGCGCTGACGTCGTGGTCGACACCGCGGGCGCGGAGACGTGGGAGCGCTCGCTCCGCAGCCTGGCGCGCGGCGGGCGACTGGTGACCTGTGGCGGGACCACGGGGCCGATGGTCACGACCGACGTCCGCAAGCTGTTCTGGTATCAGTGGTCGCTGCTCGGCTCCACCATGGGCAGCGAGGCGGAGTTCCGGGCCATCGCCGCGCAGGCGGCGCGCGGCGAGCTGTGGCCCGAGGTGGATATGGTCGTACCGCTGGCTCGGGCGGTGGAGGCGTACCGGCGGCTCGCGTCCGGCGCGCAACTTGGCAAGGTCGTCATCGAGGTGAGAGCATGAACGAGCTGCTGGATCGCCTGCTCATCGGCTGGGGTGAGCTGATGGACGTCCTGCCGGGCCTGCTGGCCGCGGCGCTGATCATGCTGGCCGGTTATTTCGTTGCGCGGCAGCTGCAACGCTGGATCGCGCGTACGCTGCAGCGGATCCAGTTCCGTCGCCTCGCCGATGCCGGTGGCCTCACGGAGGCCGCCAGCCGCGTGCGCCTCGACCCGGTGCGGGCTGTCAGCAAGCTCGGCTTCTGGCTGACGATGCTGGTCGTCGTGCTGCTGGCGAGCTCCGCCCTCGGGCTCGAGAATGTGCGCGAGATGTTCAGCCGGATGCTGGCCTTCATCCCCACGCTCATCTCCGGCACGGTGATCGTCATCCTCGGCATGATCATCGGCGAGTTCGTCCGGGCACTGATCGTCGCTTCCGCCGGTGGGGTGGAGGGGGTGGGAACGGTCGCCAAGCTCACCAAGGGAACGATGGTGCTGATCGCCGGCTTCATGGCGCTGCAGCAGGTGGGGGTCAGCGAGGAGATCGTGACCTCGGCCTTCACCCTCATCCTCGGGTCCATCGCACTCGCCGCTGCGCTGGCGTTCGGGCTGGGGAACCGGCAGCTGGCCGGCGAGGTGACGCGGAAATGGTACGAGGAGGGACGCCGTCGCGATCGGCGCAGAAACGATCCGCCGGAGGCAGTCGAGGCGGTAGAGGAGGAGCCGACAGAGGAGCCGTCGGCCGTCAGCCGTCAGCCGTCAGCCGATGGTCATTAGCCGTTAGCCGTTGGCCGTTGGCAGTGAGTTCACACAGATTCGTGCTGCCACCTGCCACCTGCCACCTGCCACCTGCCACCTACTTCACCACATACCTCGCCACTGTCTGCCGCCCCTCGCTGTCGCGCAGGATCAGGTAGACCCGCCCCTCCTGGCCAAACCCACCGACCGACGCGCCCCGCGGCAGCTGCACCGTGCGGATCGCCTTGCCATCGCGGCCGATCACGTCCCACACCGGCAGCGAATCGGCAAAGGCGCGTGAGCGCTGGAGCCAGACCTCGCCGGCGGGGCTGGCCACCGCCGAGCTGAACGGCGGTTTGGTGTCGGCAAAGGGATACTTCAGTTCGATGCCCGCCGGCGCCCCCATCTGCATCATCTGCACGCGCAGCTTTTCAAGGAAGGCATCGCGCTCTTCCTGTGTCACCGCGATGACAGCAAAGGAGCGCTCCTCGCCGCGGGTCCATTCGCCGGTCGGCGAGCGCCAGTCGACCCGGTTGTCGTTGGCGCGTGCTGCCCAGAGCGATCCATCCGGGAGTACGCCGAAGACGTCCCGACCGGAAAAGATCGTGGAGACGATCTTGACCGTCTCGCCAAACTGCCCGCGGCCCCATACCGGGAGCTTCAGCCGGGCGACGGTGTCCGCCACCGTGTCGCCATCGGTGATGCGCATGACCGCCAGGCTGTCGAAGCCGAGCTCCGCACCGGGTTCGAGCCCGCCGAGGACGGTGCGCAGGTCTTCCTTGTAGGAGTGGCCGCTCCAGTCCCACGCCAGCGCCTGATTGGTGCCCCCAACCTTGCCGCCGCCGATGAGGCGGATGAACTGGCCCTGCTCGTTCCACAGGCTGGTCCGCTCCGCGGCGAAGTCCACCAGCCCGACGGTATCGCCAGCGAACCGGATCACGTACCCGGGCAGCTTGTGCATGCCAGGGGCGGGGTCGTTCTCCCGGATCGTATCGGCGTGAACCCCGACCGGTGTGGCGTCGCCCGACGTGAAGTCCACGTAGAGGAACGTCCGGTCCTTCAATTCGGCAAGCGCCACCCGGCCGTCCCGCAACTCGATCACGTTGCTGACCTGCTGAAAGGTGCGGCCGAGGATCTTGTCCGGCTGGTCAAGGACGATCAGCGGCGAGGCGGCGTCGTTGCAGGCGAGCAGGATGACTGCGGGGGCGAGCCGTGCGACCCGCCAGGGCCTGACCATCATCACAGGGAACTCCAGGAAGCTGCGGTTGGTGTCAGGTTCCGCCCGGAGCCGGAGGCGCCGGCAGACGGAACAGGAGAAGTCGGGTTCCACCTTCGAAATGCTCGCCGATCAGCGCCAGACTGTCGCTCAGCGCGAGCAGGCGGCCGAGGCCGGGGTGCCGGGCCTCCGCCACGAGATGGCCCTGCTGATCAACCACCTGATAGTTGCGGATCGTGTCGCCCACCGAGCGGCTCTTCATCAGCCACGCCCGGGTGTCGGTCGCGATGATGGCCTGTTCGAACGGTGCCTTGATCGCGGCAAAGGGAATCGCCTCGACGGTGGGGCGGAGATCGACGTCGAACTGGTTCAGGAAGAGGTCCCGGTCGTTCTGGCGGATCGGCAGGACGGGGTCGGGGAGATTGTCCCCGGTGCGCCAGGTGCCGTCGGGAGCGCGCCAGTCGATGCGGTTGTCCGCAATGCGGGCGACCCAGACCGTGCCGTCGGGCAGAACGCCCCAGCGATCCTGGCCCGACAGGAGGCGCCGCTCCAGTCGCCGGCGGCCGTTGGAGACCACCTCGACGAGATCGAACGGCGCGAGGTGGGCGACGGTGTCGCCGCGGACGAGTGCCGCATCGAACCGGGCGATCACCGCCGAATCGCGATTGCCGCTGCCATCGGGGCCGGGCGGGGAGCGCAGTTCAAAGTACCAGTGGCCTGCCGCGTCGCGCTCGCGAGGGAGCGCGCCGCGCAGCACATCAGGAGCCGGGATGGCGTTGCCGTATTCGCCGGTCAGGGACCAGGCGGTGAGCCGGCGCCGGGCCCAGTCGGCCACGTACACCGAATCTCCGGAGCGGAAGAGATGGAATGGCTGGTCGAGTTCGCGGGCCCGCGCTCCGCCCCAAGGCCGCAGCGTGTGGCGGTCGAAATCGGCGGCGGCGACGGCCGTATCCTGTGGGGCGATCACTGCGAACCGCCGGGCGCCCAGCCAGGCGGCGTCGGTCACGTCGCCGTATGGGGCGAGGATCGTGTCGCCGGTCGCGGTCAGCTCGAATGTCAGCGCCGGGGGCCGCTCACCACCACAGGCGGCGAGCAGCGCCAGCAGTGGCAGGCTGAGCGTGCGGAGGGACGGGGCCGGGAGCATGGGGCGGGAAATGTAACTGGAGGGCGGGGGGGCGGAATGGAACCGGCCGCCCGCGCGGGTTCCGGCCGCCCGCGGCCGCCCGGCGGCAGCGGGGGGG
>JANMYS010000120.1:0-20841 GCA_031382385.1 Gemmatimonadota bacterium
ACCCCCCCCCCGGCCGCGGTTCCTCGCTGTTTGACCTCAAAAAAAAAAGGACGGGGGCCTCGCTGTGGCGCCCCCCGCTCCCATTAGTCGACCTTAGAGGGTCGCGACGTACGCGGTGACTTCCATGGTGACCGCAACGACTTCGGCCTCGGGCTTGGTCCAGGTCATGTAGCTCTCCTGCTGAGGTGATGATCGTGCGGGTCGGGATGACCCGCTGAATTCGTCTGGGTGTTTGCACCCAGTCAGAGCCTGATTCTCTCCGACGACGCCCCTTAAGAAGCACACGTCGTGCCGAAGGCCATTCGCGCCAGTCGCAATTGCCTAAGTCATTTTCCGGCTTGTGGTTCAACGGTTGTTGTCCGGCGGAGAGCTTGGCCCGGCTGGTTGGGGGTCCGGTGCCGGGTGGGGGATATCCCCCACCCACTCACCCTCCGCCGAGGCCGTGCTTCTTCATCCGGTAGCGGAGGGTGTCGCGGGTGATGCCGAGCCGCTGCGCAGCGCGGGTCTGGTTGCCGGAGGATTCCGCGAGGGCGCGTTCGAGCAGGGTCCGCTCCCATTGCTCCAGCGTTACGCCCTCCGGCGGCGTCTGCTCGGCGGCGCTCCGGCTGGGCGGCTCGGCATCGGGCCCTGTGGATGGGGGGGTGACCGGCGCCCGGTCGTCGTGTGGCGCAACACTGTCGGACCGTCGGCCTGTCGGGCCACCGGGCTGGGTCAGTGCGAGGTGCTCGGGGGTCAGCTCCTGGCCCCGGCTCCACAGCACCGCGCGCTCGATGACGTGACTGAGTTCGCGCACATTCCCCGGCCACGGGTAGCTCAGCATCTGCTGCTGGGCCTCCGCACTGATGCGGCGGACATCCTTGCCGTACTTCGCGGCGAGCCGGTGCAGGTAGTGGTCGGCCAGCAGCAGCACGTCCTCGCCCCGCTCGCGCAGCGGGGGCAGCCGCAGCAGGATCACGGCGAGCCGGAAGTAGAGATCGCGGCGGAACTGGTCCCGCTCGACCTCCCGCTCGAGGTCCCGATTGGTCGCGGAGACGATGCGCACGTCGATCTTGCGATCGCGGATGCCGCCGACCCGGCGCACTACCCGGTCCTCGATGGCCCGCAGCAACTTGCCCTGCAGGGCCAGCTCCACATCGCCGATCTCGTCCAGAAAGATGAATCCGCCCTCGGCGGCCTCGAAGAGCCCGAGCTTCGACTCCTTCGCGTCGGTGAAGGCGCCGCGCTCGTAGCCGAACAACTCCGCTTCCATGAGCGCGGCCGGCAGCGCGGTGCAGTTCACGTCGATGAACGGTTTGCTGGCGCGCGGTCCGGAGGTGTGCAGGGTGCGCGCGACGAGCCCCTTACCGGTCCCGGTCTCGCCGGTGATCAGCACGGGGGGCGTGTCCGCGAGCGCGGCGACCTGGCGGGCCTGATCAAGCACCGCCAGCATCGCGGGTGAGCGGCCCATGACGTCGGCGAAGGAGTCGCCCCGGGTTTGCCGCCGGCGGTAGTACGAGAGTTCCTGCTTCAGCTGGGAAGTTTCCCGGGCCCGGTCGGCCAGCAGGCGGATCTCGTCGAGGTCGACCGGCTTCTTGATGTAGTCGAGCGCGCCCAGCTTGAGGGCGGCGACGGCGCCTTCGATGGAGCCGAACGCCGTCATCATCACGACGCTGATGGTCGGATCGAACTCGCGGATGCGTCGCAGCAGCTCGAGGCCGTCCATGCCCGGCAGCCGGAAGTCGGTGAAGACGACATCGGGATGCAGCGTGGGCAGCAGGGTCAGCGCGCTCTCGGCATCCGAGGCGATCTCCGCGACGTAGCCCGACTCGGTGAGAAACGCTTTTATGGCACGCGCCAGCGTGCGTTCGTCGTCGACGATCAGCACGGTGGACCCGCTCACGCGGACCTCCCGGCGATCCGGGGCGCGGCAGGGAGCCAGATGCTGATCGTGGTGCCCTCACCGGTGCGGCTTTCCAGGTCGAGCCGCCCGCCATGCTGCTCCACGAACCGCCGCGCGGTGGCGAGGCCGAGTCCGGTGCCCTCCGGGCGGGTGGTGAAGAACGGCTGGCCGACGAGTGGCAGCGCCTCCGCCGCAATGCCGCAGCCGGTATCACGCACCTCGAAGGCGAGGCCGTCCGCCTGGCCGGGTCCGGTCGCCGGACGCGCGGCCAGCGTGAGGCGACCGCCGGTGGGCATCGCGTCGAGGGCATTGCCGATCAGTTCGAGAAGCACCTGTTCCATTTTCATCGGGTCCAGGGGAATGTCCGGCACGGTGGCCGCGATGTCGAGAGAGAGGGTGACCTGTTGCAGCCGCAGCCGTTCGGCGAACGCCGGCAGCACGCCCTGCACCACGGCGCCGATCCGCTCCGGCAACGGGTGGAACGGGGCGGGGCGGGAGAAGGTGAGCAGATGGGTGACCCGGCGATCGAGCCGGTCCACTTCCTCGACAATCGACTGGAGCTGCTCCCTGGCCGACGGGGAGGCCGGGTGACGCTGCACCAGCTGCGCGGAGGCCCGCAGGCTGGCGAGGGGATTGCGCAGGCCGTGGGCGACGGCCGCGGCCATCTCGCCGATCGAGGCCAGCTTTTCTGATTGCACCAGCTGGTCCTGGGCGCGCTCGAGCTGCGCGACCTTTCCGGCCAGTTCGGCGTTGAGGCGGTGCATCTCCTCCCGCGAGCGCCGCAGCTGGCCGGTCATGTCGGCAAAGGAGCGGGCGAGGTCGCCGATCTCGTCGTGCGCGCTGATGTCGATCGGGTGGTCCAGCTCGCCACCGCCGACCACCACCATGGCCTGACTGAGGGCGGTAATCGGGCGGGTCAGGCTGCGGGCGAGGACCCAGGCGGAAACGAGGCCCGCAATCAGCGCCCCGAGGACGATCACCACCAGAATCACCCGTTCCCCAAGCACAATCGCGTTGACCCGGGCGAACGCCTGTGACACGCTGTTCTCGCGTGCCTGCCGGTAGATCTGCCGGTTGAGGGCGGTGAGCGCGGGCTGCAGCCGGCCCTTCAGTTCACTGAGCGCGACCTTGAACGCGAGGTCATGCTGGCCGGCATCGGCCAGCCGGAAGATGCTGTCGCCCGTCGCCACGATGTCGCGCTGGAGGGCCGCGACCTGTTCGGCCAGCGGCTGCTCGTCGGGGCCCAGCTCCGCGCGCCATCGCTCCAGCCGGTAGTCGACCACCTGTCCGCTCAGGCGGAATTCCTTCCGCGCATCGGGATCGAGACCCGTCAGGGCCCGCCAGACCGCCTCCACCTGGTCGAACATCGCCGTCTCCAGCTCGGCGTAGGTGCGGTTGCGGCCGAGCCCCGTGCCCAGGGTCTCCAGGGCGCGGCGCTCGAGGGCATTGGTGCGGTAGGCCTCCGCACCGACCAGCAGCACGGGCAGCACCATCAGGGAGGCCCCGAGAAGAAGGCGGCGCTGCAGGGTCATGTCGCGGTGTGTCCGGTGGCGTGAGGCCGGCGGGTGCGAACCGGGGCTCGGCAAATATATTCGCCCGACTCGCCGATGCAGCGTTCGGTCCTATCTGGCGAGCTGCCGGGCCTCCCGGGCCAGCCCCTCCAGCAGCGCCTCGATCTCCCGCGCACCGGTGCGCGGGTTCATCACCGTCACCCGCAGCACCCGCCGTCCCTCCAGCATCGTCGTCGTGATCCACCCGGCGCCCGAGCGGTTGTAGTCCTGCCGCAGGGTGAAGTTGAGCGCATCCAGCGCCTCCTCCGGCAGTCTGCCGTCCCCCACGAAGCGGAAGCAGAGGATGTTGGATTCCGGCTGGTGGATCGCCGCGAAGGCGGGATGCGCGGCGACCGCGTCGTGCAGGGCGATCGTCGTGTCGCAGAGATGGTCGTACAGCCGCCCGATCCCGTCGGCGCCGTGCCGCTGGAGCGCGACCCAGAGCTTGAGCGCGTCCGCGCGGCGGGAACACTGGAAGCTGCGTACCCCCTGGTCCCACACCCGTTCGCTGCCCTGGCCATGAAAGAGATAGGGTGCCCGCTGGGCGAAGGCCTGGTCGAGTTCGTGTTCCTCGCGGACCAGCACCATGCCGGCCGACAGTGGCAGGAGCATCGCCTTGTGTGGGTCCCAGGCGATCGACCGCGCGTGGTGCAGCCCCGCCAGCCGGTGACGATGGCGGGCGGAGAGCAGCGCCGACGCCCCATGCGCCCCGTCGACATGGAGCCAGAGCCCGCGTGCCTCACACAGCTGCCCGATGGCCTCGAGATCGTCAAAGGCGCCGACCGGCGTCGAGCCGGCCGTGGCGACCACGGCCATGATCGGTCGTCCCTCGCCGGCCAGCCGGTCGAGGGTTTGCGCCAGCGCCGCGGGGTCCATCCGGTAATCGCGGGTCGGGATCGCGACACCGGAGCGCAGCCCCAGTCCCAGTTCGCCGATGGCCCGGGTGATGGCGTAGTGGGCCTGCTCGCCATAGACCACCACCGGCGGATTGGCGCCGACGCCGTGCTCCCACGCATCCGGGATGGCGGCCGCCCGCGCCGCGAGCAGGGCGGTGAAGGTCGCCTCGGTACCGCCCGACGTCAGTGTGCCACCGGCGCGCTCGTCCCAGCCGGCGAGCTGGGTGAACCAGCGGATCAGGCGATGCTCGATCGCATTGACCGAGGGTGACATCTCGCGCACTGCGGTCGAGTTGTTCAGTGCGCTGATCAGGGATTCGCACCAGATTGTGGCCGGCAGCGGCGCCGACACCTGGTGACCCAGGTACATCGGGTGGGTCAGCCGGGTTGCATCGCTGACCACCTCCCGCTCCAGCCGTTCGACGACCTCGGCGAGGGGCCGCCCCTCACGCGGAAGCGGCTCGTCAAAGCGGCGGGCAAGATCCTCGGGGGACAGGCTGGTGGAGACCGGCCCCTCCCCCCGCGCGGTCGAGGCAAGGTAGCGGGCGACGAGGTCGAGGAAGAGCCCGCCGGATTCACGGGTCGAGTCGGCGTCCAGGTCGGTGAGGATGGTGTCAGTCATGCGGGAAAATAGTCGCGGGGCAGGGCAGGTGTCCCCGCCTGCTCATCTCCTGACTATGGCACCTGGCCGAGTGTACCCAGGGCGCGGCGGACGGCCAGCCGCGCCACGGCTGCACTGACCCGTGCCTGAATCAGGCCGTCGCGTGCGGCGATGAGTCCGCCCTGCGCCGTGGTGGTCTCGACGCTGCCGGCGACGCCGGCTGAAAAGCGTTCCCTGGCCTGGCTCAGCTCGAGCTCCGCCAGCTGCAGGCGCTCCCCGGCAAGCGCGACCTGCTGTTCCGCCGACGCCAGGTCCAGCATCGACTGCCGCGTCTCCGTCGCCACCTGCCGCTGCACATCGTGCTCGCGCAGCCGCTGCGCATCCAATCGGGCCGACTGCTCCTGCTGCCGGGCCGGGCGACGCAGCCCGTCGAGCAGCGGCACCGAGACGAGGAACTGCAGGTTGTAGCTGCCGGCGAGAGCGCCAAGGTCCCGGCCGCTCTGGGTGTACCCTCCTCCCACCGCGAGGCTCGGCAGGTACTCGAGTCCGATGGCCTTGCGGGCTCGCTCGATGACCGCGGTCCGGCCGCGTTCCGCTTCCACTTCCAGCCGGTGGCGGAGCGCGAAGGCGACGGCAGCATCGGCGTCGGGGACGGTCCCGAGGGCCGATCCATCGAGCGAATCCGCCAGAAGTATCGGGGTCTCGGGCGGAAGATCGAGTGCGCGGGTCAGATCCAGCAGCGTCCGCGCCCGCTGATTGCGTGCGATCTCGAGCTGGGTCCGCACCGCGGCGAGTTGCGTCCGGCTGCGGGTGACGTCGATGGCGGGGCTGGTGCCGGCATCGACCCGCTGCCGGGCCTGACCCAGAAGCGTGGTGGAGATGGCGCTGTCCGCCTCCCGGGCGCGCACCGTCTCATCGGCGCTGAGCGCCCGCAGGTAGGTGAGGCCAGCGGTCGCGGCAGTGAGTTCCCCCACGGCACGTGCGTCGGCGCCACTCACGAGTGCCGAATCCCGGGCGGCGTGGAGCCGGGCGAGCGCGCTGGCGTCGAACAGCGTCTCCCGGGCAGTCGCCTGGAAACGCCAGACGGTGAACGGATCGGTCACACCGCTGGCGAAGGCAATGCCGACCTCATCGAGGTTCAGCGTCTGGCGGATGGCCCCCGCGCCAAGGGTGAGGGACGGAAGCAGGTCGGCGCGTCGCTGGCCGACGCGCGCGTCGGCGATCCGGACATTCAGCGTGGCGAGGGCCGCCGTAACGCCTCGTTCGCGACCGAGTGCGATGGCCTGATCCAGTGTCAGGGTGGTCGGACTCTGGGCGACAAGCTGCAGCGGCAGCAGTACCAGGCCGGACAGCTGGAGGAGCGTGGGGCGGAGCGGAGTCATGGGGAGGAGCCTTCTGGAGAGCGGGCCGGTCAGACTACGTGCGACCAGCAAACTGGTCAAGGTTCGGTCGACCACAAATATGTATCTGCCGTGAAGGAAGAGGCTTGCCGCATGCGGCAGATCTTCATATCATGTGGCTACTCACCGCCGGAGGCCCGCCCTGATGCCAGAACGGTTCCTGAGCTCCGACGACTACGATGAAAACGCACACCAGCTCTACAACGAAGGCCGCCTCGACGAGGCCCTCGCCCTCCTGAAGGAAGGTCTCCAGCTCTACCCCAACACCGTGGAACTCCACGTGGGGATGGCGTATGCCTACCTCGCCCGGGAAGAGTATGCCTGGGCCCGCCGCAGTTTCGAGAAGAGCCTCGCGCTGGACCCCGATCACGAGGACACCCTCGCCGGTTACGGCGAAGTCCTGCTCAAGCTGGGCGAGCGGCAGGCCGCACTGGCGGCCTTCGATCACATCCTCTCGCTGGAGCTGCAGGACGACCACGACCTGATGCTGCAGGTGGGCCGGGCGCTGTTCCGTGAAGGCCTGCTCGCGGCGGCGAAGAGTTTCTTCGAGTATGCCGTCAGCGCCCAGGCCGAGTGCCCCGAGGCTGCCGCCTGCGTCGGCTACGCCTGCCATCGGCTGAACGACGAGGGCGGCGCCCTGTTCTGGCTCCGGCGGGCGCTGCGGCTGGACCCGCAGTACGCCGAGGCCCGGGTGTACCTGGCCAACATGCTGTACGACCGGGGCGAGACGGAAGCGGCGATGCACCACCTGCACCAGACAGTCCCGGAAGATCACTTCGACGAGCTGGGCATCTGGCGCTACGTCGAATTGAAGAAGACGATCTACCGGCTTGGCGATGACGATCCCGAACTGCGGCCCTGGTTCGCGCGGCTGGGCGAGGTGACCGGTGAGCTCGACGCCACCGACCAGGTCCTGTCCGAAATCGAGGACACGCAGCCCGACGGCACCCAGCGTGACCCGACCCAGCTCGAACTCTTCGGCACCCTCCTGACGGAGTTGCACGCCATGCAGAAGCGACCGGGACCGGTCGGCATGCACACCGTCGCGACGCTCAACGGCAAGACCTTTCGGGGATCGTGGGACGAAATCCTGTTCCAGATGAAGGATGCCGAACGGGAGTTTTCCGAAGGATCGCTGCAGGATTTCATGAGCGACCTGGCCCGCCAGGGCGCGGCCGAGACCGGGGTGGTGATTCCCACCACCGATGCGGAGGCGTTTCTCCGGGGGAGTGCGCAGGCGGGAGTCGTTCGAATTATTCAGTAGGGCTGGGGAACGGGGGACCCGGAACCGGAAGTGCATGAGGCGACGCGGTCAGCTGCGAGCGGCATGCCTCTCCCGTTCCCCGTTCCCGGTTCCCCGTTCCCGGTTCCCGGTTCCCGGTTCCCGATTCCCGATTCCCGATTCCCGATTCCCGATTCCCTTCTCCCCCGCTTCTGCCCGCTTTACCCTTCCCGCATGACCGCCTCCTCACCGCCCGCCTGGACCACCGGCGTCCGCCGCGAAGTGCTGCCCAATGGTCTCACCGTCCTGGTGCAGCGCGATCGCTCGGCGCCGGTGGCTGCCGTCGTCACCCACGTCAAGGCGGGGTTCTTCGACGAGCCCGACGAGTGGGCCGGGATCTCGCACGTGCTGGAGCACATGTTCTTCAAAGGCACCCCGACGCGTGGCGTGGGTCAGATCGCCAAGGAGACCAAGGCGGCGGGCGGCTACCTCAACGCCAGCACGACCTACGATCACACCTCCTACTTCGCGGTGCTGCCGGCGGCGCGGCTGCGGGAGGCCGTGACGATCCAGGCCGATGCGCTCATGCATGCATCCGTGAACGCCGACGAACTCGGGCGCGAGCTGCAGGTCATCATCCAGGAGGCCAAGCGGAAGCTGGATCATCCGGGAGCGGTGACGCACGAGACGCTGCATGAAGTGATGTATGATCGCCACCGCATCCGCCGCTGGCGGATCGGCTACGAAAAAGTCCTGGCGGGTTTCACCCGGGCCGACGTCTTCGGCTACTACCAGTCACGCTACGTGCCATCGCGCACGATCGTCTCGATCGTTGGCGACGTCGAGGAAGAATCGGCGCTCGCTCTCGCGCGCGAGACCTATGGTCCCTGGGCCGCCGCGCCAGGCGCGGTGAATCCGTCCCCCGCGGAGCCGCCGCGCCGGACGGTGCGCGTCCGGACGCTGCGCGGCGATGTGACGCAGGCCGAGCTCGCTCTCGGGTGGCGCGGCGTGCCGGCGCTGGATCCGCGCGCCAGTGCGCTGGATCTCGCGGCCGGTGTGCTCGGCGCAGGGCGGGGGAGCTGGCTGTACCGGGCCCTGCGCGAGTCCGGTCTCGCTACCTCCGTCAGCGTCCACCACTACTCGCCGACCGAACTTGGCGTCTTTTCCATTGGTGTCACCTGCGAAGCGGATCGGGTGGGCCCGGTCATCGATCGGATTGCGGAAGCGACCGCTCGTCTCGTCCTCGTCGGGCCGTCGCCGGAAGATTTCGAACGCGCCCGCACCCTGCTGCTGACCCGCTGGTCGCGCGGGATGGAAGAGATGGAAGGGCGGGCGTCGTCGCTTGCCGCCGCCGAGGCGCTGGAAGGCTACGCGTTCCTCGATCGCGAGTTTGCCGCGCTGGCCGCGGTCACCGCGGAGGAAGTCCGAGAGGCGGCGCGCCAGGTCCTCGATCCCGAGTCGGTGAGTGCCGTCGCCTATCTCCCGCGCACGGCCGGCACCGATCTCACCGTCGATGGGCTCGCCGGGGCGTTCGCCGTCACCAGTATTGCTCCAGCGCCCATACCGGGAACCGCCGCCGCGGCAATCCACACCCCGCGGAACGCGCCGGGCCGAATGGAGCAGGGGGTGCTGCACGTCGCCCTCCCCGCCTTCGATCTGCTGCTGCGCCACAAGCCCGGAGTTCCCACCGTCAGCCTCGGCGCGTATTTCCCGCGTCACGACTTCGATCCGGTGGGCAAGGCAGGGCTCGGCGCGCTCACCGTGCGCGCCTCCCTCCGCGGTGCGGCCGGGCTCGACGCCGCCGGCCTCGCCTTCGCCTCCGAGCGACTTGGCGGCACCCTCGGCGGGAGCGTCGGGCTGGACTGGACCGGGCTCGGCGGGACCATGCTCTCGTCCCGACTGGCGGCGGCGGCATCGCTGCTGGATGCGGTACTGCATGCGCCGTCTTTCGAGCAGGCACAGGTCGAGGCGGAGCGGCAGCTGCTGGTGGAAGAGACCCGGCAGGTGGCGGATGACATGTTCCGCTTCCCCTTCCAGCTCGCCATGGCCGGCGCGTTTGGTGAAGCGGGCTACGGTGTTCCGGCGCTTGGCCTGCCCGCCGATCTCGCCGCGCTGACGGTGGACGATGTGCGGCGGTGGCATGCCGAGCGCCTCGTCGCCGGGCGCGGAGTGATCGTCGCCGTCGGCGACCTCGACCCGGAACAGGCGGCGGCCGTGCTTGCCGGCACGTTCGGACGGCATTCCTTGCGAGCGGCGCATCCACTCGATGCTCCGGGCAGCTGGTCTCTCACCGCCGGTCCACAGCAGCGCGTCGTGGCGCGGCAGAAGGCCCAGACGGCCTTCGCGATGGTCTTTCCCGGCCCATCCCGGCGTGATCCGGCGCGATTTGCCGTTGAGGTGTGGGCCGCGATCGCGAGCGGTCTCGGCGGGCGGCTGTTCGAGGCGCTGCGGGATCGCCGCTCGCTGGCGTACACCGTCATGGCCTCCTCGTGGCAGAAGGCGCGGGCCGGCGCGTTGTTGAGCTATATCGCGACCTCGCCTGAACGGGAGGACGAGGCCCGGCGGGAGATGCTGAAAGAGCTGCTGCGCTTTGCTGATGAGGCGGTGACACCGGTGGAGCTGTCGCAGGCGACGAACTACCTGGTGGGGCAGACCGCGGTACAGCGGCAGAGTGGCTCGGCCGTCGCAGCGGAGATCCTTGAGGCATGGCTCGCCGGGGGCGGTCTCGCCGACCTTGCCGACTCTGAAGCTCGCTATCGCGCGGTCACGGCGGAGGCGGTGCGCGCAGTTGCTGAGCGGATTCTGGGTGGGCGGAGTGGCACGAGTGAGACGGTCGTTCGGGCTGAGGGCGTGATCCGGGGTGAGGGAGGGGGGAAGTAGGGCGGGTGGCCGTCAGCCGTCAGCCGTCAGCCGTCAGCCATCAGCCGTCAGCCGTCAGCCGTCAGCCGTCAGCCTTTAGCCAATGGCCGTTAGCCGTTAGCCATTGGCCGTTGGCCACAAGCACTCACATTACAAGTATTCGCGCTGCCACCTGCCACCTGCCACCTGCCACCTGCCACCTGCCAGCTACCAGCTACTCCCTGCCCCCCGTCGCCCGCACCGTCGTCCCCAGCAGCACGATCTTCTGCCAGATCTTGTTCGACAGTCCGGCGCAGAGTGACTCCACCTCATTGACGGCGGCAAGCACCACCGGGTCGTCGAGCGTCTGGGCGTACAGCGCCGCGACCTTGCCGGTGAGCGACAGCATCTCCGAGCAGTAGTCGAGATAGCGGGTGAGTTGCGCCGGCGTCAGCAGCCGGGAGGGCGACGACGCCGTGTCCTGCCGCTCGGCCAGGAACTGGTCGGGGTCCTTGGTGAGCTGGTACATGTCCACGACGTGGGCGATGCTGCGGAGTTCGTGCAGGCCCAGCAATGCCCGGCGGCGCTTGAGCCGACCCTCAATCGTCACCAGGAAGGCGATCCCGATGCCGACGAAGACGACATCGTTGATGGCGGACTCGAGCACCTGGATGAATCCGGTCGCGTCGCCCAGCGTGCCGGGCCACCGCAGTTGCGCGAGGGTGATCAGCGCCACACTGGTGATCAGCACGATCAGGATGCCGACGCCGAACCGGACGTCGTGGCGCGGCCGGCTGAGCTCGGCCAGGCGGGCGGAGGTGTCGCGGGTGAGGGCAAGCAGGTCGGTGGCGACGCGGCGCAGTCCGGACTCGGGGAAGCGTTCCCCGATCCGGCGTTCCAGCGCCTCGGCGGTCTTCAGGATGTGGGTGATATCGAGGCTGCGATACATCGGTCAGGCCGCGAGGAGGCGGGCGACGGTGCGCTGGCGATAATCGAAGATGCGCCGGAGCTGCAGTGCGATCACGGGCCACGCCGCCTCACCGAGGGGGGTGAGCGGAAGGCGATAGCGCACTTCGTCGTCCATGCGGGTGCCGCCCCGCTCATCGCGAAAGGTGTGGGTATGCACCCACATCCGGTACGGGCCGCGGATCTGTTCGTCGACAAACCGTTCGCCCTCGTGCCAGACGGTGATCAGCGTGCGCCACTCGATTGACACGCCGAGGAGTGTCAGCCGGTAGTCGATGACGGCGCCGGCCGACGAGGCCAGCGGCATCGGGGTGACGATGCGAAAGCGGAGCTCGGGCGGCGTGATCTGCTCCAGGTTGGCGGCATCGGCAAAGAAAGCAAAGCTCTCGGCGCGTGGGCGCGGCAGCCAGAGGCTGCGGGTCAGCCGGTGCACCATGTCGCGTCCCGCCTCAGGCGCCCGCGGGCACGGTGGTCCCAAGCCTTCGGGCGACGACTTCAACCGCCCGGAGCGGTGCGAGGGTTCCCGGTGTCAGGACATCCACGATGCAGCAGCTGGTGGCGGGCTCGGCGTGGAGGATGATGTGGCCGCCATGGGCCAGCAGGGCGACGGCAGTCCCCAGGGGGCCGCTGCGGCTGGTGGGCGGACCGTAGGCCACCAGGCCGATGGCGCCCGCCGCGGCGATCGTGAGCGCCGCCAGTCCATGCTCGTCGGCCAGAAGCGGCGACGCGATGCCGGTCAGGTGGACGAGCTGGTGCATGGGAGCGAAGCGCGGGCGGGGAGGTGGACTGGATGTGAGGGGTGAGGAGGAAATGCCTGGGCTTCATCAGCCGCCGTGCCTCCTCACTGCCTGCTCCTCACTCAGAACATCGAGATCGCCAGCAGCGACCGGAGGTTGTCGTTGGTCGCCCGCAGCCGGCCGGACAGGAGCCGGGTCATGGACCAGAGGATCTTGTAGGCCATGTCGCGGTTGAAGTCGAGCAGAATCTCGAAGTCCGGCCGGGAGATGGTCATCAGCGATACCGGTCCGTTGGCGATCGCGTCGGTGCTCCGCTCGGAGCGGTCGAACACCGCCATCTCGCCGAAACAGCTGCCGGGTTTCAGGACCGCCAGCGCTTCCTCGCCGGAGCCAGGAATGTTGCGGCTGATGCGCACCTCGCCGGTGACGATGAGGTAGAACCGGTTGCCCGGCTCGCCTTCCTTGAAGATGACCTGCCCGCCGGTGTACTTCTGCTCCTTGCAGATTTCCGCCACGCGCGCAAGTTCTCCGTCGTCCAGGTCGGCGAAGATCGCGGTCTTCTTGAGGAGCTGCAGATCCATGTCCGGTACCGGTGAACGGTGAACGGCCCTCGACCCCCGGTCGACCGGGACTCGATGAGCCAAGGTACTCCCGGCTCCGAGGGCGAGCAAGGTCGGCGATCACCATCCGGCACGAGGCTCACCGCGGCGGATCTGCTGACCCTGTCGCGGATTCCGCTGGCGGCCGCGTTCGTCCTGGTCGGCAGCGCGGGAGCGCAGCTGGTCATTCTCGCCATCGTCGCCGCCACCGATCTGCTTGACGGGTTCATCGCCCGCCGCCTGGGCAGTTCGCGGTTCGGCACCTTCATCGACCCCGTCGCCGACAAGCTGTTCATGGCCGCGGCGTTCCTGGTCGTCGTGCGGGCAAGCGATCTGCACTGGTACGAGATCGCCGGCATCCTGCTGCGCGACATCGTCGCCACGATCGCCTTCCTGGTGACTGCCATTCTGGGCCGAGCCGCCGCGATTCCCGCCCGCCTCGGCGGCAAGGCGGTGACGGTGGCGCAGGTATTGACGCTGATCGCCTTCCTCACCGACTCCCCGTTGCTCCGACCGCTGGCCTGGGCGACGGCGGCCATCGGGCTGTACGCTATCTGGGACTACAACGAGGCGGCCGCTGTTGCCCGGCGGCCGGTCGGCGGGTAGGGCCCGCCGGCCCGGCACCTCTTACGCGCAGCGGGTTCAGCCTGCACCTTCTCCTTCCGGCAACTCCCGGATCACCCTGACGCAACGGGCCCCCGGCACCAGCTGGATGTTCTCATTCACCCCCAAGGAGATCAACGTCATGGCGCAATCCTCGCAAGAGCACGACAAGAAGGTGCTGCACCGGATGGGTTACGCGCAGGAATTGTCGCGCCGCATGTCGCTGTTCTCGAACTTCGCGATTTCCTTCTCGATCATCTGCATCATCGCCGGGGGGATCACGGCCTTCCCGGTCGCGCTGAGCGCCGGGGGCGGGTTCTCGGTGTCAATCGGCTGGCTGGTCGGCGGCCTGTTCGCGATGAGCGTCGCGCTGGCGATGGGGCAGATCGCCTCGGCGTTCCCGACGGCGGGCGGGCTGTACCACTGGGGCTCCATCCTCGGCGGACGGGCTTGGGGCTGGGCCACGGCGTGGTTCAATCTGCTGGGCCTGATCTTCGTCGTTTCCTCAGTGGATGTCGGGGTATATCTGCTGGCCAAGGCGCTGGTCCTCAAGCCCATGTTCGGCATCGAGCCGAACTGGATGGTCACCGTGACCACCGGTTTCGATATCGACATGTGGCAGCTGATCGCGGTGGCGGGGCTGCTCATCCTGCAGGGCCTCATCAACCACTACGGTATCAAGCTCACGACGAAGCTCACCGACTTCAGCGGCTACCTGATCTTCCTGGTGACGGTGGTGCTGATCGGCGCGCTGCTCGCCGGCTCCTCGGTGCCGCTCGATTTCGGCCGCCTGACCACGTTCACCAACTACACCGGTCCTACCGGCGGTGACGTCTTTCCGGCGACGGGGGCAGCGCCGTTCGCCTTCCTGCTGGGACTGCTCTTCGTCTGCTATACCATCACGGGGTTCGATGCCTCGGCGCACACCTCCGAGGAGACCCACGATGCCCAGGTGAATGTGCCCCGGGGGATGTGGACCGCGGTCATGATGTCCTGGGTCGCCGGCTTCATCATGGTCTCGACCTTCGTCCTGGTCATGCCGGATGTGCCGGCCGGCGCGGGGCAGGGCTGGAATTCCTGGTATGGCATGTACGAGAGTGTGTCGATGCCGGCGGGGGTTCGCGCCTTCCTCAGCATCGGAATCGTGCTCGCCAACTTCCTCTGCGCGCTGGCCGGCCTGACCTCTACCTCGCGGATGATGTTCGCCTTTGCGCGCGACGGCGGGCTGCCCGCGTCGGAATCCCTGAAGCACGTCAGCCCGAAGTTCCGCACCCCCACCTACGCCATCTGGACCTCGGTGGTCATTGCCTGGTTGTCCACCGTCTACAGCGGCGCATTCGTGGTGCTGGCCACAGGCTGCGCCGTCTTCCTGTATCTCTCCTACGCGATGCCCGTGCTGGCCGGGCTGCTGGCCGAGGGGAAGGGATGGACTGAAAAGGGGCCGTTCAACCTCGGGGCCTGGTCCAAGCCGAATGCGCTGTTCGCCGTGCTCGGCGCGATCGTACTGGCCATCACCGGGTTCTTCCCACCCAACGAGAAAGTGTTCTATCTCACGGTGGCCATGGTCGTCGTCATGTTCGGCGCCTGGTTCGCACTCGAGAGCAAGCGCTTCCTCGGGGTACCGATCGGCGACAAGATCGCCGAGCGCCAGAAGATGATCGCCGAAATCGAGGCTCGCTACAAAGACGAAACGGCGTAGTAGCCCTCAACCCTCAACCATAACCCTCAGCCACCAGCGTTCCGCTGGTGGCTGAGGGCGTTTCTGCCCCCGGACGCGGCTCGCCTCCCCCAGTCAGGCGACGCCTTGCGTCGCCGGTGCCGCGTCCCGCTGGTCGCTCGTGTCCTCCGGCGTTTCTCCCGCTGCGCTCCCGCGTTCCGATTCTCAACGACCAACGGTTGTTTCGGGGTGCATCGGCGTGCGCCTGATCGCGGGTGCCGACGTCTTTCGTACCGAGGCGCGCAGTGCGGTGTTCCCTCCCTGATGGCTGGCGGACGATACGATGCCGATGCAGGTCGTGATGATGCGCGCGGGCACCGCGGGCTCCATCAGTCGCGTGACCCAGGAGGAACTGTGTCGCCTGCTGGGAGACCTTGGCTTCGCCGATGTCCGCTCGCTGCTGCAGAGTGGAAATCTGGTCTTCCGCGGCGAGGGACCGACCGGCCCGGAGCTGGAGCAGGAGCTGGAGCAGGCCGTCCGGGCGCGTTTCGGCGGTGCTGTGCACCTCTTCTGTCGCACGGAGGAAGAATGGAAGGCGGTGGTCGCGCGGAATCCGTTTCGGGAAGAGGTGGCGCGAGATCCCGGCCAGCTCCTGGTGATGTTTCTCAAGCAGGCGGCGCCTGATGCACGGCTGGCGGCGTTGCAGAACATCCGGCTGGGTCCGGAACGGAGCGGGGCCGATGGGAAGCAGCTCTATGTACTCTATCCAAACGGGGCCGCCGGATCGCACTTCACCCGCACCCTGGTCGAACACCAGCTCGGCACCTCGGTCACCGGCCGAAGCTGGAATACCGTCCTCCAGGTGAGGCGGCTGCTGCACGACCTCACCGCGCCCGATTCCCGCGATGAACCCTCGCCTCTCCTGCCCCCGGCAGGCCGCGGATGACACGTTGCCCTGCGCGCGAAGGCCTGCTTCCACCTCGGCGCCACCGCGCCACCCCGCCGGCGCTATCTTCTCCCCCGATCACGATGGCACCCGGCCTCTCCCTCTTCCCCGCGCTCTCCCATGTCTTCCGACGAACACCTGCGGCACGCCGCCCTGACGTGGACCCATGGACTGGTCTTCGAGGGCGGCGCCCCGAATGGCCCTTCGATCACGCTGGACGGTGACTCCACCGAGGGCGCCAGCCCGATGGTCGCGCTGCTGCTGGCCGCCGCGGCGTGCATGGGCGCGGATGTGGTCTCGATTCTCGACAAGATGCGCGCGGGGCTGACCAGCTGCCGGATCGAGGCGACGGGCACCCGGCGCGCCGAGCATCCCAAGCGGTATACCGACATCCGCTTTGTCTTCCGGATGAGTGGCTCGGCGCTCGATGAAGCCAAGGCGCGCCGGGCGGTGGATCTCTCGCTCGAGCGGTACTGCTCGGTGGTGCACTCGCTCGCGCCGGACATCGCGGTCTCGTACGACCTGACGCTGAGCTGAGTGTGTCGGTCCGTGCGGCGGCGGCGTACGCGCTCCTGGTGCTGCTGAAGCCGCCCGCCATGCCGGCTCAGTCGCCGACGGGCATGGAGTCAGGCCTCATCGGTGTCCTTGCTGCCGCCGATCCGGCCTTTGTCGGTGGCGGGGCAAGCGTGGCGTGGCGCCCCGGGGATCGGGTGCGCCTGGTGGCGACGGCCATGCTCGGAGGTCAGGGCGGTCGGACCACCGGTCGCGGTGAGCTCAGCCTCAACTATCTGCTGGAACCGGCGCGGGCCAAGGGGATCGGAGTCTATGGTTTTGCCGGCATTGCCGGGACGACCGGTACCGCCGGGAATGGGTACCTGCTGCTCGGGGTGGGTGCTGAAAGCGCGCCTGGATCAGAGCACGGGTGGCTGGTGGAGGGCGGAGTGGGTGGGGGAGTCCGCGTCGCCGCCGGATACCGCTGGCGGTGGCTCCGGCGGCCGGTGCGGAGGTAGGGCCGGAAACAGCGACGCCCCGGCCAGGGCCGGGGCGTCAGGTCGTGCGGTTTCGGTACTGCCCGGCTCAGGTGACTGACACCGTTTCCTCGGGCTCCTGCGGCCGCTTGGCAACCGGCTGGCAGTAGCGCTCGCCCAGGGTGCGGAGCTGGGTCAGCTCCTCCTCCGGCATCCCTTCGTAGCGTTCGGTCAGGTACAGCATGGTATCGTCGAACCACTCCTTCTGATGCTCCGGCAGGGCTTCCAGCACCCCGCAGCGGAGGATGTGGCTGAACAGCTCATCACGGGCCTGATCGAACATACGGGGGGCAACGGGGGTCCGGCGGGGCGGCTTGCTCTTCGTCATGCTGCTGACTCTCCTTTGACCTGGTGGTCTTGCAGCGGGGAATATAACGAAACGCACGGTCCCCGGGCAATTGCGGGTTTCCTCCCCCGGGTTTGGGGGGATGATTAGATTCCCTGCGCTTCTACCGGCCCGGGGGGTTGTCGGGCATCACGAGGGTCAGATGGGCGATCACGACGAAGTGTACGGGCAGGCCCGCGCGGACCAGTTGCGCGAGCTCCTCCGCCGACTGGCCGAGCGGATCCAGGCGCTGGATGCCGCCGGGCGGCTGTTGCAGGCATCGCCGGAGCTCCAGCGCCTCCTTGGCGATGCCCGAAGCGAGTTGTTTCACTATGAAGTCCGCTGTACCTATGAGTCTCCCGAGGTCGCCGACAGCCGGCGTATCGTGGAGGAGGCCGAGCGGACTTCGCTTTCCTTCGATCTTCCAGAGGATGACGAACCATGGCGGCCTCCGCCGGCGGGATGAATCGCTTCTATCTGATCCTGGGCGGCCTCGCGGCCGCCGGGGTTGCAGTGCTCGTCGTCCTCACGCTGCGGAAGCCCGCGGTGAGCATCCCCGCCAACGCCACGGTGCAGGTCAGCGATACCAGTGGCTTTCACGGCTACTATGCCGGGTCGGACAGCGCGCCGCTCACGGTCACGGAATACGCCGACTATGAGTGTCCGGCGTGTCAGGAGTGGGCCTCGGTGCAGTGGCCCACCATCGAGGAGCGCCTTATCAAGACCGGTAAGGTCCGCTGGCGTTATCGGGACTTCCCGCTCGACCAGATTCACCCCCATGCCCTGATCGCGGCCCACGCGGCCGCCTGCGCCGATGAGCAGGGGAAGTACTGGGAGATGAACCACCGGATCTACTCCTGGGAGCCGCGCTGGCCGGAGCAGCGGGATGCGCTCGGCACGTTCAGCGGCTACGCCAAGGCTGCTGGACTCGATCTGCCCAAGTACGGGGAGTGTATGCAGTCGGCGCGCTACGCCGGGCGCCTCCAGGCGAGCAAGGCGGAAGGGATGGCCGCCGGCGTCCCGTCCACCCCGACCTTTCTCATCAACGGCCGCCTTTTCCTGGGTGGCCGTTCGGTGCACTACGACATGTTGAAGGCCATGCTGGACTCGCTTGCAGGCGGACCGGCCCAGTAGAATGCGCACCCGGATGGCGGCGGCCCTGCTGAGTCTCGCCGGGCTGTTCGTCTCGCTCTACCTGTATCTGTACAAGCTGGGCTACATCGGCACACTCGCCTGCGGTTCGGGCGGCTGTGAAACGGTGCAGTTCTCCTCGTATAGTCGCTTCCTCGGCATCGAAGTCCCGCTGCTCGGCCTGGTGGGGTATGCTGTGCTCCTTGGCCTGAGCATCTTGGCACTGCAGCAGCCTCGCCGCGCACGCTGGCCCGGGCTGCTCCGCCTGCTGACTGGTGGTGGACTCGCATTCACCATCTACCTCACCTACCTCGAGCTCTTCGTCATTCACGCCATCTGCCGCTGGTGCGTCGGATCGGCGGTGATCATCCTGCTGCTGTTCATCGCCTCGCTGTTGATGCGAGTCGAGCCGGCGGCCCCCGCGACATGAGCGACACGCAGGGCGGGCCGGTTTCGAAGCGGGCGCTCGCGGGGCTATCGCTCGCCGCGCTCGGTGTGGTCTACGGCGACATCGGCACCAGCCCGCTGTACGCGCTGAAGGAATGTTTCGGGAAGGCGCACGGCATTCCGCCCACGGCGGAGAATGTTCTGGGCGTCCTGTCGCTCATCCTCTGGTCGATGAACTTCGTCGTCTCCTACAAGTACATCACCCATGTCATGCGGGCGGACAACCGGGGCGAGGGTGGCATTCTCGCCCTGCTGGCCCTGGTCAGCGGCTCGGAGGGCAAGCGGCGCATGTGGCTCGTGCTCCTCGGCCTGTTCGGCGCGGCGCTGCTCTACGGAGACGGAGTTATCACGCCGGTCATCTCGGTGCTTGGCGCCATCGAGGGTCTCGAATACGCGACGCCGCTCTTCAAACCCTGGGTCGTGCCGATCACCGTCGTCATCCTGCTGCTGCTCTTTCTGGTGCAGAAGCGGGGTACCGCGGGCATCGGGGGCGTGTTTGGCCCGGTCATGGTGGTCTGGTTCAGCTGCATCGCCGTGCTGGGGGTGGGGGGAATTGTGCAGGAGCCCGGCGTGCTGAAGGCGATCAACCCCTGGTATGCTGTCGACTTCTTCATTCGCGACGGCCTGCAGGGTTTCCTGATCCTTGGCGCGGTCGTGCTGGTCCTGACCGGTGGCGAGGCGCTCTACGCCGACATGGGCCACTTCGGGAAGACCCCGATCCGCATCGCCTGGTTCGGGGTCGCGCTGCCGGCGCTGATGCTCAACTATTTCGGGCAGGGTGCGCTGCTGCTGCGGGACCCGGGCGCGGTCGTCAGTCCGTTCTACGCGCTGATCCCCGCGCCGCTCCTGTATCCCATGGTGGTGATCGCCACCGCGGCCGCCATCGTTGCCTCGCAGGCCCTGATCTCGGGCGCCTTCTCCCTGACGCAGCAGGCCGTGCAACTCGGCTATTGGCCCCGAGTGACCATCCGCCACACCTCGGACAGGGAGCGGGGCCAGATCTATGTGCCGGACGTGAACTGGGCGCTGATGGTGGCCTGTATCTGGCTGGCGATCGGCTTCGGTTCCTCCACCAACCTCGCGGCGGCCTACGGTATCGCCGTGACCGGGACGATGGGCATCACCACGGTTCTCTTCGCGGTGGTGGCGCGGGAACGGTGGGGCTGGAGCCGGTTGAAGGTCGGTGTCATCTGCGGGCTGTTCCTCGCCGTCGACGTCGCCTTCTTCCTGGCGAACATGGTGAAGTTTGTCGAGGGCGGCTGGTTCCCCATCGTCGTGGCGCTCGGCATTTTCACGCTGATGAGCACCTGGAAACGTGGTCGCATCCGGCTGTCGCGGATCATGGAAGAGAACTCCCTGCCGATCGAGCTCTTCCTGCACGACGTGCCGAAGCGCTGTCCTACGCGGGTCTCCGGCACGGCGGTGTTCATGACCTCGCATCCCGGTGGCGCGCCGCCCGTGCTGCTGCACCATGTGAAGCACAACAAGGTGCTGCACGAGCAGGTGATCCTCATGTCAATCCTCACCGAAGACGTGCCCTACGTCCCGGAAGAGGGCCGACTCAGCTTCCAGGACCTGGGACAGAAGTTCTACTCCGTGACGGGGCGCTACGGATTCATGGACACACCGGACGTGCCCTCGGTCCTGCGCGGGTTGCAGGCCCATGGCGTCAGCGTCCGTCCCATGGAGACGACGTTCTATCTCGGCCGTGAAACGCTGATTGCCTCCAAGGACCCCCCGACTCCACCTCCCCCCCCGCCGGACCGGCCCCCAGCGCTCGCCCTCTGGCGCAAGCGGCTGTTCATCCTCATGAGCCGGAACGCGCAGTCAGCGACGACGTTTTTCAATCTGCCACCCAACCGGGTGGTGGAGATGGGGGCGCAGATTCAGTTCTGAGGGGGCGGGTGGCAGGTGGCAGGTGGCAGGTGGCAGGTGGCAGGTGGCAGGTGGCAGGTGGCAGGTGGCAGGTGGCAGGTGGCAGGTGGCAGGTGGCAGGTGGCAGGTGGCAGGTGGCAG
>JANMYS010000139.1:0-34079 GCA_031382385.1 Gemmatimonadota bacterium
GCCGCGGACAAAGCCCCGCCGTCCGTCCGGACGACGGGGCGCTGTCGTGATTGCCAGTGCGCCACAGGGCGGGGCGGAACTCCGCCCCTGCCAAGTCATCCGGGTCAGGTCATGAGGCGAACAGCTTCCGCTGGCGCGCCACTTCCTTTTCCAGCCGGCCGCACATGATCTCGCACAACCGGAGCACGTCCTGGTCGGCCAGCCGGTAGAAAGTGCTGACCCCCTCTTTCCGGCGGTCAACAAAGCCGAGTCGCAGCAGGAGCTGGAGGTGCTTGGAGAGGTTGGCCTGGCCGAAACCGGTGAGCTCGATCAGCTGGGTGACATTCTGCTCGCCGCCACGCAGTGCGCTCAGGATGTGGAGCCTCGTCGGCTCACCGAGCGCACGAAAGCGGTCCGCGATGACCTGCAGCTGATGGGCCGACAAGGGCTTGGATGCCACGGCTCCCCCCAGGAGTGATTCCATAACCAGCGAGTAATCTGTCCCGTTGCGCGCCAGGTCACAACCAGCCAGCCCAGCGGCCCGTGCCGTATCGTGCCGCCGTCCCGCTCGGCGCATTCCCCTCATATGAACCCGATGATGTCGCATCCACCCCGCATTCGTCGTGAGGTCACCCTCTGTCGTGCCTTGCTAATATAACTATATAGTGATATAGTGCAACTCGAAGTGCGGCGACGGGCACAGGCCGGTCGCCCTCCACCGGAGCCCCACGGCTCCACCCCCAGGAAGGAGCAGCAGATGCAGTGCAACATGGCAGGCTGGGATCGGGGCGCGCGGGTGGTGATCGGACTCGTCCTGCTGACGCTGGGATGGTTCGGCATCGTGCCCGGCACCCTGGGTCTCGTCTTCAAGGTGCTCGGATTCGTGCCGCTGGCCATCGGGGTAGTCGGGGTGTGCCCCGCCTATTCGCTGTTCGGCTTTCGCACCAACCGTCCGTAGACCGCTACGCGACCCGGGCATGGCAATGACGCGCACTTCGGCAATGAGGCGGATGGTGAGAGGCGCGCCGTGGCTTCTCGCGACGGCGCTGCTCGCCGCGCCTGCCATGGCAAATGCCCAGGCGCTCACGCTGCGTGATGCCCTCGGTCGCGCGGATGAGGCGGCCTATGCCAACCGGATCGCGGCCGGGCAGTCCGCGGCCCAGGCGGGGCAGGCGCTCGCACCATACCGGGGGATTCTGCCCAGCATCCGGATGGAGAGCGGTTACCTGAGGACCACCGACCCGCTCAACGCCTTCGGCTTCACCCTCCGGCAGCGGGCCGTGACACCCGCCGCCTTTGCGCCGTCGCGGCTCAACGATCCCAATGCCATTGGCAATCTGATGACCGGCGTCGTTATCGAGCAGCCGCTGTTCAACGCCGACGCCTGGCTGGGCCGGAAGGCGGCCGCACATGCCAGTGAGGCGACGGCCGCACAGGAGCAGTGGATCCGCTCCGGGACAGCGGTGGATGTGGTGCGCGCCTACTGGGGCGCCGTGCTTGCGACGGAACAGGAGCGGATGCTGCGAGCGGCACTGGCAGCGGCGCACTCCCACAAGAATCAGGCTGAATCGCTGGTGCGCCAGGGCATGGCGACCCGATCCGACGCCCTGCTTGCGGCAGTCAAGGCCGGCGAAGTCGAAGCGATGCTGCTCAGCGCGGCGAACCAGGCGCGCCTCGCCCGACAGGGGCTCGCCCTCCTCATGGGCGATCCCGCTGACTCCACCTTCACTCTCCCGGACGCGCTGCCGACCGCGGACCAAGTCCAGCTCGCCGGGGCCCGGACTTCATCCGGTGGCACTGCTACCCACCTCCGTCCCGATGTCGCGGCGGCGGGGCTGGCGCGGGACGCGGCAGGCGCCGATGCCCGACGGGCGGCGGCGCTCTATCTACCGCGCCTGAACGCATTCGGCCGTCTCGACTGGAACACCCCCGCCACGCCTTTCGGCGGCAGCAGCGCCTGGACGCTCGGTGTGATGCTGAGCTGGTCGCCGTTCGCCGGCGCCTCGGAACTGGCGGAGATCCGCACGGCGCGCGGGCGACGCAGCGCGGCGCGCGCGATGGCGGATGCGGCGGAGGCGAAAGCGGGGCTGGATCTTTCCCGGACCACCGATGCGGTCCCACTGGCCCTGGCGCGGATGGAGATCGCCGGGCGCGGAGTGGCCCAGTCTGTCGAGGCACACCGGATCGTGGGCCGGAAGTACGAGGGTGGTCTCGCGACGGTGACCGAACTGCTGGACGCGGCCGCGGTCGAGACGGCGGCGGAGCTGGGCGACGTGGCGGCGCGATACGAGGCGATTGTCGCCATGGCGGAGATGCGCAGGGCACAGGACCTCGATCTGTCGCCCCTGCAGGACCTCGAGCCCCAGGTGAACCAGTGACACGACTGACGCAGACGGCCATGCTGCTGGCCGGCGGGATCCTCGGGTGCAGCGGCGGCGACGCCGACCGGCCGATCCCCGCGACGTCGCAGGCTGTTATTGAGGGCCAGGGCTGGACGGTGCGCGACACCACGATCATGGCCACCGTCGAGGCCGCCGGAGTCGCCGAACCGATCGAGCGCGCCACCCTGAGTACCAAACTGATGGGCGGCATCACCGGAGTCCTGGTGCGGGAAGGCGATCGGGTGGCTCGGGGGCAGCTCCTGGCGCGGATCGACGCGCGGGATCTGGAGGCGAAGCGGGCCCAGATCGACGCCGGCATTTCCGCGGCAGAGGCGATGTATCTGGATGCCCGGACGCAGGCCGAGCGTTTCAGGGCGCTCTTCGCCGACAGCGCGGCGACCCGATTCCAGCTCGATCAGGCGGAAACCGGTCTGGCGCGGGCCGACGCCGGGCTGCGGACCGCGCGTGCCTCGGGCAACGAACTTGACGCGGTGGGGGCCTATGCGGAGGTCCGTGCCCCGTTCCCCGGCATCATCACCCGGCGCTACGTCGATGCCGGCGCCTTTGTGGCTCCCGGTGCGCCGATTGTCGAAGTGCAGAATGATGCCAGGCTTCGGATCAGCGTCACGGTTCCCCCGCAGAGCAGCGCAGCGCTTCGTCGGGGACTGCCGATCGAGGCGATCATCGAGGGTCGGGCGGCGCGTGCCACTATCGAAGGCGCGGTGCCGGCACCTGGCGGCGCGGTCTACACCGTCCACGCGATCGTGGACAATGCCGACGGGGCGTATCTCCCCGGCAGCGCGGCGACCCTGTTGATCCCCGCCGGCAACCGTCGAACGATCCTGATCCCCGCCGGTGCGCTGGTGCATGAGGGCGACCTGACGGGGGTGCGGGTACAGCTGGGTGCGGTGACGGAGCTGCGCTGGGTGAGGACGGCCGCACTCGGAACTGGTCCGATGGTCGAGGTCCTCTCGGGCCTCGTAGCCGGTGACGTCATCCTTGCCGGGAGCCACTGAGATCATGGGCTTCGCAGGGCGACTCGCCCAGAGGTTCCTGCACTCGAGGCTCACGCCACTCCTCGCCATCGCATCGCTGGCGGTGGGCCTGCTCGGCATCCTGGCAACACCGCGGGAGGAGGAGCCGCAGATCTCGGTGCCGATGATCGATGTGATCGCGGCGCTGCCCGGGGCGACGCCCGCCGAGGTCGAGAACCTGATCACTCGGCCAATCGAACAGCGGATGTGGGAGATCCCGGCAGTCGAGCATGTGTATTCGATGGCCGGGGAGGGCTACACGCTCGTCACGGTGCGGTTCAAGGTGGGCGAGGATCAGGAGCGCAGCATCACCCGGGTCCACGCCAGGCTGTTCGCCGACACCGACCGGATGCCGGCAGGGGCATTGCCGCCGCTGGTCAAGCCGCACTCGATTGACGATGTGCCGATCCTCACGCTCACGCTCTCGTCTACCCGGTACGGCTCCAACGAGCTGCGGCAGATGGCGACGCAACTGGAGGATGAGATCCGCACCGTCTCCGATGTCGCCGAGACGGCGGTGATCGGCGGCCAGCCCAGACAGATCCGGGTGGATCTCGACGCGGCGCGTCTCGCCGCGGCCGGCGTCACGCCGGGCGAAGTCGCGATGGCGCTGAACGGCGCCAACGCCCGGCTGGAGGCGGGTGAGTTCGCCAGCGGTGGCGCAGTCTACCGGGTGCAGATCGGAGCGGCGCTCAGCAGCGCGGCGGATGTCGCCGGCGTTGTGGTGAGCTCCCGCGGCGGACGCCCGGTCTACCTCCGCAACGTCGCGCAGGTGCGCGAAGACTTCGGCGAGCGCACCAACTACGTGACCCACGCCACGACGGACTCGGGCGCGACGGGCGCGGCGAGCGCGGTCACCATCAGCATCGCCAAGCGGAAGGGGGCCAACGCGACCGATGTCGCCCGTCAGGTGCTGGAGCGGGTGGAGCAGGCGCGGGCCCGGCTCCTCCCCGCGGACGTGACGGTGACGGAGACCAGGAACTATGGCGAAACAGCGCGGGAGAAGGCGAACGAGCTGATCCTGCACCTCGGTATCGCCACGCTCTCCGTGACGCTGCTGATCTGGTTCTTTCTCGGCTGGCGCGAAGCGGTCGTCGTGCTGGTGGCGGTGCCGGTGACGCTCGCGCTGACGCTGTTCAGCTACTACGCGCTCGGCTATACCCTCAATCGCATCACCCTGTTCGCCCTGATCTTCTCGATCGGCATCCTGGTGGATGATGCCATCGTGGTGGTGGAGAATATCTATCGGCATATCGCGATGGGCGGGAAGGATCCGGCGGAGGCGGCGGTGGAGGGCGTCGATGAGGTCGGCAACCCGACCATTCTCGCGACCTTTGCGGTGATCGCGGCGATTCTCCCGATGGCGTTCGTGCGGGGGCTGATGGGGCCGTACATGCGCCCGATACCGGTCGGCGCCAGCGTGGCGATGCTCGCCAGCCTCGCCGTGGCGTTCATCATCACGCCGTATCTCGCCTATCGCCTGCTCAAGGGGCAGGCGACAACAGGGGCTGGCACCTCCGCCCATGCCGCCGAAGCCTCCACTACAAGGTTCAGCCGATTCTACGGCCGAGTCATGAGCGGCCTGATGGACCGCCCCCGCCGCCGGCTCGGATTCTACGGCAGCGTGGTGCTGCTGCTGTTCCTCTCCATGGGACTGGTGGCGTTGCGAGTCGTGCAAGTGAAGATGCTGCCGTTCGACAACAAGTCCGAGTTCCAGGTGATCCTGGATCCGCCGGAGGGGACCACGCTTGAGGGAAGTGCCGCGCTTGGCGCCGAGGTGGCGGCGTACCTGCGCACCGTGCCGGAGGTGCGCAACACGCAGGTGTATGCCGGCACCGCCGCGCCGGTCAACTTCAACGGCCTGGTGCGGCACTACTTCCTGCGCAGCGGCGCCAACGTCGCCGACGTGCAGGTCAACCTGGTGGCCAAGGGGGAGCGGTCGCGGCAGAGTCATGCGATTGCTGTCGCCGTTCGGCCCGCCATCGATTCGATTGCGCGGCGTTACGGGGCCAGCGCCAAGATCGCGGAGATTCCACCAGGTCCGCCGGTGCTGTCCACGCTGGTCGCGGAGGTGTACGCGGGCACCGACAGCGCCCGCCTGGCGGCGGCCACGCGGGTCAAGCAGGTCTTCGAGACGACGCCCGGAGTGGTCGACGTGGACTGGACCGTCGAAGCCCCCCAGTCCCGGCTGAGCCTCAGGGTGGATCGGGCGCGAGCCGCGGCGTCGGGGGCGAGCGTCGAGCAGATCGTCCAGACAGTGTATCTGGCGCAGGCGGGTACTCCCGCCGGCCGGGTGGCATCGGGCACGGCACGGGAAGGTGTGGCGATTGTCCCCCGGCTCCCGCTGGTGCGGCGCTCGACGGTGGAGGCGCTGCTCACGATTCCCATTCCGACGCTGACGGGTCCGCAGCCGCTTGGGCGGTTCGTCACGGTGGATTCGACGCTGCGGGATCCGGCGCGGTACCGGCGTGATCTCCGGCCGGTGATCTACGTGACGGGAGATGTTGCCGGCAGCATCGAGAGTCCGGTCTACGCCATTCTGGCGATGAACAGCGCGCTGGATACCATCCGGGTCGCGGGGGCTGAGATCCGCCGTTACAACGCGGTGCAGCCTGACCGGCTGGATGAGACCGCGATCAAGTGGGATGGTGAGTGGCAGATCACCATCGAGGTGTTCCGCGACCTCGGGCTTGCCTTTGCGGCGGTGCTGCTGCTCATCTACGTGCTGGTGGTCTGGTGGTTCGAGTCGTTCGCCATTCCGCTGGTGATCATGGCGCCGATTCCGCTCACCCTGGTGGGCATCCTGCCGGGCCACGCGCTCAGTGGTGCGTTCTTCACCGCGACCAGCATGATCGGGATGATCGCGCTGGCCGGTATCGTGGTGCGGAACTCGATCCTGCTGGTGGACTTCATCCAGCTGGCGGAGAAACGGGGCACGCCACTGCGGCAGGCGGTCATCGAGTCTGGTGCGGTGCGGTTCCGGCCGATCGCGCTCACCGCCGCGGCGGTGGTCGTGGGTGGGCTGGTGATGGTGCTCGATCCGATCTTCCAGGGGCTCGCGGTCGCGCTCATGAGCGGGGCGATCGTCGCCACGCTGCTGACGATGGTGGTGGTGCCGCTGCTGTACTGGGAATTGCAGCGCAGGCAGGGGAAGGGGGAACGGGGAGCGGGGAACGGGAGTTAGTCCCCGTTCCCGGTTCCCCGTTCCCTGTTCCCCTTCTCAAAGGAGGCCCGCATGTGCAACGACGTGATCATCCGGCGCTTCGCCGGAACATTTGTCCTGCTCTCGCTCGCGCTCGGCTGGTGGGTGAGCCCCTGGTGGTTTCTGTTCACCGCCTTTGTGGGCGTGAACCTGATCCAGTCCAGCATTACCGGCTTCTGCCCGCTGGAGAAGATCCTCGGGCGGTTCGAGTTGTTCGGCTGTCGGCGGACGACATAGCGTAGGGGCCGACCGGCGGTCGGCCCGCACCCGCAAGGTCTAGAGATCGGGGAGCAGGGATTGGGCAACCACCTCGGTCGCCTGGCCGCCGCAGGATGCCAACGAGCCACGAACGACGCCGCGGTTCCCCCTAGCCCGCCACTGCGGGGGAGGCCATCTTTTCGGAGGTTGCAGCTCCGCTAGCTCCTCACGCCACGACTCCGCTTGAACCCACGATTACGGCTTCTCCCTGCCAGACGAGGATCGGGGCGCTGAGCGTGCATGTCTGAGCCGATCACGGATGTCCTGTCCCATCTCCGGGCCGCCCACGCTGACCGCTATCGGATCGATCGCGAGCTGGGTGAAGGCGGGATGGCGACGGTGTATCTCGCGCACGATCTCAAGCACCAGCGCAGCGTGGCCATCAAGGTGCTGCGCCAGGAGGTGGCGGCGACGCTGGGCGCCGAGCGGTTCCTGCGTGAGATCCGTCTCGCAGCCAAGCTGAGCCATCCGAATATTCTGCCGCTGTACGATTCGGGCGAAGCCGGCGGAATGCTGTACTTCGTCATGCCCAATGTCGAGGGCGCCTCGCTGCGCGACCGGCTCGACCAGATGAAGATTCTGCCGATCGATGAAGCCGTCCGCCTGGCGAGCGAGGTGGCCGAAGCACTCGACTACGCCCATCGCCAGCACGTCGTGCACCGCGACATCAAGCCCGAAAACATCATGCTACACGAGGGGCATGCGCTGGTGGCGGACTTCGGGATCGGCAAGGCCCTGAGCATGGTGGAAGGGGAGGCGTTCACCAATACCGGGATGATCGTGGGGACTCCAGCCTACATGAGCCCGGAGCAGGCGGCCGGCGACAGCGTGGACGGCCGGAGCGATCTCTACAGTCTGGGATGCGTACTGTACGAGATGCTGGTCGGGGAGCAGCCGTTCACCGGGAACACGATGCAGGCAGTCATCGCGAAGCGCTTCGTCCAGACCCCGGCCGACGTGACCGCGCTCCGCGATGGGGTCCCCCGCCCGGTGGCGCGGGCGGTGCAGAAGGCACTGGCCCGGATCCCGTTCGACCGGTTCGAGACCGGCGCACTGTTCGTGAACTCGCTGAGAGCAGTCGAAGTCGCCTCCGCGGTCGTGGCCGCCCCGGAGAAGTCACTCGCCGTGCTGCCGTTCGCCAGCCTGAGCCAGGACCCTGCGGACGGCCTATTCGCCGATGGCATCACCGAGGAGATCCTCAACGCGCTGGCCGCAATTCCCGGTCTCCGGGTGGCGGGCCGCAGTTCGGTGTTCTCCTTCAAGGGCCGGAGCGAGGACCCGCGCTCGGTCGGCGCCAAGCTCAACGTCGCCACGATCCTCGAGGGAACGCTGCGGCGCGCGGGAAACCGGCTCCGCATCTCCGTCCAGCTCATCAGCGCTGCCGACGGGTACCAGCTCTGGTCCGAGCGCTACGACCGGGTGCTCGAGGACGTCTTCGCGGTGCAGGACGAAATCGCCACCGCGATCGCCGGCCGGCTGCGGGTGAGCCTCGGCGACTCGTCTGCCAAGCCCCCGACGAAGGATCTCGCCGCCTACGAGCTGTACCTCAAGGGCCGCGCGCTGCTCTACCGGAGGGGACGCAGCATCGAGGAGGCGCTCGAGTGCTTCCGGCAGGCGGTCGCGCTCGATCCCACCTACGCCCAGGCGTGGGCGGGGCTGGCCGACGGTTACACGACCTCCGGGTACTCCGGTTCAGCGCCACCAGCGCAGTTGATGCCGAAGGCGCTCGAGGCCGCCCGCCGGGCGTTGCTGCTCGACCCGGCCCTGGCCGAAGCGCACTGCGCGCTGGCGGAGGCCACGATGCTTTACGAGCGAGATTACCCGCTCGCCGAACAGTCATTCCGCCGGTCCCTCGAGTTGAATCCCGACTACTCTCAGGCGCGCGTCTGGTACGGCCTCCATTTCCTGCATTTTGTCGCCGGCAGGACCCAGGAAGGCGAGGCGCAGCTCGCCGCGTACCTGGAACTGGACCCGCTCTCGTCGTATGCGTACGTCTGCCTCTCCTGGCTGTATCTCACGTCCGGCCGAGCTGCCGAGGGGGTGGCCGCTGCCCGGCGAGGGGTGGAGCTTGATCCCGACTCCTATCTGGGGTACTCAAGCCTGATAAATTGCCTCGCCGCCTGCGGTCAGTTCGACGAAGCGGCCGCCGCCGCCGGGCGAGGGCTGATGATGTCGGCACGGCACGTCTGGACCCTTGGGGCACTGGCGGTCATCTATAGTCGCTGGGGCAAAGCCGGCGATGCAGGCGCCTTCCTTCGCGAAATCGAGGCCCGAAGTGTTCACGAGTACATGCAACCAGCCACCCTGACGTATGCAGCGGCAGCGGCAGGGGACATCGAGGGGGCGCTCGGCTACGCGCAGCAGGCGCTGGACGAGCGCGATCCGCTCTTCGTGATGTTCGCACGCTCCTGGCCATGGTACGAACCGCTGCGAAGCAATTCACGGTTCCAGCAGATCGTTGCCCAGTTGAGATTTCCCAAGTGACCGATCCCCGCGCCCAGCTCCAGACCACACTCGGCACCGCCTACACCCTCGAGCGGGAGTCGTGCGCCGGTCGTCCCACGGCGATCTTCCGCCAATGCGCTGCCGCGCAGTCGCTGATGGGCTGGCGCGCGTCGCATGGCTGAGATCCTCGAGCCGGTCCGCGCGATCACGCTCGGAGAAATCCGGGCCGCGCGCACCCGCATCGCCGACATGATCGTGCGGACGCCGCTGATCCGGCTCGAGCTGGGACCGGACTACCCGGATATCCGGCTCAAGCTCGAGAACCTGCAGCCAATCAATGCCTACAAGTTGCGGGGCGCCGCCAACGCCGTCGCGCTGCTCTCCGAGTCGGATCGCCGGCAGGGCGTCTGGACGATCAGCGCCGGCAATGCCGGACAGGGTATCGCCTACGCCGCGCGGAAGGCGGGTGTGCCCTGCACGGTCGTGGTGATCGAGACCGCACCGGCCTCGAAAATCGAGCGGATGAAAGCGCTGGGCGCGACACTCATTCCGGTGCCGTACGAGGTGGCGTGGCAGGCTCTGGAGTCGCGTGCGTTTCCCGGAGCGACGGGTACCTTCATCCATCCCTTCGACGATCACAATTTCATCGCTGGTCACGCGACACTGGGGCTGGAAATTCTCGAGGATGCCCCCGACACCGTCGCGGTCATCGCCGGCGTCGGCGGCGGCGGGCTCATCACGGCCGTCGGCAGCGCCATCAAGGCGCTCGAGCCGGACATCCAGGTGTGGGGCGCGGAACCGGAGACGGCCGCTCCCCTGGCGCTTTCGATGGCCCGGGGCGCTCCCCAGGCGTTTGCGGAATGGAAGGCGTCGTTCGTCGATGGCGCCGGCGGCCGGAGCGTCTTTCCGCGGATGTGGCAACGGATGCAGCCGCTGGTCGACGGGTGCATCGTGGTCAGCCTGGAGGAGACGAGACGGGCCATGCGGCTCATGGCGGAGAAGGCGCGCGTCATCGCCGAAGGCGCGGGGGCACTTTCGGTCGCGGCCGGGTTGACGGGGAAGGCTGGCCGGGGCCCGATCGTCGCCATCATCTCCGGGGGCAACATCGACCTGAAGAAGTTTTCTGAACTCATCGCAGTGGAAGGGGCCGACTGATGCATGAGCCCGCCGAGCGGCTCGTCTCCGCCCTCGCCGACCGCTACCGCCTCGAGCGGGAGCTGGGGCAGGGGGGGATGGCCACGGTGTATCTCGCCGAAGACCTCAAGCATCACCGCAAAGTTGCCATCAAAGTGCTCCGGCCGGAGCTGGCCGCGGTGATCGGCGCCGAGCGGTTTCTCAGCGAGATCAAGACCACGGCCAACCTGCAGCATCCGCATATTCTGCCACTGTTTGACAGCGGTCAGACGGTCGGACGGTCAGACGGTCAGGAAGCGTCGTACCTGTTCTACGTCATGCCCTTGATCGAGGGGGAATCCCTTCGCGACCGGCTCGACCGTGAGAAGCAGCTTCCGATCGCCGACGCGGTGCGGATCGCGACCGAAGTAGCCGGCGCGCTGGACTACGCCCACCGCCACAATGTGATTCATCGCGACATCAAGCCAGAGAACATTCTGCTGCACGATGGCCGGGCGCTGGTGGCGGACTTCGGCATTGCGCTGGCCGCGAGCAAGGCGGGCGGCACGCGCATGACCGAGACGGGGATGTCGCTCGGCACACCCACCTACATGTCGCCGGAGCAGGCGATGGGGGAGCGGGAGATCACCGCCCGCTCGGATGTGTACGCCCTCGGGTGCGTGACCTACGAGATGCTGGTGGGCGATCCGCCGTTCCTCGGCGGCACGGCGCAGGCGATCGTCGCCAAGGTGATGACCGAAAAGCCGGCGGCGCCTTCCCGCATGCGCGACACGATTCCGGCGGCGGTCGAGGATGCGGTGCTCACCGCGCTGGAGAAGCTGCCGGCCGACCGGTTCGCGACCGCCGCAGAGTTCGCGGCCGCACTGGCGGGAGGAGCGACGACGCGGGCCGCCACTCGCGCCACGCGGACGGCGGCAGCGAGCGCGGGGCCGTGGCGAGGGATCAGTGTTGTGTTAGGTGCCGTTGCGCTCGGGCTCATCGCGCTCACCGCCTGGGCATTGAGTCGGAGCAGCGGGGCAGCCGGCCCGGCGGTCTTCGATGCCGCGCTCCCCGACAGCGCCCCGATGGCCTTCGGTGTCCGGACGGCGACCATCTCCTACGGGGTACCGGTCCGCAACCTGTCGGTCTCGCCCGCGGGTGACTTCGCTGTGTACGCCTCCCGGCAGGGCGACTCCACCCTGCTCTGGTACCGCAGTCTCCGGGATGCCAGCGCCCACCCGATCGCCGGGACGCGCGGGGCGACTGCACCGCGCATCTCCCCCGATGGCTCCCGCGTCGCCTTTCTCGTCGGGGACCGCGTCATGGTGGTCCCAGTCGCCGGCGGCGAGGTCCGCCCGCTGCTGGAGGGCCAGAACGCGATGTCGCTCCAGTGGACTTCGAACACCGAGATCATTGCGGTGGACCTCGACGGCTGGCGGATCAAGCGGCTGGATCGGGAAGGAGGAAGCGCGCGGACCCAGACCATCACGCGTTGCGCCCTCGGGCAGTGGGTTGCGGAATTGAAGCAGATGCTCTGCTCGTACAATGGGACCGCGCTGCTGCTCGAACCGGAATCCGGGGAACGCTGGACCCTGCGCGCCGCCCAGTCCGACGGGTCGCCAGGGGGACTGCTTGCGGGTTCGGCCTTTCGAGTGGTGGAAGGGCGCTACCTCATCTATGTCGCGGTGGACGGCAGCCTGCTCGCCGCCCGCTACGACCCCGCCACCCACATGGCCTACCGGTCGGTGACACTGCTCGCCGGCATTCGGCGGGAATCCGTCGGCGAGGCCCAGTTTGATCTGGCGGCCAACGGCACGCTGCTCTACGCCCCGGGGGTGGATGCGACGATCGGCAGAATGGTGAGCCTCCGATCTGGTGGAACGCCGCAGCCGCTGCCGGTGGAGACGGCGAATTTCCAGCGCTACGATCTGAGCCGGGACCGGCGCTGGCTGGCGGCGGTGGTGCAGGCCACTGAAGGCACCGAACTCCGGATCTACGATCTGCGGGATGGACAGCATTTTACCTGGCTCAAGGGGGAAACGGTCCGGCATCCGCTGTGGAGCGCCGATGGGGAGCAACTGCTGATTTCGGTGCGGGACTCCACCCGCTGGACCATCCTCCGTGGCGCGCCGAGTTCGGGGGCGCGGCCGGACACGGTGGCGGGCTTTGCTTTCGACCCGACCAATCCCGATCCGGTTGATTTTCACGACGACCAGTCGGCGGTCGCCGAGGACTGGGCGACCAACGTCGCCATGCGGTTCGACCCCAGCGCCTCACGCCCCAAGTTCGACACGGTGCTCACCGATGCGAGGTTTCCTGCGGTCTCACCCAACGGCAAGCTCATCGTGTACCAGACGGTCGAGGGACCGCGAATCATCGTCACCGGCTTTCCGGTGGCCGGGCGCCGCTGGCAGCTTGCTTCCCAGGGGGTCGAGCCGCTGTGGCTGTCGCCGACCGAGGTGCTCTACCGCTCTGGCGTCCTGTGGTACCTGGTCCGGCTCAATCCGGAGACTGGCGAGCCGGTGGGCGCCCCGACCTTCTGGGCCCGAGACCCGCGCTTCTCCGATACCTCGGGCTGGTCGAACCGATCCTCGCACGACGGCGGGATCATCTACGTCCAGACACCGGAGCAGGCCGGCACCGCGTACCTGCGGGTGGTGCCTGACTGGGTGAAGCAGATGAAGGCGGCGGTGGATGCAGCGAATCGATGAGCGCTCATTCCGGCATGGCCACGGACAGTGTCCCGCTTCGGCACCTGATGGAGGAACGCACATGAACTTCCCGTTCCGCCAATTCTTCAGCAGCGCCATTCTGCTGCTGGCCCTCGCGGCTCCACTCCGCGGTCAGAGTCTCCCTGCCGGCGACCCGGCAATCCTGGGATTCTCCCGTGAGCGGCTCGCGCGTATTGACCGGGTGATGCAGCAGTATGTCGACTCGGGGAGAGTGGCCGGCGTCGTGACGCTGATCCTGCGGCATGGCAAGGTGGCGTACGTCCGCGCCTTCGGCTCGGCGGATCGGGAGGCGGGGCGGCGCATGACGCCCGCTGCCCTCTTTCGGATCGCATCGCAGTCCAAGGCGATCACCAGCGTCGCCGTGATGATGCTGGTCGAGGAAGGCCGGCTCCGTCTCAACGATCCGGTGAGCCGCTATCTGCCCAGCTTTGCGCACACCGCCGTCGCCGAGAAGACGGACACCGGACTCGCCCTGATTCCGGCGAAGCGGCCGATCACCATCCGTGATCTGCTCACCCATACGGCGGGCATTTCCTACGGCACCGATTCGCTTGTCGCCGAGCGGTATCGCGCCGCCGGACTGGGGCCGGCGGCGGGGTGGGGGTGGTACACCGCGGACAAGGACGAGCCCATCTGCACCACCATGGACCGGCTCGGCACGCTCCCGTTCGTGGCGCAGCCCGGGACCAAATTCGTTTATGGCTACGCGCTCGACCTGCTCGGCTGCGTTGTAGAGCGGGTGTCGGGTGAGCCGCTCGACCAGTTCTTCCGCACCCGCATCTTCCAACCGCTCCGGATGAAGGACACCTTCTTTTTTCCGCCGACGGCGGTCGCCACCCGCCTCGCCGCAGTCTATGCGGCGACAGCGGACAGCGGGCTCCAGCGAGCACCCGACGGGCCCAAAGGGCAGGGTGATTACCTTGCCGGGCCGCGCAGGAGTTTCGCCGGTGGAGCGGGCCTCGTTTCGACCGCCGCAGACTATGCCCGGTTTCTCCAGATGCTGCTGAACGGCGGTGCGCTGGATGGGGCGCGGATCCTCAGTCCGGCCACGGTTTCCCTCATGACCACCAACCAGGTCGATACACTCTTTGGTGGCCGGGCGTCCGGCTTCGGTCTGGGATTCCAGGTCCTCGTGTCGCCCGGCCTCGCCGGGGAGTATGGATCGGTCGGCCGGTTTGGGTGGGGTGGAGCGTACGGCACGAATTACTGGGTGGATCCGGGGGAGGACCTGGTGGCGGTGTACATGGTGCAACTGCTTCCGGCGCGCGGGCTCGATCTGGCGGACAAGTTCCGGACCCTGGTGTATCAGGCCATCGTCGCCCCGGGTCGTGGGTCGCCGTGAGCGGTCAATGAGGATCGTGCGCTCGAGCGGTGCTGCGCGGGGAGGTCACCGTGGGTGAAATAGCCGACCGCCTCACCGCCGCCCTCGCCGACCGCTACCGCCTCGAGCGGGAGCTGGGTCAGGGTGGCATGGCCACGGTGTACCTCGCCGAGGATCTCAAGCACCAGCGCAAGGTCGCGGTGAAAGTGCTGCGCCCGGAGCTCGCAGCCGTCATCGGCGCCGAGCGGTTCCTCTCCGAGATCAAGACCACCGCCAATTTGCAGCATCCGCACATCCTCCCGCTGTTTGATAGCGGGCGGACGGGCGGACGGTCGGACGGTCAGACCGACGACTTCCTGTACTACGTGATGCCCTTCATCGAGGGCGAATCGCTCCGCGACCGGCTGACGCGGGAGAAGCAGCTCCCCATCAGTGATGCGGTGCGCATCGCCACCGAGATCGCCGGCGCGCTCGACTACGCTCACCGTCACAACGTGATTCACCGCGACATCAAGCCGGAGAACATCCTGCTGCACGATGGCCGCGCGCTGGTGGCGGACTTCGGCATTGCGCTGGCCGCGAGCAAGTCCGGCGGCAGCCGGATGACCGAGACCGGCATGTCGCTCGGCACGCCGACCTACATGTCGCCGGAGCAGGCGATGGGCGAACGGGAAATCACCGCCCGCTCCGACGTCTACGCCCTGGGGGCGATGACCTACGAGATGCTGCTCGGCGAGCCGCCGTTCAGCGGCCCCACGGCCCAGTCGATCGTGGCCAAGGTGATGACTGAAAAGCCCGCTTCGCTCATCGCGCGGCGGGACCGGATCCCGCCGGCGGTGGAAGGCGCGGTGCTGACGGCGCTCGAGAAGCTCCCCGCCGATCGCTTCGCCACTGCCGCCGAGTTTGCGGCGGCACTGGTGAGTGTGCACGGCACGACCGCATACGCTGCGGCGCCGTCCGTCGCACTCCGCCGCCGGCGTGGCTGGCTGGTGAATGCGGCCGCGGCGGGGGCGATCCTGCTCGCGGGAGTAGTGGCAGGTCAACGCCTTGCATCTCGTGGGGCAGGTGCCGCTCCGATGATCCGGGCGACGCTCGATCTGGGCGACAGCGCCGGGATCCGGCCCATCGGCAACATCCGGCTGGCGATCTCCCCGGATGGCAGGCGAGTGGCCTTCATCGGCAACGAGGGTGCGGACGCTGCCCTCTGGGTGCGCGAGCTCGATCAGCCGGAGGCCCGGAGGCTTCAGGATACCAAAGGTGCCTTCGCCCCGTTCTTCTCCCCTGATGGTGAGTCGGTCGGCTTCTTTACGTCGGCAGGCGGACCCACCGCGATGAAGGTCGTTCCCGCCACTGGCGGTGTCGCCCGCGTCGTGGTGCCGGACTCGGTCGCTCCCTTCGGCGGGGCCGATTGGGGCGATGACGGCCAGATCTACTACTCGAACAGCGCCCGTGGCCTGTCCCGCGTTGCCTCGAGTGGCGGGGCCGTCACCCGAATCTCCTCACCCGACTCCGCCACCGGCGTCAAGGAACACGACTACCCCGATGTCCTCCCCGGGAGCAAGCAGGCGTTCATCATGTTGTGGAAAGGTTCACTCGTGTCGAATCGGGTGGGTCTGATCGATCTGAAGACCGGAACGGTGACGGATCTTGGCGAGGGTACCACCGCCCGGTTCCTGCCCCCGGACCGGATCGTCATCGGTGCCGCGGGTGGCCGGCTCCTGGTCGCGGAGTTCGACCGCCGGCACCGTCGGCTCTCCGACGCCCCCGTGCCCATGCTGCAGGACGTCCAGGACGAACTCTCCAACGGCACGATGCAGTTTGCCGTCGCCGAGAACGGGACTCTGGTCTATCAGGCGAGGCGCGGCGGCAATGTCGGCGTCGTCTGGGTTGATCGCTCCGGTGCGATGGTGCCGGTAGACACGACGCTGAAAGGGGTCTTCACCTCCGCGGCACTTTCGCCGGATGGAAAGCAGATCGCCCTCGCGCAGAGTGTGTCCGGCGGCAGCCAGATCTGGGTGAAACAGCTCGCGACCGGGACGTTCAGCAGGATCTCATTCGAGCTGAAGGACGCCGATCGGCCGGTCTGGACCCCCGATGGCCGCAACGTGGGCTTTCTCGCCACCCGGAACACGAACCGGACGGCCTGGGTGCGGCGGGCGGATGGCAGTGACAGCGCTCGTGCCGTGGCCGGAAGTTCCTCCGACTACGATGAACTCTGGTTCAGCAAGAGCGGCCGGTTCACGCTGCTTCGCTCCGAGGGCTCGGCCCAGGGCACCCGCCACCTGGTCCTGCTTGAGAACGGGGTGGACCGCGTGCCGAGGATGCTGCTGCAGGCGAGCTACGACAACTTCGCGATGACCCTCTCGCCCGATGGGCGCTGGCTGGCCTACGTTTCCGATGAGTCGGGCAGCAAAGAGGTCTACGTCCGCCCATTTCCGGACGTCAATTCGGCCAAGTTTCCCATCTCGGCCGGTGGGGGGCTGGAGCCATTGTGGCGGCGGGATGGTGCGGAGCTCTTCTTCCGCAGTCCCAGCGGCGACATGTACGCCGTCACCGTCGGGGCCGGCCCACAATTCGAGCACAGCGCCCCCCATCTGCTGTTCTCCCGGCCCGGGCTGCTGCTGCAGGATTTCTACCGCAGCTACGATGTGCATCCTGACGGCAAACGGTTCCTGATGCTCAATGCCGGCGACGGGCAGGCCCGCAGCCTGAGTGTGATCTTCAACTGGCGACCGGAGCCCGGCAGGAACACGGAGTCACCCCGATGAGCGCGCCCGCCGAGCGCCTCACCGCGGCGCTGGCCGACCGCTACCGCCTCGAGCGGGAGCTGGGCCAGGGAGGCATGGCTACCGTCTACCTCGCTCACGACATCAAGCACGATCGCAAGGTCGCCATCAAGGTGCTGCGGCCCGAGCTCGCGGCCGTGATCGGCGCCGAGCGGTTCCTGCGCGAGATCAAGACCATTGCCACCCTGCAGCATCCCCATATCCTCGGCCTCATCGACAGCGGCGAGGTGAACGGCACCGCGTACTACGTCATGCCCTTCGTCGAGGGGGAGGCGCTGCGCGACCGGCTCAACCGCGAGAAGCAACTGCCTATCGCCGACGCAGTCCGCATCGCCACCGAAGTCGCCGGTGCGCTCGACTACGCCCACCGGCACGGCGTCATCCATCGCGACATCAAGCCGGAAAACATCCTGCTGCACGACGGCTCGGCGCTGGTGGCGGACTTCGGGATCGCGCTCGCAGCGAGCAAGTCCGGCGGGAACCGGATGACCGAGACGGGGATGTCGTTAGGTACGCCGCACTACATGTCGCCCGAGCAGGCGATGGGCGAACGGGAAATCACGGCCCGCTCCGACGTCTACGCCCTCGGCTGCGTCACCTACGAGATGCTCTCCGGCGACCCGCCCTTTACCGGCAGCACGGCGCAGGCGATCGTCGCCCGGGTGATGACCGAGACGCCGCGGCTGCTCACCACGCAGCGGCGGACGGTGCCCCCCGAGGTGGAGGCGGCAGTGTTCACGGCACTGGAGAAGCTGCCGGCCGACCGGTTCGGGAGCGCGGCGGAGTTCGCGGCGGCGCTGAGTGGTCAGGCGGTCGGACGGTCAGGCGGTCGGGTGCGCACGTCCGCCGGTCCACCCGTCCGCCCGGCCGCTCTGTATGGTGCGCTCGCGCTCACGACAGTGCTCGCTGGCGCACTCGCAGTGAAGGCGTTCCGCGCACCGGAGCCCGGGCCAGTCACCAGGCTGACGCTCGACTTACCCGACCTCCGGGTGAATCACACCGGTTACTACGGCAACGCCTTTGCCATTTCTCGGGACGGCTCCCGCATCGCGTTCGTCAGCCGGACGGGCGGCGGCGGCGATGGCCTCGGCGGAATCACCCACCTCATGGTGCGTGACCGCGCCGATGTGCAGCCCCGGCTGCTCGATGGCACCGAGGGCGCCGATGGTCCGTTCTTCTCTCCTGATGGTCAGTGGGTCGCATACATCGCCAACAGCAAGGTCTACAAGATCGCGGCCGCTGGCGGCAGCCCGCCGGTACAGGTGGCCACGATCGATGCCAACCCGATTCTCGCTGGCGGGGCCTGGCTCGAGGACGGCCGGATCATCTTCAACAGCCCCGGCTTCGCCCTGATGGCGGTGCCGTCGTCGGGTGGAACCGTCACGACACTCGTGCCGGCGCCGGAGAATGGCGGCATGATCTTTCCGACTGTGCTGCCGCGGAAGGACGTCCTGCTGGTCACTCGTTGCGGCAACAACTGCGCGCAGCAGGTGCTCATGGCCGTCAACCTCAAGACTCAGGCACTGGACACCATCCTTCCCGGTGCCTCGCGCGGATTCTACCTGCCCAACGGAATGCTCATCGCCGTCCTGCAGGACGGTAGCGTGGTGGGCGCGCCGTTTGACGTCGGCACCCTGCGCTTCAAGCGCACGCCGGTCGCGCTCATGAGCGGGGTGCAGAGCGAGCTCACGATCATCCCCGAGTTTGCCGTGGCCGACGACGGCACCATGGTGTACCTCCCCTCCAGCCTCACGGCGGGCCGGGCCACGCCGGCCGAGGTGGACCGGAAGGGGAAGGGCCGGGTGCTCGACCCCGCCTGGCTGGGGCGGTTCAACAGCCTGACTCTCTCGCCCGATGGGCGCCGGGTGGCGGTGGGCCTGGCCGAAGGGACCGGCGGCATGCTCTGGGTCAAGCAGCTCGATGCCGGTCCGCTGACGCGCGTCACCTTCGAGGGGACGATCAACTATCGTGGCGCGTGGATGGCCGACGGGAAGACTCTGAGCTTCAGCTCCGACATGCGCGGCCCGGCCACCCGGCTCTTCCGGGTCCGCGCCGATGGCAGCGACAAGCCGGAGCGACTCTTCCCCGGTGACACCTCGCAGATCGACGAAGCCAGCTGGTCGCAGGATGGCCAGTGGGTGGCCTACCGCACCGGCACCGTCGCCGGGGTGCGTGACCTCTATGCGCGGCGGCTTTCTGGCGACACGACGCGGATCACCGTCGCCGCCGGGCCGGCGGACGAGTACATGCCGGCACTCTCGCCTGATGGGAAATGGATCGCCTACGTCTCGCTGGAGTCCGGGCGGGAAGAGGTGTATGTGCGACCCTTCCCCGACGTCACGCGGGCCCGGTGGCAGGTCTCGCCGGCGGGCGGGACGAGTCCGGTCTGGGCCCATTCCGGGCGTGAACTCTTCTATCTTGCGCCGGAGGACTCGCTGGTCTCCGCCAGCATCACGGGAACGCCCGACTTCCAGATCACGAGCCGTGAACCGCTCTTCAGCACGCTGCCCTTCGTCTTCCAGCCGTGGCACCAGGCCTTCGGCGTCCGTCCCGGCGACCGGAGCTTCATCATGCTGCAGCGCACCTCGACGTCGGGCCCCGAGAGCCGTCGCCTGACGGTGGTGCTCAACTGGTTCACCGAACTGAGCACCACGAGCGGGAAGGCACCGTGAACGCGCGCCTCGCCGCCGCACTGTCCGACCGCTACCTGCTCGAGCGGGAGCTGGGCGCGGGCGGAATGGCCACGGTCTACCTGGCCGAAGATCTCAAGCACCATCGCAAAGTGGCGGTCAAGGTGCTGCGGCCCGACCTCGCCGCCACGCTCGGCCCAGAGCGATTCGTGCGGGAAATCGAAGTCGCCGCACAACTCCACCACCCGCACATCCTGCCGCTGTACGATTCCGGAGAGGCCGATGGCTTTCTCTTCTACGTCATGCCGTACGAGGAGGGCAAGTCGCTGCGCGAGCGGCTGGACAAGGAATCGGAACTCCCCATCCGCGACGTAGTGCGACTGCTGCAGGACATCGCCGACGCGCTGGCCCACGCGCACCAGCACGGCCTGGTGCATCGCGACATCAAGCCCGAGAACGTGATGCTCTCCGGCCGGCACGCGCTGGTCACCGACTTCGGCGTGGCCAAGGCGGTAAGCGCCGCCACCGGCCGGCAGAAGCTCACCACGATCGGCGTGGCACTCGGCACCCCGGTGTACATGGCGCCGGAGCAGGCGGCCGCCGATCCCCACATTGACCATCGCGCCGACATCTACGCCCTGGGCGTGGTCGGTTACGAGTTGCTCACCGGGCGGCCGCCGTTCACCGGTCCGACTCCGCAGGCGGTACTCGCGGCTCAGGTGACGCAGGCGCCGGTCCCGGTGGAGCAGCACCGGTCGACGGTGCCGCCGGCCCTCGCCGCACTCATCATGCGCTGCCTCGCGAAGAAGCCGGCCGATCGGTTCCAGAGCGCGGCGGAGATGGTGCCGATTCTCGAGGCGCTGGCCACGCCGAGCGGGGGGACGACGCCGTTCGAGACGGCGCCGTACAAGGGGGCGGTGCCGCGCTCGGCGCCGCGGGTGGCGTACTGGGTGGGTGGCGCGGTGCTCCTCGGCCTGGTGGCCTGGGGCGGGTGGCGTCTGACGGGACCCAAGCCGCTTTCGATTGAGCTCGGCAACATCCGGCAGGTGACCCGCGAGGCGGAGCTGGAGATGCGCCCGGCCCTCTCTCCCGACGGCCGTGAAATCGCATACCAGGCCGGCTATGCCGGTAGCACCGACATCGTGGTGCGGGACGTGAGCGGCGGCCGGCCGCTATCACTCACCGCGGACTGGGCTGGGCCTCAGACCGCCGCGTTCTGGATGCCGGACGGCCGGACCATCGGGTTCACCAACCAGCTTGCCACCACCGAGCACTCGGCGGGCACCTGGAAGATGCCCCGGCTTGGCGGACAGGCTACCCAGCTGGATTCGGCCGACCAGCTCGCGCTGACCGGCGGTGTTACGCCGATCAACCGCAACGACTCGCTCTTCGGGCGTCGTGGGGGCGGGCCAGAGTTCCTGATCCGGGCCGGATTGGGGCAGGTGCACTCCTACGCGTCGAGCAAGGATGGGAGTGCCGTGGCGTGTGTCGTCGGCAACGGGGAGTACCTCTCGAACCTGGGCAACGTCGCGCCGAGCGCGATCTGGGTGACGCCGGAGGGCGGCAGGCCAGTCTTGGTGACCGACAGCACCTCGCTCAACGTGAGCCCAGTCTGGCTCCCCGACGGCACACTGCTGTTCGTCTCCAACCGCGATGGGCCGCGCGACATCTACGCGGTAAGGCTCGACCGGTCGGGGGTGCCCCGCGAGCGCCCGGTGCGGCTCAGCACCGGCCTCGAGCCTTACACGGTTTCAGTCTCCGCCGACGGAAAGACCGTCGCCTACGAGCGCTTCATCCTGCGGCGGAACATCTACGCCTTACCGATCCCCCGCAGTGGCAGCGTCTCGATCCGGGAGGCGAAACCCGTCACCACCGGCAACCAGACCATCGAGGGCGTGGACCTCTCGGCCGACGGCAAGTGGCTGGTGTACGACTCCAACCTCGAGGGGAACCAGGACATCTTCGTGCTGCCGGCGACCGGCGGCGAGCCGCGTCAGGTGACTCGCGACCCGGGCGATGACTTCAGCCCCGATTTCTCCGCCGATGGCCGCGAGATCGCCTTCCACTCCACCCGAAACGCGACCCGGGACATCTACGTGATCCGGACCGACGGGTCCGGCGAAACGCGGCTCACCTCTGATGGTGGCCAGTCGTACCGCCCGGCGTTTTCGCCTGATGGACTGAGCATCGCATACGGCAATACTCCCTCGGGCCTGCACCTGCTGCGCCGCGCGGCGTTCGACGCTCCCTGGCAGGCGACGGAACCGCTGCCGGTCGAGCAGGGATTCGCGCCGAGGTGGTCGCCCGACGGGAAGCGCCTGGTCTACATGCAGCGGGGGGCCCAAGAAGGCATCGGGACGCTGACGCTTGGTGGGACAGCACGGACGGTGCTGGAGGCCGGCACCGCCGGTTTTCAGAGCGCCACCTGGCCCAACTGGTCCGCCGACGGAGAGCGGCTGTATTTCCGTGGAGTGACTCAGGACGGGGCCCAGGGAGTATACGAGATCCCGGTATCCGGCGGGGTGCCGCGACTGCTGGTGCGGTTCGACGACCCGGCGATGTCGGTGTTCTCCGGATCGGTACTGTCCGGGAACGGTCAGTTCTACTTCGCCGTCGCAGAAATCGAGAGCGACATTTACGTGATGGACCTGGTGCGGAAATGAGCGAGACACCCACTCGGCTCACCGCCGCGCTGTCTGACCGCTACCGCCTCGAGCGGGAGCTGGGGCAGGGGGGCATGGCCACGGTGTATCTCGCCGAGGACCTCAAGCACCACCGCAAGGTGGCGGTGAAGGTGTTGCGGCCGGAGCTCGCTGCGGTGATCGGCGCCGAGCGGTTTCTCTCCGAGATCAGGACCACGGCCAACCTGCAGCACCCGCATATCCTGCCGCTGTTTGACAGCGGTCAGACGGTCGGGCGGTCAGACGGTCAGGAAGGGTCTTACCTGTTCTACGTCATGCCGTTCATCGAGGGTGAATCACTCCGTGACCGGCTGAACCGCGAGAAGCAGCTCCCCATCACTGACGCCGTGCGCATCGCCACCGAAGTCGCCGGCGCGCTCGACTACGCCCACCGCCACAACGTCATCCACCGCGACATCAAGCCGGAGAACATCCTGCTGCATGATGGCCGCGCGCTGGTGGCGGACTTCGGCATTGCGCTGGCCGCGAGCAAGTCGGGCGGCAGCCGGATGACCGAGACGGGGATGTCGTTAGGCACGCCGACCTACATGTCGCCGGAGCAGGCGATGGGCGAACGGGAGATCACGGCGCGTTCGGATGTGTACGCGCTCGGCTGCGTGACCTACGAGATGCTGATCGGGGAACCGCCGTTTACCGGGCCTACGGCGCAGAGCATCGTGGCCAAGGTGATGACGGCTGAGCCGGTGCCGCTCTCCGGGCAACGCAAGACCATTCCCGCCCCGGTCGAGGCCGCGGTCCTGACCGCGCTGGAGAAGCTGCCGGCGGATCGCTTCGCGACCGCCGCCGAGTTCGCCGCGGCGCTGGTTGGGGGCGGGACGGCGTCGGGCCCCGGTAGCGGCCGCATGTATGCGGCCACCATCCGGCCGGGCGCCGCATGGAAGGCGTTGCCCATGACCGGATGGCTGCTCTGGGGCCTGACGCTCCTCGCATTGGTGTGGCTCTGGTCCCGGGCCGGATCGGGGTCCGCCGAACCGGTGCGACGATATGCGCTCGAAGTTACCGGCGCCGAGGCGATCGCAACGGCCGCAACATCGTCGATCGCAATCAGCCCGGACGGCAGTCGCCTGGCCTACGTCGGAGGTGCGGCGGCCGGATCGAGTCAGATCTGGATTCGGGAGCGGGACCAGCTCCACGCCCGCCCTCTCGCCGGCACCGCCGGAGCGAACGCGCTGACCTGGTCGCCGGACGGGCGGCAATTGGCGTTCGTGGCCTTTTCGGGTGGGCTCAAGGTGATCTCCCTGGATGGCGCCTCGCCGACCAGCTTGGCCGATACCCTGGTATCCGGTGGGGGAACGGCATGGAGCACCGATGGTTTCATCTACTCGGCCGGCAGATTCAACAGCACGGGGGGCATCGTCCGGGCACCGGCCACCGGCGGAGTCCCGACCGCGGTCACCACGATTGACACCGGGTCACACGCCTTTGCCCATGTGAGTCCGGCGTTGTTGCCCAACAACCGGGGGCTGGTGTTTTCCATCTGGTACGGGCCCGCCCGGCCGACTGACACCGACATCGCCGTCGTCGACTTGAAGACCGGCCAGTCCCGGGTGCTGCAGCGTGGCGTGCGCGCCCGGTACCTCGCTTCGGGGCATCTCCTGATTGCGCGGGCCGACGGTTCGCTCGTGGCGGTGCCGTTCGATCAGAACCGGATGGTGACGACCGGCACGGCCGTTCCGGTGATCACGGGATTGGCGATCCGGGACGGGTATATCGTGGACTTCGATGTGTCGGAGGCGGGCACTCTGGTCTACTACGCCGGCGAGCCGCGGAACGTCCGGGAGACGGTGCAACCGGTCTGGGTGACCCGGGACGGCCGCTCGTCGGCCATCGACTCCGGCTGGACCCTGGTGCGACCGTTCAACGGCGGCCTCAGCCTGTCGCCGGACGGTCGCCGCCTGGCCGTGGCCATCGCGGGCGAGCCGGCGTCCGACATCTGGATCAAGCAGCTCGACCACGGGCCGCTCTCCCGACTCACCTTCGAGGAGTTCCTCAAGTACCGCCCGGTCTGGACCCCCGACGGCCGCGACGTGACCTACCTCGTGGACCCGGGCAACAACAATGCGTCGATCTACCGCAAGCGCGCCGATGGCGGCGGCGCGGCGGAAAAGCTGCTCGGTTCGGGTCGCTCCCTCGCCGAGGCGCTCTGGTCGCGTGACAATCAATGGCTGGTGGTGCGGACCACCGTCCCCTCGCGCGACATCCTCGGCTTCCGTCCCGGGACGGACAGCGTGCCGGCGCCGCTCGTCGCCTCGCCGAAGTTCGAGGAGCGGGCGGCGACGCTGTCACCGGACGGGCGGTTCATCGCCTATCAATCGGATGAATCGGGGCGGGAAGAGATCTACGTGCGGCCCTTCCCCAAAACGGATGAGGGGCGCTGGCAGCTGTCTGCCGGTGGAGGAGAGGAACCGCTGTGGAGCCGCGGGGGCCGGGAGATCTTCTTTCGCTCTCCCACAGGGCGGATGATGACGGTGCCGGTCACCAGCGCGCCATCGTTCTCCTCGGGGGCAGCTCGAGAACTGTTTGCGATGACGGGTTATGCCAAGGCGCCCGGCAATCGTGCCTACGACGTCACGCCGGACGACCAGCGGTTCGTGATGCTCCGCCTGGTCGCGGATACCACCGCGCGCACCTCGGTGCAGCTGGTGTTCGTGGACAACTGGTTCGCGGAGCTCGGGGCGAAGCTGAAGCGGCCCTAGCCGCCGCCGTCATTCGTGCGTCGCGGTCGCCTGCAGCACGTCGCCCTCGCCGCGCACCTCGAAGCTGGTCGGCTTCCCGCCGGTGCGGGAGAATTCAAAAACGAACTCGGGCATCAGGTCGGTCAGCTCGCCCTTGTCCATCGTCCCCACCATGAACCAGTCCTCCTTGATTTTGACGAGCACGAGGGTGGCGGCCTCCGGCCACGGGGCGGGATTCCAGTGGCCGATGAGCATGCCGTTCTCGTAGACCGCGGTGATCCTCGAGGGGGGCGCGCTGTCAGGCTCGCCGGTCCAGCGGTAGCGCCACGTGCCGAGGTACGGTTCGGCCTCGGCCGCGGGAAGGGCCAGCCGGTGCTTCGGCTCCACGCTCACCTTGAAGGCCAGCTCGGTGGTGCCCCAGCGGAGCAGCAGCGTTCCCCCGGTGGGGCGCACCTCGGGAAAGGTGAATGTCAGCATCTCGGTGAACGGTCCCTCGCCGGGATGGACCACCCAGCGCAGCTGACTGGGGTTGGAATCCGGCATCTCGGTGTGATAGAGCCGGGAGCGCGGGTCCAGCACCAGGATCCACTGCTCCGGCTGCACCACCAGCCACACCGAGTACTTGCCCGGAGGTACTGCATGGCCGTCCAGAAACACCTTGCGGCTGACCTCGAGGGTCGTGGCGAAGTTGGCACCCGGGGTCCAGACCTCTTTCCATTTCACGAACCCACCGAAGATCGGGCTCCGGCCGCGGACCTGGGGCCGGGCATAGTCGAGTGTGATGAGGGTGCCATCGATGATCTGGGAGACCGAGCCACGCTCGCTGGCGCGGACCTGGGCGAGCGCCGCGGCGGGGAGCGCCAGCCCGAGACAGAGCGACATCAGGAAACAGCGCTGGACGAGAGCGGTCATTGGAACTCCAGATTGGGCAGCGAAGGTGATCAGCCGGAGCGCGCATTGAGGGCGGCACGGAGTTCATCATGCCGGGCCGGTAATGTAGAGACGGGGCCGGACGCTGGCCAGCGTGCCCGGCCTCGCATCCCGGAGCAGTTCCCTGCATCTTCTGGGACATCGTGAATCTCATTCCCCCCGCCCTCGCCTTCGCCCCTTCGGCGCTTCACGCTTCGGAGCTCGCCCAGTGACCCTCGAGCGCCTCAGGGCAAGCCTCTTCGACCGCTACCGTATTGACTGGTGCGGAGCCGGTAGCCGCAGCGCCGCGCACCTAGGGTGTGGACGCGCTGGCCACGCCTGTCCGTCGCCCGTAGATTTCTCCGCATGATACCGGATGCCTTGCCAGGAGCCGAGCTCGTCGAGCAGGGCCTGCGCGACCTCGACCGGGGCGATGAGACTGTCGAGTCGCTGCTCGTCTCCCTCGGCGCACCAGGCTTGCGCGCGCTCGGATTCGGAGTGCACCAGCCCTTCGCGGATGCCGAACTCCGACTCTACCGACTGCTGGCGGTGCACCACGGGGCAGGGGCCCACGCCAGATATAACGCCCTGGTGCGCCGCATGGTGAGCTTCCAGCGTGCCGGCGCGTGCGCGAGATAGCGGACAAGGCGCGCATCGAGGTGTTTCTCGAGGCGCTGGCCCGGGAGGCTACCGCGGACACTGATGTGTACCTCGTGGGTGGAACCTCCGCAGTACTGGTCGGGTGGCGCCCGACGACCATCGACCTCGACCTCGTGATGCGTCCCGAATCCGATGCAATGCTGCGCGCGATCCCGGCGCTGAAGGAGCGCCTGCGGCTGAATGTCGAACTCGCCTCCCCGGACCAGTTCATCCCGGTTCCCCCGGGATGGGAGCAACGCAGCCCGGTGATCGTCCGCATCGGGCGCGTCACGTTTCATCACTATGACTTCACGGCCCAGGCGCTCGCCAAGATCGAGCGAGGCCACACCCGTGACCTGGCCGATGTCGAGGCGATGCGAGCCAGGGGATTGATCACCGGCGCCGAGGTCCGGCGTCAGTTTGCGCTGGTGGAACCGCAGTTGTACCGCTTTCCCGCGATCGATCCTCCGTCGTTTCGTCACGCCGTCGACCTGATCTTCCCACCGTGATCCCCGACCGCCTCGCCGCCGCCCCTTCGGCGCCACCACCCATCGGAGGCGCCGGGTGATCATTGAACGCCTCACCGCCGCCCTGAGCCGTAGCTACCGCCTCGAGCGGGAGCTGGGCCAGGGGGGCATGGCGACGGTGTACCTCGCCGAAGACCTCAAGCACCATCGCAAGGTGGCGGTGAAGGTGCTGCGGCCCGAGCTCGCCGCCACGATGGGCTCCGAGCGCTTTGCCCGCGAGATCGAGGTCGCCGCCCGGCTGGTCCATCCCCACATCCTCGGCCTGCTCGACTCCGGCGACGTGGATGGCTTCTTCTATTATGTGATGCCGTACGTGGAGGGGGAGACCCTCCGCGATCGCCTCGCCCGCAGCGGCGAGCTGCCGGTGCACGAGGCGGTGCGGCTGCTCGGGGAGATCGCCGACGCGCTGGCGGTGGCGCACAAGGCTGGCGTGGTGCACCGCGACATCAAGCCGGAGAACATCCTGCTCTCCGGCCGCCATGCGATGGTGATGGACTTCGGCGTCGCCAAGGCGGTGACCGAGGCCTCCGGCCGGCAGCAGCTCACCACCGCGGGGGTGGCGTTAGGCACGCCGGCCTACATGGCGCCGGAGCAGGCCACCGCCGATCCGCAGCTCGACGGCCGGGTGGACATCTACGCCCTCGGCGTCCTGGCCTACGAGATGCTGACCGGCTACCCGCCGTTTCATGGACTCAACCCGCAGCAGACTCTGGCGGCGCATGTGACCCAGGCGCCGGTGGTGGTGGGACAGCGGCGACCGGGACTCTCGCCAACGCTCGAGAACGTGGTGATGCGCTGCCTGGCCAAGCGCCCCGCCGATCGGTTTCAGTCGGCCGACGAACTGGTCGCGACCCTCGAGCCGCTGGGCACGCCGAGCGGCGGGATGACCCCGACGCATACGCAGCCGCTGGCGGCGGTGGCACCTGTCGCACCGCGCGGGAGGAAGTGGCCGCTACTCGTCGCCGCCGTGGTCGTGGTGGGCGGAGGAGGGCTGCTGCTGGTCAGGCGCGGCGGCGGGCCGGAATTGAGTCTGACCAAAACCACCCGACTGACCAGCGCGCCCGGGCTCGAGATCCTGCCGGCCATTTCGCCTGATGGGAAATTCCTCGCCTACGTCGCGGCCACCCCAACGAGGTCAGAGATCTCGCTGCAACCCACCGACGGCGGGCGGGCGGTGAACATCACCGACAGCCTGCCGGGCAATCAGCTGTCACCCGACTGGTCTCCCGATGGGCGGCGGCTGGTCTTCGTGTCCTACGATTCCATCGGTGCGAGCATCGTCACGATGCCACCGACCGGCGGCGATGTCCGGCGGCTCCACAGCAGCGGCAGTGACGGCGGCGCGCCCCTGGCGCCGAAGTGGTCGCCTGATGGCAGGCGGATCGCGTTCGAGCAGGGCGACAGCGTCCTCGTCATGGACGCCGACGGCAGCGGGCTCACCCTGCTGGCCTTGGTGCGGGATGTCCACTCGCTGGCCTGGTCCCCCGATGGCCGATGGCTAGCTGGGGTCCGGGGCAACGCCCAGTTCGTCTATGCCAGAGGAGGGTTCGGCAACGTGGCGGCGAGCACGGTGTTCGTCGTGCCCGTCGCCGGCGGGACACCGGTCATGGTGAGCGACTCCACCACGCTCAATGTCTCCCCGGTCTGGCTCCCCGACGGCAGTGCCCTGCTCTACGTCTCCAGCGGCGGCGGGGGTCGGGACATCTACCTGCAGGAGATCGGCCGCAGCGGCCGCGCCAGCGGGGCCGTCCGGCGGATCACCACCGGGCTCGACGCCCATACCATCGCCCTCTCCCGGGACGGAAAGCGCCTGGCCTATTCCAAGTACAGTCGCGATCTCAACGTCTGGATGGTCCGCCTGCCCGCCTCAGGGAGCGTGAACGCGCGTGACGCCGTCCCGATCACCCGGGGCAATCAGGCCAGCGAGGTGATGCGGCTCTCGCCCGACGGCAAGTGGCTGGTGTACGACTCCGACTTGAACGGCAACGCCGACCTGTTCATCGTGCCGTCAGACGGCGGCACACCAAGGCAGTTGACCGATGGCCCAGCCGACGAGCTGGCCGCGGACTGGTCTCCCGACGGGACCCAGCTGGCGTTCCACTCCTTCGGCAGTGGCAATCGCGACGTTTACACCATCGGCGCCGACGGCAGCGGCCTCTCGCGGGTCACCAACGACACCCTGAGTGACTGGTACGCCGTCTGGGGGCCGGACGGTAACACCCTCGCTTTCAGCCGGGGTGAAGGGGCAGAGATGACCGTGCTCGAGGTCAGGCGCCCTTCGAAGGCGGCACCATGGGGACCACCATCGCCGATCAGCCTGCAGATCACCATGACGATGACCCGGGATCGATCGGCCTACGTTGGTTTCCACGGTGATAGCCCTGACGTCCGCGCCGCTCCCTCCGGTGGCGGGGCAGCGACCACGCTTTTCCGGGCGCCGCCCTCGTTCCTCCCCAACTGGGCGCGCCTGAGCCCGGACGGCCGGACGCTGTACATCTTTGCCCGTGATCAGGCGGGTGAGCCGGTCTACTGGGCGGTGGATCTGCGCACGGGAGTGCTGCGCAAGCTCGTCACGTTTGATCATTCCGAGACCCGGACCGTCCGCGGTGTGTCCGACACCGACGGCAAGCGATTCTACTTCGTGGCCGGCGAGCACCAGGCCGACATCTGGGTAGCCGATGTGGAGGCGCGATGAGCCTGGAACGCCTGACGGCCGCCCTCGCTGACCGGTACCGACTCGAGCGGGAGCTGGGCGCGGGCGGCATGGCCACTGTGTACCTGGCCCACGACCTGAAGCACGACCGCCAGGTCGCCATCAAGGTGCTGCGGCCGGAACTCGCCGCCGTCATCGGCGCTGAACGATTTCTCTCCGAGATCAAGACCACGGCGAATCTGCAGCACCCACATATCCTGCCGCTCTTTGACAGTGGTGTCGCCCGCTCCTCCCCAATCGCCGAATCGCCCGATCGCCCCATCGCCGAATACCTCTTCTACGTCATGCCGTTCATCGATGGTGAGTCACTGCGCGACCGGCTGAATCGAGAAAAGCAGCTCCCCATCGCCGACGCGGTGCGCATCGCCACCGAGGTCGCTGGCGCGCTCGACTACGCCCACCGCCACAACGTCATCCACCGCGACATCAAGCCGGAGAATATCCTGCTGCACGACGGCCGCGCGCTGGTGGCGGATTTCGGTATCGCGCTCGCCGCGAGCAAGTCCGGCGGCAGCCGGATGACGGAGACGGGGATGTCGCTCGGCACGCCGACCTACATGTCGCCGGAGCAGGCGATGGGCGAGCGGGAGATCACCGCCCGCTCCGATATCTACGCGCTCGGCGCCATGACCTACGAGATGCTGCTGGGCGAGCCGCCGTTCACCGGGCCCACCGCGCAGGCGATCGTCGCCAAGGTGATGACCGCCGAGCCCGCCTCACTCACCCACCAGCGGAAATCCATCCCGCCGCAGGTCGAGGCGGCGGTGCTCACCGCGCTGGAGAAGCTGCCGGCCGACCGGTTTGCCAGCGCGGCGGAGTTTGCGGCGGCGCTGGACGGCGCCGCGGTCGGTGCGCGGACGGCGGTGACCAGGCGGCGCGGGCCCGCCACTGCGCCCGCAAACAGCGTGGCGCGGTTCGCGCCCTGGGCGCTCGCGGCGGTGTTCGGCGCCCTCGCGCTGTTCGGCTGGATGCGGCGGACAGGGTCGGCGTCGCCGCCGGTGGTGCGGTTCACCATCCCCGCCGTGGCCAACGACCGCATCAACTCGCAGGGCTACAATCCCCTCACGGTCTCGCCCGACGGGCAGACGCTCGTGTACGTGGGCGCCGGCCCGGGCGGGCGTCCGCAGCTGGTGGCGCGGCGGCTGGACGAGGTAACCGCGCGGCCGCTCCCCGGCACCGAGGACGGCACCCATCCATTCTTCTCCCCTGACGGCCGGTGGGTGGGCTTCATCCGCAGCAACCAGATCTTCAAGATCGCGCTGGAGGGCAGCGTGCCCCAGCTGGTCGCGCCGGCACCGGGCACATTCAACGGCGCCAACTGGGCGCTCGACGGCCGGATCATCGTCTCGGGCAACCGGGCGCTCTACGGCATCCCGGAGAACGGCGGCGCTGCCACCCTGCTGCCGGGGCTGGAGCGGGTTCCGGGAGAGCAGTACCGGACCGCCCCCCTGCCGCTCGCGGACGGACGCCACCTGGTGTACTCCAGCTGGACCGCGAGCTCCACCGCCGACGTGCGCATGGCGATCCTTACCCTCGCGACCGGCGAGACGACGCGGCTCGAGCTTCAGGGCATCCACGCACTCGGCGTGGTGGACGGCGCCCTGGTGTATGCCACCGCCAGCGGGCTGTTGATGGTTGTGCGGGTGGATTTCGACGCGGGGAAAGTCCTCGGTGCGCCGGTGCAGTTGATCGACGACGTCATGATCAATAGCAGCAGCGGTCTGGCGCGCGCGGCAGTCGCGCCGACGGGCACGCTCATCTACCAGGGCGGGTCGGCGCTCTCGCGGGTGGTGATCGCCGGGCCGGATGGCATCACGCGGCTGGGGCTTGAGGACTCCCGCGACTACTCCTTCCCCCGGCTTTCACCTGACGGCCGGCGGCTTGCCATCGGGATCGGGGCCGGGGGGTCGCGCGATGTCTGGGTGTATGCGATCGGCGCGGGGACGTTGACGCGGCTCACCAGCAGCACCCTCAACGAGCGCCCGGAGTGGAGTCCCGACGGGACGCGGGTGCTGTATCGCACCGACCAGTCCGGCCGACCGGCCATCTGGTGGCGGCCCGTGGATCTCAGCGCCGTGGCTTCGCCGCTGGTCGCCGGGCCGAACCTCGATGTGTTCGAGGGGATGCTCGCCCCTGACGCGCAGCGGGTGGTGTTCCAGCTCGACACCGCCGGGGCGGACGTCTACTACCGCGCGCTCACAGGGGACAGCACGCTGTATCCGGTGGCCAACAACGCCACCGCCATCGAGATCATGCCGCGGGTCTCGCCTGACGCCCGCTGGATCGCGTTCGTGACCAACGAATCGGGGCGGGACGAGGTCGTGGTGCAGCCCTTTCCCGGCCCGGGGGGGCGGGTGCAGGTGTCGAATTTCGGCGGCACCGAGCCGCTCTGGTCGCGGGATGGAAAACGGCTGTTCTACCGGGGGGGCGGGCAAATCATGGCGGCGACGGTCGCGGCCGGACCCGGCTTCGCGATCGCGACCCGGGACAGCGTGCTGGTGGACCGGTTCCTCTACGCTGCCAACCCGCACCCCAACTGGGACGTGATGCCGGACGGAAAACGCTTCGTCTTCCTGCAGCCCACCGACGCGGGCGAGATGACTGTTACCGCCAACTGGCTTCCCGTCCTGTGGGCCCGCTTGGCGGGAGCCGCTCCGCGATGACCCCCGGTCCGCCGTTTGCCTCCGGCGCGCCCCATGCGCTCTTTTCCCTCACGGGCTATCGCGGGGCGAGGAACCGGCAGCAGTACGACGTGGCCCCGGATGCCCGCCGCTTCCTGATGATCCGGGAATCCCCCGCCGACGCCTCCAGCAACGTGGTGTATGTTGACAACTGGCTTGTGGAACTCGAGGCAAGGGTCGGGGCCAGGCGATGAACTACACCATCTGCTCCAGCTGCGGCCAGAAGGCGCTGTCGGTGGCGACGCGCTGCCCGCGCTGCGGTCTCGCCTTCGAGGAGCAGTTCCTCAGCCGCGCGCGGTCCAGGCCAAAATCATCACGCTGGATGCCACTCGTTGTGCTCATCTTGGGCGTTGTGGGTGCATTGGTCGGGGCAAATGCACTGATGCGGCGGCTCAGTATGGATCCGCAGGGCATGGTGCCGCCCCCCGTGCCGGCTGCGCCGGCGGTTGCCGCCGTCCGCCGACCCGCCGCTGACACCCAGCCGACCCCACCGCGCGACGCACCCGCCGAGCGGGTCGAGAGTCTCGTTCCGGTCGCGCGTGCTCCCGTGGTGGTCGACACACCGGCACCTGCGCCTCGTGTCGTCAAACCTGCCGCGCCGGTACCCGCGGCGCCGCTGCCCGCCGCGGCTCCGGTGCCCGCGCCGGTTGCGGCCGGTCCCCTCCCGACCCAGCGACGCTATGCCAGCCTCTGGACCAACGTTCGAGCCGCTCGGAGCAACACGGCGCCGGTGCTCCGGATTCTGCGCCCCGGCGAGGTGGTCCAGGTGGATTCGCTCGCGCGGGGCTGGTACCGTGTGATGTCTGACGGGTTGCCGGTGGGATATACCGACCGGCGCCTGCTCGCCGACGCGCCCTCGCCGGACTCGCCCTGACCCCGCCTGGGGCTCGCCTAGCCGCGCCCTCATTCCGGCCCTAGCTTCGTGCCGTGCTGCCTCGCCCTGAGATTCCCCGCCCAGAGGGTACCGCGTGACGGAGATCGCTGAACGCCTGTCGTCCGCCCTCGCCGACCGCTATCGCCTCGAACGGGAGCTGGGGCAGGGGGGCATGGCCACGGTGTACCTCGCGCATGACCTCAAGCACGACCGCAAGGTCGCCATCAAGGTCTTGCGGCCGGAGCTGGCCGCGGTCATCGGCGCCGACCGATTCCTCTCCGAGATCAAGACCACGGCGAACCTGCAGCACCCGCACATCCTGCCGCTGTTTGACAGTGGTCAGGCGGTCGGACGGTCAGACGGTCAGGAGGCGTCTTACCTCTTCTATGTGATGCCGTTCATCGAAGGAGAGAGCCTTCGCGACCGACTGAATCGCGAGAAGCAGCTGCCTATAGCCGACGCGGTGCGCATCGCCACC
>JANMYS010000145.1:0-9408 GCA_031382385.1 Gemmatimonadota bacterium
GTGCGGACGGATGGTGGGTCGGGCGTAATTCGTAGGGGCGCAATTGAAAGTGCAGGGGCGGGGCGAAGCCCCGCCCCTACTAACCGCAGAAACGCTATGCGTACACCGCCTCAATCTCGGCGCTGTAGTTCTTCTCCACGATGCGCCGCTTCACTTTCAGCGTCGGCGTCAGCTCGCCATTCTCGATGCTGAAGTCGCGCCCCACCAGCAGCACCTTCTGCGGCATCTCGAAGTGGGCCAGGTCGCGCAGCGACTTCTTGATTTCCCGCGTCATCTGTTCGACGACCTCGGGGCGCGCCAGCAGCGCAGCGGTATCTTCGCAGGGCAGCTTCTGTTCCGTGGCCCAAGCCGTAAGCGTCGTCATGTTCGGCACCACGAGCATCATCGGGAATCGGCGCTTGTCGCCGATCATCACCGCGTTGAGCACGAACGGATTGGTCTTCACCCGGTTCTCGATCGGCTGTGGGGCGATGTTCTTGCCGCCGGCCGTGACGATGATGTCCTTCTTCCGGTCGGTGATCCGCAGGTAGCCGTCCGCGTCGAGTTCGCCGATGTCGCCGGTGTGGAACCAGCCATCGGCATTGATCACCTCCCGGGTGGCTTCGGGCTTGTTGTAGTACCCCTGCATGACATTCGGCCCGCGGGTGAGGATCTCGCCGTCCCCCGCGATCCGCACCTCGACTCCCTGGATCGGCTGGCCCACGGTGCCGATCCGCGTGTGGTCGCGGTAATTCACGGTGATCACCGGTGAAGTCTCGGTGAGGCCGTACCCTTCGTAGATCGGCAGGCCCGCCGCGAAGAAGAACCGGGCGATCTCCGCCGAAAGCGGGGCGCCGCCGGAGACGAAGTAGCGCAGCCGCCCGCCGGTGCGCGCGGTCACCTTGCTGAAGACCAGCTTGTCCGCAATCGCCTTGCGCAGGGCGACGGCGGAGGGAATCGGCTTCCCCGCGAGGGCCAGGTCGGCCCAGGCTTCGCCGGCGGCCCGGGCCCAGCCGAAGATCTGGCGCTTGGCGGCCGACTTGGACGAACCCTCCAGGACCCGGGCATAGATCTTCTCGTACAGCCGCGGGACCGACAGCACGATGGTTGGGCGCCGGTCGAGCATGTCGGCCGGGACGCTGTCGATGGAGGTGGCGTAGTTGATGATGCAGCCCGACTGCCACATGCAGTAGTGTCCCGCCATCCGCTCGAAGACGTGGGAGAGCGGCAGGAACGAGAGGCATTCGTCCGTCTCCCGGCAGTCCAGCGACTTCAGCCCGAAGATGACATTCGAGGTCAGGTTGCCATGACTGAGCATGACCCCCTTGGGGTCGCCGGTGGTCCCCGAGGTGTAGATCAGCGTGGCGAGGTCATCCGGTTTGACCTGTAGTGCGTCCTCGCGCCAGCGAGGATACTTGGCCATTGCCGCCTTGCCGCGGGCTAGCAGATCGGCAAACGGCATGACCCCGGGTCCGATGGCATCGGGGTCGATGGCGATGATGTGCCGCAGCGCCGGGGTCACTTCGGGAGGCCGGATGCTGAGGATTTTCTCCAGCTGGGCCTTGGACGAGACGACGATGGCCACGGCGCCGGAATCGCGCAGGATGTAGGCGATCTGGCCCGCGGGAAGCGTGGGGTAGATCGGGACGTCGGCGCAGCGGGCGGTGAGGCAGGCGAAGTCGGTGATCGCCCACTCGGGACGGTTCTCCGAGAGGATCGCCACCTGGCTGCCCGGCATCACGCCCAGCTCGCGGAGGCCGGCCGCCATCCACTGGACCTGATCGCGGATCGAGGCGTAGCTGATGTCCTGCCACACCTCACCCTGGCGGAAACGCACCGCGACCGGTCGCTGCACGAAGCGGTCGATGCAGCCGAAGAAGAGTTCGTTGAGGGTCCGGGGGGCCGTCATAGCGACTCCGGTGGTTGGGTCTGCTGGAGGTTACTGGAACAGCACAGTGAGGCGTTGGCCGGAACCGGCCACCACGGCGCCGCTCGGACGAGTGGCGCTGACTTCGATCAGGAAACCGGCCGGCACGGTGGCGCTGGAGCTGCGGCGCAGCGTCACGGCGACCGTCGGGGCACCGGTGGAGCCGGTCGTCGCGCGCAGGCTGAGACCGTTGCCGGCAAAGAACACATTGCCGAGCGCGCTCGCGGTGTCAACCACGCTGAAGAGAATCGTGGTATTGGCAACTCCGCCCGCTGGATTGTTCGATTCCACCGCCACGAGCAGTGGCCCGGAGACGGTGTCACCGGTGGCGACGGTCACGGTGTCGCTTCCGGTGAGGCGCAGGGTGTCCGAGCTGGGCCGGATCGTCAGGGTCCCGTTGCTGCCGCTGATGTCGGAGCGGAGATTGCCGACCCGGGCCTGCACCTTTCCCGAGCCGCTGGTCAGGGTAGTGGAGACCCGTCCCGACAGCGAGTCGATGACCAGGGTCGTGTCCGGCGTCAGCCAGGTGATCGTCGCGGCGACGCTGTCGCCCTGTACATTCAGGGCGCGGGCACGGATCTGGACCGTGTCGTTGGGTTCGATGTAGGCCGGCACCGGCAGCTGGACTTCGAGGGCCACGACGCCGCCCCCGATTTCACTCAGACTGCTGCAGGCCGTGAGCACCACGATCACCGCCAGCGCGCGATGCCGATTCACGGGTGCTCCGAGTCGCCGTCCGATTCCAGGTCGCGCAGCGTGGCCTCGGCGTGCCGCACCCAGCGCTCGGCGTCCGGGCCCTTGGGTGGCTGTGCCAGAAACGAGCGGAGGTGTTTCGCCGCGTCCGCCCCCTCGCCCTTTTCTTTCAGCCGAAAGGCAAGGCCGTAATGGGCGCCGACCAGGGTGTCGTCCAGCGCCAGCGCCCGGCGGTAGTGCCGGATCGCTTCATCGTGCTGGCCGGTCTTGGTGTAGGCGATGGCCATGTTCTGCAGGATGCGCGGGTCGTGTGGCGTATCCCGAAGCGCCAGACGGTAGGACGTCAGGGCCGCCTCGTAGTCTCCCTGCCGTTCGAGTGCCAGCGCCTCGTTGAGATAGTCCAGTCGGCGTGAGTGCTGCTTCTGCACCGAGCCGCCGCCGAACAATCGCTGCCAGAGACTCATCGGGGGACGACATCCTTGAGGAGCGGAAGGAAGGCTGACTCAAGATAGCCCGCGGCTACAGGGGCCGCAACGCAGTTGAAGGGTCGCCGACGACGGGGTAGGTTAGCTTACCGCCATGCCCAAACGCCCCGTGCCGTTCCAGTCCCGCGGTGTCCTCGAAGTCGACTGGCCGTTCTTCGGCGAGATCTGTCGCGCCCTCGCTCTCAAGGTCGCCCGCAACTACCAGCCGGAAATCGTGCTCGGCATCGCGAAGGCGGGGGTGATCCCCGGCGTGGTCGTCGCCTCCATCCTCCAGGTGGAGTTCGCCTCGATGGCGGTCACCCGCCGGGATGCCGACAGTGAGCCGATCCTCATCGCCGGTCCGCCGCCGACCGTCCGGGGCCGGCGGGTGCTGCTGGTGGATGAGACCTGCGACACCGGCTCCACTCTCAAGCTCGCCCTCAATGAGGTCCGCGCCCTCAAGCCGCTCGAGGTGCGGAGCGCCATCTCCTTCAAGACCGGAGCCTACGTTCCGGATTTCCACGCCTTTGAGACCGACAACGTCATCATCCTGCCGTGGGACCGGGAGATCATCGAAGGCAATGAGCTGGTCACCCGGCCGGACTACGTGCAGTGGCTGCGGGGCAAGGCGTGACCATGGGGGATCGCTGAGCCGGTCATGAAATCCCGCATCACCGATGCGCTCAGGGCCTCACGCGCCGACTACACCGACATCCGACTCGAGCACACCTGGGCCACCGCGATCGTCTTCCGCGGCAGCCGGCTCGAAGGCGCGAGCAGCGGCGAGGAGGTCGGCGGCATCATTCGCTGCCTCAATCGGGGGCACGGCTGGGGCGTCACGTCGTTCACCGGCCTCGGTCAGCTTACGGCGATGGTCGCCCGGGCCCACGAGCTCTCCCTCGCCATGCCGGTGGACCAGCCGGTCCGCCTCGGCGAAATCCCCATCCTGCAGGCCGATCACGTCGCGGATCTCGATGGCGATGTGCGGGGCATCGCGCTCGGCGAGAAGCGGGCGCTCCTCGAGCGGTTGAACCAGGAGATGCTTGGCACCGACCGGAGAATCGTCGACTCGCACTCGACCTACGAGGACCGGGTGACCGAGCGCTGGGTCGCCACCTCGGAGGGCGCCATCCTCTCCGAGCTGCGCCCCTCCGTGCGGGTCGCCGTGGCCGCGGTCGCACGGGAAGAGAGTTCGCTCGAGCGCGCGACGGAGTCGTGGAGCACCCGCGGCGGATGGCGCAGCGTCGAAGCGGCAGATCATCCCTTCCGCACTGCCGCCCGTCGGGCGATCGCCCTCCTCACCGCACCCCGCCTCAAGGCCGGGACCTATCCGGTGATCCTCGATCATCGCTGCATGGGGGCGCTGGTGCATCAGGCGATCGGTCACCTGAGCGAGGCGGATGCGCTCGCCATCCGCCCGGACGCTGACCAGTTGATGCGTCCCGGGCGCCGGATCGCCTCGGACCTGCTGACGGTGGGCGACGACGGCAGCGCCGCCGGCCTCCCCGGCTCCCATGCCTTCGACGACGAGGGGGCGCCGACCCAGAATACCCTGCTGGTCCAGCACGGCGTGCTCGTCGGGCGGTTGCACACCCGGGAGACGGCGGGACGCGCCGGTACGCGCCCCACCGGCAACGGGCGGGCCACCTCCTTCCGCCACCTGCCCAGCGCCCGACTCACCAACATCTACGTCGCCAATGGGCGGGGGACGCTGGATGATCTGATCCGCGGTGTGCGCTACGGGGTGTACTGCTGCGATGCCCTCGGCGGGCAGACCCATCTCGGGCGCTTTTCTCTGGCTACCGGCTGGGGGCACATCATCCGGGATGGCCAGCTCGCCGAACTGGTGAAGCCGGTCGTGCTCGCCGGGGATCTCGCCGATACGCTGGGGCGGCTCGATGCGGTCGCGGGCGACTTCCGCTGGTCCCATCTCGCGAGTGGCTGTACCCGGGGTGCCCCCGCGAGTGGCGGTGGACGACTGGCCGTCGCTGAAGGCGCCCCGCATGTCCGAATCGATGGTGCCACCGTCGGAGGAGAGAGCGCGTGATCCTGCCGCTGCTGGAACAGGCTGCCCGGCGGACCGATCAAGCCGATCTCGTGTGGAAGACGGATGAGACGACCGCGCTCTCGTTCATCGCCGGTCGCCCAGCGTCGGCCATGACGTCGCAGGGACAGGGGATCAACCTCCGAGTGGTCGTGGAAGGACGGCAGGGCGTGGCGGGGAGCTCGGCGGATGAGCCGGGCGACCTGCTGGACCTGGCGGTGGAGGCGGCCCGCGCCGGCGATCCGATCACGCTCCCGCTGCCGGCCGGTACGGCGCCGTTCCCCGCGGTCGTCACCCATTCGCCGCGTGCGGCCACCGCGACCATCGGCGAACTCGCCGGTCTTGCGACCGTGCTGCGGGATCGGCTTGCCGCGGAGCGTGCGGAAGTGAACATCATGGTCGAGCGCACCATCGGCTCGGTCCACGTCGCCAACACCGATGGCCTCGATGCCGGCTACGATGTCTCACGGGTGACGGTGGCCATCGAGTGCAGCCGGTTGCGCGACGGCCGACTCATCACCGTTCCCGGGTACCTTGCGGCTGCGGACCTGCCCACGCTGAGCGAGATCGAGCAGCTCGTCGGCACCATGCGGCAGCGTCTGGCCTGGGCGGAGCGGGATGCCGAGGCGGTGGCGGGTCGCCAGCGGGTCGGGTTCCTGCCGGATGTGATGGCCGCGCTGCTCGCGCCCGTCGAGCAGGCGCTGATGGGCAAGGCGGCGCTGCACGGCGGCTCTCCCCTGGCCCGGCGACGGGGGAGTCGTGTGTTCAGCGAGAGCTTCACGCTGCACGACGATCCGCTCGCCGCCGGCCGCCCAGGTTCACGACCAGTGGACGACGAAGGCGTGTCCAGCAAGCGACTTGCCCTGGTGGAGCAGGGCAGCGTCGAGGGGTTCATCTACGATCTGGAGACGGCGAGCCGGGTCGGGGTCTCGCCGACAGGGCATGGCCGGCGCGCGACGTTCGGCAAGCCGCACGCCGCCTTTTCCAATATCATCGTTGGGACAGGAGAAGCGAGCTGGGAGGAACTGCTCGCCGCGATCGGCACTGGCCTGCTGGTGCAGACGCTCCGAGGCGATGGGCAGGGGAATGTGAGCGGTGGGGCGTTCGCGCGGCCGGCGTCGCTCGCCTGGCGGGTGGAGTCCGGTGAGGTCACCGGCCTGGTACCCGAGGTGACCGTGGCCGGCAATGCCCATGACCTGCTCGGCCGGGTGGTGGCGCTGGGTCGGGAGGTGGAGTGGGTCGGGAGCCGGGCGACGCCGGTGATCGTGGTGGACGGCGTCTCGGTGTTCTAGAAGAGAAACCGACGGACCAGCAGGTACACCAGGAACATCACCAGCAGGCCGAACGCCAGCGATCCGAGTTCCCGCAGACCGTTCTTCTGCCGCTCAGTCCCCGTGGCCGGCTCGTGGTCCACGCTCTTGTTCTTCCGGATGTTGTACGCCATGCCTCCCTCAGCCCGGCTCGGCGATACCGAGCCCAGCGGCGTAGCTGCTCCCGCCCGCCATCCGTTCATACAGGATCTGCAGCGTCTCCGGGGCACCCGCCAGGAAGCGGCAGCGCGCATCGCCGCGTGAACGGCACTCGACCTCCATCACGCCCAGCGTCGTCTCCGAGGCCCGAGTGAGGAATTCGGCGAGGAGACCGGAGGAGAGGTGGCAGGAGGGATAGGCCGCACCGATCGCGGTTTCCGCCTCCCACCAGTCGGTGGAGTCGAGCGCGAGCACGGCGGGCGTCAGCGGCGATACCTCGAGCGTGCCCCAGCCATGTTCCTGGAAGAATGCCGAGAGGGTCTCGCCGAGGTGGCGCACGTCGAGTGAAGCCGGACGACCGACGCTGTAGCGTTCAGCCAGCCACTCGGTGTAGACCGCGGCGAGTGCCTCACCGCCGGCAAAGCCGGCCTCCTGCAGCCATGTCGCGGCCTGCATCCCAGCGTCACGCTCCAGCACCTGTCGCAGTTGATGGATGCTCTGCCAGCTCAGCACCAGGCAGCGGGCGGGCGCAGTCGCGGCGGTCGTGGCCATGGGCAGTCACTCAGTGAAGGTCCCGAAACGTAGGGAGCACGGCGGGGAGGGGCAAGCCGAGGGGGGAAGCGAGCGATGGGAACCGGGAACCGGGAACCGGAAAAGCCTGGGACCTGGGATCGCGCTGTCGCTGCCAGCGATCACTCCGTTCCCCGTTCCCCGTTCCCCGTTCCCGCCGTCCGGCGCCGCAATTCCGGCTCATCGATGATCTCGATCCCCAGCTCCCGCGCCTTTGCCAGTTTGGCTCCCGCCTCATCCCCCGTGACAACCGCGGTGGTCTTCTTGCTCACGCTGCCCGCCACTCGCCCCCCCGCGCGCTCGATCAGTTCGGTCGCCTGCTGGCGCGACAGCGTGGGCAGAGTGCCGGTGAGGACGTAGGTCTGGCCGGTGAGTGGGCCGCCGCTCGTCACGGCGTTCGGCTCGGTCTGGGCGACGTGGGCCGCGGCAAGCCGCGCAATCAGCTTCCGGTTGGCATCGGTTGCGAAGAACTCGGCCACCGCCTGGGCAATCGTCGGACCGACGCCGGGGACCGCCTCGATCTCCGCCTCACTGGCGGCCGCCAGTGCGGCCATCGTGCCGAAGCGCCGCGCGAGCAGCTGGGCCACCGTCTTGCCGACGTGCCGGATGCCCAGCCCGAAGAGCAGCACCGACAGCGGCCGGGTGCGCGCGGCGGCGATCGCGGCGACCAGCTGGGTCGCCGATTGCTCGGCAAATCGATCGAGGGTGACCAGCTGACCGGCGGTGAGGCTGTAGAGATCGGCCACATCATGGATGAGGCCGGCATCCAGCAGCTGGCGGACTCGTTCCACTCCGAGCCCGCGGATATCCATGGCCTCGCGCGAGGCGAAGTGGACGATCCCTTCGTAGATCCGGCCGGGGCAGGCGCCGTTGGGACAGAAGCGGATGGCCTCTTCCGGGTCCCGTACCACCGGCGTCCCGCAGCGGGGGCAACGCTCCGGCATCGTGAATGCACGTTCGCTCCCGTTCCGCCGTTCGGGGAGCGGCCCGACGACCTGGGGAATGACTTCCCCGGCGCGAATGATTTCCACCCAGTCACCGATCCGAAGATCCTTCGCCTCGATGATGTCCTCGTTGTGGAGCGTGGCGCTGGAGACGGTGACACCGCCCACCTCGACCGGCGCCAGCACGGCGAAGGGATTGAGCGCGCCGGTCCGGCCGACGTTAATCTGGATGTCCATGAGTTGGGTGACCGCCACTTCCGGCGCGAATTTCCTGGCGATCGCCCACCGGGGCTCGCGCTCGCTCACCGCGCCAAGTTCGGTGTGCAGCGCCAGCTGGTCGACCTTTACCACGACTCCATCGGCATCGAAGGGCAGCTTCCGCAACTGCAGCTCGAGCGCGTCCACCTCCGCCTGCACCGAGGCGAGGTCGGCATGCTGCTTACGATGCGGTTCGACCTGAAAGCCCCAGGCGGCGAGTTGTTCCAGCACCTCCCACTGCGTCCGGGCCGCGAGCGCGCCTTCGGCCACTTCAATATGGAAGGCGTACAGCCGGAGCCGGCGCCGGCGTGTGACCCGCGCATCCAGCAGCTTCAGGCTTCCCGCGGCGGTGTTTCGCGGATTGGCGTATAGCGCCTCCCCGGCCTGCTCCCGCTCACGGTTCAGGCGTTCGAACGCGGCGCGAGGCATGAACACCTCGCCCCGGATCTCGATGAGTCCGGGATGCCTGTTCCCCGCCAATCGGAGTGGGACATCCGTGAGGGTCTTGAGATTCTCCGTGATCAGCTCACCCACCCGGCCATTCCCCCGCGTCGCGCCGCTTACGAGGACCCCGTCCCGATACGTCAGACTCACCGCCGAGCCGTCGATCTTGACTTCGGTGGTGTAGCCGCCGGTGCGGGCATCGGGGGTAATGCGCGCATTCCGATCCTCCCACGCCGTCAGCGCCTCGGGAGTGAAGGCATTGGGGAGCGACATCATCGGCCGCAGGTGGGTGTGCTTCTGGAGCGCCGGGGCGGGTTCGGCGCCGACCCGCTGGGTAGGACTGTCGGCTGTGGCGAGGTGAGGGTGTGCGGCTTCCAGTGCCTGCAGTTCCTGCAGCCACCGGTCGTACTCGGCGTCGCTGACCTCCGGCGCGTCGAGGACGTAGTAGGCGTGATTGGCACGATCGAGCAGCTTCCGCAGCTCGGCGGCGCGCGTGGTGGGAGTCATAGCGGGCGGTGCGGTGGGTCCGTATGCATGCGGCGCAGTAGGGGCCGCATATATGCGGCCCCTACCGCGCCGCTGCCTCCTGGCCCAGCACGGTCAACGCCACGCCAAC
>JANMYS010000017.1:0-12830 GCA_031382385.1 Gemmatimonadota bacterium
CCGCTGGCGCCCGCGACCGCCACCCAGTCCCCCTAAATTTAGGGGCCGCTCTAAATTTTTCTCACAAATGCAGGGGGCCGGCCCCCTGTGGTCGCCCCCCCCGTCCATTGCCGAAGCCCCATCGCCCAACAAACGAGAATCACTGGGTGAGGCGCTGGCGCAGCGCGATGGCCAGTGCATCCAGCACTGGCGCCGGAACGACCGGGTCGCGCACGCTCCGAGATTCGGCCGAGGGCCTGTCCTCATCTGAGACGCGGAAGATCTGACGAACGCAGACGTCGGGTCATGGTTGAAGCAGGCGCACGAGAAGGCCGAGGCGTTGTTCAGGCTCCGTCGGTGGCCCCGCTGGTCGGTGTCGTGTCACCACCTGCGACTCGGCCAGCGTCCTTGAGCGCTTTCCGCAGCAGAAACTCGATCTGCCCGTTGACCGATCGAAGCTCCGACGACGCCCAGCGCTGCAGAGCGTCGTGGAGCTCCGGGTCGATCCGCAGCAGCAGGGCACGTCGTGCGGCCACGGTGATCGGGCCTAGTAGATCGAGCCGGCGTTCACCACCGGCTGGGTGGACTGTTCGGAGCAGAGCACCACGAGCAGGTTGCTCACCATCGTCGCCTTCCGTTCCTCGTCCAGGTGAACGATTTCCTTCTGGGAGAGGAGCGCCAGCGCCATCTCCACCATCCCCACGGCCCCCTCGACGATCTTCTGTCGCGCCGCAATGACGGCATCGGCCTGCTGGCGGCGGAGCATGACTCCGGCGATTTCCGGGGCGTAGGCCAGGTGGCTGATCCGTGCCTCCAGCACCTTCACCCCCGCCTTGGTCAGCCGCGCCTGGATCTCGAACTGGAGCTTTTCGGCGACATCCTGAGTGTTCACCGAGAGCGACATCTGCCCCGCGGTGTGGGCGTCGTAAGGATACTGGTTGGCCAGTCCGCGCAACGCTGACTCACTCTGCACCCGGACGTAGTCCTCGTAGTTGTCGACCTCGAACAGCGCTTCCGCAGTATCCGTCACCTGCCACACCACGACCGCCCCGATCTCGATGGGGTTGGAATTGTGGTCGTTCACCTTGAGCTTCGTCGTCTCGAAATTTCGCACGCGCAGCGAGATCGCCTTCTTGCTGAAGAAGGGGTTGGCCCACCGCAGCCCCGGGTGCTTTACGGTGCCACGGTAGCCGCCGAAGAGCTGCAGCACGCGGGCCTGACCGGGCTGCACCGTGAAGAGGCCGACCCACAGGATGAGGACCGCCACGCCCAGCAGCACGGAGAGCACCGCGCCGCCCGGGTTCTCCTTGGAGACGGCATTGATGAAGCTCAGCACGATCACCACTGTCACGGGCAGCAACAGGCCCAGCATGAGACCGCCGGAGATCGCTTCCTTCTCTTGTTCGCGGACCACGGGTGTATCCTCGGGTGAGATGGGTATCAATATGATATCATTACGATATCTACCTGTCAAGCCCCCATTGCCGCGATTCTTGGAGTCGGTTGCCCGTTCTCTTCCTGTCGTACCCGCACCAGGCCCAGATCATGGTCACGCTCCGCCGTGCCGTTTCCACTGACGAACCGGCCCTCCTCCGCCTGACCACCCGACTGGGCGATTTCCCGGTACCGCCGTGGCGTACCGCCAGCGAGATCGCGACCGCGGATCATCCGATGCTGGTGGCCTGCCTCCGTTCCCCGACGACCGAAACCGCGCTCTTCGTGGCGGACGAACTCGGCGCGCTGCTCGGGTTCGTCTTCGTCGTGGTTCGCACCGACTATTTCACCCATGAGCGCTATGCCTATGTCGAGGATCTGGCGCTCGCGGTGGAGGGAGAGGGGCGGGGCCTCGCCCGACAACTCATGGAAGAAGCGGAGGGATGGGCCCGTTCCCAGGGGTTCCGGCGGCTCGGGTTGAGTGTCTGGGTCCAGAACGTCCGGGCGCGCGGGTTGTATGAGCGACTGGGGTACCAGCCGGAGACGATGCAGTACCTGAAGACACTCTAGCTAGGGAGAAAGCCAGCGGTCGCGATGCTGCGCGACGAAGTCATCGTCATTGAGCCCGGGGTAGCTCCGCAGCACGCGGTCGATCTCCTCCCTCTGTCCGGGCGACAGTCCCTCCCCGGGGTCGAGGCACCAGGTCCCGGCGAGCAGGCCCTGGCGCCGGAGAACTTCGTGCAGTCCGGCGATGCAGCCGTGGAACTGATGCTGGACATCAAAGAGCGCACTGTTTGCCTCGGTCAGCGCCGCCGACAACGTCAGCCAGGACGGCGCGATCGGGGCGTCGCTCGGTAGCTGCTGGATTGCTTGAAGCGTCTCAACCGCCCGCCGGGTCCAGACCGCCCACTGGCCCAGCAGCCCGCCGCAGATCCGCAGTTGCCGGTTCCCCACTGGCGTCCGGCTCAACAGGTCCATGATGATCGCGTCATCGTTGCCGGTGTAGAGGGCGATATCGTCACGTCCCGAATCGGCGACCGCGCGGATGACATCCAGCGTCCGATACCGGTCGAACGGCGCGATCTTGATGGCGACCACCGCCGGCAACTCCGCGAAGCGACGCCAGAACTCGTAGCTCAGGACCCGCCCCCCCACCGCCGGCTGCAGGTAGAAGCCGAACAGCGGCAGCACCTCTCCTACCGCATGGCAGTGCGCCAGCATCGCGTCGTCTGTCTCGTCCCGCCAGGCGCCAAGCGAGAGCAGGACGGCGTCGTAGCGCAGGCGCGCGGCGATGGTCGCTTCCGCCACCGCCTGCGGGGTTCGTCCGATGACGCCGGCCACCCGGACAAACGGCCGCGGCTGACGCTGGAGCTCCGCCTCGGCTGTCTCGGCGGCGAGGGCCAGCACCGGTTCGTAGAGCCCGTGGCGCGGTTCACGGATGGCAAACTGCGTGGTATGCACTCCGACGGCGATTCCGCCAGCGCCAGCCGCCATGTAATAGCGAGTCAGGGCTCGCTGGCGCCGCTCATCCAGCTTTCGGTCTTCGGTGAGGGCCAAGGGGTGGGCCGGGATGACCTGGCCGGCGAGGAGGTGCGCGTGCACGCTAGAACCGGCCATCGCGAGCCTCGAAGTGGGTGGGCTTGCCCAGTTCCCGGCCTCCGCGGCGCAGCCACTCGACGGTCCACCGCAGCATCTGCTCGAGATCCACCGTCGGCGGCCCGAACAGCTGGACCGACCGGCGTGCGTTGCTGAGCAGCGCGTCCGGTGCCTCGGTGTCTCGGAAGAATGGCGCGACTCCCAGCAGCTCGCCGAAGCGCTCCGCCAGCCAGCGCACCGAAATGGTGTCGGGGCCGGTGAGGTTCAGCCGGTCGGCCGGCGTCGCGGCCAGATCGAGGCACTGCAGCGCGCGGGCGCTGGCGTCGCCCTGCCAGATGACGTTGACGAAGCCCATGGCGAGCGGAACCGGCTGTCGCGCGAGGACCCGCCGGGCGGTGTCGAGCAGGACGCCGTAGCGGAGGTCGATCGCGTAGTTCAGTCGCACGAGGGCGACCGGAGTTCCGTATCTGAGGGCGGCGTCTTCGAAGATCCGCTCGCGGGCGAGGCAGCTCATGGCGTATTCGCCGATGGGGCCCGGTGGTGTGGACTCGGTCGGGCCTCCGCCGGCGGCGGGAGTGAGCGGGTAGACGTTTCCGGTGGAGAAGACCACGGTGCGGTGTCCGGCAAATCGCTCGGCGACCCTGGCCGGCACGATGGCGTTCATTGCCCAGGTCTCCGCCGGGTTGCCGAGCGTGCCGAACTTCTGCCCCGCCATGAAGATGATGCTCTCCGCATCAGGCAGGGCGGCGAGGGCGACGGGGTCAAGCAGGTCGGCAGCGATCACGTCAATGCCGGCTGCCCTCAGGCCGTCGGCGACGGCGGGATCGCGGAAGCGGGAGACGGCGATAACCCGTCGGCCAGCGCCATCGGACTCCATTCCCCGGCGCGCCATGCGGGCCAGTGTGGGGCCCATCTTGCCGCCCGCGCCAAGGATGAGGAGGTCGCCGGTGTGGCGCTGCAGCGTGTCGAGCAGCCCGGCGGTCGGGCGGGAGAGGCGGTCGTCGAGTTCGGCGTCGGAGGCGGGCGCGGTGTCCGTCATGGACAGAAGGTGGGGCGAGCGGGGAATGGTGGCTAGAGGGCCGCGGCGCACCAGGACTGCAAGACCAAGGGCGACCACGTGGGTCGCCCGGATCCCGCTGTGAGGTCGGCCCGCGCCGAGCCGCTAGCCGCGCATCGCGATGGGAGTGAACTCCCGTTCGTCGTATCCGGTATAGATCTGCCGCGGGCGGGAGATCTTTTGCTCCGTGTCCTGCAGCATCTCCTCCCACTGCGAGACCCAGCCCGGCAGGCGGCCCAGGGCGAACAGCACCGTGAAGTAGTCGGTGGGGTAGCCCATCGCCTGGTAGATCAGGCCGGAGTAGAAGTCCACATTGGGGTAGAGCTTCCGCTTGATGAAGTATTCATCCTCCAGCGCGATGCGTTCGAGCTCGAGCGCGATCTCCAGCTTCGGGTTGAGGCCAGTTTCCGCGAAGACATCGTAGGCCACCTTCTTGATCAGCTTGGCGCGCGGGTCGTAGGACTTGTAGACCCGGTGCCCGAAGCCCATGAGGCGGCCCTCCCCCTTCTTCACCGAGGCGATGAAGGCAGGGATGTTCTTCTTGTCGCCGATCTCATCCAGCATGGACAGCACCGCCTCGTTGGCGCCGCCGTGCAGCGGGCCGTACAGGGCGGCGATGCCGGCGGAGACGGCGGAGAACGGGTCCACCTGGGAGGAGCCAACGCTCCGCACCGCGCTGGTGGAGCAGTTCTGCTCGTGGTCGGCGTGAAGGATCAGCAGAATCTCGAGTGCCCGCTGGAGCACGGGATTGGGCTCGAGCTTGCCGCCGATCTCGAAGGTCATGTTGACGTAGTTGCCGATGTAGCTCAGGTCATTCCGCGGAAAGACGTAGGGCAGCCCGCGGGAGTGGCGGAAGGCAAAGGCGGCGATGGTCGGGAACTTGGCCATCAACCGGATGCGCTGGAGGTAGCGATTGGCCGGATCCTCGATGTTCTTCGCGTCGGGATAGAACGTCGACAGCGCCCCGACCGCGCCGAGCAGGGTGCCCATCGGGTGGGCATCGTAGCGGAAGCCCTCGAGGAACTTGATGACGTTGGTGTGGACGTAGGTGTGGTAGCGCACGTCGTGTTCCCACTTGTCGAGCTGCGCGCGGGTGGGCAGCTCGCCTTCGAACAGCAGGTAGGCCACCTCGAGGAAGCTCGCCTTCTCAGCCAGCTGCTCGATCGGGTAGCCGCGGTACCGGAGGATCCCCTTGTCGCCATCGATGAAAGTGATGGCGCTGCGACAGCTGGCGGTATTCAGGTAGGCCGGGTCATAGGCCATGAGCCCGAAGTCATCGTCTGCCATCTTGATCTGGCGCAGGTCCATCGCCTTGATCGTGCCTTCGGTGACAGGCAGCTCGTAGGTCTTGCCGGTACGGTTGTCGACGACGGTCAGCGAGTCTTTGGACACGAGGCGCTCCTCGGTGCGGACGGACGGGGGAGAGAAATGAGAAGATAGCCGGTGCGGTATGAGAGGTGGGAGGGGCGGCGGCGCTGCCACTTCAACCGGGGCGGTCGGTGTCGGTCGGCTGACTTTGGCGGGCAGTCCCCGGCTGGAGTTATTTTCTCTCCGCCACACGATCCGGCCTTCCGGCCGGCGCCGTGGTGCTCCCCGGGCGCTGCCCGCTTCCACTCGCACCACGGACCATGACCCCTCCCGACCTCCCCAGCCGCGCGCGCGGTGCGCTGCTCGGACTTGCTGCCGGCAATGCCCTCGGCGTGCCCACCGAGTTTCTCCACACAGCAGAGGCCATCGCGACGGCCTTTCCCGGCGGTCTGCGTGACATCATCCGCCACGACACCGCCGAGTCGCCCTACGATGATGACCTGGCCTTCACCGTGCTGCTGGCGGAGGAGCTGCTGGAAGCGGAAGTGGACCTGCGGCGGCTGGCGTTGCGCTGGGCCGAATGGGCCGAGCAGGACGGGCGGGGGATCGGGCTGTGGACCCGGACAGCGCTCAGGCACATCCGGCAGCACGACTCGCCACCGGGCTCGACCGGCGGACAGGCGGGCAACGGGGTCCTGTCGCGCTGCCTGCCGGTCGCCCTCCGTACCTTCGGCACACCGCCCAATCTCATCAGCGGCAGCTATCACACGGCCGTCCTCACCCATCCGGACGAACGGTGTGGCTGGGGCGCGGTAGCCATCAACGTCGCGGCGGCGTGCTTTCTCCGCGGCCGGCGCGACTTCATCGGGGATGTGCTCGAGGCGCTGACCAGCAATGCCGCCCCGGCCGAATTGTGTGATGCGATCCGCCGCGTACCGCTCGAACGGCGCGAGGAGCTGTCCATCACCGGGCCGGAGGCGGGATACGTGGTGCACGGGGTCGAGACGGCGCTCTGGTTCGCCTATCATGAGCCGAATCTGGAGCGCGGGCTGCAATGGCTCGCCACGGCGGGGGGTGACACCGATACCAACGCGGCCGTCGCCGGCGGGCTGATGGGGGCGCGGGATGGTGAGCACGCGGTGCCGCCACGCTGGGTGACCGCGGTACCCGGGGCCGATCGGTTGCGCCGGCTGGCAGAGCAGCTGGTTGCAGGGGGCGCCGCCCGACCCGCGGCACCGATTTCATCCTGAGTTTATCGTCGCCGGGTTATCATGACCGCCTGCAATCACCCGATGGAGGAGGCGCTGTGCGCTTGATCTTCAAGATTCATAAGTGGGTCGGTATTGGCATCGGACTCGTGCTGGTGATGTGGATCGTCACCGGCATCATGGCGGCCGGGGGAGACGCCGTTCAGGGTCGTGGTCGACGCGACACCGGGCCCGATTTTGCCCGAGCGACGGTGACGCCTGCCCAGGCCGTCCAGGCCGCAATCTCCGCCGACAGTGGAATCGCTCCAGTCACCCAGCTGACCGTCGAACGCCTCGGCGCAAAAATCGTCTATCGCCTTACCGGGGCGGACGGGGCGGTCATGCTCCTCGATGCGGGCGACGGCAGCCGGGTCGTGGTCGATGAGGCTGTCGCGCGGGAAGTCGTGTTGCTGGATTCACCCAGGGCCACGATCGGCGTGCCGAAACTGATCGAGCGGCACGATGGCGTCTATCAGGGGGGAGCGTTGCCGGTCTGGCGGGTCGCGCTGGGCGACGAGGCCGGGACCGTCGTCCATGTCAATGTCGCCACGGGGGCATTGAGCCGGATTGATCGGCGGGGGCAGCTGCATCGGACGGTGATGGGACTGCACACCTTTGGCAGCCTGCGGCGATTCATCCCCAGCGGCCGGGTGGTGTACTTGCTCTTCGTTGCGGCCAGCGTTGTTTCGCTCGTCAGTGTGGTGACGGGCTACTATCTGTCGCTGCCAAGAGAGTGGCGGCTCTGGGGCCGGAATCGCCTGAGCTGAGCCCGGGGCGCTCAGGCCGCGGGGAGGCGGACGACACAGGTAGTGAGAAAGCCACCGCGCACCCTGTAGACGGTCTTCACCTCGAGCCACTTCGGGGCCAGCACTTTCGTGAGGTCCTCGGCCATTTTCGCGGTAGCGTGCTCCTGGAAGATGCCAACGTTGCGGTAACTGGTGACATAGTACTTGAGGCTCTTGAGCTCGATGCACTTGGCGGCCGGCACGTAGCGGATCGCGAGCGTCGCGAAGTCCGGCAGTCCGCTGTACGGACAGACGGCGCTGAATTCATCGGTCTCGGTGAGAATCTCCTGCTCCGGCCCGTCGTAGCCAAAGGTCTCCAGTACCGCGACGTCGACGTGCTCCGGGCCCACAAAGGGAATGGTGCGTCCTTCGGCGACAGCCATGAGGTTCTCCTTGGAGCCACGAGGTGGGCGCCCCGGCGGGTCGCCCTTTCTTGCATGCGGGCCGGGCGATCCGTCGCTGGCCGCCAAACGCCACGAATCTAATTCCCCGATCTTCCTCGCGCCGGTCCGTTCCTGCCTCGTCCATCGAGCCATGCACTATCCCGCGCCTGCCGCACGCTGCTGCCGGAAGCGCCTGCCTGCCGCTCGCTGCGGTGCGCTACCGCTCTGCAGGGCAAGCGTTTACGGGTTGGGCACCGAGGCGGTACGGTGGTTGCCCATCGTGGAGCTGTCCCTCACGGAAAGCTCCCCGAATGCGTGTGCTACGTCACATTCTGGTCGCCCTGGCACTTCTGCCTGCCGCGCTCGCGGCGCAGGAGGGCAATGCTGCGGTCGCCATTGCCGAGGCCGACGTGGTGGGCCTGATTCTGGGCAAGACGACGCTGCCCGATGTCGAACGCATCTTCGCCAGCCGGGGCCAGCGGGAAGCCCTCGCCAGTGCCCGCTTGCCCCGTCGCCTCGCCCCGCCTCCGCGCTGGAAAGTCGGCGGCGTGATCATCATCCCGAGCATCCGTGTCGACGAGACTTCGCAATCGCCGACTCTCTATTTCGACGGGGCCGAGCGCCTGGTCCTGGTCGTCGATCCCGCCGCGCAGGGCACTTCCAGCCGGGCAGAGTTCGAGGCGCGTTACCCCGGAGCCCGAATTGCCGGCCGGTTCCGCGGCACGATCGCCCTGGAAGCACCGCTGGAGAAATGCGTCACGATCAGTGCGCTGTTCAGGGAGCAGGGCGGGGCACTGCAGCAGCTGGCGTACGGATATACCTGCAAGCCAGGTGCTGCAGGGAGCCGCTAAGCTCCGCGCCACACCGGCCAGGGTGCACCGGAAACCGAACGGTTGCGACTGACTCAAAAATGAAAAGGGCGGAGGAGACCATTCGGTCCTCTCCGCCCTTTCAGATTCCTCCCGCCTCCCGCCTCCCGCCTGCTCCCTACTTCCCGTCCCGCACCATCCCCGCCTCGAGCCACAGGAAATGGTCGTCCAGCACATGCCGTGCAGTGGCGTAGACCGCGACGTCGTCGTTGGACCAGACATCGCGAAACTTCTGCTCGATCCGTCGCCGTGCCTGCCGACTGAAGATATCGGCCAGCTCCCGCGGGCCGGTCTGGCTCGGCTGGGCCGCCACCATCGCCTGGGCCCGGCTGCATGCGGCCGAGATGGCCAGCAGCTCCGCCCCGATCTCGACCAGCCGTCCGAGGACCGCCTGGCGCTTCTCGAGCTTGGGCCCGAAGCGCACCATGCAGTGGAACAGGGTGCGCGCCAGCTTCCGGCTGGACCGCTCCACGAAGCGCAGGTGCCCGGTCAGCCGGCCGAACTCGCCGTAGCCGAACCACCCCTTGAACGGAATCCAGAGCTTGGGATACCAGAGCCCGTAGAAGCCGGCGGACTTGATCAGGGCGTTCAGCTTTTGCGAACCGGTCGACTTGGGATCGATCAGTGCCCCCGCCACCCGCAGGTGCGTGTCCACCGCCTCGCGGGCAATGAACAGCCGCATGATTTCCGACGACCCCTCGAAGATGAGGTTGATCCGGCAGTCGCGCATCATTCGCTCGACCGGGTCGGGGCGCTCGCCGCGCGACCGGAGGCTGTCGGCGGTCTCGTAACCGCGCCCGCCCTTGATCTGCAGTGTGTCGTCGATGATGCGCCAACCGATTTCGGTGTTCCACATCTTGGCGATCGCGGCCTCGAGCCGGATATCGCGGTCCCCGGCGTCGGCCATGAGGCTGGCGAGGTCGCTGACCGCTTCCATGGCGAAGGTCTCGGCGGCCATCCGCCCGATCTTCTGGGCGACGGCGTCATGCTTGCCCACCGCCTGGCCCCACTGCACCCGCTGGCTCGCCCAGTGGCGCACGATCTCGAGGCAGCGCTTGGCGCCCGCCACGCTCGAGGCCGGCAGGGTGAGCCGGCCGGTGTTGAGCGTGATCAGCGCGAGCTTGAGCCCCTTGCCCTCACCCCAGATCACGTTCTCGACCGGCACCTTTACGTCGGTGAAGCGGATGATGCCGTTCTCGATCGCCTTGAGGCCCATGAAGTGGAGCCGCTGCACCACCTCGACGCCGGGCCAGTCCTTTTCGACGATGAACGCGGTGATCTTCTTCCCGCTGGTCCGCGCCATCACCACGAACAGCTCCGCCACGGTGCCGTTGGTGCACCACAACTTCTCGCCGTTGAGGATGTAGTGCGTGCCGTCCGCCGAGAGCTCGGCATGGGTGGAGACGCCGGCCGGATCCGAGCCGACGTTCGATTCGGTCAGGGCAAAGGCGGAGATGGCACCCTTCGCCAGCCGGGGGAGATACTTCTTCTTCTGCTCGGGCGTGCCGAAGAGCTTGAGCGGGGTCGGCACGCCGATCGACTGGGCCGCGGAAAGCAGCGCGGTGAGACTGCCGTCCTGGCTCGTGACGAGGCCGATCGCCTTGGTGTACATCAGCTGCGATAGACCGAGGCCGCCGTATTCCGTGGGGATCTTGATGCCGAAGGCGCCGAGCTCCCGCAGCCCCTGGATCACGTCGGGGGGAATCTGTCCCTCGCGATCGATCCGGTCGCTGTCAACCCGTTCCCGCATGAACTTCTCGAGCTTCTCGAGGAACGGGCGGGCCCGCTCGACCTCCACCGGATCCGGCGCAGGGAAGGGGTGGATCAGTCCGAGCTGGAAATTGCCCTCGAACAGCTGTCTGACGAAGCTCGGTGCGGCCCACTCATTCTCCCGCGCGGCCTCGGCCACGTCCCGGGCCTCCTTCTCGGTGGCCAGCGGCGTTACGGGCCGACTCGCGGTGCCGGGTCTCGGCGTCATCACGTCTGTCATGATCGTACGATCCTGTTGCGGGGAAGCGTGCCTGACAACTATTGTCGGCCGGAACGGCCGGATGCCGTAGTACCGAGCTGGCCACGGAGGCCCTGGACCACCAGCTGCACCACATGTCGCCGCCGGGCGGCCTGGAAGCCCGGGTCCCCGGCATTCACACCGAGGGCGCGCAGGACCGTGGGGCCATGGACGACATGAAACCACGAGAGCGCCAGCATGCTGATCAGGAGCTGCTGCGCCTCGGCTTCATCGGCCGGATCCAATGCCAGTTCGGTGACGATCGCCCCGAGGGCTTCCTGGGCTGCTTCGAGGTGGGGCGGGATCTGGGCCAGCTGCCGGCCTCCATCGAGCGCCTCCCGCTCCAGCAGACGGACGAATTCCGGATTGGCGCTGATGAAGTCGAAGTACTCACCGACTGCTCCCGCCAGCACAACTTCCGGCGGTTCCCGGCTGGCCAGCGCCCGCTCCCGGCCATTGCGGACCGCGGCCCGGACTCGCTCGAGGCAGCGTTCGAGCACCGCACGATAGAGCTGCTCCTTGGCGCCGAAGAAGTACCCCGGCGTGCCGCGCGAGACACCCGCCGCAGCGCCCACATCGGTGAAGCTCGTCGCATCGTACCCGCGATCCGCGAACAGCTGCTCTGCCGCATCAAGGATCGCCTCCCGAGTCCGGGGGGCGTTCCGCTCGCGCACAGCGTCCCGCTGGGGCGGGGGTTGAGCCGCTGGGTTCATGGGCCTGCAATCGTGAGACGAGCTCAGTGACTTGCTTTACGGCTAGCAAGTTATGACCCTAGCCGCTTTCCGTCAATCGCTGAGGCCAGTTCCGCCCCGTCATAGCCTGCCAAGGGGCGGCTCGGTCAGAGCCGGCGCGGCCGGAAGAAGCCGAGGGAGGTCCCCGCGGACCCATGCGACCCCTGGTCGCGCTGGCCAGAGGTGAACGACTGCCGCGCCACCTCGGGCATTTTCAGGCGGCATCGTTCACCCATGCCGCCAGCATGGGGCAGGGGTGCAGGTCTAAGCCCATCTTCACGCCGTCCTCATGCCAAGGCATTTGACACCACGGAACCCGGCGCGCATGATAGCCCAACCCCTTCAAGGAGGTTGGCCCTATGCGGGTCTATCGCTCAGCCGCCATCCGCAACGTGGCATTTGTCGGCCACGGTGCGGCTGGCAAGACAAGCCTCGTTGACGCGCTCGCCTACGTCGCAGGCACCACCAGGCGGCGTGGCAGCATCCCGGAAGGCACCACCCTCACCGACTACTCCGCAGACGAAATCCAGCGACAGCACTCCATCTCCCTCGGCCTTGGCTTCGCCGAGTGGGCCGATACCAAGATCAATCTCCTCGACGCTCCCGGATTCCTCGACTTTCTCGGCGAAGCTACCGCCGCGCTGCACTCCGCCGATGCGGCCGTCGTGGTGCTCAACGCGACCGGAGGCGTCGAGGTCGGGACCGAAAAGGTGTGGGAGATCTGCGACCGGCTCCACCTGCCGAGGCTGCTCTTCGTCGGACAGATGGACCGCGAGCGGGCCGATTTCGAGCGGGTCTTCGACGATGTCCGAACCCACCTCTCTCCCAAGGTGGTGCCGGTCGAAATCCCGATCGGCAACGGCGCCAACTTCCACGGGATCGTCAACCTGCTCACCGACGAGGCGCTCACCTATCGCAAGGGCACCAAGACCGGCGAGTACGACACCGTCCCGCTCCCTGATGACGTCAAGGAGACCTACGCCAAGTACCACGATCAGCTGGTGGAATCGATCGCCGCAACCGATGACGCCCTCCTCGAGAAGTACCTTGCGGGCGAGGAGCTCTCGCGCGACGAGATCATCGCCGGGCTGCGGAAGGGGGTGCTGGCGGGTGAAATCGTCCCGATGCTCGTGGGAAGCGCGACACTGACGTACGGAATGCGCCAGTTGCTCACTGAGATCGTCGACCTGCTGCCGTCACCGGCGGAAGCGCCAATCCCCGGCGGCGAGGGCGACCACACGGGCAACGGCGGATCGCCGCTCCTGGGCCACGTCTTCAAGACGGTCTCGGAGCCGCACGTCGGCGATGTGACCCTGTTCCGGCTCTATCGCGGCAGCGTGAAGAGCGGGGAGGAGGTGTGGAATCACGAGCACGGTGTGGCCGAGAAGCTCAACCATCTCTCGCTGCAGCAGGGACGCGAGCGGGTCGAGGTG
>JANMYS010000022.1:0-8855 GCA_031382385.1 Gemmatimonadota bacterium
CGTGGAAAAGAACGACATCGAGCGCGGCATGTGCCTCGCCAAGACCGGCAGCATCACGCCGCACACGGAGTTCAACTCCGAGGTGTACGTGCTGAACAAGGAGGAGGGCGGGCGCCACACGCCGTTCTTCAAGGGCTACCGGCCGCAGTTCTACTTCCGCACCACCGACGTGACGGGCTCGGTCGAGCTGCCCGAGGGCGTCGAGATGGTGATGCCGGGCGACAACATCCAGATGCACATCACGCTGATCACGCCGATCGCGATGGAGGAAGGTCTCCGTTTCGCCATCCGCGAGGGCGGCCGGACGGTCGGCGCCGGCGTGGTCACGAAGATCCTGAAGTAAGCGGTCAGCCATCGGCCGTCAGCCATCAGCGCTGACGGCTGACGGCTGAGGGCTGACAGCTCAGACTCAGAGGCAGACATGGCACAGCGCATCCGCATCCGTCTCAAGGCTTTCGATCACGGCGTCCTGGACCAGGCTGCCGCCGACATCGTCCGTACCGCGGAGAAGACCGGGGCGCAGGTCTCCGGCCCGATTCCGCTGCCGGTGAAGATCGAGCGCTGGACCGTGCTGCGCAGCCCGCACGTGGACAAGAAGAGCCGGGAGCAGTTCGAGCTGCGCACCCACAAGCGGCTGCTCGACATCAACGACTCGCGGCCCCAGACCATGGATGCGCTGACGAAGCTGGATCTGCCAGCCGGCGTAGACGTGGAAATCAAGGTCGAATAGCCATGGCGAATGGATTGATCGGGCGCAAGCTCGGCATGACCCGCCTGTTCGTGGAGGATGGCAGCTCGGTCCCGGTCACGGTGATCGAAGCGGGCCCCTGCCGCGTGCTGCAGGTCAAGGCGAACGCGGTGCAGCTCGGGTACGGCAACCGGTTGCCCCAGCGGACCTCGAAGGCGCAGTTGGGCCACGCCAAGGCGGCGTCGGTCGACATCGCCCCGCAGTTCCTGAAGGAATTCGGCACCGCCGGCGCGACCCACACGATGGGCGAGACGATCACCGTCGGCATCTTCGCTCCCGGTGAGCTGGTCAAGGTGACCGGCACCAGCAAAGGCCGCGGGTTCCAGGGCGTGGTCCACCGCTACGGTATTGGTGGCGGGCCGGGCAGCCACGGCAACACCCGGCACCGCAAGCCGGGCTCGGTAGGTGCCGGTACCGATCCCTCGCGCGTGATCAAGGGGAAGCGGATGCCGGGCCACATGGGCGCCGAGCGGCACACCGAGCTGGGCCTGCGCGTGGTCAAGATTGACGCGGAGCGCAACCTGCTGTTCGTGCGCGGCGCGGTGCCGGGTGCCAAGCACGGCATCCTGCTGGTGAACAAGCAGCACGGGAAGAGCCGCCATGATTGAGGCCCCGCATTTCTCGCCCGCCGGCGCGCGGAAGAACGCCGCGTTCAGCCTGCCGGAGGCGCTGTTCGACGGCACCGTGAACGAGCCGGTGCTGCACGAGTCGGTGACGGCCTACATGGCCAACCAGCGGCAGGGTACCGCCATGACCAAGACCCGTGGTCTGGTCTCCGGCGGCAACCAGAAGCCGTGGAAGCAGAAGGGCACCGGCCGCGCGCGGCAGGGCTCGATCCGCTCCCCCAACTGGCCCGGCGGTGGCAAGGTGTTCGGTCCGGTGCCGCGCGACTATCGCATCGACCTGCCCAAGAAGGTGCGCCAGCTGGCCCGCAAGAGCGCGCTCAATGCGCGTGCGGCGGACGGTGGTCTGATGGTGATCGAGCGGTTCGAGCTGCAGTCGCCCCGGACCCGCGAGCTCGTCGCCCTGCTCACCCAGTGCGGCGTGATGGACAAGAAGGTCCTGCTGCTGACCCACGGCGTCAGCGAGGCGGTCTACCTCAGCGCGCGCAACCTGCCCCGGGTCCGGGTGCAGCCGTACAGCGACGTGACGAGCTACGACATCCTCTGGTCGAATGTCGTGCTGGTCGAGGAAGGCGCGCTTTCCGGCGTGATGGCCGAGCCGTATGTGCGGGCCTTCGTGCCGGCGCCGAAGGTGGCGCGGGATGAGGCGCCGCGGACTCCCAAGGCGCCGAAGGCCGTCAAGGTGAAACCGGCGGCGCCCAAGGCGGCAAAGCCGGCGGCAAAGAAGGCAGTCAAGGCGGCGGCGAAAAAGGCGGCGCCGAAGGCGGCGAAGCCCGCCCCGAAGGCCAAGGCGGCCCCGAAGAAGTCCGCGGCGCCCAAGAAGTCCGCGCCCAAGAAGAAGGGGGGCAAGTAGATGCCATCGCTCCATGAGCTGATCGTCCGGCCGGTGGTCACCGAGAAGTCCTCGGCGGCCTACCAGGTCAAGAAGGAATACGCCTTCGAGGTGCATCCGGAGGCGAACAAGCACCAGATCCGCGAAGCGCTCAAGCAGCTCTTCGGGGTGACCGCGGTGGCCGTGCGCACGATGCAGATGCGCCGCAACGCGGTGGTGCGGGGCAAGACTCGTGGTGTGACCGCGCGGTGGAAGAAGGCGATTGTCGTCCTGAAGGATGGGGAGACACTCCCCGTGTTCGAGGGCTGATATGGGCATCCGTAAATTCAAGCCGGTGACGCCCGGCACGCGGTTCCGCTCGGTGTCGGATTTCGCGGAGATCACCCGCGCGACGCCGGAAAAGTCGCTGCTCGAGCCGATCAAGCGCAGCGGCGGGCGGAACAATCAGGGCCACGTCACGATGCGCTACATCAGTGGCGGCCACAAGCAGATGTATCGCAAGATCGACTGGAAGCGGAACAAGTTCGGAATTCCCGGCCGGATCGACTCGGTGGAATACGATCCGAACCGCACCGCGCGGATCGCGCTGGTGGTCTACGCCGACGGCGAGAAGCGCTACATCATCCACCCCAAGGGGCTGAACGTGGGGGATACGATCCTCTCCGGTCCGGGCGTGGATCCGCGGGTGGGCAATTCGATCCCGCTCGGCGAAGTCCCCCTGGGTGAGACGGTGCACTGCGTGGAGCTCAAGATCGGCAAGGGCGCGCAGATGATCCGCTCGGCGGGCACCAGCGCTCAGGTGGTGGCGAAAGAGGGCGACTATGTCACCCTGCGGCTCCGCTCAACCGAGACGCGCCGGGTGCACATGAAGTGCATCGCCACGATCGGCGAGGTCGGCAACGGCGAGCACGAGCTGCTCTCGCGCGGCAAGGCGGGCAAGACGCGCTGGCTGGGCCGCAAGGGCCGAGTGCGCGGCGTGGCCAAGAACCCGGTCGACCATCCGCTGGGTGGGGGCGAGGGCAAGACGTCGGGTGGCCGTCCGCCGGTCAGCCCGTGGGGCAAGGTCGAGGGCAAGAAGACCCGCGACGCGAAGAAGAAGTCCAACCAGTTCGTGGTCCGCGGTCGGCGCCGGGGCAAGGCCACCGGGGGGGGTAACTGATGTCGCGCAGTATCAAGAAGGGTCCGTTCGTCCTGGCGTCGCTCCTGGGCAAGGTCCAGCAGCTGAACGCCAAGAACGACAAGAAGGTGGTCAAGACGTGGAGCCGGGCGAGCACCATCCTGCCCGAATTCGTCGGCCACACCTTTGCGGTCCACAACGGCAACAAGTTCGTGCCGGTCTATGTGACCGAGAACATGGTCGGTCACAAGCTCGGCGAATTCTCCCCGACCCGGCTGTTCCGCGGGCATAGCGGCAAGATCGTGGCCGACAAGAAGGCCAAGGCAGAATGACCATGGAAGCCCGTGCGATACAGCGGGGGGTGCGCCAGTCGCCGCGGAAGATGCGGCTCGTGGTGGACCTGATCCGCGGCAAGAACGTGAATGAGGCGTACGCGATCCTCCGCTTCAGCAAGAAGCTGGCGGCCCGCCAGATCGCCAAGACGCTGCGCTCGGCGGTAGCCAACGCGGAGCAGGCGGCGCTGAAGGACAACACCGCGCTCGACGTCGATGAGCTGGTGGTGACCTGGGCGACGGTGGACATGGGGACGCCGCTCAAGCGGCACCATGCCGCGGCCCAGGGGCGCGGGGTCCCGATCCGGAAGCCCACGAGCCACGTGACGATCCACGTCGGCACGAAGGAGAGCGAGTAATGGGACAGAAGACCCATCCAATCGGCCTGCGGCTTGGCATCGTCAAGCAGTGGTCGTCGCGGTGGTACGCCACCAAGGACATGCCGGCGCTGCTCAAGGAAGACGAGCTGGTCCGGAAGTACCTGAAGGCGCGCCTCGGGCATGCGGCGATCGCGCGGATCGACATCGAGCGGAAGCCCGGCAAGGTCACCGTGACGATTCACACCGGCCGGCCGGGCGTGGTGATCGGCAAGCGGGGCGCCGAAGTGGACAAGCTGCGGGATGAGCTGGCGCAGCTCACCGGCAAGGACGCCGCGGTGAACGTCGAGGAGATCAAGCGGCCGGAGCTGTCGGCCCAGCTGGTGGCCGACAACATCGCGCATCAGCTGCAGCAGCGGATTTCGTTCCGCCGCGCCATGAAGCGCGCGGTGCAGAGCTCGATGCGCATGGGCGCGCTGGGCATCCGGGTGCGGGCCGGCGGGCGGCTGGGCGGGGCGGAAATCGCGCGGGTCGAGGGGTACCGGGAGGGGCGGGTGCCGCTCCACACCCTGCGGGCTGACGTCGACTACGCGACCAGCACGGCCAAGACGACCTACGGCACGATCGGCATCAAGGTCTGGGTCTTCCTCCGCGAAGTCGTCGAGGATGTCTCGGGCCGGACCTACAGCACGGGGAGCTGACCGATGCTGTCACCGAAGCGGGTCAAGTTCCGCAAGACGTTCAAGGGCAAGACCAGGGGGCTGGCGACCCGGGGCAACACGGTGGCGTTCGGCGAGTACGGCCTGATGTCGCTCGAGCCCGGCTGGGTGAGCAACCGGCAGATCGAGGCGGCCCGTATCGCGCTCACGCGCGAGATGAAGCGTGGCGGCAAGGTCTGGATCCGGATCTTCCCGGACAAGCCGATCACCAAGAAGCCGGCGGAAACGCGGATGGGGAAGGGCAAGGGCAATCCGGAGGGCTGGGTGGCGGTGGTCAAGCCGGGCCGGATGCTCTTCGAAATCGAAGGCGTGACTCTCGTGCTGGCGCAGGAGGCCCTCGGCCTCGCGGCAAGCAAGCTGCCGGTGCGCACGCGCATCGTGAAGCGGTTGGAGGACTGAGCCCATGAAGATCGAAGCGCTGCACGAACTGTCGGTGGACGACCTGAAGGCGAAGCTGGCCGAGCTGGGCGAGGAGGAGTTCCGGCTCCGGTTCCGCTCGGCGACCGAGTCGCTGGAGAACCCGATGCGGTTCCGGGGATTGCGGCGGGATATCGCGCGGATCAAGACGGTCCTGCGCGCGCGCGAACTGTCGCACTAGACTGAGGAAGACCATGGCCGACCAGACGACTGCCGCCGCCCGCCCCGTGAACCGCCGGAAGACCCGGCAGGGCGTCGTGGCGAGCGACAAGATGACCAAGACCGTCGTGGTGACGCTGACCCGTCGCTTCGCGCATGCCGCCTACGGCAAGCAGATGACCCGCACCAAGGGTGTGAAGGCACGCAACGAGATGGGCGCCAAGATGGGTGACCTGGTCAAGATCATGGAGACCCGGCCGGTGGCCAAGACGGTCTCGTGGCGGGTGGTCGAGATCATCGAGCGGGCGAAGTAGCAGCCGTTCGCCATTGGCCGTTGGCCGTTGGCGACTGTGCGGTCGGCAGGATGTGGCGACACTGGACGAACGGCTAAAGGCCAACGGCTAACGGCCAACGGCCCAAAGAGGCAGAGATGATACAGCAAGAATCGATCGTGAAGGTGGCCGACAATTCCGGCGCCCGGAAGGCGCTCGTGATCCGCGTCCTGGGCGGCAGCATGCGCCGGTACGGCGGGCTCGGGGACAAGGTGGTGGTCGCCATCAAGGACGCCATCCCGACCGGTCAGGTGAAGAAGGGCGATGTGGCCAAGGCGGTGATCGTCCGGACGGTGAAGGAGACCCGGCGCAAGGACGGCTCCTACATCCGGTTCGACGAGAACGCCGTGGTGCTGATCAACGACCAGGGTGAGCCGCGCGCGACCCGTATCTTCGGGCCGGTGGCGCGCGAGCTCCGCGAGAAGAAGTACATGAAGATCGTATCGCTGGCGCCAGAGGTGATCTGATATGAAGCCGCTCGTCCACAAGAAGGCCAAGCGCATCCGGCACCTGCCGCCGATCCGCCAGTCGCTGCACATCACCGGGGGAGACACCGTGCAGGTGATCTCCGGCGATGACAAGGGCCGGCGCGGCAAGGTCCTGCGGGTCTATCCCAAGACCGGCCGGGTCACGGTGGAAGGCGTGAACGTGGTGAAGAAGCACCGCCGCGCCACCCAGAACGCGCCGGGGGGGATCATCGAGTTCCCCGCGCCGATCCACCACTCGAAGATGATGCTCATCGACCCGAAGACCGGGGAGCCGACCCGCATCCGCCGCCGCAAGGACGCGGATGGCACGCTGGAGCGGATCGCGGTCAAGTCGGGCCAGCCGATCCCGAGGAACCGCTGATCATGGCCGAGACCAAGGAACCCGCCGCGCCGAAGGACAAGGCCGCGAAGGCCCCCAAGGCCGAGGGCAAGAGCAAGGGCAAGGACAAGGCCGCCGCGTTCGTGGTGGAGGCCGCGCCGAAGTCGGTGGACGGCACGCCGCGCCTGAAGACCTACTTCGACAAGGTCATCCGGGCGAACATGGCCAAGCAGTTCGGCTTCACCAACCCGCACCAGGTCCCGCGGATCGTGAAGATCGTGCTAAACGTCGGCATGGGCGAAGCGGCGAAGAACCCGAAGCTGATTGAAATGGTGGCCGACGAGCTGGCGATCATCACCGGCCAGAAGGCGGTGGTGCGGCGGGCCCGGAAGGCGATCGCGAACTTCGGGCTGCGTGAGGGCCTGCCGGTGGGCGCGTCGGTGACGCTCCGGAACGCCCGGATGTACGAATTCCTCGACCGCATGATCAGCGTGGCGATCCCGCGGATCCGGGACTTCAAGGGGATGCCGAACAAGAGCTTCGATGGCCGGGGCAACTACACGATCGGCATCAAGGAGCAGATGATCTTCGCGGAGATCGAGTTCGACAAGGTCGAGCGGATTCACGGGATGGACATCACGATCGTGACCGATGCCGGCCGGGATGATCTGGCGATGGCGCTGCTGCGCGAGTTTGGCTGGCCGTTCCGCGGTGAGACGCCGCCGGCGGTTGCGGCGTAACCTGGGCGGGCCAACGCGGGCGTTGGCCGCACCGAGAAGCATTTGAGGAGACACTGATGGCGAAAACCTGCTGGATCGAGCGGGCCAAGCGCACGCCGAAGTTCAAGGTTCGCGGGGTACGGCGCTGCAATCGCTGCGGCCGAAGCCGCGCCGTGCTGCGGAAGTTCGGCCTCTGCCGAATCTGCTTCCGTGAACAGGCGCTCCGGGGTGAGATCCCCGGTGTCCGCAAGGCCAGCTGGTAGGGGAGCATACTATGAGCATGACTGATCCCGTCGCGGACATGTTGACCCGCATCCGGAACGCCTGCGCGGCCGGCCACAAGCGTGTCGATATCCCGGTGAGCCGCCTCAAGGGCGAGCTGGCCAAGCTGCTGCACGAGAACCATTACATCGCGGATTTCAAGATCCTCGATGATGGTGCGCGCGGCGTGCTGCGTCTCTATCTGAAGTATCACAACGACCAGTCGGTCATCCGCGAACTCCGCCGGATGTCGACACCGGGCCTGCGCAAGTACGTGAAGTCGCGCGAGATCCCGCGGGTCAAGAACGGCCTCGGCATGGCGATCGTGTCCACGCCGAAGGGCCTCATGAGCGACCGCGATGCGCGGACCGCGAACCTTGGCGGCGAGCTTGTCGCCGTCATCTGGTAAGGCCTGACCATGTCGCGAATCGGCAGAAAGCCGGTGACCGTGCCGAAGGCCGTCACCGCGAGCCTCAAGGGACAGCTGCTGTCCGTGAAGGGGCCCAAGGGAGAGCTCTCGCGCACCCTGCACCCGGAAATGAAGCTGGCGCATAGTGGGGACCAGATCACCGTCGAGCGGCCGTCGGAGGAGACCCGGCACAAGGCGCTGCACGGCCTGACCCGCACCCTGATCCAGAACATGGTGGACGGCGTGGCGACGGGGTTTCTCAAGACGCTCGAGATCCAGGGCGTCGGCTACAAGGCGGAGCTCAAGCCCACCGGCCTCCAGCTGGCGCTGGGCTTCTCCCACGGCGTGACCTATCCCGCGCCCAAGGGGATCAAGTTCACGGTGGAAGGCAACACGATCGTCAAGATCGAGGGTCCGGACAAGGAACTCGTCGGCCAGGTGGCGGCGGAGATCCGGAGCCTGCGGAAGCCCGAGCCCTACAAGGGCAAGGGCGTGCGCTATCAGGGTGAAGTCGTTCGCCGCAAGGCCGGCAAGACAGGAGCGAAGTAACCATGCGTGCAGTCAAGTCTCCGAGTACCCGGCACGAGCTGCGGGCACGGCGGCACCTGCGGGTCCGCAAGAAGGTGGCGGGCACGGCCGGTCGGCCCCGGCTCGTGGTGTTCCGCTCGCTGAAGCACATCTACGCGCAGCTGGTCGACGACGATCGTGGCGTCTGCCTGCTCGGCGTGAGCGACGGCTCCGAGGGCGTAGCGGTGGATGGCGCCGGCAAGGTCGGCAAGGCCAAGGGCGTGGGCCGGCAGCTGGCGGTCAAGGCCAAGGCCGCGGGCATCAGCAAGGTGGTCTTTGATCGCGGTGGCTACGCGTACCACGGGCGGGTGAAGGCCGTGGCCGACGGGGCCCGCGATGGGGGACTCGAGTTCTGACATGGCAGACCAGGAGCGTAGCATGACGGGTCCGAGCGCAGGTGGCACGCCTGAAGCACCCGGCGGCGGTGGGCGCGGCCGGGGCGGGCAGGGCGGCGGCCGGGGCGGCCAGGGCGGTGGGGCTGGCGGTCGCGGTGGCC
>JANMYS010000094.1:0-12492 GCA_031382385.1 Gemmatimonadota bacterium
AGTGGAGGCGGAGGGAATCGAACCCTCGTCCGCGAAAGCATCCGGAGAAGCGTCTACGTGCGTAGACTCGGTTTTCCGCGTCGACTGGAACCGGCACCGCGACCGCCGCTCCCAGCTCTATCCCCAGAGATCTCGTGTCCGCCGTCGGGGCTCCGGCAGCCACTAGCCCAGATTTGCGATCCGCTGGTACCGCCCCGGGCGGGCTGTAGTCAGCGGAGGTACGTGAAGCGAGCTAGAAGCTCAGCTTACGCGGCCATTGCCAGTTCAGAGTTGGCAGATAAAGCGTTCCAGAAGGTTTTACCAGGACACTGGACCTGGGCACGCAGCTATTCCTTCAACCGACCCGTCGAAGCCAGTCGCCCCCGGGTAGTGCCGCAATATAACAAGGCGGACACCCCCGCGGCGTCCTGTACCCGCTCCGAGCCCCCCGGTCTCACCCGATCGTGCGCGCCGTCTCCACCCGGTTCCGGCCCTGCCGCTTGGCTTCCATGAGGGCGGCGTCGGCCTGCGCGGGGAGGTTGCCGATGCTCCGGCTGGTGTCGGGCACCGCGGCGACCCCGAAGCTGGCACTCAGCGGCCAGGTGCGGCCCTGCCAGTCCCAGGTGGTCGTGCCCAGCCGGATGCGGATACGATCCGCGACCTTGGCGCCGTACTGCAGCGCCGCCCCCGGCAGCCAGATCGCGAACTCCTCGCCGCCGATGCGGGCCGCGACATCGCCGCCCCGGATCTGATCGTGCACCAGTCGCGCGAAGTGCACCAGGGCGGCGTCGCCCGCCTGATGACTCAGGGTGTCGTTGAGCAGCTTGAACTTGTCGAAGTCGGCATAGATCAGCGTCGCCTGGGTCACACCGACCCGACTCATCAGTTCTTCCAGCCCCCGCCGGTTCTTCATCCCGGTGAGCGGATCGGTGATGGCGGCATTGCGCAACTCCTCCCCGCTCCGGGCCCGGACGATCCTCGGGCCGACGTTGCGCAGCGTCTCCTGCACCTCCGCGATCACCGGCCCGATCGGCACGGCGTTCTCATCGGTCCAGAACGCGACCGCGCCGACGGTCTCCTCGCCGAACCGGATCGGGGTGACCACCGCGGGCGTGACGTGACTCCGCCGGTCGTGCACGATGCCACCCAGCGGGTCGGCGATGCTCGTCAGGGAGGCCACTTCGCCGCTGGCGACCTGGTGCACCGGGCTGCCCGGCTGGGCCACCGCATCGAGCAGGCGCCGGTCGGCCCGCCCCGACGTGCCGATGATCCGCACCTCGTCCTCGAGCGTCGCCGCGACGATCACCTCCGCATTCAGAATCCGCTCGAGCTGGTAGGCCAGCCGGAGTCCGATGCTGCCAAGCGACTCGCCCGGCCCATCGAGGTCGGGGGTAATCCGGTCGAGCATCGGCTTGCGCGCCAGTCCGTCAAGCAGCGCCACGAGGTCCTCGCCGGCAGTGCTCAGCAATTCAGCCGGCGCGCCAGATGGCAGCAGCAGCCCGGTGACCAGCCCGCTGGCCGACGCATAGAGCAGCGTCCCGGCGTCGAGCCGCTCGGCGCCGGACGCCGCCTGCTCCCGCAGGGCGCCAAGCCGTTCCTCGACCAGGCTGAGCGCCTGACCGCCGAAGCTGGCGTCGCTGATGAACCGCTGCCAGCCAGGTGCGCCACCCTCGCGGGCCGGCTGCGTCGAGACCCACGCCGCACGAGCCCCTCGCGCCTGGACCAGCCAGCGCAACGCGGGATCGGGGAGCAGCGCCGGGTCGGCCCCGGGCAGCGACCCCTGTCCCGGCGGGCGACGGCGCGAGAGGAGCGCCCCGGCCGCACCGACCACGAGGCCTCCCGTCAACCAGATGACGCCATTCATTTGAGCCACCCGCGCCGCCGGAACCACAGCGCGATGCCGAGGCACACCAGCCCCATCGCGACCAGCACCGCGGGGTAGCCCAGCCGCTGGGTCAGTTCCGGCATGTATTGGAAGTTCATCCCGTACACCCCGACGATGAAGGTGAGCGGCAGGAAGAAGGCGGAGAATACAGTCAGGACCTGGATGACTTCGTTGGTGCGGTGCGCCGCCAGCGACAGCTGCATGTGCAGCAGGTTCACGACATCCTCCAGCAGCTCATCGGCGTAGAAGTGCATGCTTTCGGTGTTTTCCCGGAGATCCTGCATCAGCGAGCCAGAGCGTTCTCCCGGCAGCGGGAAGCGGGTCACCACGGTGAGCGTACGCCAGAGCAGTCGCTTGGCGAGGGTGACCCGGCGCTTGACCTGGTACAGCTCCCGGACCACTTCCGCCACGTCGTGGGTGCTGAGCAGCTGAGCCTCGAAGGTGTCCACCCGCATCTCGGCATCCACCAGCGGCGCCTCGTAGGTCTGCACCGCCCCGTTGGTGAGGTCGGCCAGGAGACTTGCCCAGAGGGGATGTGCTTCGTCGGGCGTCCCGCTGCGCTGCTCCCACCGCTGCATCACCGCCGTGAGGTAGGACTGGTCCTTGCGATGGATTGTGATGAAGAATTCCGGGGCCCAGAAGATGGCCACCTTCCGGGTAAACGACTGAATGCAGTCGGCGCTCGGCTCGGCCAGTTCGTCGTGGGCCCGGAGAATGGCAAAGCTGGTCCCGTTGAACCGTTCGAACTTGGGCAGGTGCTCCGGGTCGAGGCAATCGGTCACCGCCGAAGCGGTCAGTCCGTAGGTCCGGGCGATCTCGTCGAGATCCGCCCGGCTGGGTTCCACCAGGTCGAGCCAGGTGAACGCCGGTGTGGTTGAACGAAAGACGGTTCGCAGCATCCCGGGCGTCAGCCCCCCACCGCGATGGCAGTGGCTTCACGCGCGGCCGGCCCCGGGAGCATCCGGCCGAGGATCCGGCTCGCCGCCATCGCCGCACCAAACCCGTTGTCGATGTTTACCACGGTGAGGCCGGCGGCGCAGGAATTGAGCATGGCGAGCAGTGCGGAGAGCCCGCCGAACGCCGCGCCGTACCCCACGCTGGTTGGCACCGCGATCACCGGCGCACCGACCAGGCCCCCGACCACACTGGGCAGCGCCCCCTCCATGCCGGCGACGACGATCAGCACATCCGCGGCGTGAAGCTGGCGGGCCGCGTTGAGCAGCCGGTGCAGTCCGGCAACGCCGACATCGGTCAGCCGCTCGACCCCGTGTCCCAGCACGTCGGCGGTGACCGCAGCCTCCTCCGCAACGGGCAGGTCGCTGGTCCCCGCGCAGACGATGAGGACCCGTCCGACCGGCTCCCGGCGCTCGCCCGCAGGGCGGAGCACGACGGTGCGTGCGAGGCTGTTCCATTCCAGCGCGGAGAACCGCCGCCGCAGCGCCTCCGCCTGCTCCGGGGTGGCCCGGGTGCCGAGAAAGCCGTTGCCTGTCGCGGCGAGCCGGACACAGATGCCTTCGACCTGGTCGAGGGTCTTGCCGGCGCAGTAGACCACTTCGGGATGACCCTGTCGCAGCATCCGGTGGTGATCGAGTTGGGCGAAGGGCAGTGCTTCGGTAGGGAAATGGCGGAGCCGCTCCAGGGCAGCTTCCGGTGAGCGCGTCCCCGCGGCCACCTCCGCCAGCAGCGCCGACAGCTGTTCCGGGGTCACGCCACGCCGGCCACAGGCGAGAGATACTCCCCGAAAATGGCTTCGGCCTCCATCATCGATTCGACCTGGAAGAGCCGGCCCCGCAGTTCGCTCGAGCCATGCAGACCCTTGGTGTACCAGCCGAAGTGCTTCCGGAACTCGACCACCGTCTTCCGCGTGTCACCCTGCAGCCGGAGCGCCAGCCGGGCGTGATCGAGGGCGACGGAGAAGCGGTCCGCGGCCGTGGTTGCCTCGGGTCGCGGCTCGCCGGACAGCAGCGCGCGCGCGTCGCGGAACAGCCAGGGATTGCCGAAGGACCCGCGCCCGATCATCACGCCGGCGCAGCGGGTATGCGCCACCATGCGCACGACATCGTCCGCCGTATGAATGTCGCCGTTGCCGATCACCGGAATCTCCAGCGCGTCCACCACCCTGGCGATCTCATCCCAGTTGGCCTTGCCGGTGAACATCTGGGTGCGGGTGCGGGCATGCAGCGTGAAGGCGCTCGCCCCGGCATCCTGCATCCGCAGCGCGATGCCGACCGGATCCCGGGTATCGTCGTTCCAGCCGCTTCGGGTCTTGACCGTCACCGGCAACGGGGTGGCCGCCACCACCGCGCGGATGATCTGCTGCACCAGGCCCAGATCCCGCAGGCAGCCCGAGCCGCCGTTCCGCTGGACGACCTTTTTGACCGGGCAGCCGAAGTTGATGTCGATGAACTCGGGACGGTAATGCTCGGTGATGACCGCCGCCGCCTCGGCCATGGCGGAGGGGTCCGCCCCGTAGATCTGGATGCCCAGCGGTCGCTCGATCTCCTCGAACTCGCAATCCTGCAGCGTCCGACGGATACCGCGCCGGATCGCCTCGGAGGAGAGGAATTCCGACAACAGCACATCGGCGCCAAACCGCCGGCAAATCTGCCGGAAGGGCGGCTCGGAGACCCCCGCCATCGGGGCGAGGATCAGCGTCGGCGGGGCGGATCGGGAGTAGGGAAGGCGACGGTCAGCCATGCCCTAAGTTACGGGATTGGAGGGGGCCCGGCCAAGGGCGCGGGCCGGGGAAGTCGCGCCCTGCCGGTCCCGCAGTTCAGTGGCGGTCGGGCTACTTGGGGACAATCGCCGCGGCCGTGCCGACGTCCGGGAGGGCCGAGACCACCATTCGCAAGGCAGAGGGGAGCAACGGCACCCTGACCCCGAAGCCGAGCAGCGCCAGATTGGCCGCCAGCCAGCGGGGCGTCCATCGATCCACCAATGACCGATTGCGGGTGACCAGCAGGGCGATAATGGCGGCCGCGTTCGTGAGGAGGAACAGGGTGAGCGCGGTGTGCCAGGCCCAGCTGCCGGTGCCGGCAAGCCAGGTGAGCGGTGCGGTCTTCATCTGTGGTGCGCCTCCGGAGGGTGAAGCGGGCGGCCAACCAGCCTCAATCACCAAGCTACCACGAATGCCGGAGTGCGAAAGGGGGAAAACGCCGCCCCCTTTGACAGGGCGTACGGCGCCGGATAAGCTACCGCCCCAATGCAACTCCGTGATTTCTTCGAGCCTCAGGCCATCGCCCTGTCGCTGCGGGCCACCACCGCCGAGGCCGTCCTGCCGGAGCTGGTCAGCCGGCTGGGCCTCGACCAGCGTGCCTCCGCCGGCCTGCTCAAGGTGCTGCAGCGCCGCGAAGAGCTCGGTTCGACCGGAGTGGGGCGCGGCATCGCGATTCCCCACGGCCGGTCACTGCTGGTCAACCGCGTGCGGCTCGCCTACGGTCATCTGCCCGCCGGGGTCCCCTGGGCGGGGCTGGATCACCGTCCAGTGCATCACTTCTTCCTGATCGTCGCCCCACCGATCGAGGTGAGCAACCAGTACCTCCCGATCCTCGGCAAGATCGCGACGTTTGCCAAGGAACCGGACGTGCCACACCGCCTCAGCCAGCTGACCACACCGGATGAGTTCTTCAAGCTCCTGCAGGAGAAGGGCGTTTAGGCGATTCGCCCAATCCCTCAATCGCCCAATTGCCCAATCGCCTAATCGCCCAATCGCCCAATCGCCCAATCGCCTAATCGCCCAATCGCCCAATCGCCTAATCGCCTACCGGTCGAATCCGCCTACTCCCACTCAATCGTCGCCGGCGGTTTCGAACTGACGTCGTACACCACCCGGTTGACGCCGTTCACTTCGTTGGCGATTCGATTGGAGATCCGTGCCAGCACCTCGGGCGGGAACGCGTACCAGTCGGCCGTCATCCCGTCGCGGCTGGTGACCGCCCTGAGCCCGATGACCTGATCGTAGCTCCGTTCGTCGCCCTGCACCCCCACCGAGCGAATCGGCAACAGCACCGCGAAGGCCTGCCAGATCTCGTCGTACAGCCCCGCGGCCCGGATCTCTTCGATGTAGATGTGGTCCGCCTTGCGGAGCACCTCGAGCTGCGCACGATTGACGTCGCCCAGGATTCTGATGGCCAGGCCGGGCCCGGGGAAGGGATGCCGCCCCACCATCTCTTCGGGCAGGCCCAGTTCGCGGCCGACCCGGCGCACCTCGTCCTTGAACAGCTCACGCAGGGGTTCAATGAGCTGGAATGGCAACTTCTCCGGCAGCCCGCCGACATTGTGGTGGGTCTTGATGGTCACCGACGGCCCACCCAGCGGCGACATCGATTCGATCACGTCGGGATAGAGCGTCCCCTGCACCAGGAAGCCGATATCGTCGCCCACCAGGCGCGCTTCCTTCTCGAAGACATCGATGAAGCGGTGCCCGATCCTCTTGCGCTTCGTTTCCGGATCGGTGACCCCGGCCAGGTCCGCGAGGAACGCCTCGCTCGCATCCACGGTGCGCAGGTCGATCCCATAGTGCCGGCGGAAGGTCTGCTCCACCTGGTCGCGCTCGTGCAGCCGCAGCAGCCCGTGATCGACGAAGATGCAGGTCAGCCGGTCACCCACCGCCTTGTGCACCAGGACCGCAGCCACCGAGCTGTCCACTCCGCCAGAGAGGCCGCAGATCACCCGCCTCCTGTCGCCCACCAGTTCCCGGATCCGGGCGACTTCCCCATCGATGAAATTCCCCGCGGTCCAGTCCGGCGTGCAGCCGCAGACGGAGAAGAGGAAATTGTTGAGCAGTTCCCCGCCGCGCGGCGTATGTGCGACCTCGGGATGGAACTGCACGCCATAGAGGGGCTTGCTGGTGTGCTCCATCGCGGCCACCGGCGCATTCGCGCTGGCGGCGGTGACGACATACCCGGCGGGAGCGGTGTCGACATGATCGCCGTGGCTCATCCAGACCGGCGTCTCCTCGCCGGTGCCGAATCCGCTGAACAGCTTGCCACCCTTCACCGTGATCATCGCCCGGCCGTATTCGCGCCGGTCGGCCCGTTCCACTTTCCCGCCCGACATCTGGGCCAGCAGCTGCATGCCGTAGCATAGGCCCAGCACCGGCGTGCCCAGGTCCAGCAGCGCCGGCTCGGCGGTGGGGACATTGTCGCCGTAGACCGAATTGGGCCCGCCAGAGAGGATGATGCCCAGGGGCTTCCACTGCCGGATCCACTCTACCGTGCGCGTCGGAGGATGGATCTCGCAGTACACATTCGACTCGCGCACCCGGCGTGCGATGAGCTGGGTGTACTGGGAACCGAAGTCGATGATCAGGATGCCGCGGTGATGCTGGGTCATAACCCGCCTGAAGGCAGTGAATACAGACTGTGAGGAGTGAGGAGTCAGGAGTGAGGAGGAAACACGGGACAGCGCTGGTCCTCCTCACTCCTCACTCCTCACACTACTTCTCCCACCTCGGCTCCGCCGTCTCCCCGGCAAACAGCGACTCGACCGTCTCCCGCCGCCGCACGACGGCCCACCGGTCGCCATCAACCAGCACTTCCGCCGGGCGGGGCCGGCCGTTGTAGGTCGAGGCCATCACGAAGCCGTAGGCCCCTGCCCCGAGCACCGCGAGCGCCTCTCCGGGAGCGAGGCCGGGAAGGGTGCGGTCGCGGGCGAGGAAATCCCCCGTCTCGCACACCGGCCCGACCACGTCCACCGCCGTCTCCGCTCGACCGGCCGATTCCAGCTCGACGATATCGTGATACGCCATGTAGTGGCTGGGGCGCACCAGATCGTTCATGCCGGCATCCACCAGCACCAGTTCCTTGCCGCCGGAATGCTTGCGCGACAGCGTGGTGGTGAGGAGGAGCCCGGCACTCCCGACAAGAAACCGTCCCGGCTCCATGACAACCGTGAGTCCGGTTTCCCGCGCAATCGGCAGGATGGCTTCGGCAAACCGGACCGGATCGAGCGGGACCTCGTCCTTGTATCGAATGCCGAGACCTCCACCGATGTCGAGGTTCCTGAGCGTATCGATGCCGGCGGCACGGATGCGCTGGACCAGCCCGGTGAGCTTGGCAACGCCCTGGGCGTAGGGCGAGGTATCGAGGATCTGGCTGCCGATGTGCATCGCGATACTGTCCAGCCGGAGCCGCCCGTGGCGATGCACCGCCAGCGCGAGGTCGACCACCTGGTCGAAGGGGACCCCGAACTTGATCCCGCCCTGTCCCGTCGCAATGTAGGGGTGCGTCTCGGCAGTGACATCAGGATTGACCCGGATACCCACCGCGACGCTGCACCCCATCCGATCCGCGATCGCGCCAAGCTTCTCGAGTTCGTCGGCCGACTCGAGATGAATGTGGCCGACACCGGCGGTGAGCGCCGCCTCGAGCTCCGCCGGTGACTTCCCCACCCCGCTGAACACGATCCGCTCGGCGGGATACCCCGCCGCGAGTGCCCGCTGCATCTCGCCGCCCGAGACGATATCCGCTCCGGCGCCAAGGTCGCGAAACACCCGCAGCACGGCGAGCGTGCTGTTGGCCTTGACCGCGAAGCAGATCTTGTGCGGCACCGCGGAGAGCGCATCGTCCAGCCGCTGGTATTGCGCCCGGATCACTCCGGCATTGTAGACGTAGACCGGGGTGCCGACGGCCGTGGCGATCTCGGTCAGGCGGACACCGCCGAAGTAGAGCGAAGCTCCCCGCCGCTCCAGGCCCGCGTCGGCGAAGAGCGCCGCCCGGAATGGGGCGACCCCGGTCGAGGTCTCCCTCCGGCGCCCGGCGGACACGTCGGGCATCAGTACGACCTCGCCCACACCGCTTCCGCGACCGACGGCTTGCCGCACCACATGCAGGTGACCGGCGCCTCGGGTGAGCGGAACTCCTCGTCCGGCAGGCAGCGGATCGTGGCCTTGGTCTGATCCTTGATATCGGTCTCGCAGGCCGCGTCACCACACCAGCCGCCATAGGCAAAGCCGCCATCCCGCTCGAGGAAGTCGAGAAAGGAGGCCTTGGTAATCCCCCGGATCGTGTTCTGCTCCCGCCGCAGCCGGGCGGCGTCGAGCAGCTCCTGCTGCATGGCGTCGATCTCGATGCGGAGAGTCTTGCCCAGCCCCTCGGTCGGGAATGACATCTTCTTGCCGCCGGTCCGGCGCGCGAGCATGACCGTGCCGCCGGCCACATCCCGCGGCCCGATCTCCAGCCGGAACGGTACGCCGCGCCCCTCCCACTCGTAATACTTGGCGCCCGGCTTCATGCCGTCACGCGCATCGAGATGGGCCCGGATGCCGCCGGCCTTGAGCTCCCGCAGCGTCAGCGTGGCCGCCTTGATGACCAGCTCCCGTTCCTCATCACTCTTGTAGATCGGCACGATCACGACCTGGTACTGCGCCAGGCGGGGCGGCGTGACGACGCCGTTGTCATCGCCGTGCGTCATGACCAGCGCGCCGACCAGCCGGGTCGAGACGCCCCAGGAGGTGTTCCAGACGTAGGCCAGCTGGCCATCGGCGCCCTGGAAGTTCACATCGAAGGCCTTGGCGAAATTCTGGCCGAGGTTGTGACTCGTGCCCGCCTGCAGCGCCTTGTTGTCCTGCATCAGCCCCTCGATACAGTAGGTCCGGAGCGCACCGGCGAAGCGCTCGCTGTCGGTCTTGCGGCCGGTGATGACCGGCATCGCCATCCACTCCTCCGCAAAGGTGCGGTACACCTTCAGAATCTCCAGCGTGAAAGCCTCGGCCTCGGCCTCGCTTGCGTGCGCGGTGTGACCTTCCTGCCAGAGGAACTCCGCCGTGCGCAGGAAGAGGCGGGTCCGCATCTCCCAGCGCACCACGTTGCACCACTGGTTCATGAGCATCGGCAGGTCCCGATGACTCTGGATCCACTTGGCGTACATCGAGTAGATGATGGTCTCTGAGGTCGGCCGGATGACCAGGGGTTCCTCCAGCTCCTTCCCGCCACCGTGGGTGACGACCGCCAGCTCCGGCGCAAAGCCCTCGATATGCTCCGCTTCCTTGGCAAAGAAGCTCTGCGGAATCAGCAGCGGGAAGTAGGCGTTCTGCACCCCGCGGTCCTTGAACATGTCGTCCAGCGCGCGCTGCATCTGCTCCCAGATCGCATAGCCGTTGGGCCGGATGACCATGCAGCCGCGCACCGGGCTGTAGTCGGCCAGCTGGGCCCGCATGATCACTTCGTTGTACCAGGCGCTGAAATCCTGCGCGCGGGTGGTCAGCTTCTTGTCGTCGGCCATCGGAGGCGAGCTTTCAGTCGGGTTGAGCGTTCAGCATTCAGCATTCCGCAGCGAGCGAACGGCCGTTGGCCGTTAGCCGTTGGCTGTTGGTGACTGCAATCGGGCGACGATTTCACCGGCCAGGCTGGCCAGCGGCACCGCCGCCTGCGCCTTCGTGTTCAGATCCTTCAACTGCGCCTCGCCTTTCGCCCGGTCATCCGGACCGATCACGACGGCGAAGCGGGCCTGCCGGGCATCGGCCAGCTTGAGCTGTTTGCCGAGGGCATCTTCGCGCAGCGAATACTCCACGCGCACTCCGGCGTCACGCAGCTGGTGAACGATTCGCAGCAGGTGCGGATGATCTTCCGGCATCACCCCCGCCACAAAGGCGTCAATGGCACTGGCCGCCGCGGGCGCCAGGCCGCGTTCCTTGAGCAGGTCGCCGAGCACGACGTCACCGATGGCGAAACCCACCGCCGGAAGGTCGACGCCGCCGAGCTGCTGAAGCAGACCGTCATACCGACCGCCGCCGGCGATGGCCCGGAGCGAGCGGCCGGCGTCAAACAGCTCGAACACCGTCCCGGTGTAGTAGGCCAGCCCGCGGACAATGGTCAGGTCGAAGTCGACGAATCCTCCCAGCCCCATCTCATCCAGCCCGCGCTTAACCGCCAGCAGGGAATCCATGGCCGAGAGAACGCGTGGGTCCTCGCCCATCCGCTCCTCGAGGCCATCCCACCCACCCTGCCGGGACAGACCCAATACCGTGCCGATGGCAGCGTCGGAAACTCCCGCCCCACGCAACTTGTCGCGGGAAACCTCCTCCGGGGTTCGGAGCGCCTTGTCGAGAATCTGGAACCAGACCGCGCACTGCTCCGCCGTCTGCCCCAGCGAGTCCAGCAAGGCCGCGAGGATCCGGCGATCGCTGATCCGAACCCGGACCGCGTCGGCCCCCAGCCCGAACGCCCGCATCGAATCGATCGCCAGCGCGATCAACTCCGCGTCGGCCAGCGGTCCCGGCTCGCCGATCAGGTCGCAGTTGAGCTGGTAGAACTCCTTCAGCCGGCCCTTCTGCTGCCGCTCGTAGCGGAACATCTGGCCGATCGAGAACCAGCGAATCGGCTTCTTCATCCCGCCGGCGCGCGCGGCGATCATCCGGGCGACGGTGGGCGTCAGCTCCGGACGGAGCGAGACCTGCCGCCCCCCCTTGTCCTCGAAATTGTACAGCTGGCCGACAATCTCTTCGCCGCTCTTGGCGGTGTAGAGCTCCAGCGGCTCAAGGGGAGGCCCGTCGAACTCCTCGAAACCGTAGCGCCCGGCCACCCGGCGCCAGGCCTCGAAGATGTGGTTACGGAAGGCGAGATCGGCGGGATAGAAGTCCCGAAAGCCCGGGAGGGGCTGGGTTGACATGGGCGGGAAAATAGCGGCGGGAGGGGGTGGGACCAAGGCGGTCGGACGGTCAGACGGTCAGACGGTCAGACGGTCGGGCGGTCAGACGGCCGGGCGGTCGGGCGCTCGGGCCGCCGGTCATGCGAGGGCAATTCAAACTGCCTCGCCCGCCATTGAGGTGACCGTCCGACCGCCTGACCGCCTAAGGCTCCATCCCCAGGGCCGTCATGACATCCCCCACCGTGTGGAAGGATCCGGTCACCAGAATCGTCCCCGCCCCCTCCTCCGCCTCTCGCAGCGCCTGGCCGAAGTCCGGCGTGAGCCGCCACTCCGCGCTCGCCGGCGGCCGGCTCGGATCCCGCAGCCAGCGCTGCAGCCACCAGAGGTTCCAGCGCCGGCCAGCAGCCGACGGGGCGATCGTGCAGATCCCGCGGTCGATCCCTTCATCGAGGCGCACCAGCATTTCCGGCCACGCCTTGTCGCCCAGAATCGAGACGACGGCATGAATGGGCCGGGGCAGGTCCATCGTCTTGATGGCGGCGACGAGCGCGCGCATGCCATCGGGATTGTGGGCGACGTCGAACAGCCACTTTCCCCGCCGGTCGAGCCGACCGGCGATTTGGGCCGAGCCGAACCCGCTGGCCATCGCGTCGGGGGTGGGGCGATACTGCGGCGGCAGCGCCATCAGGATCCCGTGGGCCACCGCGGCGTTCCGCCGCTGGTGCGGCCCCTGCAGGCCCAGTGGGCCGGACCAGAGGTACTCCTTGGGCAGCACCCGAACGTCGGCCGGCTGGCGTTGGGCCCAGACGCCTTTCGCCCCGACACGCCGGGCGGCCGAACGCGCCTGCTGCCGGAGCACCTCGATCAGTCTCGGCCGGGTCTCGCCGATCACGAACGGTACCCCCGGCTTGGCGATCCCCGCCTTCTCCCGGGCGATCAATTCCAGGGTGTCGCCCAGGTACTTCATGTGGTCCTTCTCGATCTTGGTGACCGCGCTGACCAGCGGCGTCAGCACGTTGGTGCTGTCAAGCCGGCCCCCC
>JANMYS010000027.1:0-12090 GCA_031382385.1 Gemmatimonadota bacterium
GGTGGCAGGTGGCAGGTGGCAGGTGGCAGGTGGCAGGTGGCAGGTGGCAGGTGGCAGGTGGCAGGTGGCAGGTGGCAGGTGGCAGGTGGCAGACCGATGATCTGTAAAATGAAAGCCTGTTGTCAACGGCCATCGGCTAACGGCTAACGGCCATTGGCTGACGGCTCATGGCCGACAACTCCCCTCCCTCACCCCCCCAGCCGGAACAGGTAGCTCCCCTTCAGGAAGAATCCGTCGCTCCGCCGATTCAGCTGCCGGAACTGGAATGCCTCCCGATCGTCCAGCGTGCTGCCATAGCCGGCGAAGAACACCGTGCCGGGGGTCGGAGTGAAGGAAAGCAGGACATCCCCGCGGAAGGCGTTGTCCTGGAACGGCGCGGTGCGCTGGTAGCCGCCAGTGGAGGGATCGAAGATGAGGATGGGCGCCTCGGTCCGGCCATTGTCGCGCAGGCTGTCCTGCTCGTACGAGTTGTACTCCGCGACCAGACGCAGGAAGAGCGGCCGGGCGAGCTGGTATTCCAGCTTGAGGCGCGGAATCCGCTGGCGACCGACGAGCGTCTTGTCGCTCCGTCGGCGGTACTGGTTGTGCCGGTAGCGCGCCTCGACCCGGAGTCGGCCGGTCGGGCGCCAGTTGACGCCGAAATCCGAAAAGACGATGTCCGAGGAGGCCCACTCGAAGAAATTCTCGTCCTGCCCCCAGAGATAAAACGCGCTGGCGGAAAAGCCGCGGAACTCGGGGGTCGAGAACGAAAGCGCGTAGTCCCGGTTGGGGATCCGCTGGTTTCCGCCGGTGAATGCGACAGTGTCGAGGCCAATGCCGCCCGGGCCCGGCACCTCCAGCGCGTAGTCGCCATAGATCCGTGGATCGTAGCCGAAGTATTCCAGCAGAAGCGACGCGCCCACATCCCAGCCGCCCTTGAGCGTCGCATTCAGGTTGAAGTGCAGCTTGGGATCCCGCACCCCCTTGCCGTCGAAGAATCGGTCGTAGGTCCACACCCCATTCAGTGTCACGTCGGGCGTGAAGCTCTCCACCAGGCTGCCGGGCCTCCCCTTGAGCGTCAGGATATTCACCAGACTCAGGTTGACATCGCCAGGCCGGCTGACGAAGCCGCTGCGGGTACGGAAATCGGGATCGATACCGGAAAACGACCAGCGGGTTCCAATGAGCTTGCCGTTGTAGACGAATCGGCCGAACCAGATCGGCGCCGTCGTGGTGACGCCTCCCTCGTGGGTCCGGCTTCCGCCCACCTGCCAGGTGAAGTTGGTCTTGCCCAGGGACAGCCGCCCATCAGCGGCGAGCACCCGGTTGGAGTTGTCGCCATCGATCCGGTCGGTGTACGCTACGCCGAGGCGCGAACCTCGGCCGACATCGCCCTGGAGCCGGAGGACATTCAGGATGGGATGATCGTCGGTGCTGCGGGAGGCGATCTTGTCATCCACCGCCGAAATGAGGCCGATGTTGGTGCCAAACGCCTTACCGGTCAGCTTGACCGCCGCCAGCGGCTGCACGATCCGCCGGGTGTAAATGAGATTGAATGGCGTCTGGAACAGCTCGAGCCCGTCGAGGAAGAAGGGGCGCTTCTCGGGGAAGAAGAGCGCGTCACGCGGATCGAACTGGATCTGCGAAACGTCCGACTCCACCTGCGAGAAGTCGGGGTTGGCCGTCGCGTTCAGCCCCAGGTTGTTGCTGATGCCCCAGCGTACCGTTCCACCCAGCTCCGGCCCGGCACGGTCGTAGTTCCATCCGCCGCTCGTGGCCCGGTTCCCATCGAGCCGGCTGGTGATTTCCGGCGTGATATCGAGAGTGAGACCGCGCACCAGTTGCTGAAGACCGGTCAGCGTCCCGGCCTGCTGCAGGAATGACGCGCTCGCGCGCTGCGCCGGTACCCAGGAGTCCTCGTACCCGGAACGCTGGAACTTCCGCAGCACATGGAGCCGCCAGCTCTGCGAGTCCTTCGACTGATACCGCAGGCTCTTGAAGGGAATGGCGATCTCCACCTCATAGCCACCTTCGACCAGGCGGCCTTTGGAGAAGAAGACGTAATCCGGACTCAGGTCCGCCGATTCCCGTGCCGCTGACGATCCGCCCATGAACCCGCCGCCACTCGTCACGCCCCGTTCCACCAGTGCGCCGTCGGCCTGCACCCCGAGCGGATTGACCGCAAACATGAACGACTGACGACCATCGTCGAAGGTGCCAAGGTAGAACTGGACATAATCGTCGCTGAAGATGTGATCCCGATCGGCCAGAGTGGCGTGGACGTCACCACCGGCGTCGCGCGCCCGCACCCCGAAATTGATGGCCGTGGCGGAATACCACACCCGGACCTCGGTGGAATCCTCCGCCGGCACACCGTCGATGGGCTGGAAATGGGAGAAGCCGCCGAGCACGGCCGCCTGGCTCCACACCACCTCGTCCAGCACGCCGTCGACCTGGATGGCGGCATTGAGCCGCGGAATCGCGACGCTCAGCCGGCCGGCGCGACCATCATGGACCTGCGGGGTATCAAGCGGCACGGCCTGGAGCAGTGCCAGCAACGGAAGCATCATGGTGACAGGTCTCGGGCGGAGGGGTCGGCAGGCGTACGGTAATGCATGCCTGACAGTTTCGCCTCCGCCCCGCGGAATCCTGTTGGAAGCTGTTGAGCCGGTATACTTTCCCTTTTCCCCTCACCACCGTCGCATGGAGAAACGTCATGCTGCAGCGCCTTACAGGCCCGTCCCTCCTTCTTGTCCTCCTCGTAACCAGTGCCGAGGCCCAGGCCAGCAAGAAAACCAAGGAGCCCGAGTACGACGGCCGACCGCTCTCGAGCTGGATCGTCGACCTCAAGACGGCCGCCGCGCCCTATTCCAGGAATGCCGCCGCCTACGCGATCAGCGGCATGGGCCCCGCCGCGAAGGCGGCCGTGCCCGCATTGATCGAGGCCCTCAACGATCTCGAGGCGACGGTGCGCTTCCCGGTCTGTATCGCGTTGGGGGAGATCGGCCCCGATGCGAAGGACGCCGTGCCCGCACTGACCAAGGCACTGGACGATCGCAGCGATGACGTTGCCGCCATGGCCCGCAAGGCGATCCTCAGAATCACCGGAGAGGATCCGCGCCCGCCGGAGGAGGAGTGACCCTCGACCGGGGTCCCTCTCGCCGACTCGGGGGCACCGCGCTGCTCGCGCTGCTGCTGACGGCAACTTCGCCCGCGCCGCTCTCCGCGCAGGCCGCGCACCCCGACCGCGTGCTGCAGCGCCAGCTGGACAGCCTGGTCCAGGGCTTTCACGGCAACGTGGGCATCTACGTCCGGCATCTGCGGAGCGGCCGGACCGCCGGTATCAACGCCGACAGCCTCTTTCCCACCGCGAGCATGATCAAGGTCCCGATCATGATCGGCGTCTTCGACGCCTTCGAACGAGGTGATCTCGAGTTCCATCAGGAGCTGATCTACACCGATTCGCTGCTGTATGAGGGCGACGACATCCTGGGTTCGTTCCAGGACTCGAGCAAGGTCGCGCTCTCCAAGCTCCTGCTCCTGATGATCACCACGAGCGACAATACCGCGTCGCTCTGGCTGCAATCGCTGGCCGGCACCGGCACCCGGATCAACCAGTGGCTGGCAGATCACGGCTTCTCCGCCACCCGGGTGAATTCGCGCACTCCGGGGCGGGAAGCCGATCGCACCGCGCATGGCTGGGGCCAGACCACGCCACGGGAGATGGCCACGCTGCTCACCCTGATCCGGAGCGGCGCGGCAGTGAGCCCTTCCGCCAGCGAGGAGATGTACCGTCACCTCACCCGCAGCTACTGGAGCGGCGAAGCGCTCTCCCAGCTCCCGCCCTGGGTCCAGGCGGCCTCCAAGGTCGGCGCGGTGGATCAGTCGCGCTCCGAGGTCGTCCTGGTGAACGCTCCCTCCGGCGACTACGTCTTCTGCATCATCACCCAGAACCAGCAGGACACGAGCTGGGAGTCGCCCAATGAAGGCTGGATGCTGATCCGGCGGCTTTCCGCCCTGCTCTGGCGCCACTTCGAGCCGAAGCCTCCCTGGCACCCGGCTGAGGGCGCCGCCCGCTTCAAGCCGTGAGCAATGCCGCCGAACGACATCTGAGGCGCTATCGGTCGCTGGCCCACCAGTGGGACAACCTCCTCCACATTCCTGGCACCCCGATCCGGCTTGGCTGGGATGCCCTGCTCGGACTGGTCCCGGTCATCGGGGACGCCGCCGGTGGGGTGTTAGGCAGCTACGGCCTGTGGGTGGGGTGGCGGCAGGGTGCCCCCTTCAGTGTGCTGCTCCGCCTGCTGCTGAACGTGCTGGTGGACGTCGTGATCGGGGCCATCCCGGTGGCCGGCGATCTCTTCGATGTCGGCTGGCGGAGCAACAGCCGGAATGTCGCCCTGCTCGATCGCTGGCTGGAGCGACCCGATCAGGTGCGTCGCCGAAGCGCCTGGCTGCTTGTCGCCCTCGCCGGCATCCTCCTCCTCGTCCTGATCGCCTCCCTCACGGCGACGGTCTGGCTGGTGCACGGGCTGCTGGCGACGCTGCAGCTTGACTGGCCCTGATCCCCGATGTTCTCCACCTGCCTCTTCTGTCACTCCCGCCTCCGCGCCAATGAGAGTATCGAGGCGTTTCCAGTGGGCCGCCGCCTGGCGTTCGATGCGCTGAAGGGCCGCCTCTGGGTGGTGTGTGGCGCCTGCGGTCGGTGGAACCTGGCGCCACTGGAGGAGCGCTGGGAGGCAATTGAGCAGTGCGAGCGGCTCTTTCGCGGCACCCGCATCCGGGTCTCCACCGACCAGATCGGACTGGCGAAGCTGCGTGACGGGACGGAATTGGTGCGGATCGGGGAGCCGCTGCGGCCGGAATTCGCGGCGTGGCGGTATTCGGCACAAGTCGCCCAACGACGCAGACGCAATCTGCTGATCGCCGGCGGAGGGGTCGCCGCCGTGACGGGTATCGGGGCCGGGCTCTGGGCCGCAGGTGTCGGCTTCAGCTCCTTTCAACTGCTCCAGTATCTGCCGAAGATCTGGGAACGCCGACGCGACAAGCGCGTGGTGCATCGGGATGGGGAGCTCACCATTCGTTTCGGTGACGTACGAAACGCCATCTGGTTGCCGCCAAACCGGAAGGAGCCGGCGCGCCTGGAAATGAACCTCGGGCAGCCCGCTCCGTCACTTGTGGGCGAAATGAGACGCGGGACGCGGCTGGTGCTGCGAGTCGATGATCCCCGGTGCCACCGGATGATCGCGCTGGGTCTGCAGCGCCCCAATCGATTCGTTGGCTCGCGCCGCGATATCGACACCGCCCTGGGCTGGCTGGATGCGTTTGGCAATCCGCTGCAGCCGGGAGGGTTCGTCATGGGAGATGATATGGGTGTGAGGATCCAGGGCCGCCCAGGTGAGTTCGCTGCAAAGCGGTCCGACGCACTGGAGGCGCACTACAGTACGAGCCGGAAGTTGAGCAGTCTCCCGGGCTACGTACGCCTCGCCATCGAGATGGCCGCCCATGAGGAGCAGGAACGCCGCTTCCTCACCCTTCACCTCTCGGTGCTGGAAGATGCCTGGAAGGAGGCGGAGCAGATCGCCGCCATCGCCGACGACCTGCTGCTGCCCGACTGGATCCGCGACCGGCTGGGCGGCTGACGACCGTTGGTCCGGCGCCCGTGTTGACACCCCCGCCTCCAGTCGCCAGCATCCCCTCATGCGAATCCCACCCGCCACGCTCGCCCTCCCGCTGCTGCTCGCACTCGCCGGCTGCGGCGGGAGTGCCACGGCCGCCCGCACCTTTCCCGGCACGATCGAACTCGACGAGAGCGACGCGGCCCCCCTCGTCGGCGGGCGGGTGCTTACCGTGCGGGTCACCGAGGGCGACACCGTGCGGGTGGGCGACACCCTTGCCGTGCTCACCCAGTCGCAGATTCCCGCCAATCTGGAGGACCGTCGCGCCCGACTCGCTGCCGCCGAGTCCCGGCTGGCCGACCTGCGACGCGGCTCGCGGCCCGCGGAGATCGCCCGGGCGGAGGCGGAGCTCGCCGCCCTGGAGGCGGACGCCGACCGTACCACACGCGATCTCGCCCGCGCGACACAACTCGCCCGCGACACCGTGATCTCGCGTCAGGATCTCGATCGGGCCACATCCGCCGCGGAGTCCGCGGCGCGCCGCCGCGATGCCGCACGTGCGACACTCGATGTGCTGCGTGAAGGCAGCCGGGCCGACCAGGTGCGTACGGCGGAATCCGAAGTCGCCAGCGCCCGGGCCCAGCTGAGCGGTGCCCGCGCCGATGCCGGCGAGCTCGCCGTGCTGGCCGCCGTCGATGGCGTGATCCTCGGGCGCCACGCGGAGCCGGGCGAAGTCGTGGCCGCCGGCACGCCGCTGGTCACGATCGGAGTGGTGGCGCGCCGGTGGGTGCGGGTCTACCTCCCCGCCGATCTCATCGCGACGCTGCCGGCGGGCGCCCCCGCCACGATCCGGCTCCCCGCCGCGACGGGCACGCAGCAGTGGACCGGCACCCTCGGTGCCATCAACCCCCGGGCGGAGTTCACCCCCCGCGCCGCCCTTACCGAAGAGGAACGGGCCGACCTGCTCTTCGCGGCACGCGTCGCGCTGCACGACAGCACCGGGCTGCTGCGTCCCGGGCTTCCGGTCATCGTGCAGTTCTGATGCGGGACGCGATCATCACCACGGCGCTTCACCGGCGCTTCGGCGACCTCGTCGCCGTGGAACGGCTCGACCTGGCGATCCATCCCGGCGAGATCTTCGGCCTGCTCGGCGCCAACGGCTCCGGCAAGACCACGACGATCCGCATGCTCACCGGCCTCATCCCGCCGACCAGCGGCACGGCGGAAGTCGCCGGCATCGATGTGGTGGCCAACCCGGAAGCGGTGCGGCAACGGCTCGGCTACATGTCGCAGCGCTTCGGCCTGTACGACGACCTCACCGTGCAGGAAAACCTGCGCTTCTATGCCGGGCTCTACGGGCTGATCGGCCGGGAGGGGGCGGCGCGGGTGGAGGAGATGCTCACCGGACTCGACTTCCTGCCGCGCCGCCGCCAGCTCGCCGGCACGCTCTCCGGCGGCTGGAAACAGCGCCTGTCGCTCGCCTGCGCCACCGCGCACCGGCCCGACGTCCTGTTCCTCGACGAGCCCACCGCCGGAGTGGACCCCGCCGCCCGCCGCCAGTTCTGGCAGCTCATCAATCATTTGGCGGCCGGCGGCACCACGATCGTGGTGACCACCCACTACATGGATGAAGCGGAACGGTGCCAGCGCATCGCCATGCTCTGGCGCGGCCGACTGGTCGCCCTCGGTGCGCCGCGCGAGATCACCACGCAGTTCGGCACCGCCACGCTGGAGGATGCGTTCATCGCGCTGCAGGAGCGCGACGGAGTGGCTACCGCATGACGGAGCCGGAATCGGGGAGCCTGTGGCAGCGGGTACGGCGGTGGACCTTCTGGCCGATGCTGCAGAAGGAGTTCATCCAGATGCGCCGAGACCGCCTAACGCTCGGCATGATGGTCGGGATTCCGGCGATTCAGCTGGCGCTGTTCGGCTTTGCCATCCGCACCGAGGTGCGCCACCTGCCCACGCTGGTGCTGGATGAGGCCCAGAGCCGGGAGAGCCGGGAGCTGATCGCCACGCTGGTCAACTCGACCTATTTCGATATCGTCGGCACGGTGCGCGGCCGGGAGGAGGTGGCGACGTGGATCGGGCGCGGCGATGCCGCCGCCGCCGTCATCATCCCGCATGATTTCACCCGCGACATCAAGCGCCGTCGCGGGGCGCAGGCCCAGGTCATCGTGGATGCCGCCGATCCGCTCTCGTCTGCCGCCGCACTGCAGGGTGCCGCGCAGGCGGGACTCGCCTTCGGGGCCGGGCTCACCCCGGCGCGCCCGCCCGTCATCGAGCTGCGGGTGCGCCCGTGGTACAACCCGATGCTCACCAGCTCGACTTATATCGTGCCGGGAATCATCGGCGTGCTCCTCTCGCTCACGATGGTCATCATCACCGGCATGGCAGTGGTGCGGGAACGGGAGCGCGGCACCCTGGAACAGCTGATCGTCACGCCGATCGACCGCACCAGCCTGATGCTCGGCAAGATCGTCCCGTTTCTGCTGGTGGGCTATGTGCAGATCACGGTGATCATCCTGCTGGGCCGGCTCCTGTTCGATGTGCCGCTGCGCGGCAGCCTGCCGCTGCTGTATGTCATGGCCTTTCCGTTCATCGTCGCCAGCCTCGGCGTCGGGCTGTACTTCTCCACCCTGGTGCGGACTCAGGCGCAGGCGATGCAGGCGGGATTCATGTTCATCCTGCCCAACATCCTGCTTTCGGGTTTCATGTTCCCCCGCGCCGCAATGCCGCTGCCGGCGCAATGGCTGGGCCTGCTGCTGCCGCTGACCTACTTCCTCGAAGTCCTGCGGGGGATCCTGCTCCGCGGCGTCGGCGCCAGCGCGCTGTGGCCCGAGCTCCTGGCGCTGTGCGGCTTTGCCGTATTCATCCTGACGCTGAGCGTGCGGCGGTTTCACAAGACGCTGGATTGACCATGCCAGCCAAGCGCGGAGACACCGCGACGCTGCCGCTGGATGCCGGCCGGTACTCCCGCGAACTGGCGCTCGCCGTGGAGCTGGCGGGAGAGGCTGCCGCGGCCATCCGGCGGCTGTTCGAATCCGGTCCCATCGCAGCCACGGAGAAGGCCGATCACTCCCCCGTCACCGCGGCCGACATGGCCGCCAACGAGATCATCGTGCGGGGTCTCCGCTCCGCCCTGCCCGATGATGCGATCCTCACCGAGGAGGCGGTGGACGATGGCCGCCGATTGTCCACCGAGCGTGTCTGGCTGGTGGATCCCCTCGATGGCACCCGGGACTTCGTCGAGCGGAGCCCGGAGTTCGCCGTGCATCTCGCGCTGGTCGTGCAGGGGACGCCGGTGGTCGGTGTGGTCGCCCTGCCGATGCTGGGGCAGCTCGCGGCCGCCGTCCGCGGTGCCGGGGCCGTCATCGTGGAGCCGGGTGGCACCCGGAGGCTCGCTGTCGCGCCGGACCGGGACATAGGGACACTGCGGACCGGGGTCTCCCGGTTCGCGATGCACGCCCCGCTCGAGCGGTTTCTCGAGCGGACCGGTCTTGGGCACCACGCAGTCCGCTGCGGCGCCTCCGTCAAGCACATCCGGCTGGCGGAAGGGGCGCTGGACCTCTGCCTGACCCTGCATGGCCGAGAGTGCGAATGGGACAGCGCCGCGCCCGGGTTGATCGTGACCGAGGCCGGGGGCCGGGTCACGGACGCGGATGGTGCGCCGCTCAGGTACAACCAGAAGGAGGTACGCCACCTTCGTGGACTCATCCTGAGCACCGGCCAGCACCACGCCGCGCTGGTGCGCGTGGCCCGGGAGTGCTTTCCCCCGTGAGCCGGCACGTTGTCGCGGTGGATGGCATCGACGGCTCCGGCAAATCCACCTTTGCCGGTCGCCTGGTTGCGACGCTGGCAACGGCAGGCCATCACCCCGTCCTCCTCCGGGTGGACGACTTCCGCCGGATCATCGACTGGAGCAGTGCCGACGAGGCGACGCTTTATTACGAGCGCTATTTTGACCTCGACGCGTTGGGCGGCGTGGTGCAGGCGTTCGCGGCCCATGCCACGACACTGGAGCTGCCCGGCTTCGATGGCATCTCCGGGCAGCCGCTCCCGCCCCGCCAGCTGCCGTTGGAACCCGAGGCGATTCTCGTGATTGAAGGGGTGTTCATCCGGCGGATCCCCTCCGGCACGACACCAGTGAGCCACATCTATCTGTCTGCCCCCGGCTCGGTCGCGCGGCAGCAGCTCGTTGCCCGGGACGTGGCGCGGGGCCGGGGCCGGGACGACATCGAACGACGGCTCGACCGGCGCTATCTCCCGGGACAGGCGCGCTATCACGCCGAGTGTGATCCGCGTGGCCGGGCCGATCTGGTCGTGGACAACAGCGACTACGCCGCCCCCCTGCTGCTCTCCATCGGCGCGACACCGCTCCCGCTGTTCCTGTCGCGCGTGCTGCCCGCGCTCGTTCCCCGCCGACCCGACTAGGCCTCCGATGTCCTCCCCCGATCCCTCCTCCTGGCGCGCCTTCAATTTCCTTCAGCGGCTGCTTGGCCTCGGCGCCACCTTCGCAGGGACCGCGGTGGTGGTCACCGCGGGGTTCGGCTACCCACCGATCGCCGGGCAGCCCTCCGAGCTCAACTGGCCCGGCCTCCTCGCCGGTGGACTGGTCGCGCTCCTCGGGCTGGGCTTCCTGATGAATGCCCCATTCCGTCCCGATCTGGGCGACACCGGACTGCCGATCAACCCGCTGCGGCCGCGCGCCGGTCGGAGCTGGTGGACGGGGGATCCGAAGGAGTGAGGAGTGAGGAGGAACTGCTTTTCCTCCTTACGCCTCACTCCCTATAGCTCGTCCATCCCCGACAATCGCCTCCCGCCTCCCCGGTTGACATTGCCTCCGCTCATACCTAGATAGCTATACCTAGCTCTTCCGCTATCGAGGCTGCGCCATGGCCAAGCTCCGCAATGACGTCCTCCAGGGCACCCTGACCCTCCTGGTCCTCAAGACCGTGAGCCGATCCCGGCTGCACGGGTATGCCATCACCAGCCAGATCCAGCGCGTCTCGCACGACCTGCTGCGCGTCGAGGAGGGTTCGCTCTACCCGGCGCTGCACCGCATGGAAGAGGACGGCTGGATCAAGAGCGAATGGGGCATCACCGAGACCGGGCGCCGCGCGCGGTTCTACAGCATCACCGCCCGCGGCCGGAAGCAGCTGGCGGAAGAGGAAGAGAGCTGGGACCGGCTGCTCACCGGCGTCGGCCATGTCCTGCGGTTCGCCGCGGCGGGAGCCTGACGATGGGATTCCTGTCCCGCGTCACCAGTTCATTCTGGCGTCGCGACCGCATCTCCGCCGATCTGGCCGACGAGATGGCGTTCCATCTCGAAGAACGTACCCGGGAGAACATCCAGCGGGGCATGACACCGGCCGAGGCAGAGGCGGATGCCCGGAGGAGCTTCGGCAATGTCTCGCTGCGGCACGACGAGGTCCATGAGCTGCATGTGATCGTCTGGCTGGACAGCGTAGTCCGGGAGGCGGGACAGGCGCTGCGCAGCCTGGCCCGGCGCCCAGGGTTCGTCGCGACCGCGGTGCTCTCCCTGGCGCTCGGCATCGGCGCCACCAGCGCGCTCTTCAGCGTCATCGACGCGGTCCTGATCCGCCCGCTCTCCGCGGTGGACCCGGCGTCACTCGTCAGCTTCCGGGAGACGCGCCAGGGTGAAGGGATCGGCGGCAACGCTGCGCGGCTGCGCGACTGGCAGGCCAATACCACCACGCTGCAGAATCTCTCGGGTTTCTACGGCGAGACTGCCACGCTCACCGGGAGCGCTGAACCGCAGCGGGTGCAGGTCCTCCACAGCTTCGGCCCGCTGCTGGAACTGCTGGGCACCGTCCTCGGGGTGGGTCGGACATTCACTGCCGAGGAGCGCGCTGGCGGTGGCGCGCCGGTCGCACTGATGAGCCATGGCCTGTGGCAGCGGCAGTTTGGCGGCAGCCCGGAGGCGCTGAACCAGACGCTGACGGTCGACGGCAACAGCTACACCATCATCGGCATCCTGCCGGCGTCGTTCCGGTACCCCGAGGGCAACGACCTCCTCATCCCCGCGCAGAGCGGCTTCCAGACGTCGAGCCGGAAGGGAGGCAACTACTTCGCCATCATCGGGCGGCTCGCCCCGGGGAACACGCTCCAGTCGGCGCAGGCGGAGATCGACGGTGTCGGCCGGCGCTTTGCCGAGACCTATCCGGAGACCGATGGAGAGATCCGCGCGAGCGTGATCCCGCTGCAGGAGGCAGAGACGGCATCGGCGCGCGAGCCGCTGCTGCTGCTCTTCGGCGCCGTCGGTCTGGTGCTGCTGATCGCCTGCGTGAACGTCGCGAGCCTGCTGCTGGCGCGTGGCGCGGAGCGTCGTCATGAAGCGGCGATCCGCGTGGCGATCGGCGCCGGCCGGGCGAGTCTGCTCCGGCTCTATCTCATCGAGAGCGGCTGGCTCGCGCTCGCGGGCGCGATCGGCGGATTGATCCTCGCCTGGTTCGGCGTCCCGCTCCTCGTC
>JANMYS010000036.1:0-4521 GCA_031382385.1 Gemmatimonadota bacterium
CTGCTCCACCATCCGCTGCTTGAGCCGCTGGAACACCCCCTCCAGCTGCGCGGGCGTCTTCACCTGGGCCAGCAACACCTCGAGCGCGGCGGTTTCCTGCGGATCGACCGCCGGTCGTTTCTTCCGTGCCATATCCCCTCCTCGGTCCATAGGATATGGCTCATACACAAACTTTCAAACAGTCCCGGCTCGGGGCCTAACCCTGCAGCTCCACGCAGACGTCGGCTGGGAAGATGAAGTAGCGCTTCCCGGTCCAGCCCGACCCACGCCTCCCGCACCTGCAGTGGCGCCTCTCCCGGCGGGCAGGCGACGATGCGTATCGCGGGCTTCTCAGCGCGGCGGCCCTGGTACCGCTTCCAGGGTATTGTGCAGCGCCGCGATCTCCCAGCCGCCAGCCGTCGCGGTCAGGACCATCGAGAAGCGGGCGCCGTGTCGGCCCGCGAGTGGACCGCTCGGCGCATCCAGCAGCGCATGCACCCGTACCAGCGCCACCGTCGCGCTGAGCAGGCGGGCCCCTTCCATGGTGCAGCGGTTGCGGCTGCCGGCATAGATGGTCCGGAAGATCTCTGCATGCCCCGCAGCGATCGCGGCTCTGCCGCGAAAGTACGCTCCCCGGATGTTCACGAATTCGGCGTCCTCGGCGAAGGGGGCGGCGAATGCCGCGCCATCCATCGCATTCCAGGCGGCTTCGAGCTGGTGCACGATGCTCTCGAGCCTGGTCCGCGCGTGGGGGGAGAGGTCGTTGGGCATGGGGCTCCCTTGGTGTCGAGAGAGGTGAAGGCCATCGGGCTTGGGACGATCGTGGAGATGATGATCATCCCGCTCACCATGGGCAAGGGCGCTGCGCGGGTTGCGGAGGAGGGTGCCAGCGCTGCGCTCTTGCGTGAGGACGCGGTTTCCTATCCGATCGCTACCCCCGTTCCTCTCCTGATCTCGATTGGCCGATCCGCGCCTGAACCGCCTCGCGCCAGACTTCCGGTCTTCCCAGCGCCAGCGCGGCATCGATGCCGACATTTTCGAGGAGGAGTCCCAGCAGGACGAGGCGGTCGGTGTGCGACCAGAACAGGCGTCCATCGAGCATTTCAAACTTCTCGGGGGTGAGTTCGAATCGGGCGAACGCCTCGTCCGCGGCCCAGGCGCGGCCCTCGCGCCGGATGTCCCATTCAACCTGAGGGAAGGGCGGTTCCTGCTCGGGGTCGAAGGCCTCCTGGTCTGACATCGGTCTCGGCTCGTTGGCTGGGAGTCGACCGCAATTTGTGGTGTTTGGGTCGGCGCGCCAGAGCGAGAAAACGCGATGGGGGTAGGTCGAGCCTTTGCGCCTGACCGGCGTGCGAGGGAGTCCTTCAGGGCTGCCGTGCGCGTTTGTCTCGCGTCTTGGCCGAAGGTCCCGCCGCGCGCTCTGGGACCATTCGGCCGGTCGGCGCTGCCGTCTTCTCGCGTCGGGATGTGGCCGCAGAGGATCGCAGCGACCGCCGAGCGGCGCACATCCCGCCACTCGCCGACGGCAGCGTCTCCCTTGGGTGAGCAGCTTGGTCACCAGTCTCCGGCCGCGTCCTCGGGTCAGCGGGATTCCGGCCGCGCCCGAGCCTGCTCGACCAATCGGCGGATCTGTTGCGGTTACAGGAGTTCAGGAATTTGCACAGGGGGAGCGCAGGGCAAAACTGTCCACCGCGGACCATGGAGTGTCCGCTCCAAAGCTGGGCAGGGGCCGACCTGTGGTCGGCCCCTGCCCTCTGCTACTGGATTTTCACCGTGACGCTGTTCGACGTCCCCACCGCCCCGTTCTTGTCCTTCACCGTCACCTTGATGGTGTAGGTCTTGGGCGTCGCATAGGTGCGCTGCCGCTGGAATGTCCCCTGCGTGGTAGTGGTGGACGTGGTCGTGCCGTTCCCCCAGTTCACCACGATCGTCCAGGGATTGTCGATCGTGCCGGGGTCGCTGAAGGTCAGGTTGATCTTCACCACCGAGTTCCGCGGCGCGGGGCTCGGCGTGGTCCGCACGATCGTCACGGTCGGGGCGACGTTGGCGACCCGGGCTGTGCCGGTGTAACTGGTGGTGGCGCCGTCCTTGTCCTTCACCATGGCACCGACCGCCCTAGGGCCGTTGTCCACCGTCGGGCAGCTGATGCTGGCAGGCGATCCGAAGGCCCCGAAGCCGCTGCCGCAGTTGAAGGCGTAGGTGAAGCCGGCGGTGATGTCCGCGCTCGAGGGATCGATCACATTGACGAGACTCAGGGCAAAGGCGCTGCCTTCCGGCACCGGGATGGTGCCGGCGGGATTGGTGAAGGTGGCGGTCGGGGCGACGTTGCTAATCACCGCACTGGTGGAAGCAGTGTTGGTGAGCTGGCCGTCGCTCACGGTGAGGGTGACGGTGTAGCTGCCGTTGTCGGCGTAGGCATGGCTGGGTGTGGCACCGGTACCGGTGGTGCCGTCGCCGAAGTCCCAGTCATAGGTGAGGGGGTCACCGTCGGGGTCGCTGGACCCGGCTCCCGAGAAGCCGATGAGGGCACCCTCGTCGCCGGCGAGTGGCAGGCCAACGACCGCGACGGGGGCATGATTGCCGCCCGTCACCGTCCCCGAGAGCCGCAAGGTTCCGGAGTCGAAGAGATAGAGAGCAGTGCCGTCCGACGCCATGGCGGGGTTGGCGAGCGCGTATGGAAGGTTCGGACCAGTGCTCCAGGAGTTGGTCGTGGGGTCGTAGCAGAACGTGTCGTCGTACTGAGGGGTGTAGAGACGGCCGCCACCGGCGACACAGAGCTGCCCATTGATCACCCCGCCTCCGGCGTAGCCGCGGGGCTGCGGCATGGGGGCGAGCACGGTCCAATTGTCGGTGACTGGATTGTAGGCCTCGAGGGCCGCGACGGGGTTGAAGGCGTCATCGACACCACCCGCTACATAGATCAGTCCGGCGATGACTCCGCTCACCGGTGTCGCCCGCGGAGTGGGCATGCCGGCGCCAGGCGCCCAGGTGTCCGTGGCGGGATCGTAGGTGAAGACGGTGTTGAACTGGCCAAGTTGATCGCCACCGCCGATTGCATAGAGCTTCCCACTCACGTCCTGCAGCGCCATGGCGTTGTTGTTCACCGGCAGCGGCGCGGCGGAAGACCAGCTGTCGGTGACGGGGGAATAGACCAGGTGGGTGGCCAACCAGCCATTGAAGAAGCCACCTACCACATGGAGTTGACCGTTCAGGACCGCCGCTCCGGCGAAAAGGCGGTCCTCGCCGACCGGCATGTCCGCGCCGACACCGAACGTATCGGCGAGCGTGTTGTATATGCCGAGGCCGCGGGGGTATCCGCTGCCGCCGGCGATGTAGATAAGACTTCCATCGCTGACCCCTGCCCCCGTCGAGTAGTTGGTGGACGGGGCTGCGAGGGTGGTCCAAGTCAGGGTATTGACCGAAGGTAGACGCGTATTGCTACCGAGACTGCCGGCACCGGTTGGCGCCACTACCTGTTCCGGGGTGCAGGCCACCACCCCTCCTACCAACAGTGCAACAGCGATCCTGGTTGACATGGAACCCCCGCCGAGGTGGATGGCTGGCGGCGGGTGCCGCCAACCGTGATGACGTGTGGCATCACGGTATGGCGGGAGGGGGTAGCCGGCGGTCAATCGCGGGTCAGCTAGCGCGCGAGAGGTACCGAAAGCACGAGCGACCAATCCGATTCGGGGCGGCTATCCTGACGGCCGAGCCCGGGCCTGCTCGACCAGCCGGCGAATCTCCGGATCCGGGGTGATCTCGAGTTCCTTCCGCATGAGGTTCATGTGGCGTTCAGCGTAGCGGATGGCACGGGGGCGGTCGCCGGCCTGGAGGCAGGCGTGGAGTAGACCGCTAACGGCCCGGACGTCGAGCGGATCCTGTTCGGTGAGCAGCAGCCACCACTCGGCGGCGCCGCGTGGATCATTCTTGCCCATGGCGGCGAGGGCGAGGAGCTCGATCTGTGAGGCAAAGCGGCGGGCGAGGCGATCGCGCTGGTTGTCGACCCAGTGCTCGAACTCTGGGGCGTCGTTGATATGGACGCCATCGAGGAAGGGTCCCCGATAGAGCGCGACGGCCTGTTCGGGGCTGCCGGCGGCGACGGCGCGCTCGAAGGCCCAGAGGTCGACATCGAGTACCTCGGGATTCAGCCGCAGGTCGCCGGTACCCAGAAAGAGCTCCGGCTCCGCCAGCTCCTGGCGGAGCATGTAGATGGTCTGCTTGAGTGAGGCGCGGACCTTTTCGGGCTCCCCTTCGGGCCAGAGCACCGTGGCGAGCTTGTCCCGAGTCACCGCCAGGTCACCGGCGCCAGCAAGAAACGCCAGCATGGCAAGGGGTTTCCGCCGGCTCTCGGCGAAGCTCTCTCCCGCGGGTCCGCCCAGAAGGGTGAGGCCACCGAGGGTGCGGAGGTTATAGCGCAAAGGAGGCCTGAAAACGTTGGGCTGACCGGGAGATGACGGGACGGCGATAGAGTAGCCTCCGGAGTGGCCGACCCGCAACCTGTCCCGGTCGGGCCGCCGACGCCCCGTGCTCGAGGCCTGCCGG
>JANMYS010000049.1:0-111835 GCA_031382385.1 Gemmatimonadota bacterium
GAGATTGAAGCCGATATCCTCGGTTTCAGCCGCTATGCCATTGCGTACTAGGAGCGCCGTTCGCCCTCAACTGCCGGCGGAGCTGTCGATGGCTGACATCCAACGGCCAACGGCTAACGGCTAACGGCCCATTTCATGACCACACCCTCCGACCTCCCCGATCCCTCCCGCGAGCTGCGCCAGCTCGTGGAGGCGGGGCGTTTCCGGGAGGCCCTCGATGCGCAGGCGCGCTGGGGCCCGGAGGCCACCGGTCAGCCGGAGGTGGAGCTGCTCTCGGCCACCGCCGCCACCCGCATCGGGGAGTACGGCCTCGGAGTCACTCACGCGGAAGCGGCGCTGGACCAGTTCCGCCGCCGGGCGGACAGCGACGGCCGCATGCGGGCCATGAACCTGCTCGGCGCCATCGCCTTCGAGCAGGGCCGGCTGGACGATGCCGAGCGGTGCTTTGGGGAGGCGCTCGATCAAGCCCGGGTCCTCGAGGATACCCGAATGGCGGCGCATGCCTCGAACAACCTGGCCTCCGTCGCCCACCTGCAGAATCGCCCCGATCTCGCGCTGAGCCTCTATCGCTCGGCGCTGCTGGAATACCAGCGACTCGGCGATCGCCGCGGGACGGCGCAGACCTATCACAATCTGGGACTGGCCTTCCGGCAGCGGGCCGACTGGGAGGAGGCGGACGCCTCGTCGCTCCAGGCGGTGCGGCATGCGGAAGAGGTGGGCGATCCGGCATTGCTGGCACTCGCGGTCCTCGGGCGAGCGGAAATCGACCTCTTGCGCAACGAGCTGGGCCTGGCCGAGCGGGAGCTGACGCGTGCCGAACAACTGATCCAGGAGGCGGGGGATGAGGTCGGGCTTGCCGACTCCGGCCGGCTCCGTGGTCTCCTGGCCCTGCGGCAGGGAGATCCCGCTGGCGCCGAGCGCGCGGCGCGGGCGGCGCGCGCGGTGGCGGAGCGCATCGGCAGTGTGCAGGTGATGGCGGAGTGCACCGCAGTGCTGGCGACAGCACTGCACCGGCTCGGGCGGGAAACGGAATCCGCGCCGTTTCGAGTCGAGGCGCGGGCCATCTTCACCCGTCTCGGCGCCACGAACATGCTGGAGGATTTCGAGCGGATGCTGATGTAGAAGGGGCGACCTATCGGTTCGCCCATCACCAGACCCGGATAGAAACACCCACGGGCGAACCATCGGTTCGCCCCTACACGCGTTACCCGGGGTCTATTCCTTCCAGATGAACATCATCGCATGTGCCACCGTCGCCAGCCCGATTGACGCGACGGCCGCTTTCTTGTGCGGCGTCCATCCGCCCCGCTTGCCCGCCGCGATGCGGGCGTCGATCTCCGCCGTGCTCGGCGCAATCTGCGCGGCATAGATGAAGCCTGCGCTCGAGGCCAGCATCAGGATCGAATGCACCCAGCGACGGTTTTTCCCGCTCTCCACCTTTCGCGCATCCACCAGGTTCCAGACGCCGGTGACCGTGTTGAAGGTGAAGATGCCCGCGAGTGCGTAGGCGATCGGTTTGTGCGATTTCTCCGCCCAGAGCGGCGAATCGCTGCCTTCCTTCAGCAGCTTCTCGCCGGCCAGGAACTCGGCGAAGAACAGCGGTGGTACCGCATACCCGACCCAGCGGTGCAGGTCGAGCCGGCGATAGTAGCTGTACGACAGGCGCACGGCGTGCCGGCGTCGGACCGAATCAGCAGCAGCGGGCAGAGGGAACAGTACGGCCGTCGCGTGACCGTTCAGCGCGGGCGCTGCTGCTTCCGCCTCGACCGCCGGGAGCTGAGCGTCGTAACTGGGGAACGTGGTGAGCCGGGGCGGCAGGCTCAGCAGTGTCTGGGCAAGCAGGAGGGCGGGCAGGGACATGGAATGAAGATGGCCACCTCGCGGTGGCCAATCCAGCCCTCAGACCGCGACTTTCGCGGCAGCCCACGCCGCGGCCTGCTTGTCGCTCTTGTACATGGCGGCCACGTCCACGACCAGCTTGCCTCCCTCCTTGCGGATGGCGAACCGATCAAGGTTGCGGGTCGCCCGGCCGCTGATGAACGTCCCGTCCGGCTGGTACTTCGACTTGTGCTTGGGACACTGGAATCGGCTGTCTTTTCCCAGCCAGCGGAGGGCGGTGTTCTGGTGCGGGCACGAGAGGTTGAAGGCATAGACCTGCGACTGCCACCGGACCAGGATGACTTCGTTCTTGTCGTCGATCGTGACCCCGTCCGCATCCGGAACCGGATAGATCACGTCGTCACCCAACCGATGGAGCGCCGGCAGCAGGCTGAGGGGAAGCGCGGCCGCCTCACGCGGACTGATGGCCAGTGAGCCGAACGCGACGGTGAGGGCGGCGGTGACGGAGCGGAGAAATTCGCGGCGACCAGAGGGGTCGCAGCTGGTACAGTCGGACATCACGGACCTTTCAGACGACGTTCGGCAGGACAGCGCCCGCCAGTACCACGGCAAACCAGAGACCCAGACTCAGCAGGGATGCCCGGCGCAGCTGCTGCCAGAGATTGCCCTCGGAGGGATGGCCCTGTTCCAGCCGGCGCTCTGCCCGCACCATCATCCCGCCGTTGAGCAGGAGCAGCCCGACCAGTGCCATCTTCACCCAGAACATCGCTGATCCGGAGAGCGTTTCCAAGTCGGCGGCGAACATGAGGAGCCCGCTCGTGGCGGTCACCGCCAGCGCACCTACCACGAGCGGGTGGATCGATGCCAGTTCCTTCAGGTGCCGGCGGTGCTCCCAGGACTCACCCCGCAGCGCACGAAGGGTCGAGCGGTCGGCGGAGAGCGCCAGGCCGCCGGCGGTCATCATCCCGCCGAAGTGCCCGAACGCCACCGCCGATTGGGCGACGGCACTGTTGTTGTAGAAATCGGCCCACGGCGCCACGGCCACGGCCAGTTGGTGCACGATCGTCATGGTCTCAGTCCTTCCAGAGCAACATCATGCCGTAGCTGACAAGTGCGACACCCATCGAACTGATGGCCACGGCCCTGTGCGTGCTGCGTCCCGATCCCCCACCCTCGTCATCCGGTGCGGTGGCTCCGGTGACCACAAAGCCGGCATCGGCGGTCATCATCAGCAAACTGTGGACCCAGCGGCGGGTCCGGCCCGCTTTTTCGTGCCGGCTCTCGATCAGGTTCCAGACGCCGGTCACAGTGTTGACCGCGAAAAGGCCGGCGATGCCCCCGGCCAGCGCCGAGTGCAGCCCTCGCTTGCCGCCATCGCCAGGATTGTTGTAAAGCTGCTGCCCCACAACATATTCTGCCGCGAAGAGCGGCACTGTGAGGTAGCTCGCATATTTGTGGATGGTCAGCCGGGTGTAATACAGATCACTGTATCGCACCGCCCTGGACCGCCGTGTGCCGGGATCCGGGTCCGTGTCCACCGGGAACATCGGCACATCGTTCGCCGGCACGACCGATCCCAGGAGGGAGATGTTCTCGATGCGCGGTGCCAGACTGACCGCAGGGAGCGCCTGACTGGAATCAGCGAGCGAAGCGGCGGGCACCATGGAGCCACTGTCCTGCGGTACCGCCAGCAGCATGAGGGAGAGAAGCAGCGGGTTCATGAGGCACCTTCATCCAGCAGGTCCGGAGTACGACGGAACACCTCAAGACACAGTCTAACTCTGGTGGATGAATACTCCGTGAAAGTCGTTGCAGCCTTCCCGACTGCAACACGGCGAGCCAGGTGGCTCGCCGTGTTGCAGTGGTTCAACGCCCGCTGATGGGGGCCCTGCGCACGCCGCCTCAGGCCTGCGGATCACCCCATCACGGACTCGATTCGATGACGACAGCTGTTCCGTAGCAGAGGACTTCCGTCACCCCCGGCGCCAGCTCGCCGGCATCGTACCGCACTCCGATGAGGCCATTCGCCCCCACCTCTTCCGCATGCACCAGCATGATGTTGAACGCTTCTTCACGGGCCCGCTCGCACAGCCGGGTGTAGATCGTGATGTTGCCACCCAGGATCATCTGAAACCCGGCACCGACGCGGCCAACCACCGACCGAGACCGGACCGTGATCCCGCGCACCACACCCAGTGTCTGAACGATTCTGCAGCCCTCGAAACTGAATCCTGTTGTCGTGAACCGTGGATCAATGGCCATGGGAGCTCCCGGGTAGAACAGCCGAAGGGACGGCTGCCCGCCGGAAGATCCGGCGGTAGATGAGGATATTGACGATCACGACCGCGACGCCGATCACCAGCTCCGCTTCGCGTGGCAACGCGGCAGGATGCATCCAGTCGGGGAGGAAGCGGTCGACCAGATTCAGCGAGTAGCCCCGCTGCGCCCCCTGATCGCGGAGCCAGCGCTCCGTGCTCTCGAACGGCCAGAACCACCCGGCGAACGCCAGGCCGGCACCGAGCACAGCGGCGGGCAGGTGAACCCACCGGATCCACCGCCAGCGGAGCGCGCCAAACCCGCCCACAGCGACGAACTTCATGAAGGTGAAATGGACGAACAGCAGCAGATCGGCCAGGACTCCGTAGATCACGCCTGCTCCGCTCGCGGGATGACGACCCAGAGCACCAGGTAGACGAGAATGCCTGGGAAGGCGACGGAGAGGATCGATACGATCACGTAGATCACCCGCAGCATGGTCGGGTCGATATCAAAGTGCTCGGCCAAACCACCAATCACCCCGGCGATCATGGAGTTGGTAGTAGAACGCCTCAGTGCCATAGCCATACAGGTCCCCCTCGGGAGTGGTCGGAGGAAATGTACCCAGACGCCCGAGATGGTCGTGGGACGATGCCTCCGCAGGTGTGCTGGTGGGAGTGGCGCTGCGCGGTAGGGTATAGCAAACGGGGACAGCCGGTGGCTGCCCCCGTTGTGCCGCTGCGCCAGCTGCTAGTTCTGCCCCAGAACTATTACCTCTGCCGTTCCCTCCCGGCCGCCCCGAACGCTCTTGTAGGAGAACTCCACCGAGCGGATGATTCGCGAATCTCCCGGGAGGTCAATGACGCGAGACCGGGTATCGTCGCCAAAGTAGAGCCGTGTTTCCGGGGAGAATGTCTGCCCGTCGCCAAAGGTGATTCGGACGTTAAACATCTCGAGGTCGCCGCTCTTCACATCGATTCTGATGCGGCGGAAGCGCCCGTCGCCCAGACCCGAGATCACGTCACGCTCCGCCCGGAAGCTCACCGAACGGCTGCCGAGCGATCTCCATTCGCCGCGCTCACCCTCGGGCCGCCCCGCGATCGGACCATCATGCGGACGTTCATCCCCCCGCCGGTCGCTGCGCAGACCGAAGAGATGGACCACCGCACGGCCACGCCTGACCCGGCTCTTGTAGCTGAATTCGACCCGCTGGATGATCCGTGCGTCTCCCGGCAGGTCGATGGCGCGGCTCCGGCTGTCTTCCCCGAAGACCAGGCGAGTTTCCGGTGAAAAACGCTGCCCGTCGCCGAAGGTGACCCGGAGGTTGAACATCTCGATGGCCCCCTGATCGACCTCGATCTTGATGGCGCGGAACCGGCCCTCGCGCGCCGTCACGCCGATGACATCGCGCTCCCGCGCGAAACTGACTTCCCTGCTGCCGAGGGATTCCCACTCCTGCGCTGCGAGTGGGGCGGAGGTGAAGGCCAGGGCCAGCAGGGCCGGGGCCAACCATCGAAAGCTGCGAATATCACTGCGGCGCATAGGGCGCTCCTTGGCTGGTGGGTGATCTGATCCGGTCAAAGATGACGCTGGCGGCCTCCAAGTGTTAGTTCCCCCGGTTCATGGTCTTGCCGTAGCTCGTTCGATCACGATCGAAGTGATGAGCTGGGCAATGGGGACCGGGATCAGCGGCCAGCCGTCGTTGGCGGCGTCGACTGCGAGGACCCCCGCCGCCCCGATCGCCGCCGAGGCGAGCAGAGAGAGCGCGTAGTTGCCGCGCCGGCGGTTGGCCAGATGCACCCCGAGCGGCAGCAGCGTCGCTTCACCGATAATTGCGCCATACGCCGCTTCCTCCAGGCCGCAGGCGTCGTCGCCGCAGATGGCGTTCCCCCCTCCGATGGCGGCGCCGACCAGCCCACCAGCCACGAGGCCGACAGCTCCGCCAAGCACGCCCCCTCCTACCATCCCCAGGGCGGAGCCACCGCTCGAGCCACGGTCACGGGCCGGAATCGCCGATTGCAGACGCGGAACCTCCCAGCGACTGAATGCGGCGGCGCGCTGCTGAGCGGCCAGTGGGGAAGCGGTGATGATCAGGCCGAACAATGCTGCACGAATCATGTTGCCACCGGGTTGGGGACTTGTAAGGAATGATCGAACCACCAGCGCAGTTCCTTGCGTGAGGCTGCGCAGCTGAGCCCCTCCTTCCGTGGGACCTGAACCGATAGTCTTTGAACTCGGCACGGCGTAGAGGACCTCAGCGAAATCCTGTCATCAGGTTACTCGAAGATCGATACCGGGCGTGATCCAGGCGTGGCCCGACTCTCCGCCCTGCTCTCATGGGCCGATCTTATTTTGCGGGAAGATGTTGCGTAGTATGTAATTGCATGGTTACAGACATTCGACCGGTCTTCGACGCCATCGCAGAGTGCTTCGGAGCTCGGGCCTCGTGCGTGAGCGCCGCGTGGCGCAATCACGGCTGTATTCCCTTGATCCTGCGCCGCTGCGCGAGGTTGAGCGGTGGATCGAGCACTACCGGGTGTTCCGGGCGGCGCGATTCCAGGACCTGAAGCAGTTCGTCGAATCCCCCGGGGATGAGGGCCCCACACCGCAGGAGCAGCCATGAGCTGGACCCACGAGCATTCCTGCAAGCTACCGGCGCCGGCAGAGCGAGTGTTCCGCGCACTGACCGATCGGGAGGAGCTGACCCGCTGGTTCGCGGAGCATGCAGCACCCGGTACCGCAGCCGGCGGTTCCTTTCGTTTTTGGGGGCGTCATACGCTCGGTGTACCCATTGCACTGGAGGCAACCCAGCAGCTCACGCGCTTTGAGCCGGGCACTGCGGTGGGATTCACCTGGCGGCTGTATCAGTCCGAGACCGAGGTCACCATCGTGCTGGCGGCTGATGCCGACGGCACCAGCACCAAGCTCACGCTCTACCATGCGATCCACGGCGACCTTGGCGTCACCCGCGCCAGAGAGCTGATCGACGACCTGTGGAAACTCAGTCTCGGCAACCTCGCCTGTCATCTCGCGGGCGGGGCGGGGATCGTGCTGCCGGACTACGCCGACCCGGCCCCGGACGTCCGCCTGACAATCATGATCGAAGCGTCGCCCGAGGCGGTGTTCCGCGCGCTGATCGAGCCGGACCAGATCAACCGCTGGTTCGGGACCACATCGGCGATCGTCGAACCGAGGGTGGCTGGACGCTACGACCTCCACTGGCAGTACACGGTCGACGGGAAGGATGTCCACGGCGGACCGACCAGGATTCTCGAGCTCGTGCCCGGGCGAAAGCTGGTCCTCGACTGGCCGGACTGGCGGGGGGACACTACCGTCACTGGACAGACGATCACCTGGCTGCTCGAGCCGGCGGGGAGCGCGACGCGCGTCACGTTCATTCATGCAGGATTCAGCCGGACGACCGACATCGGCGACTATCCCTTTGGCTGGGTCTGGTTCCTCGACGAGCTCAAGAAAGCAGTTCCCTAATCACCTCCTGACTCGAGAGACCTCCATGGGCTTCACTCTCCTTGCGCGGCTGGCCGGTGTGGCAGTGCTGGTCATGGTGGCAAACATCCTTTGCACCGTCTTGTACATGGTCGCCTATGGCCACCTGATCAATCCCGGCCACGACGAGGCGTTCTATCAGGCGCACGTCCAGATCGCCGCGCCCTACTGCAGCATCGTCGCCGGCATTCCGCTGATGTTTCTGGCGGGGTGGTGGGTGGCGGGGTGGAAAGCGGATCGTGCCTCCATCATCATGGCGCTGACCGTCTGGGGCGTCTACGTCACCCTGGACGGCGCCATCCTGGTGGCGAGCGGGGCGAGCGGCACGATTCTCCCGCTCTTCACGGCATCATTCGTGACGAAACTCGTGGCGAGCTGGGCCGGTGCCGCGCTCCACAGCCGGCGGGCTCAGTCGGCCTGACCCGTCCTCGGATCAGCGATACCCCGCTGCCTGCAACCCGAAGAGTTCGGCATACAGGCCGCGGGTGGCTACCAGCGCGTCGTGGGTGCCCTGCTCGACAATCTCTCCCGCCGTGAGCACGAGAATCCGGTCGGCCATCCGCACCGTGCTGAAGCGGTGACTGATCAACACGGCCATCCGCCCCACCGTCAGCTCCGAGAAGCGCTGGAACACTTCGTACTCCGCCCGGGCATCGAGTGCCGCGGTGGGCTCGTCGAGGATAAGGAGCTGCGACTCCCGCAGGTAAGCTCTCGCCAGCGCGACCTTCTGCCACTCGCCGCCGGAGAGATCAACGCCACCTTCAAACCTGCGCCCGAGTATCTGGGCGTAACCATTGGCCAGCCGCGCCGCGACGCTGTCGGCCAGACTCCGTTCCGCCGCCGTCGCGATGGCCGCCTGATCCTCCAGCTGGCGGATGTCGCCCACGGCGATATTCTCCCGCAGCGGGAGATCGTAGCGGAAGAAGTCCTGGAAGATCACGCCGACATGGCGCCGGAGACTCTCGACGTCATACTCCCGCAGGTCATGCCCATCGAGCAGAATGCGGCCCTCTGTCGGATCGTACAGCCGGGCGAGCAGCTTGGCGATCGTGGTCTTGCCGGCGCCATTCTCTCCGACCAGCGCCAGGCGCTCCCCCGGCACGAGCGCGAAACTCAGGTGCCGCACGGCCCAGCGTTCGGAGCCGGGGTAGCGGAACCCGACATCCTCGAAGGTGAACCCCTCGCGGATCGGCGTGGGAAGCGTCAGGGCGCCGGCGCTGGCACGAATCCGGGGCTCCAGCGCCAGGAAGGAGAACAGGTCATCGAGGTAGAGACTCTGCTCCACCAGTTGTGAGGCAGAGAGCAGGGTCCGCTGAATGAGATCGCGGCTCTGGCGGAACGAAGCCGCCAGAAAGGTCAGCACGCCGATCGTGAACGGGCCGGCGGGAGACTGATGACCTGTCACGGTCAGCCAGATGATGGCGCCATAGGCCCCGTAATATCCCAGCGTCCCGATGAGCGCCAGCAGCGAGGAGACGATGGCCCGGCGGACTGCCAGCGCCTTGTTGGCTTCGTAGAACTCGGATGACAGGTCGGCGTAGCGCCCCACCAGGAAGTCGGCGAGACCGAAGAGCTTGACCTCCTTGGCGGAGACGTCACTCGCGCCGACATAGCGCAGGTAGTCGAGCTGGCGCCGTTCCGCCGTCCAGGAGTAGAGCAGCGAGTAGGACAGCGCCGCGAACCGGGTCTCGCCGAGAAACGAGGGCAGCACCGCGAGGGCGAGCAGGATAAGGAGCCAGGGGACGTAGAGCGTGAGGGCGACGGCCAGCGTGCCCAGGGTGACGAAGTCCTGGACCGAGGCCAGTACCCCAGTCACCAGCCCGATCCGGCCGACCGTCTGGCGGCGCGCGCGTTCGAGCTTGTCGTAGATTTCGGCATTCTCCAGCTGTTCCAGATCGAGGCTCGCCGCATGCTTCATCAGGTCGATGCTCGTCCGGTTGGCGACCAGGTCGCCCAGCAGGCCTTCTACCAGAGCGGAGAGCCGGGCCAGCAGCTCCCCCAGCACCGCCAGCCCAAGCTCGAGGGCGAGCAGGATGGCCAGCGCCCGGATGTTCGTGTTGTCCAACCCGCCCGGCCCCGCAACCGCCGAGCCGTTCTGCACCAGGGCCACAACGCCATCGATGATCAGCTTGCCGACCCACAGCACCCCCACCGGCAGCAGGGCACGGCTGGCACGCAGCACGATCATCGCCGTGGTGTAGCCGCGGTGGGTGTCCCAGACCAGGCGAAAGAGTCTCGGCAGGTGGCGGGTGGCCCGGAGCCGCTCGCGCCAGCTCGGCGGCGGCTCGAGCGGCTTGGCCGATCCGCGGCGCGGCCGATCAGAGGGGAACACGGTCATGCGCGGAAGGTAACGCGGATCCCGTTGGCCCGACCTGTCACGCTTGCCGGTCCCGGTCTTCCGGGGGCGACCCCACGGCTGTGTATCGAATTCCCCGGGGCGACCCTGAGGGTCGCCCCGACGAATGTGATCCTGTACCCGGAAAATCTCGTGACGTCTCGGGTGCGGGCCGACCGCCGGTCGGCCCCTGCTCTACTTCCCACAACCCCTCACCCTGCCGCCCATGTCTCCCTTCTGGCACACCCTGCTCGTTCCTGACGAACCGATCGCCGCGAAGATCCTGCGCCCGATCATCATCTACCTCTTCCTCATCCTGGGCCTGCGGCTCGCCGGCAAACGCGAGCTGGCCCAGCTCAATCCATTCGATCTCATCGTCCTGCTCACCCTTTCCAACACGGTGCAGAACGCGATCATCGGCAACGATACCTCGGTTCTGGGTGGCATCCTCGGGGCGAGCACGCTGCTGGGGATCAACTATCTCGTGGTGATGCTGGTGTTCCGGTACAAGCGGGTGGGCGCCATCATCGAGGGCGGGCCCGATGTGCTGATCAAGGACGGGCGCCTCATTGAGGCGCGGCTCGCCAGCGAGAAGATCACAATCACCGAGCTGGAAGAGGCCGCACGCAAGCAGGGCTTCGCCTCGCTGCGCGATGTGGACCAGGCAATCCTTTATCCCGGCGGCAGCTTCTGTTTCATCGCCAAGGTCCCGACGGGAGAGGCGATTCATCATCACCAGGTGATGGCCGAGCTGCACCAGCTGCGGCAGCAGGTGGAGGCGATGGGGCCGCGGTGAGGCGCTGGGGCGACCGCGCGGGTTGAGGACCCCTCCGCGGGCTCGGCTCCCGCGCTCGGGGCCGACGCCGTCGATCGGGATGGGCGGACGCAACGCCCGCTCCGGGGTCCTCACCCGCTTGCCGCCCACACCGCAGCCACCTGCTAGCTGCCACCTGCCAGCTGCCACCTGCTAGCTTCCATCCATGCCTACCGCTCTCATCACCGGCGCCACCGAGGGGATCGGCCGCGCCATCGCCTTCGCCCTTGGACGCGCCGGCTACCAGGTCGGGGTGTGCGCCCGCACCCCCTCGAAGCTGCGCACGCTGCTCGACGAACTCGCCGCCGCCGGCATCACGGCGGCGGGATATCCCGCCGATGTCGGGCTGGAAGCCGACGTCGCCACGCTCATCTCGCACCTGACCGCGGCGCTGGGCCCGATCGACGTGCTGGTCAACAACGCCGGCATCGCCGTGCTGAAGCCATTCGCGGAACTCACGCTCGATGAGTGGAATGCCACGATGGCGACCAACCTGCGCAGTCTCTTTCTGGTCACCCGGGCGGTGCTGCCCGGAATGCGGGAGCGGCGCCGGGGCAGCATCGTCAATATCTCGAGTCTGGCGGGCCGCAACGGGTTCGCCGGTGGCACGGCATATACCGCCTCCAAGCATGCGGTCCTCGGCTTCAGCCGGTCACTGATGCTCGAGGTGCGAGCCGACAATGTGCGGGTGATCGCGATCTGTCCCGGTTCGGTGGACACCCCGCTGATACGTACCCAGACCGCGTTCGCCACCAGGCTCGAGAAGATCCTGCAGCCGGAGGATGTGGCCGACACCGTGCTGGCCGCGCTCGCGTTGCCAGAGCGGGCGATGATCAGTGAACTGGATGTGCGACCGACCAATCCGTAGCGGAGCAGCCCGGGGCGGACCCAGGCCCCGAAGCGCCCGCCCGCCTGGGGGTCGTACCGCCCACTATCAGGGATTTCCCGCTTCATGCCGAGAATCAGTGTTACTGCGTGTCTCTGCCGGCGATTCCCCTTCGAGCGCCTGCTGCCCATCGCCCGGGAGGGGCGGTGGGATCTGGCCGACGTGATGCGGGAAACCGGCTGCGGGGATCAGTGCGGGCTCTGTCGCCCCTACCTGCGCCGCATGCTGGAGACGGGCCAGACCACTTTCACCGAACTGCTGTCGGAATGACCACCGAGTCGCCCCCCGCCGCACCCCACGATCCGATCCGCGCTGCGGGGCGGCTCGCGTTCAGCGCGGCCGGGCTGCTGGCGCTGGGGGGCTGGCTCATGGGCCGGGGGTCCGCCGCGGGGTGGGTGCTCCTGCCGGGCGCCGTGGTGCTGGGTTGGGTCGCGGTCCGCCGATTCCATGCCGCCCAGACGGTGGCCGCGGCGGCGCGGGCCGATTCCGACGCCCGGCTCGCGTTGCGCGATCGGGAGCTCACCTGGCTGCAGCGCGTCGCCGGCGAGCTCGTCTCGGGCGACAACCTCGACGCGGTGCTGGAGACCATCTGCGAAGGCGCCGCCGACCTGCTCGAGAGCGAGAGTGCGGCGGTTGGCTTCGTGGTGGAGGAGGGGCGTTTCGTGCGGGTGGTGGCCGGTGTCGGCCCCGTCGTGATGGTGCGCGACCGGCTCCTGCCCGTCGATCACTCCCTGCTCGGCACCGTGGTCACCACCGAGGAAGCATTGACCTCGCCGGACATGGCGACGGACCCCCGCAGCTTCGCGATCCCCGAGCTTCCGCTCACGACGCTCGCCTGTGTGCCGCTGCGCTCGGTCGGCATGGTGATCGGCGTGCTGGCGGTGTTCAACCGTCGCGACGGCCGCCCGTTCACCGACAGTGACGTGCACCTGCTGCAGACACTGGGCGACCAGATCGTCGTCGGGCTCGACCGCGCCCATGTCCTGGAGGAGAGCCGGAAGAAGGAGGAGTCGCTCGCCAGCAAGAACCGGGAGCTGATGCGGGCCACCGAGCTCAAGAGCCAGTTCCTCGCCAACATGTCGCACGAGCTGCGCACCCCGCTCAATGCGATCAACGGCTTCTCCGACCTGGTGCTGACCGAAGAGCTCGGACCGCTGAACGACGCCCAGCGCGACTTCCTCGACTCCATCCTGCGCAACGGCAAGCATCTCCTCGGCCTGATCAACAGCGTCCTGGACCTGGCCAAGATCGAAGCGGGACGGATGACCCTGACGCTCGCCGCGACCGACTTGCGCGAGTTGATCCTCGGCGCCGTGACGGATACGGCGTCGTTGCGTACGGCCAAGCGGCAGCGCTGTGTGCTGGAGATCGGGGAGCTGCCGCTGCCGGCCGTCGCCGACGGCACCCGCATCCGCCAGATTCTCTACAACCTCCTCTCCAACGCCTCCAAGTTCACCCCGGACGCAGGCGACGTCACCGTGTCGGCGGTCGCGACGCGGGCGCCGCTGCCGGTGCCGGCGGATCGACCGAGCGACAGTGCCCGCTTTGTGGCGCGCGATGTGGTGTGGGTCTCGATCCGCGATACCGGCCACGGCATCAAGGCGGATGACATGCCCAAGCTGTTTCACGAGTTCAGCCAGGTCGACCAGAGCGCCAGCCGGGCGCAGCAGGGCACCGGGCTCGGCCTCGCGCTGTCGAAGCGATTTGTGGAAATGCACGGCGGGACGATCGGCGCCGAATCGGTCTACGGCACCGGTGCCACCTTCTGGTTCATTCTGCCGGTCGACGGCCCGATCCGCCGTCCATCCGGCAGCGGTAATGCCCTGCGCGGCAGCGGAACAACCGAAGCCATCTCCATCTAGGCTCCGGGGCCGGACTGGCGGACGGCGCCCCGCCGGCGAATCTTCCCCGCATGAGACTCTCCGTCCTGCTGGTCCTCGCCCTCGCCGGCTGCAGCTCCCCGGCAGTCTTTCGCATCACACCAGTCCGTCCCGTCGCAGAATTGCGCGCGGAAGCCCTGCGGGCCACACCGCCGGATGAGACCGGACCGTTCCGGCCGGCGGAGCTGGTCGAAATCGTGACCCTCGACTCGACGATTCACCTCGACATCCGCTACGCCACATCCGACAACTTCCTGAGCACGCCGCTCTACAGCCAGGCGCGCGCGTTTCTCCAGCGGCCGGCCGCGGAAGCCGTCGTCCGGATCCACCGCGCACTCAAGCCACTCGGCTACGGCCTGCTGATCCACGATGCCTACCGGCCCTGGTACATCACCAAGATCTTCTGGGAGGCGACGCTGCCGAGCCAGCACGACTTCGTGGCGGATCCGGCGACGGGCTCGCGACACAACCGCGGCTGCGCCGTCGACCTGACGCTCTACCTGCTCAGGAACGGCAAACCGGTCGTGATGCCCAGTCTCTATGATGAAATGTCGCCCCGGGCCGAGCCCGGCTACACCGGCGGCACCGCCGGGCAGACCCGACTGCGGGAGCTGCTGCGGAGCGCCATGGAGGCCGAGGGCTTCGCTGTCTACAGCCATGAGTGGTGGCACTTCGATTACAAGGACTGGCGCGAGTACGGTATCGGCAACACCAAGTTCGAGGATCTCGGCGCGAGCGGAGGGCACTGAACAGCTGCGCGACGTTGCGGAACAGGACACGGCGGTGCAGTGGAGCATCCATGTGCTGGCAGCCTGATGTGTCAGGCTTCCGCTTCCTCCCCGGGACGCATGCCGCTAGCTTCTTTCAGGCTCATGCGAACCATCGCCCAGCGTCTCCAGGCCCTGCTGCTGCTGCTCACCCTCGTGGGTGGGGGCTTCGGGCTGCCGCTCTACGACGCGGTGGTCTATCACTCGGCGCTGGAACACGCCCAGGCGCGCAGCAACAGCATCGCCAGCGAGAGCGCGACATCGGCGCATGGCGTGACTTGCGCCATGGATCTCGCCTCTCGCTGTGGCACTGGCCTCACGGCATTCACCGCTCTCGGGCTCGTGCCCGCCCCGTCGGTCCGCACCACGATACTCCGCCCGCTCCCCGTCGCCCCCAGGCAGACCTGGCTCGCCAGCACTCACTCCCGCGCCCCGCCCCGCTCGCTCTCCTGAAGTAGTTCACTACATCGCAGGCTGAGCGCGCCCCGACTCATCGGGGGCAATCCGTTGGGAGACATATGATCAATCGTTGCATGAGCGTGGCGTTCGCCGCCGCATTGTCAGTCGGCATCCCGGCGCATCTGCTGGCCCAGCAGCCCGTCACCGCCACCGACTCGCTGCGCCTGTCGCTGCAGCGGATTTCCGCCCGACTCGATTCCGTCGCAGCGGGGCGCTGTCCATCGGGCCTGATGACGGCTCTCCCGGTTCGGACGGGCACGCCGGAGGATTCGCTGCAGCAGCAGGTGGCGGCGCTGAGCGCGAGACTCGGCCAGCTCCTCGCCGATCGCTGCGTCACTCCGGCCGATACCGACCTGGAGGATCCCGTCGCGCCACGAGTTGCGCAACAGCCGCCTGCGCCAGTCCCTCCCGTGCGCACGTCCGGCGCGTACATGAACGTCAGTTTCGATGGCCTGTCGGACTTCGGCTGGTCGAGTGAAGCCGATGTTAGCTCCCTGCAACTGGGGGATCACGATCCCAAGGTACGCGGCTTCACCATTCCCAATGCCGAACTGGCGTTGGACGGGGCGGTCGATCCGTACTTCAAGGGATTCAGCAATATCGTCTACAAACTGGACGCCAACGGGGAGACGGGCGTCGAGCTGGAAGAGATGTATTTCCTGACCACATCCTTGCCGAAGAACCTGCAGGTCAAGGGTGGCCAGTTTTTCACCGAGTTCGGCCGGCAGAATCCGCAACACCCTCACGCGTGGGCGTTCGCGGATCAACCGCTGGTGCTCAATCGGATCTTCGGCCCCGAGGGATTGCGCAGCCAGGGCGTGAGAGTCTCCTGGCTCGCGCCGACGCCGTGGTACACCGAGCTGCTGTTCAGTGTCCTCAACAGCGCGGGCGGCACAGCCTTCAGCTTCCGTTCCGACGAGTCTGCAGAAATCCATGGAGGCGCTCCGGTCGAGCGCCAGGTGGGTGCACTGGGCGACCTGCTGCTCGTGCCACGCATCACCGCATCCTTCGATGTGACCGCGAATCAAACGCTGCTGCTCGGCGCGTCAGCGGCGTTCGGCCCGAACAACTCCGGACCGAATGCGCGGACGCAGATCTATGGCACCGACCTGTACTGGAAGTGGAAATCCGCCACGGCCCAACAAGGCTTTCCGTTTGTCTCGTGGCAGAGCGAGGCGTTGTATCGGCGGTACGGGACTGCGGCCCGGGTATCGGCCCAGGACTCGACGCTCTCTCTGGCCGCCGAGCGGCTCAGCGACTGGGGGATCTATTCGCAGGTGTTGTGGGGTATCAAGCCCCGGATCGTGGTGGGAATGCGGGGAGAGTATGCCAGCGGGGACAACGCCGGCTTCGTCTCCCAATTGCGCACCGATCGCGTTCGGCTGTCGCCAAATCTGACCTGGTATCCGACCGAGTTTTCGAAGTTCCGTCTGCAATACAACTACGACGACCGCGAGGGGATCGGCAGCGATCATTCCATCTGGCTACAGTTTGAGTTCCTCCTCGGAGCCCATGCAGCCCACAAATTCTAGCAGCGAGACAGGCACTATCATGAAGACCGTGATGCTATTCACACTCGCCACCGCCGCGATGTTCACGGCAATGGGCGCCCCGCCGGCCCGGGCCGGGAAACTGAGGGTCGTGGCCACGACACCTGATCTGGCGTCGATCGCCCGGGAAATCGGCGGCGCCGTTGTCGAGGTCAAAACGCTGGCCAAGCCGACGGAGGATCCACATTTCGTGGATGCCAAACCCAGCCACATCGTGACCCTCAATCAGGCCGATGTGCTCATCGAAGGCGGTGCGGAATTGGAAATTGGCTGGTTGCCGCCGCTGCTCGAGAGCGCCCGCAATGACAAAATCGCCACCGGAGCGCCCGGGCGCGTCGTGGCGTCCCAAGGCATACGAATGCTCGAAATACCCGCGACGTTCGATCGCGCCAGCGGGGATGTCCATCCGTTCGGCAATCCGCATTTTCTGCTGGACCCGCTCAACGTCAAGATCATCGCCGCGCAGATTGCCGCCCACTTCGCCCAGGTCGATCCGGCATCCGCCGAGACATTCAACGCCAACCGCAAGACGTTCGATGCCGCCCTCGATGCCAAGCTGGCCGAGTGGCAGAAGCAGCTCGCACCGTATCGCGGGGCGAAGATCGTGACCTACCACAAGGATTTTGTCTATCTGGCCGAACGGTTCAACTTGGTGGTTGTCGAGACCCTGGAGCCAAAGCCGGGCATCGCGCCATCGCCGGCGCACCTGGCGAAGGTCATCGCCAAGATGAAGGCGGAACATGCGCGCGTGATTCTGGTCCAGCCCTACCAAAACCGGAAGACGGCGGAAACGGTGGCACGCCAGACCGACGCGGTGGTTCTGGATATGCCGCAGCAGCCGGGCGCCCTCAAGAACACAGACACGTATTTCCAGCTCATGGACTACATGGTGAGCACCCTCGCCGCCGCACTGGAGCAGACGAAATGAACCCGGTGGATCTGCAGGTCGTCTGGGCGGTCATGAAATGGCCACTGGCGGCGTGTCTGCTCCTGCCGCCGCTGCTGGTCTATCTCGGCCTGCACGTCGTGAAGCGCGAAGTGATCTTCGTGGACCTCGCCCTGGCGCAGGTGGCGACCCTGGGCTCGTGCGTCGCGCTGATCCTGGGCCACGCCGTCGATGACCCGATCACGTTCTGGATTTCGCTCGGCGTGACGTTTCTGGGGGCGGCGCTGTTCAGCTGGTCGCGCAGCAGCCAGAAGCGCCCCGTTCCCCAGGAAGCGATCATCGGCATCACCTTTGTGGTCGCCGCTGCGGGAGTGATTCTGCTGCTGAGTCGCGTGGCGGGGGGCAAGGAAGAACTCGAGCACCTGTTGACCGGCGATATCCTCAACGTGACGGGAGCCGAAGTCGGGCAGCGGGCGGCCCTTTTTGCGGTGCTGGCCGGCTTCTACGCCACCTTTCACCAACGCTTCGCGCTGATTTCGTCCGATCCGGAAGCGGCGTTTGCCCAGGGATTGCGCGTGCGGCTGTGGGACTTCCTGTTCTACGCGGCGTTCGCACTGGTCGTCGTGAGCTTCGTTCGGGTGGCGGGGGTACTGCTCACGTTTGCCTACCTCATCGTGCCGGCCGTCTGCGGGGTCATGCTGGCGCAGCGATGGATGGGGCGATTGGCGATCGGCTGGGGCATTGCGGCGACGGCCAGTTTGCTGGGGCTGTGGGCGTCGTACGCGTTCGATTTGCCTACCGGCGCGGCGATTGTGTGTGCCTGCGGACTGCTCTTGGTCATCGTCAGTGGGTTTGCTGTCGTTCGGCAGAGTTAGCATGGATCGGGGGGAGAACGATGATGGACGGCGCTCAGCAGCTCTACCAATCGACGAGGCCCCTCATCGTCTGTGCCTTCGGACTCCTGCTGCTCGCGTCATTCCTCGCCCAGCGGCTCAAGGGAGCAACGGCGTGAGGTGTCGCGGTCGGCGTGCTGCGGATCAGCGCCCTGGTGCCGACTTCTTGAAGGCGGCGATGAACGCCGTATGGGCGGTGTCCTCGTCGCCGTAGTAGGTGCTGCCGGGCGGGTCGACCTCCGCCAGGATGGTGCGGGCGCTGCTCCCATCCGGCGCGGTGTAGTCGGGCGAGAGGCCCTGCTGCAGGAAGAAGCGCGCCTCGGCCCACGACTTCAGGTAGACCGCGTTCATCAGGGCATTCCACTGCAACCGGTCCGACCGGGTGTCCAGCAGCGTGAAGTCGGCACCGTGGCGGTTCAGAATCTCAAGCACCGAGAGAACGGCGGAGAAGTAGATCGGCCGACCTGCCTCATCCACCGCGTTCGCAGTGGCGCCAGCCGCGAGGACGAGCTCCAGCACTTCGAGCGCACTCGGGTTGTGTACCGCAGCGAGATGATAAATGAGGTTGTGCTCGCTTACGGAAGACGCTGTCGCGAGCGGCTTGATGACATCCACCGCTGGCGGCGCACCCGCCTCCATCAGGATCCGGACACACTCGACCCGGCTCGTCCCGCTGTAGTCATCGATCGCCCTCACGATGGCATGACCGAGGATGGTCTGGTCGCGCCGATCGCGCGCGGTCCAGTCCGGCTTCGTGTCGACCATGAGGCGCCGCATTGCCGCGGTGTCCTGCTGGTCGATCGCTCTTGCGAGCCGAGTCAGTGCCGGATCATCGAATCGACCGTACTGCGCCTGGCCCTGCATCCGGTCGACCGTGTCGAACATGCCGCCGGCAAAGGTGAAAGCACCATAGGCCACCGGCGAAGCCACCATGCAGAAGCCCACCCAGAAGGCCGCCTGCGGCCCGCCGCGCGTCCCCCAGAAGAGCAGCGCACCGGTCGCGAGCACCAGCGGCCCCAGCACAATCGCGAAACCGGTCGCCATCCCGCGACCCGCGGCATCGTCGCCCACATTCTTCGACACCGCGAGTACCACAACGAACAGCGCCTCGAGCGCGAGGAGTATCCAGCCGGCAATGATCAGGGGCTTCACGGTGGACGGGCTCATGGGCAGATGGTGATGTCGCTCGCCCCCAGCTGCGGGCGGGCCAGTGCGACGATGCGCTTGAGGACCAGCCCCGCTTCTTCGTCGTCCATCGGTGTCGTGCGCCGTGTGGCCGGGTCGAACCACGCCGTCAGTGAGGAGCGGTAGATCTGATGACCGGCGGTATGGTACCACTCCACCGAGCAGCGCGATCCGGCAAGATGATAGATGAGCGTCTCGCCGCGGACATCGAGTTCCAGCCGTTCCTCAATGGGAAGTGACGGCCTCGGCGGCTCCACGAAGGGCGCGGCCTCGTGCGCCGCACGGATCGCCTCTGGGTCGGGGCAGGGCGGCGGCTCGAGCGCCGGTGTGAGCAGGAAGAAGCGCTCATCGGCATCGGTGAACTCGGCGGCATCGAGGGAGCTGTTGCGGTCCCTCCGCCGGATGCCGGCGGGCAGCCGACTGCCCGGCTCCACCTGGCGCGACAGCATGAGGCACTCGCCGATCGGTGGCGCCGGATGGCCACCGCGTGCCCAGAGGATCTCGTTGCCGGCGCGGAGTTGTTCGTCGAGCAACCACCCCAGCCCGGGCGGGAGTCGGTCGACGATTCGCCGAATCGGGTCGGGGAGCGGGGAAGCGGTAGTCCGCGGGGAATCTGCGGCGGGACCGTCGCTCGGCAATGGGCTGCCGGTGGGTACAGCATTCTAGGCTGGGCGCGAGCGATTGAGACGGTACACTCCGAAAGTGGCGCGAGGCGGCGGGTGGTAGGCTGCGCAGGAAGTGACAACTCCGATTCCTCCCCCCTACTCGCTATCGCCTATCGCCTACCGCCTGCATCGCCTGCATGAACCCCCGAATCGCATTGCCCACGATGACCTGATCCGCAGGCTCCAGGAATTCCAGCAGCTCCTCGGCGTCCTGTGCCACCAGAAAGGCGCGGGAACGGAGCTCATGATGCTCGAGAAAAACAGCGACAGGCCGGGTCAGTACGGCCACCAGCAGGTCGCCGGGGTGATAGTCGCCGCCGAGGAACGGATCGAGTTCCAGACGGTCGATCGCGACGCGGAGGAGGACGTCAGCCGCCTGTTCCTCCTCCAGCAGGAACCGAAGCGCCTCCGTCCCCAGCTGCTCGATGGGAGTCCGGCGGTGACGCCTGAGGGTTGCATCGAGCATCGACATCCGCTTGGACTGCGGGAGGTCGTGACCCTCGAGGTCGTACAGTGATGAGCCTGGCTTGGCACGCGGCACGAGGGAGATAATCATCCTGCGATTTGCTGGTTGGGTCAGGACTCCGGGCTCCGCCGGCTCCCGCAGCCGGGACATGGAGACCGGACTCGCCCTTCCTCCCAAGGCAGGGTTCGGACCACCCCCAAATCGCCCCGAATCGTCAAGAAAGGTGACAGCTGGGCGGGAAACGCGAGGGTTGGATGCCGCAGTTGTGTGGCGCGGGGGCGACCAGTCGTCGGGTATGCCACGGGACCCGGTGACACCGGCCGGCGGGGGGTGGGATTGCCTCCCCCGCCTCGGCTCCCTGACCATGACTGGTTATCTTTTTCCCCAACTTCTCGGAGGTCATCATGCAGGTCCGTCATCTTTTCGCCGCCGGATTCCTCACCCTGTCGCTGGGTACCGCGACGGTTGCATTCCATACCCACCTGACCAAGGCCGAGCCGGCGGTGGATGGCACCATCAAGGAATCCCCCAAGCAGGTCCGCCTCTGGTTCAGTGAGCGGCCTGAAGTGGCCCTCTCGGGTGCCACTCTCATGACCGAGACGCATGCGCCGGTCGCCGTGGTGAAGCTGGCCGCCACCGATGACACCATGTCGGTTGCCGGGACGGTGCCGGTTGCCCTGAAGCCCGGCAAGTACATGGTGATGTGGAAGACTGGCTCGGGCGACGGACACGCCGTCCGCGGCATGTACTACTTCACCTACGATCCCGCCGCCACACCCGCGCCAGCACCCTGATTCCGCACGACGGGACCGGCAAATGCCCTCTTCCTCCGGTCCCGGTTAGCTTGGGAACCTATGCCCGTCACTGACACCATCACCCTCGATCTCTTCACCCTGGGTCGGTGGCTCGCCAGCGGCTCCATGCTGGTGCTCTTCGGTGCGTGTGTGTTCGCCACGCTGATACCGCGCTGGCGACACGACCGGGATGACGAGTCTTCCCTCGCCGCTCACGCCCTCCGTCGGTGCTGGCACGTGGCGCTGATCGCTGCCATGGTCCTCGTGGCCGCCCATCTCCTCCGCGGCTACGGCCAGGTGAGCTCCTTTCTGGATCCGCAGCAGTATTTCTCGCTGGACGCCGCAAGGACCATCCTGTTCGATACCACCTGGGGCCACGGCTGGATCGCGCAATTTGTCACCGCGAGTCTCTGCATCCCGCTGGCGGTCCTCGCCCGTCGACGCCCCGCGCCCGGCCTCGCCCTGCTTTCGAGCGGCGCGCTCGCCGTCGTCATCACCGCTCCGCTCACCGGTCACGCGGTGGAACATCCCTGGGGCATTGGCGTCGGGGTGGGGCTCCATGCACTGCACATCCTCGGTGGCAGCGTCTGGATCGGCAGCCTGTTCAGCATGGTCTGGTGCGGGCTGATGCAGGCGCGGAAGAGTGACGCCAGGGCAGTCGCCCGCATGGTACACATCTTTACGCCCGCCGCGCTGACCGGAGCCGGCACAGCTGTGGCCGCCGGACTCCTGCTTGCGATCAGCTACGTCGGGTCATTTGAAGAGCTGTGGGAAACTGAATACGGCCTCATCCTCCTGCTCAAGGTGGGGCTCCTCGCTTTCGCCATGGTGCTCGGCGGGTGGAACTGGAAGAGTGTCAGCCCGCAACTCGGATCCCACGCTGCGACCCTGACGCTGCGCTGGTCCGCATCGCTCGAGCTCCTGTTCGCCGTCCTGCTCCTTGCCGCGACCGCAGTGCTGGTCGCACTCGCTGCGCCGGGTCTCTGATGCCATTCTCGCGTCGTGCCGCGCTCGCTGTCGCCCTGCTCCTCCTGCCAACCGGTTGCAAGCCGAGCGCGCCCAAGCCGTTCAATCCCGACGGACTCGCGGGGCCAGTCATCTCCCCGGCAATACCGAAGCCTTCGTTCGTGCTGACGGCGACGGATGGAACGCCCTTCGACTTTAAGCCGCAGACCGAGGGCTACATCACCCTCCTGTTCTACGGTTACACCCACTGCCCCGACGTCTGCCCGGTCCACCTGGCCAACATCGCGGCCGTGCTCCACAAGCTCGGGCCCGAGGTGACGCGCCAGATCAAGGTCGTCTTCGTCACCATCGATCCCGCCCGCGACACCCCAGAAGCGATGCGGGCCTGGCTCGACAATTTCGACCCCGGCTTCATCGGCCTCACCGGTGACAGCGCCGCCATCCAGAATGCCATTCAGCAGGTGCGGATCGGGGTCACACCCCCGGAGATGAGCCCCGACGGCAAGAACTACGACATCGGTCACTCCGCCTTCGTGATCGCCTTTACCCGGGACAATCTCGCCCATGTGGTGTATCCCTTTGGCATACGCCAGGAGGATTGGGCGCGCGATCTGCCACGGCTGGTGAAGGGCTGACCCGATGCGAAGGCTGGGCTGGACCACAATCGGCATCGCGGTGCTGGGGATCGCCTGCGGCCCACCAGCTCCCATCCGGGCCCGGGCGCAGATCGGCGGGCTCGAGATCACCGATGCCTTCGCCCGCGAACCCGTCATCCTCGCCAGTGGCGCCGCCTACCTCACCATCCACAACGCCGGCACCGAGGCGGACACGTTGCTCGTGGCCGAGAGCCCGGAAGCCGCCGGCGCGATGTTTCATGGTCAGGCGATGTCCCACCTCGACCAGCTCCCGATCCCGGCAGGCGGCACAGTTTCGCTCGCGCCGGGCGGCACCCATCTGATGCTCACCGACTTTACCCGGATGCCAGTGGTCGGCGACTCCCTCACACTGATCCTCGAGTTTGCCCGCGCCGGCCGGCTGCTGTTCAAGGTGCCGGTCCGGCCCGTGACCGAATGAGGCCGGCGTCATGACCTGGTGGTGTTCCGCGACGGGCCAGACGTGGAGCTGGGCCTGGAAGGCCTATCCCGGAGTGTGGCTCTTCGTCGGATTGATCGGCGGGTGGTACTGGTGGGTGCGACGGGTGGGGCGCCTGGCGGGGCCAGCGTCATCTCCGGGCGCGACTGCCGCGGGACATCGGGAGTCCCTCTGGTTTGTCGCCGGCCTCATCGCACTCTGGCTCTCGCTCGACTGGCCGCTTGGTGCCCTCGGCGCCGGCTACCTCGCCAGCGTGCACACTGTCAGCTACATCCTGCTGACGATGATCGCTCCGCCCTGCTTCATTCTCGGAATGCCGGTTGGAGTGCTGCGCCGCGTCGCGACGGCGCCGCGAATGGGGCCCATGCTCCGCCAGCTGGCCCGCCCGGCGGTCGGCCTGTCACTGTACGTGGTTGTGCTGCTCGGCACCCACGTGCCCGGTGTGGTCGACAGCCTGATGAGCTCGCAGGTCGGGGCGCTCCTCGTCGATGTCGCCTGGCTGCTCGGGGGCGTGGCGCTCTGGTGGCCACCCATGGCGCCGTCGCCGGAGTACGGCCGGTTCACCCGGCCACTCAAGATGGGATATCTCTTCCTCTCGACCATTGCGACCATCATCCCGTCGGCCTTTCTGACCTTCGCCGACTATCCGCTCTACGCCACCTACGAACTGGCACCACGGGTCTTCACCCTGATGACGGCCCAGCAAGACCAGCAGGTGGCGGGGTTGCTCATGAAGATCGTGGGAGACCTGCCGGTCTGGTTCGCCTTCGGCGTGGTGTTCTTTCGCTGGTCGAGAGAGTCGGAGGGAACGCCACCGCCGATGCATCCGGATTCGTTGAGAGCGGTGGGAGGAACAGGAGGCCTTTAGCCGTTGGCCATTGGCCGTTAGCGGCTGCGATTGATGCTGAACTGCCTGAAATCGCCCCGGGCTCCGTCTGGGTGCTTGTAGCCAACGGCTAACGGCCAACGGCCCTTTCATCACGATTCCGAATTCCGCTCCCGCTCCGGCCGGAACGTCGGTCGCTTCCAGCCGGGCACGAACGGCGGGGCCTGACCGCCGGCCCGTCGCGCCAGATCGAGGTGCGGCGCGACGAGGTCGGCGAGCATCTGCGCCAGCGCCATGTCCGTCCGGGAGAACACCGCAGTGCCCTGGGCCGTCATCGCCATGGCGCCCAGGATACGGCCGCCGGTGCGGAGCGGCACGACCAGCACCGAAATCGTGCCGGTCTCTTCTTCCTGCGTCGTCAGCAGGAACGGCACTTCCCCACGCACCACCTGCGCGACTCCCGTCCCCTCGATCGGCTCCTGCGGCAGGTCGGCCAGCGCGGTCGTGCTGCCCGGCTTGACCACGGCGACCCGCTGCTCGTCGGCCAGCCGGATCGCGAACTCGAGCGCCACCAGCGGCAAGACCCCACCCGCCAGTTCGACGAAGCGCTTGCTTCCCTCACCGAGAAACGGCGTCCCCGCGAGCAGCTCCGCCACCCGGGCAAGGTGCATCGGAATATGGCGCAGCACATCGAACTGGCTCTTGAGTACACTGAACTGCCACGAGAGCACCAGGCTGTCCACCCGGGTCGCCAGCAGGCCGCCCACCCGGTCCAGCAACGCCAGATCATCATCGCGGTAGAAGCCGGGCCCGCTGCTGCCGAGGATCAGGAATCCCACCCGACGCTCGACCACACGAAGCGGGACCGCGATCAGCGAACGACTCACGACCTCCTCGCCGCGCACCGTCACCAGCAGCGGAATATGGGTCTCCTCGGACGCCGCGGTATCAACGATCAACCTTCCCGTCCCTTCACCGATCAGCCGGATCGGGTCGAGCACATCCCGGGTCACCACCAGTTCCGGTTCGCCCCAGAGCACGCCATGACCATGCAGCCCCAGGCGGTAGTACTGGTCACCGGCTGAATCGGGGATCAGGAGTTCGTAGGCGTCATGTGGCAGTATCGGCTGCATCGCGAAGGACAGCGCGAGCATCAGGTCGCGCGGCGTGCCGGCTCCGCTGATCGCGTCCGCCAGCGCCTCGAACAGCTCGCCTTCACGGGCATGATCCCGATCGGCGTCGGCCGGCGCCTGCATTCCCTCCTGATCCGGCGGCGGCAGGTGGTGACCGGGGAGCTCCTCGACCGGCACACTCGCGCGGGTGACCCGTCCGAGCATAGGACCCATCACATCAGTCGCGGCGTCGAGCAGACCCTCGGCGCGCATGCCGTAGCAATGCGGGGTGAAGGTCGCCAGCAGGATCAGTCCGGCATCCTCGCCTCCATGACGGATCGGACGGAGCAGGACCGAGCCGTAGCCTGCGCGGCGGATGCGGGCTTCCAGGTCGTCCAGCAGCATCTGGTTGGCCAGTGGCTCGGCCCGCGGCACCTCGAGGTGATCCGCCGCGAGCGCTTCCGGCTCAATGAGGATCGGCTCCCCGCCCGGGGCGTAGATCCAGAGCGCAAACAGCTCCGCCGGCAGCTCGGGCCGGAGTGCATCCGCCACCGCCGCGTACCACGCCTTCAGAACGTCCATATCCTGCACACGGGTGCGGGGATGGAGCAGCGGAATCAGTTGGCGGAAGTCGGCATTCTCCAGGGACATACTCACTTTCTAAGGCAGGCTCTGTGCCCTCCGAGCAACCCCTAAGGGTCCACCTCTGGCGGGGTTCCCGCCAGCCCCGGATTGCATACCCCCCACCCCTATATTACACTGAGTGGTACCAAATGCACCAATCTCTCAACGAATAGAGGCATAAGCCTATGCGTAATATCACTATAGCAATCTCTGGCATGTCCTGCGGTCATTGCCTGAATGCCGTAAACAAGGCCCTCGCCGCCGTTCCCGGAATCACCGTGAACTCGGTACAAATCGGTCGGGCCGAGCTCATCGTCTCGGACGCCCCCGATGCCGCGAGACCGGCTCAAGCTGCCATCGAAGCAGCGGGATACAAGGTCGAGGCGGTGGTCTGATGAGTCTGGAGGAGGTGGTGGCCACCGCCGATCCCGCCGTCGCCCTCAGCATTTCCGGGATGACCTGCGCCGCCTGCAGTTCCCGGGTGCAGCGGGCGCTGGAGCAGTCGCCCGGCGTCTCGGCGGCCAGCGTGAACCTGATGACCAATACGGCGACGATCTCCTACGATCCGGCGCGCGCCTCGCCTCACACTCTCACCCAAGTCGTGGAGCGAACCGGCTACGGAGCGGAGATCCCCCCGCCCGACCGGTCAGTCGAGGCCGAGCTGGAGGAGGAGACGGAGCGACGCACCCGGGAGATCACGGTGCTGCGTCGCAAGGTGGGTATCGCGCTCTCCGCGGCGGTCCTCGCCATGCTGGTTTCGCTGCCGCTGATGCTGGCTCCCATGACGGGATTCGATCCGTTCATGCGGGCGATGATGCTGCTGAGCACTCCGGTCGAACAGGTCTGGCCCGGTCTCTTCCGTATCAGCCACGACTGGATCCGCTTCAGCCTGCTCGCGCTGACACCACTCGTCGTCGCATTTACCGGCGGCCAGTTCTACACCCGGGCCTGGCGTGCATTGCGGCACGGCGGCATGAACATGAACACGCTCATCGCCCTCGGGACCGGCGCCGCGTTGCTGCTGAGCGCCGCCGCGACGCTGTTTACCGACTGGTTCGTCGCCCACCACCTGCCACCGGATGTGTACTACGAGGCGGTGTTGTGGATCATCGCCTTCCTCGTCCTGGGCGACTACTTCGAGGAACGCGCCAAGCACCAGACCGGCGAGGCCATCCGCCGAATCGCTGGCCTGAGACCTGACTCTGCGGTCGTTCTCCGCGGCGAGGTCGAGATGGAACTGCCCCTGAGCGCCGTGCTCGCGGGCGATGACGTTCTTGTACGTCCGGGGCAGCGCGTTCCCGTGGACGGGCGCATTCTCTCGGGCACGAGCGCGGTCGATGAAGCGATGCTGACCGGCGAGCCGATGCCCGTCACCCGTGGTCCCGGCGATGATGTGGTCGGCGGAACCCTGAATGGTGCGGGTGCGCTGCGGGTCCGCGCCCTACGCGTCGGCCGCGATTCCGTCCTCGCCCGCATCCTCCAGATGGTCCGGGACGCGCAGGGCACCCGGCCGCCGGTGCAGCGCCTGGCTGACCGGATCGCCGGTGTCTTCGTCCCGGTCGTTCTGCTGCTGGCTCTGCTCACCTTTGCCACCTGGACCCTCATCGACCCCGAGCTCTTCCTGATGCAGGGTCTCATTTCCGCCATCTCCGTCCTGATCATCGCCTGTCCCTGCGCCATGGGGCTGGCTGTTCCCACGGCGGTAATGGTGGCGACGGGGCGCGGCGCCGAGCTGGGGGTGCTGATCCGGAGCGGCGAGGCGCTCGAGCGCGCCCGCGGCATCCGCACCGTCGTGCTGGACAAGACCGGGACCGTCACCGAGGGTCGTCCCACCGTCACGGCCGTGCTGCCCCAGGCGGGCGACGGCGCCGCCGCGGAGATCGCGCTCCTCACCCTGGCCGCCGCACTGGAGCGTCAGAGTGAGCACCCGATTGGTGCGGCGATTGTCACCGCCGCGCGCAGCCGGGATCTTGCGCTGCCCGACGTCACCGACTTCGGCAGCCACGCCGGGCTCGGCGTGCGGGGCCGCCTCGCGGGACGGGAGGTCGTGGTCGGCAACCGCCGACTGCTGGAACAGTTCGGCATCAAGTGGAGCAGCTCCGGTGCTGAGGCCGCGGAGGAGGCAGGCGGCACGGTTGCCCTCGTCGCGGTGGACGGACGGTTTGAGGGCGCCATTGTCGTCACCGACCCCGTCAAAGCGGGCAGTGCGGCAGCCGTCGCGCAACTCCGGCGGCTGGGCCTTGAGGTCGTCCTGCTGACCGGGGATAATCGCCACGCCGCCGAGCGGGTCGGGCGGGAGATTGGTGTGGACCGGGTGGTGGCTGAGGTGTTGCCGTCGGGGAAGCGGGATGAAATCCTGTCGCTGCAGCGCCAGGGTCATGGCGTCGCGATGGTGGGCGACGGAATCAATGATGCGCCTGCGCTGGCCCAGGCGGATGTTGGAATCGCGATCGGAACCGGCACCGACATCGCGATGCATACCGGTCAGGTGACGCTTATCGGTGGCGAGCTGCAGGGTGTCGCCCGGCTGATCCTGCTGAGCCGCCGGACGCTGCGCATCATCCGCCAGAATCTCTTCTGGGCGTTCGGCTATAACGTGATCGCCATCCCGCTTGCCGCCGGCGCCCTGTACCCGGTATTCGGTCTGCGACTCAGTCCCGCCCTTGCCGCAGCGACGATGGCGCTCAGTTCCGTCTGTGTCGTCGCCAACAGCCTGCGGCTGCGCGGCGCGGGACGATGAACCACCGCGCCGGGGCCACCAGCGGTTCACCTCGCGCCCCGCGCCACATTACGTCACGCCACCCTCTCATCGCGACTGCCCGCCTCCCATGACCACACCCGATCCCGCCCCCTGTGCCTGCGGCACCACCGCTTCGGATCGGCACGCGGTAGCGGTCGACCCCGAACTCAAGGCCGCGATGCTGACCCGCCTGCGTCGCATCGAAGGACAGGTGCGAGGATTGCATCGGATGGTGGAGGAGGAGCGCTACTGCACTGACATCATCACCCAGGTCAGCTCGGTGCAGGAGGCGCTCCGCTCACTGGGGCGCACTCTGCTCCGCAATCACCTGCAGCACTGCGCCTCCGCCGCGATCCGCTCGGAGGATCCGGCGGCTGCGGAGGCGATGTATGATGAACTCGTGGATCTGATGTACCGGGGAACTCGGTAGGCGCGCTGGCGCGCCGATCAGCCCTTGGATGCCTCCGCCCGCGTGTCGCGGAAGACGAGCGCCTTCTTGTACTCGCCGACCAGCCGGTCCATCATCGCCTGCCGCCTGGCATAGAGCCGCTTGAGCGGCCGCGGCGCGTGACGTGCCAGTGCATAGGCGGTGAGCAGGGGCAGCGCCACCGAGTTGTCGAGGTACACGACCACGGTGCCGGGCAGCATGTCCGGATCGATCTTGCCCCAGCTCACCGCCTCGTTCGGCGTCGCACCCGAGAGCCCGCCGGTATCAGGACGCGCGTCGGTCATCTGCAGAAAGTAGTCGTGCCCCCGTTCATCGATTCCGAGCACCTCCTGAATCTGCGGCTCGGTCTGCAGCAGAAAATTCTTCGGGCTGCCGCCCCCGACGATGAACGCCGCGCTCTTGCCACCGGTCCGCTTGGCCTCCAGGACGATCGACGCCGTCTCATTCACATCCGCGCTCACGTCGTAGCGCAGCTTGGATCCGGCCAGGGCCTGTTCGGCCACATTCATGCCGATCGAGCTGTCACCCGGCGAGCTGGTGTAGATCGGCACCTCGAGATCGTACGCCGTGCTGAGCACCGAGCGCTTGGACAGTCCCAGCGCCTTTTCCCGCTCGCGGAGGTACCCACCGAGGAGGTAGTGATACTCTGCCGTGCTCATCGAATGCTGGAAATCGGGCCCGGCCGAGACCTCCCGCACGAAGGCGTCGGTGGAGAGCAGGACGTTGTAGTCGAAAAAGATGTCGTAGATCCGGACCACGCCCTTGTCGCGCAGCTCCACGTCGTTGGCGCTCGGGCTGCCCTGGTGCAGCGACAGCCCCAGGGCGAAATGCGCATCGTGATAGAGATTCGCCCCGGTGGAGATGATCCAGTCCACGAAGCCGGCCTCCATCAGCGGAATCAGGCAGCTCATCCCGATCCCCGCCGGCGTCATCGCACCCGTCAGGCTCATGCCCACGGTGGAATCGTCGCCCAGCATCCGCTGGGTGAACAGCTGACAACCCTCCCGCAACCGCCCCGCGTTGTAGGCGAGGAAGGCGTTGTCCAGCAGGTCCGCGGTCGATTCCTTGCCGGTAATCGCCTGCGGATTGATCCGCTTGCCGCGGAGAAAGCTGTCGCTCGGTCGGGTCATGGAATCTTCACGTCGGAATGTTGGGATGGTCGCCCACCGGATTCACCGGCGGTCAACTCGGCGCATCGTCGCGTCGTTACCGCTCCAGCTCGCCTGCGTTCCGCGTGCCGTTGCCCTTCGCCTGCTGAATGAGGCGCAGGACTTCGGCCGGATCGTCGGTCACATGGAACAGATTGAGGTCACCAGGGCCGATCTTCCCTTCCCGCACCATCGTCGTGCTGAGCCAGTCCACCAGGCCCTGCCAGTACGCCGTTCCCACCAGCACGACCGGGAAGCTGCTCACCTTCCCGGTCTGGATGAGCGTGAGCGCCTCGAACAGCTCGTCCAGCGTGCCGAATCCGCCGGGGAACACCACGAACGCCATCGAATACTTCGCGAACATCGTCTTCCGCACGAAGAAGAACCGGAAGAACATGCTGCGGCGCACGTAGATGTTGGTGCCCTGCTCATGCGGCAGCTCGATGTTGCAGCCGATCGAGAGCCCCTCCCCCTCCACCGCTCCCTTGTTGGCCGCCTCCATGATGCCGGGTCCGCCGCCGGTAATGATCGGAAACCCCGCCTCGGCAAGCAGTCGTGCGGTTTCCACCGCGAGCAGGTATTGCGAGTCGGTCGGACTGGTTCGGGCGGAGCCGAAGATCGCCACCGCATCCTGGATGTCGCCGAGCTTTTCGAAGCCTTCGACGAATTCACCCATGATCCGGAGCACCCGCCAGGGATCCGTCTTGCGGAGCGCGTCGGGCCGCTCCGGAATGACGACACTCTCGAGCAGCTGTTCGTCTGCGGTGGGGCCGGTGGGCCGGTCCTTGTGGCGGATCTCGCGGTTACTCACGGGGCAGATGCTCCAGCAGAGCCCGATGGTCGTCGGGCAGGTTGTAGAAGTAGGGTGACACCCGCACATGTCCCGGCCGGGAGTCGACGATGAACCCCGCCGTCGCCAGCCGCTTCACATCCGCCGCGGGGTCGCGCCGGGGCAACATGACGATCGCACTGCGGTGGGCCGGCTCGGCATGCACCTTCGGACGGAGCCCGCGGGAATCGGCGAGCTCGATGAAGTCCTCCGTCAGTGCGCGGGTGGCCGCCTGCACCTCCGCGAGGCCGATCTCCTCCAGCACCGACAGGCCGCCGAGCTGCGCATAGACCGATGCGACCGACGGCGTGCCGACGTCAAAGCGGTGCGCATCCGCCGCGCGCTCCAGCACCATCGGATCGAACCTGAACGGTGTGGCGTGACCGAACCAGCCCGTGACCCGGGGCTCGAGCTCGCGCACCAGCGCGGGGCGCACGTAAAGAAACGCGATTCCCGACCCACCGAGCAGCCACTTCAGTCCGCCGGCACAGTAGAAATCGAGATTCGTCGCGGCAACATCAGTCGGCACCTGGCCGGCGCCCTGGTAGCCGTCAATCAGCACCTTGGCCCCTCGGCCGTGTGCCAGCTCCGCCAGCCCCGCCACATCCTGGATCGCTCCGCTGGTGAAGTAGACCTGGCTCGTCGCCACGAGTGCCGTGGTCTCATCAATCGCCGCGGCGAATCGCTCCAGGGGCACCGTGACCCCGTCAGGGCTCTCGATGATCTCCACCCGGATACCATCGCTTGCCTTGGCGAGCCACTGGTACGGTACCGTCGGGAAATCGAGGTTGGTGGTGACCACCTTCGGGCGCCGCCGGTAGTCCAGCGATTCCCCGACGACCGACAACGCCGACGAAATGGATGGGTGGATCGAGATGCCGGCCGCATCCGCCCCCACGACGCGGCCGTAACCCGCCCGCAGCTGCTCGATCGCCGGGAGCCAGGTGTCATACCAGGCTGACGCCCCCCGCCGATCCCACTGGTCAAGGTAGTCGCCCACGGCCGCACGGGTGCGCAGCGCGAGCGCACCCAGCGAGCAGCTATTGAGGTAGGTCGCATGCTGGAATACCGGAAACTGGTCCCGATACCGCAGCGCGAGGGTCGTGGAGATTGTGTTCGTCATCGAGCAAAAGAATACACCGCCGCTCTCGGCACGGCACCGGGGGTGGTTATCTTCGTCCCCATGGCTGAGCCGACTGGGTGGGCGGGACTGCTGCTGCGCCTGACGGGGCGCGCCCTGCTCAATCCCCTCGTGGCGTGGAATCTCCTGACGATGGCGTGGGCTTTCCGCCGGCGCAGGTGGTGGCGCATTCCCCCCTTCCTCCCCCTGCCCGACGCCGAGTACCTCGCCTGGAGGCTGCACACCGCCTACGGGGAAGAGCGCACCCTGCCCCCGCTCGGCGACGTCCTCCGGTTTGCCAGGTGGAGACGGAGAATCCTGAGTGGCTGAACTGCATGTCGTCATCGTCGGGGCCGGTTTCGCCGGGCTGTACACCGCACAGGGGCTGGCCGATGCCCCGGTCCGCATCACGGTCGTCGATCGGGAAAACCACCACCTGTTCCAGCCGATGCTGTATCAGGTCGCGACCGCTGCCCTGTCCCCCAACGATATCGCCTCCCCAATCCGTTCGATTCTCCGGGACCAGCCGAACGCACAGGTCACGATGGGAGAGGTGGCAGATATCCGGACGGATCAGCGGGAGGTACTCCTCACCGATGGAAGTAGTATTGCGTACGACTACCTGATACTCGCCACTGGAGCACGCCACTCCTATTTCGGCCGCGACGACTGGGAGCCGTTCGCGCCCGGGCTCAAGAGCCTGGAAGACGCCCAGGAGATCAGGCGGCGGGTCCTGCTCTCTTTTGAGCGTGCCGAGCGAGAGCACGACCCGATCAAGCGACACGCTCACCTGACTTTTGTCGTGGTTGGCGGCGGGCCGACCGGGGTCGAGGTCGCAGGCGCGCTGGCCGAAATCCGACGCTACGCACTGCGTCGGGATTTCCGCCACATCGACCCCGGGGAAGCCACCGTGATGCTGCTCGAGGGAGGCGAGCGCATTCTTGCGAGCTACCCCACGGAGCTCTCCGAGCGCGCCAAGCGCGAACTGCGCCGCCTCGGCGTCGAGGTACGGGAAGAGACGATGGTCAGCGATATCCGCCCCGGACTGGTGGTTGCCGGCGGCTGGACAATTCCGACCCAGACCGTGGTGTGGGCGGCTGGGAATATCGCGAGCCCGCTCACCCGAACCCTCGGCGTGCCACTTGATCGCGTGGGTCGCGTTCTGGTCGAGCCCGATTGCACGATCCCGGGACATCCTGAAGTCTTTGTCCTCGGGGATGCAGCCGCATTCGCGGACAAGCGCGACGGCATTCTCCCCGGCATCTGCCCCGTCGCCATTCAGATGGGGAACTACGCCTCACGCACCATCCGCGGCGATCTCGCCGGTCGACCGCGCCGGCCCTTCGAGTACTGGGACAAGGGGCAGCTCGCCGTCATCGGCCGGGGGCACGCGGTCGCCGATATCTGGAAGCTGCATTTCGGCGGGTTCTTCGCCTGGCTCACCTGGGTCTTCGTCCACATCTTCTTCCTGATCGGCTTCCGCAACCGGGTGATGGTCATGCTCGAATGGGGCTGGTCGTACTTCACGTATCAGCGCGGGGCGCGCCTGATCATCGGTAACTGGAGCGCCAGCGGCCCGCTCCCCGGGGCCCGCCCCTCCGGCCCGGTATCCCCACCGACGTCCTCGACGACCCTCCCGGGCTGACACCGATGCCGACTCTGGCCGCGCGCATCAAGGCCGAGGCCGAACGCCTCGGCTTTGTGGCCTGCGGCATCACCACGCTTGATCCGCTGCCCCATGCCGACGAACTGACCCGGTGGCTGGCCGGAGGCTTTGCGGGAAACATGCGTTACCTGCACCGGCAGGCGAAAAAGCGAAAAAACCCTCAACTCGCCGACCAAACCGCCAAAAGAGCCGTAGTTGTTCTAGACAACTACTACTACGAAAAACAAAACCTTGAGAGCTCAGGTGGCCGGCTCGGCGACTCGGCTGATCCCCCCGACGAGCGAGCCGCCAGGCTGCCAGCCATTGCCCGGTATGCCCAGGGGGAGGACTACCATCGGGTGACCCTCCGGCGGCTGGAGCAACTGGCTGAGTTTCTCCAGCAGAACGGCGCGGCGACGGCTCGCCCCTACGTGGACACGGGACCAATTGCGGAGCGTGAGCTCGCCCAGCGTGCCGGACTCGGCTGGATCGGCAAGAACACGATGCTGATCCGCCCCGGCGTCGGGTCCTGGTTCTTCATCGGGTCTGTGCTGACCGACCTCGACCTGCCCACTGACCAGCCCTTCTCGACCGATCATTGCGGAAGCTGCACCCGGTGCCTCGACGCCTGTCCGACGGGAGCGTTTATAGAGCCACGCCTGCTGGATGCGACACGGTGCATTTCCTATGTGACGATCGAGCAGAAGGGGGCGATGCCGACGGCGGTGGAGGAGGCGCTTGGAGGCTGGGCCTTCGGTTGCGATATCTGCAACGAAGTCTGTCCCTGGAATGAGCGGTTTGCCGCGCCGAGCACCATTGCGGAGTTCCGGTCGCGCGAGGCCTTCGACGGTGCAGGTGCGGCATTTTTCGAGAGCATGGATGAGGCGGAATTCGAGCGACGATTCGGCGACACGCCGTTGGCGCGCCCAGGGCTCGAGCGGATGCGGCGCAACTGGAAGGCGGCATGGCGCACTCTGGGGAACGCGGCCGACTGAGTACACCGTTCTCCCTTCTCCCTTCCCCCGCCCCGCTCTAGCTTTCCGTCATGCCACCGACATTGCACTCTGTCGCCATCTTCGTGACCGACATCGAGCGCGCCAAGCGATTCTACCGTGACGATCTGGAATTGCCGCTGATCCGGGAAGGCTCCTTCGGCGCCGAGTTCGTTGGCGGGGGGATGAACCTGGGCGTCCATCCCGCAGTGCACCCCGACGCCAAGGCGCTGGTGGGCCGCCACACCGGCCTCACCTTTCACATCGATGGCATCCTGAATTTCTGCGAGCACCTGCACGAACGCGGTGTTCGTTTCCTGGCCGAGCCCACCCGGCAGGCATTCGGGGTGATGGCGATGATCGCGGACCCCGACGGCAATGTCCTGGCGCTCTGGGATGACCAGATCCCCGAGGAAGAGGCGCACGAGTAGATGCTGAGCCCCCCAGACAGCGTGCTGTCACGCCTCCGCACTTCGCTGACCTCTATCTGGATCTGGGCGGTCATTGGGGCGTGTCTGCTGGTCTGGTTTCCTCTCATGGTGGTCCTTCGTCTGGTGACCACCCCATTCGATCCTGGGCGCTACTGGGTCGGGCTCTTCTTCCGCAAGATCGCCGTCGTGACGACCGCGCTCAATCCACTCTGGCATTTCCGGTTCAGCGGATCACTGCCACGGGATCCGCGCCGGCCGTATGTCGTGGTCGCCAATCACGAGTCCTTCGTCGACATCCTCCTGATCAGTCACCTGCCCTGGGAAATGAAATGGTTTTCCAAGGTGGAGCTGATGAAGATCCCGATCATGGGCTGGGACATGTGGCTTGCCGGTGATATCCCGATTCTCCGCGGCGACCGGAGAAGCGCGGTCGAAGCGATGCGCCGATGCCGTACCATCCTGGGCGACCGCGTGTCGGTCATGTTTTTCCCGGAGGGAACCCGCTCGATCGATGGCCAGTTACTGCCGTTCAAGGATGGCGCGTTCCGATTGGCCATCGACGCAGGAGTCCCGATTCTGCCGCTCGTGGTGTGCGGAACCAGTACGGCGCTCCGCAAGCACGACTGGCGGGTGAATCCCGCGAGGGCCGAGGTTCGCGTGCTTGAGCCGATCGAGACGACTGGCCTCACCATCGCGGACGCACCCGCACTGCGGGACCGGGTGCGCGACCTCATCGCGAAGACGCGGGGGGAGATGGCGCAAGGCGCGACATCACCGGCCGCATAGCAGCGCGCCCTGCTGCGCCTGGTGCGAGCTACCGCCCCAGATCCGCCGGCGCCTTCACCTTCCCCACCACCCCGGCAAGCACCAGCAGAGTGAGCAGGTAGGGCAGGAGCAGAAAGACCTGGTAGGGAATGCCCAGGAGAAAGGACTGGAACAGAAACTGGAGTGCCATCGCCGCGCCAAAGAACAGCGCGGCGCCGAGCACGCGACCGGGATGCCAGGTCCCCAGCACAACAATGGCAATGGCGATGAAGCCGCGGCCAGCCGTCATCTTTTCCGCAAACGTTCCCACTTGCGCCAGCACGAGACTGGCGCCCGCCAGTCCGGCCAGTCCCCCTCCAATGAGCACTCCGATCACCCGCACCTGCGTCACCCCCACTCCGGCAGCCCTGGCGTGCTCTGCCGACTCGCCGCATGCCCGCAGCGCCAGGCCGAATGGAGTTCGAAAAAGCCCCCACCAGAGCAGCGGCACCAGCAGAAATGCGATGTAGGTGAGCGCACTCTGCTGGAAGAACGCCGGCCCCAGCACGGGAATGGCTGCGAGTCCCGGCAGCGGAACGACCGGCAATGTCGGCAGTGTCAGGCCGACACCAGCGGGCCCGTAGGCCGACCGGTAGATCGCTCCGGTCAGCCCGATCGATGCCAGCGTCATCGCGGTGCCGGTGATGATCTGGTCGGCGCCGGCACCAACGGCGATCGCAGCAAAGACGGCCGCCACCGTGAGCCCGGCTGCGATCGCCAGGAGTACTCCCGCCCATGGACCTCCCGCAGTCGCACCGAGCGCGGCCCCCAGCGCGCCGGCGAGCATCGCCCCCTCGATGCCGAGGTTGATGACCCCTCCACGCTCGGAGATCGTTTCCCCAAGTGCCGCGAGCAGCAGTGGCGTCGCGACCCGGACCGCCGCAGTGAGAAACGCGACGAGGAGACTCTCGGTCATGTCAGGCCTCACCGCCGGCAGCTCGCAACGCCACCCGGCGTCGGTTCGCCTCGGCCAGCAGCACCACGATGATGATCGTCGCTTCCACGACATATACTGCGATCGCCGGGACGCCGGCATCCCGTTGCATGGCACTGGCACCGGCTTCCAGCGCCGCGAACAGGAGTCCCGTACCAATGGTCGCCAGCGGATTGAGCTGGGCGAGCAGCGCCACGGCGATTCCGGTGAAGCCGTACCCTGGAGAGAGATTCTGGAACAACGCGAAGGTCGTTCCGCTGACCTCCGCGCCTCCCGCCAATCCGGCGAGGGCGCCCGACCCCAGCAGGGCGAGTCCAAACACCCGTCGGGTGTTGATGCGGCCGACCACCGCGGCTGCCACCGGATTGGCACCCGTCGCCCGCAAGGCGAATCCGGCCAGCGTCCATCGCCCGAACGCCCATAGGGCGATCGCGAGGAGCAGCGCGAGCACCAGACCGAGATGGAGTCGGGTCCCTGGCCACTGCGGCAGGCGCGCCGCCACGGGCAGGAGATCGCTTTGAGGATAGATGTGCTTCGATTCCTGCAGCGGCCCCTGCACCATCCAGCTCACGAGCGCTTCGCCGACGAAGTTGAGCAGCAGGGTGCTGATGACCTCGAGGACGCCGAATCTCAACTTGAGGATGACGGGAACCGCGGCCCACAGCGCCCCCGCGATCACTGCCGCCAGCAGCACCAGCGGCACGGTCACGAGGCGGGCCCAGGTAGCGCCCCACCCGATGGTCCAACCACCCACCACGAGACCGACCCAGGTGGCGGCGATCGCGCCGGCGTAGAATTGTCCCTCCGCCCCGATGTTGAGCGCGCCCCCCCGAAAGGCGAGGCCGATACCAAGGCCGATCAGAATGAGCGGGATCGCCCGCGGGAGCACCGCGGAGAATATCGCATCGGGAGAGCCAAACGCACCTGCAGCCATGGCGGAGAGTGCGGCGATCGCGTCGTAGCCGCTGAGCGTGAGCCCGAGGGCGAGTACGACCAGCCCGACGCCCATCGCAGCCGCGGCCGAGAGCAGGGAGCGCATCGCCGGGTTCACACCCACCGTTCAGCCTCCCCCAGTGAGCATCTGCCGGCCGATGGCATCCCGCGATGCTCCCGTTGGCATTTCGGTGGCGATACCTGCTGCCAGCACCACAATGCGATCCGCGACCGACATCAGCTCGTCGAGGTCGGCAAGATGGACGATCACGGCGACTCCTGCGCCAGCCGCCGCGCGCAGTCGATCGTGAATCTCGGCGGTGGCCTTGAAATCGAGACCGCGCGTCGGATTCTCTGCCACCAGCACCGCAGGTCGTCGCTCCAGCGCCGCCGCAATCACCATCCGCTGCTGATTCCCGCCACTCAACCCGCGCGCCGGCATCTCGCTTCCCGCGGCCCGGACGCCAAAGCTCTCGATCAACTGCGCCGTGCGATCGTGGGCCTGCCGCCAGCGGATCCAGGGTCCGCGAACCCACGGCGCCGCTCCGCCCTGGCTGAGCACCAGGTTCTCCGCCAGCGAAAAGTCGCCGATGAGCGCCTCACTCGTTCGGTCTTCCGGGATCAGGACGACAGGCGTTGCGACGTCAATGCGACCGCTCTTCGCCTCGGCCATGCCGGCGATTGCGCGGAGCAACTCGCGCTGCCCGTTGCCCTCGACCGCGGCGATGCCGACGACTTCGCCCGCCCGGGCGAGCATGGTCGCAGTGCGAAGCCCGGGCCCGCTGCTGCCCTGTCGGAGCACCGTCAGCGACTCCACTCGCACCCTGACGTCACCCGGCACTGCCGCGGCCAGACGCAGGCGGTCAGGTGGCACCTCGCCCAGAATGTGTCGCGCGAGTTCGGTGGCGTTCGTGGTGCTGATTGGCCCGTTGTGAACCACCTCGCCTCGACGCAGAACCGTGACCGTGTCTGCGATGCCGAGCGCCTCGGAGAACTTGTGGGTGATCAGGACCGAGGCGATGCCCATCGTCTTGAAGCTGCGGAGCTGAGACAGGAACTGCTCGGCGTCCGCCGGTGAGAGGGCTGAAGACGGTTCATCGAGGAGGAGAATGCGGGCATCAGCCGCGATCGCCTTCAGCACTTCGAGCCGTTGCTTGAGTCCGGCCGACAGGTCGCCCGCGCGGCTCCGTGGATCAAGATCGAAACCGATCCGCTGCGCCAGCGCGCGGACTCGCTCCTCCGCCACGCGCGGACGGGAGATCGACCAGCCGGCGGTCAGGGCGACATTTTCCCAGACGGAGAACGCGGGAATCGAGGTGAAATGCTGATGCACCATTCCGATGCCGGCGCGACGCGCCTCCACCGGAGAGCGCAGCTGCTGTTGGTGTCCATCGATCACGATGGACCCAGAATCCGGACGCACCAGCCCAAAGGCCACGTTCATCAGCGTGGATTTCCCGGCTCCGTTCTCGCCGAGCAGTGCATGGATCTCGCCGGCACCCAGGTCGAAGTTGACGTCACGGAGGGCGACGACAGAGCCGTATTGCTTGCTGATGTTGCGGAGGGTGAGCAGGGAAGGCATGAGGAGGTGAGACAGGAGAGCAGGGCAGTCCACCCGGAGGGTGTACTACATGCCCGTCGGGTGGTCGTGAAATTCCCACGGCAAGTTGAACTGGGCGCTCAGGTGAGCTGCGAGGGCTTTCACCCCCACCGTTTCGGTTGCATAGTGACCGGCGTACAGCACATTGATTCCGCCTTCCATGGCATCGAAATAGGTGTGTGCGGCGCCTTCTCCCGTGATGAAGGTGTCGCAGCCGGCGTCCCTGGCCTGGAGGATCGCGCTGCCCGCTCCGCCGGTAATGACGCCGACTCGCCTGATGCGCTTCGGCCCGCCCGGAATCAGCTTGATGTCGCTGACGGTCAGCCCGAGGGTTGTGGCCAGTGAAGACGCCAACTCCTCACGCGTCGTGATCCCATCCGGGGTAGTTCCCGCGATCCCCAGCTGGATGCCCTTGTGATTGCCGAAGGGAGCAAGTTCGCTCAGGCCGAGACTGCGCGCGAGGACCGGGTTGTTGCCGACCTCCGCGTGAACATCCAGCGGAATGTGGGCCGAGTACAAGGCGGCGTCCTGGTCGAGCAGTGCGCGCAGTCGCCGGTACCGGCGTCCGGTGACCGGCCTGTTGCCATCCCAGAAGAGTCCATGATGGACAATCAGGAGGGGCGAAACCGTTGAAGTGGAGTGCTTGGGGTCTCGACCGAGCCCATCGATCGTCGCCTGGGAGGCATCGACCGCAGCAACAATCCGTCCGATCGTCCCCGCATTCTGTACCTGCAGCCCGTTCAGCGCTGCGGCATCGTCCGGTACCTCCCGGACCTGGAGGTAGTGATCGAGATACTCGGTAATCCCGGAGAGGGGGACTGCCTGGTGGGTCACGGCGCTGTCGCGTGGACCGTATCGGCGGCGATGATCGAATCCCGTGCCGCAGCGACCCGCCGTCGCAGCGCTGCCGGGAGGCTCGATTCGAGGGCGCGGTTAGCCTCGTAGCGTATGACGCCGCTCTTCAGGCCGAATGATTCGATGGTTGGCCGGAAGCCGCCAGTCCGAACTTCCCTGGCCACCGTGAGAAACGCGCGCGGGAGGTCGATGACGGCGGAGCCCAGCACTCGGGCGGGCGCCAGCGCCGACTGATCGAGATTTGCGCCAAAGATGAATGCGCCCGGGGACTGCTTCACGGCCTGGAAGACCCCAAGGGCAGCCTGGTCGGCGTTGTGATGGAACATGTCGACGCCAGCTTGCAGTAGCGCGATCGCGGCTTCCCTGCCTGCCGCCACATCGTCAAAGGTGTTGAGGTACGTCGAACGCGGCGTGACCTTGGGATTCACGGCCCGTGCGCCGGCCACCCAGGCATCTTCGGCTTGCTTGATCGGTGGGAGCTCGATGCCTCCCACGAAGCCGATCGTGTTGGTTCGGGTCATTCCGCCGGCGACCATGCCGGCCAGGTAACTCGCTTCATGCAGCCGGAAGATGAGTGGCGAGACGTTGCCCAGGACCCGCTCACCGCTGGTCACGACGAAGACCGTTTTCGGGTAGAGGGCGGAGACTCGCTCCGCCGCGCCCTGGAATTCGAAGCCATGCCCGAACACCAGGTCGTACCCCTGGGCCGCATAGGTGCGGAGGGCCTCCTCCTGCTCGGCGGGGGTCCGCGCCTCGACATGGCTGACGTTGACGCCCAGGGAGTCACGGATCTGCTCGAGCCCGCTGTAGGCACCCGAGTTCCAGGCGGCGTCTGCGATCGAGCCGGGCGTGACGAGCCCGGCCCGGAACCGGACGGTTTCCGCCGATTTCGTACGGCAGCCGACAAGGAGAACAAGGGCCAGAAGCGTGATTGAGGTACGGAGCAGTTTCACGATATGGACTCGACAGTAAGACGACAGTTGAAGCGAAAACAACCGTCCCAGTGTCTGATTTCCACAACGTGGGGCGGCTTATCAACTAATGTGGGAAGATCCGTCCAAGGTTATGCGTTCGTTAGCCCTTTGGAGCCTAACATCTCCGTGCCAAGACCCCGGTTCGCCCCTTCGGGTTCCATGACGATATGGCCGTTTACCCGGCCGCCATCCACGATGTGTATCCGCTGGGTGTGAATGTCGCCATCGACCACGGCACCGGACTGAATCTCGACTCGTTCGTCGGCGTGGACACCGCCCCGGATATCTCCGCCAACGATGACTTCCAGCGCGAAGACATCCCCGCGGATCTGGGCGCCAGGGGCAATCAGCAGCTGGGTCCCGGCACGAATCGATCCCTCGACTGTCCCCTCGATCTTCACGATGCCGTCGCTGATGAGGTCGCCGGCCACCGTGGTGCCGGTGGCGATAATCGTCAGGCCGGCGCCATCGCCCCGGCGGGCGGGCAGGTCGGGGCGACTGGATTGGGAGGGACGGGAAAAGATCGCCATCAGCGTGGCTCCTTCAGGAGGGTACGGGGATCGATTGAAGATCCGTTGACGCGGATCTCGAAGTGGAGATGTGGTGCACTCGAATTCCCGGTGTTCCCGGTCAAGCCCACCACCTGGCCGGCGTCAACCATGATGCCGGGAGTGACCGTAAGGCGACTCAGATGTCCGTACACGGTCTGGTATCCGTCGGGATGCTCCAGCACGACATACTGGCCGTATTCGGCATGTTCGCCGGCCTCCAGCACGGTCCCGCCGCCAGCGGCCCGTACTGCGGTGCCGATCGGGAGGGCAATATCAATGCCGGGATGCTCATCCCCTCCCCGCTCGTCGCCAGCTGCGCCGGTGGCCTGACCTCGGGTCACGAAGCCTGCTTCATCCAGCGGCCAGTGCCTGGGAACCGAGCCGCCGGTTTCGTAGCGACTCGCCGACCCGGCGACCCGCGCGATGATCGCAGGCGAGATCGGGAGCGACGCGGTCCGGCGCATCGGGTCCACGACCACATCCGCCCCCAGCATGTCTCGAATCCGGTCGTATCGCCGCTCTGCGCTGTCTAACGCCGCGACCAGTTCGCTGATGCGCCTGCTTTCGACCTGGAGACGGTCCCGCTCCCGCACCAGGCCGGGTACCCGGGCGGCCTGCGTCGCGACGGGCAGATAGAGCGCCACACCGAGAAGCAGCAGTGCCCCGCTCACCGCCACCATGATGAGGAGCGCCCGGACCGCCCAGAGCGGCAAGCGCCAGGTGCGGGAAACCGGCGTCCCGTCCTGGTGCACCACGATCGTGAGGTGGCGCCGATCCACGCTCAACCCCCGAACGGTTCACCCAGGATTACGTCGAGCACCCGGGAGAGGTCATCCTCGGAGTAGTAGCTGATCGCGAGCAATCCTCGCCCGCGGCGGCGGGCCGTCACCCGCACGTCGGTGCCCAGGCGCTTGCGCAGCGCATCCTCGACTCGCCGGTGCTCGGGTGCCTGCTGGCGCACGGGGGCACGTCGCGCTCCGGCGGGCCTGGCACCACGCACCTTCACTTCGAGATCCCGCACCGACCATCCCTGGGTTATCGTGTCCTGCGCCAGGCGCAGGATCTGGGTCCGGTCGCCGAGTCCGAGGAGCGCGCGCGCATGCCCCTCGGAGAGGCGGCCGTCGTCCACCATGCTGGCGACCTCCGCCGGCAGCTTGAGCAGTCGCAGCGCATTGGCCACGGTCGAGCGGTCCCGACCGACCAGCCGTGCGACTTCCGTCTGGGAGACCTGGAATTCATCAATGAGGCGCTGGTAGCTGGTCGCTTCCTCGATCGCCGACAGGTTATCGCGTTGCAGGTTTTCAACCAGCGCGAGGGTCAGGAGGGTACGATCGTCGGCTTCCTTTATGACGGCGGGGATCTTCTCCCACCCCAGCTTCTGTGCCGCTCGCCAGCGGCGTTCTCCTGCGATGAGCTGGTAGCCGTCGAGGTGGCGTCGAACCAGGACCGGCTGGAGCAGCCCGGAGGCCTCGAGCGACGAAACGAGTTCCTGAAACTGCGGCTCGTCGATTCTGGCCCGCGGTTGATACGGGTTGGGGCGAATTGCCGAAACCGGCAGTTCCTGCAGCATCCCGCCGGCTTCGGCCTCCCGGCGAGATACGGGGCCGAGGAGTGCCTCGAGCCCGCGACCGAGTCGCTTGGATTCACTCACTGGCCACCTCGGGAAGCACGGATTCCTCATGGGCGCGGGCCTCCGCGCGACGGACCAGTTCCTGTGCGACGGCCAGATAACTCTTTGCCCCGACCGATTGGATGTCGTACAAGAGAATCGGCTTGCCGTAACTCGGGGCCTCCGCGAGGCGGACGTTGCGCGGAATAACGGTGGGAAACATGCGGGCGCCGAAGTATTCCTTGGCATCGGCGGCGACCTGACGACACAGGTTGACCCGGGAATCGTACATCGTCAGCAGGACCCCGTCGATCGCGAGACGGGGATTGAAGTTCTGCTGGACGAGCTTGACCGTGTTGAGCAGCTGGGAAATGCCCTCGAGCGCGTAGTACTCGCACTGAATCGGGATGATGACCCCGTCGGCGGCGGCGAGCACATTCAGCGTGATGAGACCGAGCGAAGGCGGACAATCCACCAGAATGTATTCATGGGTCGCGCGCGCCGGCTCGAGTGCCCGCGCGAGGGCATGTTCCCGATCGCGGCGCTCGACCAGCTCCAGTTCCGCACCGACAAGGTCCTGGGTTGCGGGTAGCACATCGAGGAAGGGGAGATTGACGTCCTTGAGCAGGACATCGTGGACCGGCCGGCCGTCGATCATCACATCGTACAGCGACAGGCGCACCTGATCGCGTCGCACCCCCACCCCGCTCGTCGCGTTGCCTTGCGGATCAGCGTCCACCAGCAGGGTCTTCCGCTCGGCGATCGCCAGAGAGGCAGCGAGATTCACCGCCGTGGTGGTCTTGCCGACCCCACCCTTCTGGTTGGCGATAGCGATGATTCTTGCCATTTATAAATCTTTACTGTTATGTGACTTACACGACTATTTTCTATAACATTTCGCCGATAAGCTCACTGCGTTTGTGGCAGCTGAATATAGCGTTGTTCGAGCAACTCCGAAATGGTGAGATTGTCAACCGGGGGGTGCCCACCTACATCATTTGTCTTGAGGCACTTGAATAACCATGACGAGGATGGTGTTTCACGTGGAACGGAGGGGTGATTGCGCGTGAACTTCTCGATGAAATCTGTCGTGCTCGTTTCACGTGGAACGTTCAAGTATCCGCCAAACCCGTCGGACCATCCTCAATTGCCCGCTGTCGCGCACTCCACTTCAGTGTTTCCATTACGAGGTTCTGCAGATCACTGGGCGAGATCCCTGGGATTCTCCCGGCACCTGCAACGGTCGCGGGCCGCCGCTCAGCAAGCTTCTCACGAGCTTCACGGGAAATCGTCTGGAGGCTCAGGAAGGGGAGGTCCGAGGGGAGCAGAAAGTTCTCCTGTGACACCAATCGTGCTGCGGCAGCGGTCTCTCGCCTCAGATATCCCTCGTACTTCAGCTCGATATCCGCCCATTCCACCGTCGCTGAGTCGCCGCTCCAACCGGAAGCCCGGAGCAGGTCGTCCAGGGAGAGCATCGGTCGGCGTGCGAGATCCGCAACCTTGGTTGGCCCTGTGATCGCAGAGGATCCATGCGCGCTGAGGAGATCCTTGGCTGCATCCGGGGTCACCGTCATTGCATCTGCCTCACGCCGAACAACTTCCTCTCGACGCAAACGCGCTTCCACGGCCGCCAGCGCCTCGCTGTCCAGCAGCTTGAGCTGCTGGGCGAGGGGAAAGAGCCGCCTGAGTGCGTTGTCCTGCCGCAGCAGGAGGCGGAACTCCGAACGTGAGGTGAACAGACGATAGGGCTCATCTACGCCTCGGGTCACGAGATCATCGATAAGTACGCCGATCATCGCCTGATCACGTCGAAGTACGATCGGGGCACGGCCGGAAACCTCGAGCGCGGCGTTCATTCCGGCCATGATCCCCTGGCCCGCAGCTTCCTCGTACCCGGTCGTGCCGTTGATCTGACCTGCGAAGTAGAGTCCAAGTATCCCCCGAACCTGAAGGCTCGGGAGGAGCTGGGTCGGCGGGAAGTAGTCGTACTCGATCGCGTACCCAGGCCGGGTGATCACTGCGGACTCGAGCCCCGGGACAGCTCGAACCAGATCCACCTGCGTCGCTGCGGGCAGGGAAGTCGAAAGCCCGTTCAGGTAGAGCTCGCTGGTCTCCAGGCCTTCTGGTTCCAGGAACAGCTGGTGGCGCGCCGCATCGCGGAACTTGACGATCTTGTCTTCGATGGAAGGGCAGTAGCGAGGACCACGACCACTGATCATGCCACCGTACAGCGCGGATTGATGGAGTTCACGCTCGATGATCGCCTTGACCTCACTACCGGTCCAGGCGAGGTAGCACGGGAGCTGTGGGGCACGGCTCACCCGTTCATGGAACGAGAACCAATAGGGATCGACGTCGCCATCCTGCCGTGGCAAACGCGCAAGATCGATGCTGCGTCCATCCAGTCTCGGGGGAGTGCCGGTCTTGAATCGTTCTATTGTAATACCATGTGCTGCCATAGCTTGTGACAACTCAACAGAGTCGTGATCACCTGCTCTGCCGGCCGCAACACCAGGAGCCCTGCCGAGGTGGATCTGCCCCCGCAAGAAGGTCCCGGCTGTGACGACGAGCGCCCGGGTCGCGAGGGTCATCCCCTCGCGTGTGACGACGGCTTCGATGCGACCAGAGCGAATCACCAGACCCGTGACCGTCCCCTGGGCGAACTCCAGCCCTCTCTCACGCTCGAGCAGGGCGCGCACTGCCCGCCGATAGAGCCCACGGTCACATTGCGCCCGCGGCGATCGAACGGCAGGGCCCTTGGAGCGGTTCAGCATGCGGAACTGGATCATCGCGCGGTCGGTCGCACGACCCATGATGCCACCCAACGCATCCACCTCGCGGACCACCGTCCCCTTGGCAATCCCGCCGATCGCGGGATTGCAGGACATCTGGCCGATCGTCTCGAGGTTCTGGGTGAGCAGCAGCGTGCGCGCACCGAGGCGCGCCGCGGCGCTGGCGGCCTCCGTCCCGGCGTGGCCGCCGCCAATCACGATGACATCGTATTGGATCATGGGTCAGAAACTACTTGGCGAGAGACCGGGGCGGTACGCCTGGGGTGGCGACGCAGGCACGAAGGGGCGAGCCCATTGGCCCGCCCCTTCGACCGCATCACCCGACCTCGATCGAGGAGGAAGCCCTCACGCGGTCCGGACCCAGCGCCACAGCTCTCGGAGACTCGGCTTCTTGCCGTAGGAGAGAATCCCGACCCGGTAGATCCTGCCGGCGAGCCACACCACTCCGAGGATCCCGAGGATGAGCGCCAGAATCCCACCGAGCACTTCTGGAAGCGGGAGCGGCGACAACGCGTATCGTACCGGTAACACCAGCGCGGTGAAGAAGGGAATGAAGGTGACAACGCGGGCGAGGGTGGAGTTCGGGTCGTTCACTAGCCCGAACATCAGGATCATCCCGGCAACGACCAGCATCGTGATCGGAGTGGCCGTTTGCTGCGCCTCCTGCTGCGTGTTGCACATGGAGCCGACGGCAGCGTACATGCTTGCGTAGAAGAAGAATCCGAGCAGGAAGCAGATCAGAATGATCGCCACCAAGGCGACCGACACTGCGGGAAGCTGAAACCCGGTCGGCGCGGCACCCCCGACCCCCGGTCGACTGAGCATCATGCTCACGAATAGCCCTGCCCCCAGCCAGATGCCCATCTGCAGCAGTCCGGCCGCCCCGACTCCAATCACCTTTCCCATGAGGAGATCGAACGGCCGCAGACTCGACACCAGGATCTCCACAATGCGATTGGTCTTCTCCTCCATGACCGCGCTGCTGACCTGGATACCATAGAACAGCAAGGCAAAGTACATTAGCATGTCGATGAAGTAGGCGAGAAGGAACGTCTGCTCGCCACTCTCGCCTGTCACACGACCTTCATTCACACGTCTCGTTTCCAGCGACAGCCGGATCATCGCCGCGGCCACCACGCTGGAGTCGAGTTGCTTTCGCTCGAGCCTGATGGCGAGCAGCGCCGGTCCGATCGCGCGCTCAATCGCGGTTGTGATCCGGGGACTGGCGACATTGGAGCCGAGATAGCTGGCCTTCCCGCTGTCGATGGACAGCTCATCGAGGATGAGGATTCCATGCGGGGCCGACGCGGGCGCGTTGGACAGCCCGATCAGGCGTCTCAGGGAGTCCCGAACCGCTTCCCAGTCCGACCCCACCGCCACGCGCTCCACCACGAATTGGGTCGCATCCCCCTCGCCCGCCTTCACCGCGGCCAGCGCGGTCGCCACCCGCCCGCCAGCTCCGCCCTGGGTACGGTCGAGGACGATCAGGCGCTGTGCGCCGGTCTCCCGCTCCAGCAGGAGGCGGGGCAGCAATCCGAAACCGATCCACAGCACCGGCACAAGGAGCGTGCCGATGATGAATGCCTTGGTCCTGACCCGCTCGATGAACTCTCGCCGGATGACCGCGAAGATCTTGTTCATGCGACCTCCCCTCGGGCCACTGGTCGGGCCGCCTCGGGTCCTACCTTCGCGATGAAGATGGACTGGAGCGACGGCTCCACCACCTCGAAGCGCGACAGTCCGACATCATGGGCCATGAGGGCCTTGAGCAAGCGTTCGGGGTCAGCGCCCGCGGCCAGACCCACCTCCGCGCTGGCTCCGGAATCGTCAACCGTCGCCACGAGGGAGCGGTCCGCGAGAATTCCCGAGGCTACATGTGCGTTCCGGGTAAAGGTGAGCGCGACATGGGTCTTCCCGCCTTCGCGCTTGACCTCGGCCAGAGTTCCATCGACCACTTTCTCTCCCCGGGCGATGATCACGACATGGTCGCACATCTTCTCGGCATGCTCCATGATGTGGGTGGAGAAGACCACGGTCCGGCCGCTCCGGGCGACGTCAACCACGATGTCGCGCATGACCTGGCTGTTGACCGGGTCGAGGCCGCTGAACGGCTCATCCAGAATGACGAGCTCGGGCTCATGCTGCAGCGCACCCGCGAACTGGACCTTCTGCTGCATGCCCTTGGAAAGATCCGACACTTTCTTGAGTGCCCAATCCCCCAGGCCCAGCCGCTCCAGCCAGGCTCCGGCACGTTTCCGGGCATCCCACCGGCCGAGACCCTTGGCTTCGCCGAGGAACGCGAGCTGGTCAAGTACTCGCATCTTCGGGTACAGCCCCCGCTCTTCAGGCAGATACCCGATGCGCGCCGACAGATCCCGACCGGTTCCGACCTGGCCGAGCAGGGTGACCGCGCCCTCATCAGGAGTGATGATGCTGAGCAGCATCCGGATGGTAGTGGTCTTGCCAGCTCCATTGGGGCCAAGCAAGCCGAAGATTCCACCGCGAGATACCTCCAGCGAGAGATCCCGAACCGCGGTATGTCCGGCATACCGTTTCGTGATATGATTGGCCACAACGACGGATGTAGTCATATTGGTCCCGGAAGGTGATTTTGAATCGGCGCCAGTACGCCCGCTGCGGCACCCCTGTTTCGAGTCGGATCGGAAACCGCCGGCCTGAGCAGATGCCCCCGTCCCCGGAACACCGGACGTACCGGCGGTGTCGACCATTGGACGGGGCGCCCCGGCAACCGGCCGGGGGACTCTGGCGTGAAAACGAGAGACCCCTATAATAGGCGCCTATGCCATACAAGATCAGCGTCAATCGAGAGTTGTGTGCGAGCAACGCGGAATGCGTGTCGCTGGCGCCCGATGTGTTCGAGCTGGATGATGAGGATCTCTGCGTGGTGATCGACCCGGAGGGCGCCAAGGACCAGCGGATTCTGGATGCCGCCCGGGCCTGTCCGGTCGATGCGATCACACTCATCGCGTCTGACGGGGAGCAGGTCTGGCCCTGAGGCCTGGCGGGATGGGGCTACCCCGAACCGGGCCGCCTACCTGCCCGCGCTCCACTCCACCAGACGGGTCACCTGCCGGACGTCGGCTCCGGGCACGACGACGTGGCGCTGGTCCGCACGCACCCCGAACTTCAGCATCCGCGCCACGAACTCGGCCGGCGTCGCGGTCGCCGAGCCTGGGGTCCACTGCGCCGCGTCATGCAGCAGCAGTCCCGCCGGAGTCTCCTCGTGGTACCGCCCCACATATAACCCGCCCGCCTGCAGTTCCACGACCACAGTGATCCCGTGAAGGTCAGCATGACCGGGATGGAAGACGTGGCCGGTTCCCTGGGAGCCGGTCTCGTTCACGTGGTCACCGTGATCGTGGCCGTGCGCATGAGCCGCGCTCATACGGTCGACGGCGCGCAATGCTGATCAAATGCGGCGGTGAGATCGGCGGCAATCTGCTGCGGGGAGCGGCCCTCGATCATGTGGCGGTGGACGAAGTGCACCACCTCGCCATCGCGCAACAGCGCCATCGACGGACTGCTCGGCGCGTAATCGCTGAAGAACTGCCGGGCCCGCGCGGTCGCATCGAGGTCCTGCCCGGCGAAGACGGTGACGATGTTGCGCGGCTTGATCGCATGCTTGAGCGCGAGTGACAGTCCGGGACGGGCCGTGCCCGCGGCACAGCCGCAGACGGAATTGATGAAGACGAGGGTCGTACCCTGGGTATCACTCATCGCGGTGTCGACATCGGGGACGGTCTGCAGCTCGCGCACGCCCATGCGGGTCATTTCTTCGCGCATTGGCTGCACCATCCGGGGATCGTAGGGCATCGTCAGGCAACTCCGTGAAAGATCGGTGTGGTATCGTGGGTAACTCTGCTGGCTGAGCGGGAATGACCACTCCGCCCGTCAGCCCGCTTCAGGCTCGACTGCTTCACCATGAATCGCGCTCTTCAGCGCATGCCACGCAAGGCTTGCGCACTTGACCCGGGAAGGGAACTCCCGCACTCCAGCAAACACCGCCAGCTTCACCGGGAGATCGGCATCCGGCCCACCCTGCCCCATGACCATCCGGTGAAAGCTGTCAAACATCCGATCGACTTCCTCGACCGTCTTGCCCTTGACCGCCATCGTCATGAGGGAGATCGACGCCTTCGAAATGGCGCAACCGGATCCCTGGAAGGCGACATCGCTGATGCGATTGCCGTCCAGCCGGAGCTGGAGCGTGAAGTGATCCCCGCACAGCGGGTTGTATCCCTCCACTCGGCGATCGGCGTGCTCCAGCACCCGGAAGTTCCGTGGCGCCCGGTTATGGTCGAGGATGAGGCTCTGATAGAGCTCGCTCGCGTCGGTCATCAGCCAAACACCTGGCGTACTTCACGCAGCCCCTCGATCAGTGCGTCGACCTCGCTGCGAGTGTTGTAGAGACCGAACGAGGCCCGCACCGTCCCGGGGACGCCCAGCCGCCGCATCAACGGCTGCGCGCAATGATGGCTGGCCCGCACGGCAACGCCATGCAGATCGAGCACGGTACCAACGTCATGGGGATGAATGCCGTCGAGCATGAACGACAGCACACTCACCCGCTCCGCGGTCGCCGCGAATACACGCACCCGCGGCAGGCGTAACAGCTGGTCCGTGGCATAGGCCAGAAGATCCGCCTCGTGGGCGTCGACCTGCTCGCGATTCAGGCCGCCGAGGTACTCCAGCGCGGCCCCAAAGCCGACCACCTGGGCAATCGGCGGTGTGCCGGCCTCGAAGCGGGCCGGCACGGGCGCGTAGGTCGTCTCCTCGAACGTGACCGACTGGATCATGCCCCCTCCGCCCTGCCAGGGCGGCATCGCATCGAGCAGCGCCCGTCGGCCCCAGACGAAACCCACACCGGTGGGCCCGTACATCTTGTGCGCCGAAGCGACGTAGAAGTCGCAGCCCAGCGCCTGGACATCGACTGAGAGATGGGCGGTCGCCTGCGCCCCGTCGACCACCACCACGGCGCCCACCGCATGGGCCCGGTCGGCAATCTGGCGCAGCGGGTTGACCGTGCCCAGCACGTTGGAGACGTGGGTGAGCGCAACAAGGCGGGTGCGGGAGGTGAGGAGGCGCTCAAGCGCCCCCAGATCCAGCGAGCCGGCCTCCGTGACGGGAATGACCCGGATGACCGCCCCGGTCGCCTGGGCGGTCAGCTGCCAGGGAACGATGTTGGAGTGATGCTCCATTTCGGTGAGGAGAATCTCGTCACCGGGCTTGAGCGTGCTCCGACCATAGCTGGCGGCAACCAGATTGAGACCCGCGGTCGTGCCGGCGGTGAAGATCACTTCGCTCGCAGCCGGCGCCTTCAGGAATGCGCGGAGCGACTCGCGGACACCGTCGTATCGGGCCGTCGCCCGCTGGCTGAGCGTGTGTACCCCACGGTGCACATTCGCGTGCTCCCGCAGGGCGTAATCGGCCTCTGCCTCCACCACCACGCGCGGGCGCTGGCTGCTGGCCCCGTTGTCGAGGTAGGCCAGCGGCTTTCCATGCACCCGCTCCTGCAGGACGGGGAAGTCCCGGCGCGCCTGGGCGACATCGAATGCCGGCGTCGCCACCGGCTCGACGGGCCGATGCAGGGTTGGCGTGGTCATGCCGAGGTCATCGGGGAGCAAGCCCCTCGAGGCGTGACATCACCACCGCTTCGAGCGACTCGCGCAGAGCGGCGTACGGCAGCTCTTCCAGTACTTCGGCGGCGAAGGCGTAGGTGAGGATCTTCCGGCCCAGCACCGGACCGATGCCCCGGCTCTGCAGGTAGAAAGCGGCGGTCGCATCGAGGGCGCCGACGGTGGCACCATGGGTGCACTTCACATCGTCGGCAAAGATCTCGAGTTGCGGCTTGGTGTCGATGCGGGCCTGGTCGGAGAGCAGGAGTGCCCGATTGGTCTGTTTCGCGTCGGTCTTCTGGGCATCAGGGGTGACGTAGATCTTGCCATTGAAGATCCCGTGCGCCCGCTCGTCCAGGATTCCCTTGTAGATCTCCCGGGTGTCACAATTGGGGTGGGAGTGAAGAATCGAGGTGTGATTGCCGATCTCCTGCTGCCCGCGCCCGTAGTAGAACCCGAGCATCTGCCCATGGCTGCCCGGGCCATCGAGCACCATGTCGATCGTGTTGCGGGCGACGAGCCCGCCCAGCGTGACCGCGAACGAGAGTGCGCGACTGTCACGGCCCTGATGCAGGTGTGTCGTGCCGATATGAAAGGCCTTCTCGCTCTCGCGCTGCACCCGGGTGTGTTCGAGCTGGGCGCCCTCCTCAATGACGGCTTCGGTCACGGCGTTGGTGAGGTACGCATCGTCTGCCAGGCCGACATAGCTCTCGATCACCGCCGCCCGGCTGCCGCGTTCAAGGCGAATGAAGTTGCGGGGATAGGTCGCGGTGCCGCGCCCCCGGCTGTCCGTGGCAAACACCACGTGAATCGGTGCTGAAAGCTCAACGCCGCGGCCCACGTGCAGGTACAGGCCGTCGCCGGCCAGCGCCGTATTGAGTGCAGTGAAGCCGCTCTCCTCGGCCCGGGCATAGTGACCGAGTTGTCCCTCGAGCCGGGCCGATTCGGTCGTGAGCGCGCCGGCGAGATGGCGGACCGTCACGCCGGCGGGAAGCGGGGCCAGGGTGGAGCGCCCGGGCAGGAACCGTCCGTTGAGGAACACCAGCGTGCTCGCGCCGGGGATGTCATACAGGAACGGCTCCAGCGCCCCCGCGGCGGGCTCGGCGGCGTCTCCGCCGGCGAGCGGAAACTCCCGGCTGGTGATCGGCTGGAGGTTGGTGAACCGCCAGTCCTCATCCTGCGCGGTCGGGAAGCCGGTCGTGCGGAAGCGCTCGAGCGCAGTGGCCCGGAGGCCCTGCAGCCAGGGAGCTTTGCTGCCGCCGTTCTGCTGCAGCTTCTCGTGATCCTGCGTGTACACGGTGCTCACACGGTCACCGCCGCCTCGGTCAGCCACTCGTAGCCCTTCGCCTCGAGTTCGAGGGCGAGTTCCTTCCCGCCGGACCTGACAATCCGTCCCCCGGCCAGCACGTGCACGAAGTCAGGCACGATGTAGTTGAGCAGACGCTGGTAGTGGGTCACCACGATCGTGGCGCTATCCGGCCGGCGGAGCTTGTTGACGCCGCCCGCCACGATCCGCAGCGCGTCGATATCGAGACCGGAGTCGGTCTCGTCCAGAATGGCCAGCTTCGGCGCGAGGACAGCCATCTGCAGGATCTCATTCCGCTTCTTCTCACCCCCGGAGAAGCCGAAATTGACGGCGCGCGACAGGATCTCGGGCCCCCACTCCACCAGCTTCAGTTTTTCCTCCACCAGGTCGAGGAAGTCGATCGGGTCGATCTCCTCCTCGCCCCGGGCCTTCCGGATTTCGTTGTACGCCGCCCGAAGGAAGTAGGCGTTCGAGACCCCCGGGATCTCGACCGGATACTGGAACGCCAGGAAGACGCCCGCGCGGGCGCGCTCCTCCGGCTCCATGTCCAGCAGGTCCTCACCCTGATAGGTGGCCGATCCACCGGTCACCGTGTAGGCCGGGTGACCCGCGAGCACCTGCGCCAGTGTGCTCTTGCCGGAGCCGTTCGGGCCCATGATGGCGTGCACTTCACCGGCCTTCACGCTGAGCGTGATGCCGTTGAGGATCTGCTTGTCTCCCGCCGTGGCGTGGAGGTCCTTGATCTCGAGCACGTGCGATTCTCCTCTGGGAACGGGCAGCCACAGCGGTTGCCCTTACGATGCTGCCCTGCCCTACCCGACGCTGCCCTCGAGGCTCACACCGAGCAGCTTCTGCGCCTCAACGGCGAACTCCATCGGCAGTTCCTTGAAGACTTCCTTGCAGAAGCCGTTCACGACCATGCTGATGGCGTTCTCCGTATTGAGACCGCGCTGCTTGAGGTAGAAGATCTGGTCTTCGCCGATCTTCGAGGTGGACGCTTCGTGCTCGACCGACGCCGTCGGATTCTGGATGTCGATGTACGGGAAGGTGTGCGCGCCGCACTTGTTGCCGATCAGCATCGAGTCGCACTGGGTGTAGTTGCGCGCCCCGGCTGCCTTGGGCAGCATCTTGACCAGCCCGCGGTAACTGTTGTTCCCCCGCCCCGCGGAAATCCCCTTCGAGACGATCGTGCTCCGGGTATTGCGGCCGACGTGGATCATCTTGGTGCCGGTGTCGGCGACCTGCTTGCCGTTGACCACCGCGACCGAGTAGAACTCGCCCACCGAGTCGTCGCCCTGCAGGATGACGCTGGGATACTTCCAGGTGATCGCCGACCCGGTCTCGACCTGAGTCCACGAGATCCGGGCCCGGGCGCCGGCGCACTTGCCGCGCTTGGTGACGAAGTTGTAGATCCCGCCCTTTCCCTCCGCATCCCCGGCATACCAGTTCTGCACGGTGGAGTACTTGATGCTCGCGTCGCTGAGGGCCACCAGCTCCACGACCGCCGCATGCAGCTGATTGGTGTCACGTTTTGGCGCGGTGCAGCCTTCGAGGTAGCTCACGGTGGCGCCTTCTTCGGCCACGATCAGGGTCCGCTCGAACTGGCCGACGTCCGCCGTATTGATGCGGAAATAGGTCGAGAGCTCCATGGGGCAGCGCACCCCCTTGGGGATGTAGACGAACGACCCGTCACTGAAGACCGCCGAGTTGAGCGCGGCGAAGAAGTTGTCGTTGTAGGGCACGACCGAACCCAGATAGCGCTGGACCAGCTCCGGATGTTCGCGCACGGCCTCGCTCATCGAGCAGAAGATCACGCCAGACTTGGCAAGCGTCGCCTTGAACGTCGTGGCGACCGAGACGCTGTCGAAGATGGCGTCGACCGCGACACCCGAGAGCATCTTCTGCTCGTTCAGTGGAATGCCGAGCTTTTCGTAGGTGCGCAGGAGCTCGGGATCCACATCTTCCAGACTCCCCAGCGGCTTTATCGACTTGGGCGAGGCGTAGTAGCTCATGTCCTGATAGTCGATCGGCGCGTAGGTCAGGTTGGCCCAATGGTGCGGCTCCTTCATCTCGAGCCAGCGACGATACGCCTTGAGGCGCCACTCCAGCATCCACGCCGGTTCCTGCTTCTTGGCGGAAATCAGCCGGACCACGTCCTCGCTCAGGCCGCGGGGAATGACATCGGATGCGATGTCCGTCACGAAGCCGTATTGGTATTCCCGGTTGACCAGGGATTCGACTGGTGTTGTCATTGATTTTCCTCAGGGACCGATTCGTCCCGCGTGGGCCGCTCGCCCGATTCGTCGCCGTCGTGAAAATGCACTTTGTATTCGCAAGCGGTGCACCCATCAAGCATGTGGGTTTCCCGTTCTACAGCCGCCCCGAGCACTTCCTGGAGAAAGCGTGCTTCCGCTGCGCAGATCTCGGGGAAGCGCTCCGCAACAGCACGAATGGCACAGTGATGCTCGGTCAGCCGGAAGCCACGGAGCTCGGGATGCCATTCCGCCATGAATCCGCCCTCGGCCAGTGCCCGCAGGACAACCTCGCGGCGGCGCAACGGCGACGCGTTCGCCAGTTCGGAACGCAACCCGCGCGCCAGCTCCACAAACCGCGTCTCGATCGCATCAACCACCGCCTGGCGTCCCGCCTGTGCCGCGACGCAGTCCAGCACTTCGGTCAGCACTTCCTTGTAACGCTGCGGGAACAACGCCTCACCGGAGGGCTCGAGGTGCCAGGCAAATGTCGGCGCCCCAACCCCGCGGCGCTCCGTCCGATACCCGATCAACCCCTCGGACTCGAGCTCACGCAGGTGGTGCCGCACTGCGTTGGCGGAAAGTCCGAGCTGCTCGCCGAGACCACGACTGCTCAGGGCACCCGCGCGCTTGAGGGCGACCAGCACGGCGCCCCGCGTGCCCTTATAGGCAGCAGGGAGCAGTTGTTCCGCGAGGGGCTCAATGACAGGGGCACTCATCAGGGGAGATCCTATCGGAGCGGTCGGGATTTGTCAACTTAACACCAATTTATTTGCACTAATCCATAACTCGATGTTCATGAATCTATTGCGGTGCCGGCTTAGGCGGCGGTTTTCGACCTGGCCCGATGAGTCAAGTGGGTCGATCGCTACTTAGTTGTATATACAACTACTCCAGATGCCACCCAAGTATGATCGGCGACCGAGAATTGTGACTCCCCGGCTCAGCTATTGTGGAGCCGACCCTCTGGCGCAAGATTGTGACGCAGAATTTCACGTAAGGAACCGCCATGACGATTCATCGGATCCGCATGCTGGGCGACCCGATCCTGCGTACCCAGTGTGAGCCGATTCTGAAGCCCGGGTCTACCGCCGTCCGGGTGATTATTGATGACTTGCGGGAAACCCTGCGCGATTTCCAGTCGCGCTTCGGCTTCGGGCGTGGAATCGCCGCCCCGCAGATCGGCGCGCCGGTGCGGATCGTCTACGTGGAAATGGACAAGCCGTGGGCCCTGATCAATCCGGAAATCGTGGACGTTGGGACCGAAGACTTCACGGTCTGGGATGATTGCTTCTCGTCGCCGACGCTGCTGGTGCGGGTCTCACGGGCCTACCGCATCAAGGTGCGCTACCAGGATCAGAAGGGCGAGTCGCACACGGTCGAGCTGGAAGGGGACCGGGCAGAGCTGTTGCAGCATGAAATCGATCACCTGGACGGCGTGCTCACTGTCGACCGTCCGCACGGACTCGACTCGTTCTGCCTGCGGGAGGAGTGGTCCCGACAGCACGCCCATGAGGGCCGGTACGGTGACCCGGAGATACGCAGCGCCAGCTACGCGACCCCGCTCACGGGGTTGTTATGACCGAATCGGGGGGCGGGCCCCGCCGGACCCGGCCGCGCGGATCCATCCGCTGGAGGTTTGCCCCGATCCGCTCCACGTAGTTCATCGTCTCCGAATGCCGCCATCGCGGCACCTCCGGTGCGACCACCGCAACGCTGCCCCAGAGGCGGGGATCCAGCGCCCGGGACCGGGCAAGGCCCTGCGCCCGCAGCAGCGGAACCCTGCCTGCGTTGTAACTCGCGAACATGAAGCGCACGTGGTCGGTCTGATCGACCGAATCCCGCCAGAGCCGCCAGAGCTTCCGGTCGTAATAGATCCCTGCGGCGATATTCCACTCCAGATCATCAATGGAGTGGAAACCGGAATTCTTGGTCTGAATCTCCTGGAAAGTCGCGGGCATCAGCTGCATGATGCCGCGCGCGCCGACCCAGCTCTTCGCGGCGGGATTGAGGTTGCTTTCGGTCATCGCCTGGGCCTTGAACAGGCGCCAGTCGTAACCCACCCCGAAGTACCGCTTGCTGTATTTTTGAAATGTGTCGTCGTAGCGACTGGTGGTTGTCTGGGCGGAAAGCGGCGGGACGAGGACCAGCAGCCCGACCAGGAGATAGTGAACCAACCGCGACGCGGCGCGGCGGGCGGACAATGGTCCTGAGAGCCCCCTCGCTTCGCTCGGGGTGATGGCAGGGGTGCTTCGCCCCCTCGCCATCAATTCAACGCCCCGGCGATGATGACGGCGATCGAGAGAAAGATGGCCGCGATGAAAATGCCCACCGCGACATTCCCCCGGCGGAGCTCTTCGGCGAAATTGACCTCGGGGGTCAACCGGTCGATGACCCGGTAGGTCACATACATGAGCACCACACCCATGACAGCGTACAGAAAATTCAGTCCGATGATCGACAACTCCATGGCGACTCCGGCGGAACGGGGCGGCACAACCTCAGCGGGGAGACCGAGCGCAATATGGGGCCGTGGGCGCCGGGCGAAAGTCTGCGGACTGCTGCTGCTGGGCCTGATGACCCCGATTGGTCACTCGGGCCGGTTGTCGGCACAGTCCGATCCCGGCCCCCGTGCGATCACACCGGCGGGTGTATTCCGCGCCTCGGCGCTGGTGGATTCGGTATTCGTCGACCGCCAGCTGCCGCGGGCCATCGTCGATGGAGGTGACTTTGCGGCCTACCTGATGGCCCGGCTCGGCGCACGCGCCCTGCCGCCGGACTTCGGGTATCAGGTGCTGGTGGACACGACGCTGCTGCGGATCGGTGGTCGAATTGCGGACCTGCCACCAGAGGCCCGCCGCGCGCTGGCGGGCCTGGTCATGGTCCTGCCGCCAGACACCCGACTGGAGGCCCAGATCGAACTGCTGTCCGCCGGCCGGGAGGCAGCCCGATTCCGCCTCCGCAGCGCAACGGTGCAGGGCATCCCGGTGCCAGAGGCCTTCCTGGCCAGCATGCTCGCCGAGGTGGGACGCCAATACCCGGCGCTCACGCCAACTGGACGCGACCTCCTGGTCCAGATCCCGACCGGAGCGAGCATGGTCCTGTTGCCCGGTGCGGTGGAATTGATCGGCCCGTAGGAGGCGCAGTTGCAAACCTCGTCACTGGACGACAACTTCCCTTTCTCCCTATTCGAGGCGAATCCATGCTGCTCCTGCTTTCCACCCTCATGGCCCTGTCTCCGCTGGCCGACTCGGCCCGCACCATCAACGGAGTCACCCTGCCGGCGACCATCGAGGTCAGCGGCCAGACGCTGAGCCTCAACGGCGCCGCGCTCCGCAAGAAGTTCGTCGTCAAAGTCTACGTGGCGGGGCTGTACGTCGCGAATCCGTCGAAGCGTGCGGACGAGATCCTGGCCGCCGATGCGCCACGGCAGATGCTCATGCACTTCATCTCGGGCCACGGAACCAAGGACAAGATGTGCGGGGCGTGGGGCGACGGGCTGAAGGGCAACACCCCCGGCGCATCGGCGGAGCTGCAACAGCAGTTCACCGAACTGTGCGGGATGATGCAGGATATCAAGAATGGAGAGCGGATGACGCTCACCTATGTGCCGGGCACAGGCACGACGATCGACATCGCCGGCACCGAGAAGGGAACGATTCAGGGTAAGGATTTCGCCGACGCGCTGCTGCGCTGCTGGATCGGACCCAAGCCCGGCCCGGGAGAGGGCTTCAAGAAGGGCGTGCTGGGGCTCTAGAACCACTCGCCCAGTCGCACGTACATCATTTCCCGGCCGCCGCGGGCGCGGCTGTATTCCACTCGAACCGGCCCGACGGGCGTCTTGGCACCGAGTCCGATTCGGCCCCCGTACTCCCAGGTACCGGTGGGGAAGGCGGGGCCGCCGGCGGCTACCTGGCCGACTGCCCCTTCCAACCGGGCCTCCAGCGGTCCGACGAGCGTCACCGCCGCACTCATGCCGCCGAGCGCTTCGCGGGTTCCCCGCCGTTCCCCGACGTGCAGACCCGGAAACCCGTCGTATCCTCCCAGCATGAACGTCGACTGCAGCGGCAGGGTGCCGCTGGCCCAGCCGTAGCGCACCCACGGCGTCAGCCGCAGCCGGTCGCCGACTCTGGCCGGCGCGTACACCTCCGTGGCAAATCGGGTGTAGGCGCCTGTGACGGTCACTTCAGCGAGGAGATGCGTCGCCCCGTGCAGCACGTCGCGCTCCAGTCGGACGACACCACCGAGCGTGGTCTGGTCCCCACGGGCCGGCTCATGCCAGAGATGCAGTCGCCCGCCGAAAGAGAGGGTGACGTCACCCCCCAGCTCCTGCACCAGGCCGGCGAAGCTGGTCAGCTCACGTGTCTTGACGCCGGGGAATTCACCGCCTGAGGCATCGAATGACCGCACCCGTTCCCGCGCCAGTGTCAGAACGAGGGTGGGACGCAACGGCTGCGGAGTGAGGGTATAGGTACGCAGGCCGAGCTCGAGGTCCTGACGCAGCTCCCCCAATCCGAGTACCACCGAACCCTCGAGCCGTCGGGCAAAGAGGCGGCGGTCGGTTGCGCCCACCCACATGCGGCCACCCAGATCGTTGTCGTAGGTGATGCCCATTGCCGCGAGCCGGCGAGTCGCCGGGCGGACCTGGAGCCTCAGGACCAACGAGTCCGCCGTCCCGCTGGGTCGAAGCCAGGCCGCGGTGAATCCATCATGCTTCCCGAGGCTCTGAAAGCCGGCACGCGTCGCCACCGGGTCGAGGGGGGCGCCATCCTCAAGCCGGAGCAACTGGCGAACAAAATTCTGTTCCGCCGGGCTGCCACCGGTGGTGCTGACGTGCGCGATCCGGGGAAGCTGGGGAGTACGGGGCGGCGGGGACTGGGGCGAGCCGGGGCAGGGGTCGTCAGCAAGCGCGGCACGGGCAGCGTCGTAACCGCGCGCAATCAGTACCGCGACGGCCCGGCTGGAGAAATTGAGACTGGTGAAGCCGTCAACATCGGGTCGAATGAATCGATCCGCCGATGCAAGCACCGCCGGGGGCTGGTTGAACAGGAAGCCGAGGAGTTGTTCGGCGAGGACGAGGGGGGAGCTCAGATTCACGGTGGCCGCGAGATGCTCGGTGGCATCGGAGACGATGACCCGCACGGCACCCTCCCGCCGCGCCGTCTCGACCGGGATGTTTGCCACAAGGGCACCGTCGCCGAGGTAGCGCCCGTCGAGCTGTTCCGGCTCGAAGACCAGGGGGATCGACATGCTGGCCCTGACGGCCCGGGCCAGATCGCCGTCGCGGAGCACGACTTCCTGTCGATCGCCCAGATCGGTGGCCACGGCACGGAAGGGGATGGGAAGGGAATCGAAGTCCCCGCGCGCGCGGAGATTGCCGCGGAGCATGGCGGTGTTGATGAGACCGTTGACCTCGGACTCCCGGACGGCCGCACGCTGCAGGATGAAGCCGCCTTCGCTCTGTTCCCAGACAACCAGGGGGAGTCGACCACCGAGGGAATGCGGGGTACGCGGCTCGTAGCGCCGGAACAGGTTGTTCAGCGAGAGCGAGCGGGCAAGCGAGTCGATTTCCCGACCGGTGTAGCCGCTGGCATACATGCCGCCGATGATGGCACCCATGCTGGTCCCGACCACGAGATCGGGACGGATCCCGAGGCTGTCCAGCACCCGGAGCACCCCGATGTGGGCGAGGCCCTTGGCGCCACCCCCGGAGAGGACCAGCGCGAGCGGGCCCGCCGGACAGGCCTGCCCGGACGCGGGGGGCACGAGGCCGGATAGCAGTGCTGTGGCAAGGAGCAGGACCCGGCGGGGGTGGCGCATGACCGAAAACATAATCGCCCCCTTGCGCCGGGCCCGAGGCTTTCGCAATACTTTGCGGCCAACGTCGCACGAGAAACTCGCCCTCGACTGGCACGAGCCAGTTTACCGCATCGAAGGAGCAGCAAAATGACCTACGTGATCGTTGAAGCCTGTATCGGCGTCAAGGATCGCGCCTGCGTGGATGTGTGCCCGGTGGACTGCATCTACGAGGGCGCGGACATGCTCTACATCCACCCGGACGAGTGCATCGACTGCGGCGCCTGCGAACCGGAGTGCCCGGTGAACGCCATCTTCCCCGAGGAAGACGTGCCGGCGAACATGCAGAGCTATATCGAGAAGAACAAGGCGGTTTTCACCAGCGACACTCCGCCGGGAAGGCCGAAAAAGTAGCTGGCGGAGAGCAGGTGGCAGGAACAACACGAGACCCCCGAGCTGCTGCTCGGGGGTCTTTGCCTATCAGGCGATCGGCGGCCTGAATCGCCCACTCTCTACTCCCTGCCACCTGCCACCTGCCACCTGCCACCTGCCACCTCGGAAAGGAGAGACGCCCCGGTGCCGAACTGACTTGGCCGCGGCACCGGAGCGTTCATGGGGAAGGAACATCGCATTCGACAGCAGTACACCAGACGGTGCAGCCATCACGGTGTAAGACGCTCGGAGTCGGAAGAAAGTTGCACCCTAGGTCGGGGTGGCCAGCTGGGCCAGAAAATCGGCGATCAGCGCGGTGACCCGTTCGGGCTGCTCCACGGGGGTGAGGTGGCCGGCGCCGGGGAGGACGACGAGCCGCGCATCGGGCAGGGCATCGGCCATCGCCTGAGCCCGTTCGGGGGGGGTCACGACATCCTCGGCGCCCACGATGACCAGCGCAGGAATGGACCCGAGGGTCGGGAGCAGGGCGAGGCTGTCCGGCCGATCGCGCAGCGCGCCGATGGCACCGATGATCCCCGCCACGGGCGTCGTGGCCATCATCTGGTGGATGCGCTCCCGCAGGGCGGGGTGAGCCTCGGTGCTGGTGCGGCCGAGCATGGTGGGGAGCATGGCGGCAGCGACCGCTTCCGCACCGCCTTCCCGCACCTGAGCCAGTGCCGTCTCCCGGGCCCGTCGGGACTCCAGTGAATCCGCCTCTGCCCGGGTATCGACCAGGATCAGGCCGCGGATGCGCTCCGGTGCGCGCCGCAGGATCTCGAAGGCGACGTATCCCCCCATCGACAGCCCGCAGAGTATGACTTGATCCACGCCGAGGGTGTTGAGCAGGGCGAGGAGGTCGTCGGCATAGGTGGTCATGCTGTAGCCGAGGTCCGGGGCATCCGATTGCCCCATCCCGCGCAAATCGGGCGCGATGCGCATCCAGCCGTCAAGCGAGCCGAGGGTGTGCTCCCAGATGGTGTGATCGAGCGGATAACCATGAATGAAGAGGATCGCCGGCCCCTTCCCGCGCACGTCGGCGGCGAGATTGACGCCGTTGACCGCGATGCGGCGGAGGTGATCGGGGAGCGCCCGATTCGCCATCGCGGATGGGACCGCCTCGGGCACCGGCACCGGGCGCCCCTGCGGGTCGATGCAGACGAAGACGATATCGGTCGTGGCGACCAGCAGGTCATCGCGGACACGGTGGCAGGTCTGCCGCAACGTGAAGCTGGTACGCCCGAGATGCAGCAGAACCTGACTGAAGCGAAGCACGTCGCCCGGAAACACCTGGGCGTGAAACTCGATGGTGGCCTTCCGGAGGGCGGGCCAGACGCCAAGGCGGGTGAAGAAATCCATGCCCGGGCCGCGGGCGAGCACTTCCCAGCGGGCCCGCTCAAAGAGGGCATGAAACGAGGCCTGGTTCAGGTGACCGTAGGCATCGCACTCGTCGGGATAGACGGTCAGGTCGATTTCGGGAGCGGCCACAGCGACTCCGCGCAGGTCCGGGCCTGGTGCAGGAGAGGAAGCTCGACCAGCGACAGCGGGGCGGGTCTGGGGTCAAAGGTATGCCAGAGGCAGAGGTGCGGGAAGGAAGGAGCGAGATCAGCGAGTGCCGCGGCCGATTTGGCGGTGTAGCTGAGATCGGCGGCGATCCCTTCGGCGGCGAGGAGCGCGGACGCGGCGCCGGCGCCGGCGGTGGGATGCCCGTACCCCGCGCCGAGGTGGTGCTTGAGCACGATCAAAGGCGGATCGAGGTCGGGGAGATCGAGGCCATGACGACGGAGCAGGCGGCGCGTCCGGGTCGCCAGGGCGCGCACGCGGCGCTCCGAGGCGATCCAGGGCGACGACACGCGCACCGCACAGATGGTGACGGGCAGGCGCGCCATCTGGCAGCCAAGCAACAACCCCGCCGCAGTGCCGCCGGAACCGAGCGGGACCACAATCGCATCGGGCCGGGGAAGTTCACCGGCCTCAACCTGCTGGGCGAACTCGAGTGCCGCGTTGACCGAGCCGAGAATGCCCAGCGGCTCCGCTCCGCCAGGACCAAAGAATGTAGAGTCTCCCGCGCTTCTGGCGGCAAACCAGGCACGAGCGATCGCGAACGGGAGCCTGCCGGGCGTGCTGGCCAGGTACACCTCGCCGTGGGCAGCTGTGGTGGCCAGGGCGCCGGCGACAGTGTCGGACCAGGGCTGAGGAAAGAGGGCGAGATGCGCCCGTCGACCGGTGGCCTTCGCTGCGGTCGCGAGCGCGGCACACCAGGTGGAGCCGTAGCCGCCGAGCGAGGCGATGGAGCGACCAGCAGAGGGAAGCAGCCACTCGAGGGCACGCAGCTTGTTACCGCCGAATGTGGTTCCGTTCAGGTCCTCCCGCTTGACGCTGAGCGAGCGCGCACCAAACCGTCGCGCCAGATCGGGCAGCGGCTGCACCGGAGATGGATAGCTCCCGAGCACCAGTCGTGGCGGCGGCTCGGGGAGCAGCGCAAGAAGGGGGAGGGACATGGGCAGGGGGAAAGGAGAATGGAGCAACGAGAAAAGGGAATGGGGAACAGGGAAGGGGAAACGGGAGCGCGCAACGAGTGGCAGGATGGGCTAGGTCGGCGGGGCGGCTAGATTAAAGCGCGTTGGTCCCAAGCGGGTCGCCCTGGCAGTTCCACCCTGAAGACTGACCGCTCCTCATGAAACCACCGACCGACTACATCCGGCACGCCGCACGACTGGCACGCAAGATCCAGGTGGATGCCGCCCTGGGTGGCTCGCCACAGCCGGACGCGGACTTCTACAAGACCCTCGCCAAGGCGCTGGAAGAGATTGCGGCCGGCCTCGAAATGGTCAGTCCGCGTGAATAGCGTCTCGTCACCGGCCCTGCCGATGCTATTCCTCGATTCCCAGCCCGCGTTCGACCGCTTCGCGGCCACACTGCACGGGACGCCGCTGCTGGCGATCGACACCGAAGCGGCCAGCTTCCATCGGTATCGCGACCGGGTCTACCTGGTGCAGCTCTCCACCCGGACGGACACCGCAGTGGTGGACCCGCTCGCGGTTCCGGATCTCTCCGCCCTTGGTCACCTGATGGCGGACCCGGCGGTGGAGGTCCTGTTTCATGATGCGGACTACGACCTTCGCATCCTCGACCGCGACTACGGCTTCCACGCCGCACACCTGTTCGACACCCGGGTCGCGGCACAGCTGCTGAACGAGCCGGGCATCGGACTGGCGGCGCTGCTGGACAAGTACCTCAGCGTCAAGATCGACAAGAAATTTCAGCGTGCCGACTGGTCGGTGCGCCCGCTGCTGCCGGGGATGCTGGAGTATGCGGCCAATGACACCCGCTATCTGCCGACGTTGCGCGACATCATGCAGCGGCGCCTGGGGGAGATGGGGCGCTGGGGCTGGGCGGAGGAGGAATTCGGGTTGATCGAGAAGATGCGGTGGAATGTGACCGGCCCGCCGGAGGAGGCCTACCTCCGGATCAAGGGCGCGCGCACACTGCGGGGCCATCAACTGGCGGTGCTGCGGGAGCTGTTCGCGTTGCGGGAACAGATCGCGAGTGAACAGGACCGCGCCCCGTTCCGGGTCCTGATGAACGAGGCGATGGTGGCGATTGCGAAAGCGATGCCGACCGATGCGAATGCCCTGCGCGATCTGAAGGCGCTCTCGCCGGATCAGCAGCGCCGCCGCGGGGACGAGATTCTGGCTGCGGTGGCCCGCGGAGCCGCTGCGCCACGTGAGAGCCTGCCGGTCTTCGAGCGTGGAAAGCGGTCGGCACCGGACCTGGCCTACGAAGCCCGACTGGACCGGATGAAGACGGAGCGCAACGCGCTGGCCGAGCGGTTGGGGCTGGCGCCGGGCGTCCTGTGCCCCAACGGGCACCTGGAAGCGGTGGCGCGGCTGGAGCCGAAGAGCGTCGAGCAACTGGCGGAGATTCCCGAAATGCGCCGATGGCAACGGGAGGTGGCGGGCGAGGCGCTGGTGCGGGCGTCGCTGGGGAAGCCGGGTTGACGAAACGGGGCGGGCATACTCGAAACATGGAGGGGCGGCTCTGAGGGCCGCCCCTGCGGCTATACGGTGCTGCGTCAGCCTCCCAGAAAGGCGCGGATCCGGGGATCCATCTTCTCCGGAGTCCAGTAGGGCTCCCACACAATCTCGACTTCCACCGACCGCACGCCCTCGAGTTCCTCGATGGTGTGCTTGACGTCGCCCACGATTTCCGGCCCGGAGGGACAGCCGGGTGAGGTGAGCGTCATCTGCACGTGCACATCACCCTCGTCGGAGATCTTCACATCGTAGATCAGCCCGATGTCGATCAGGTTGAGGTTGAGTTCCGGGTCCTTGACCCCGCGCAGGGCTTTGCGGATGGATTCGTCGGTCTGCATGGGCTTAATGATAGCAGGGGCTCAGGGAAAGTGGCGATAGGGAGTAGGCGGGCACCGGGCACCGGGCAGCGGGCAGCGGGAAGCGGGAAGCGAGAAGCGGTAGGACAGAGATGCTGACGGTACCTGTTTGTTGCCAACGGCTAACGGCCAACGGCCGTTGGCTGACGGCTGACGGCTGACGGCTGACAACTTGGCGCCTATCGCCGATCCACCTCCCGCACCACCGCGTCGGCCAGCGCGCTGCGGACTCCACGCAGCGCCCGGATCGAATGCGGCACTTTCGGGCCGAAGCTGCGATTGGTCAGCAGGATCAGGAACAGGTCGCGCGCCGGATCGATCCAGATCAGCGTGCCGGTCCAGCCGGTGTGGCCATACGCCTGCGCGGAGAGGAGATGGCCGTAGGCGGAATCATCACGATTCTTCGGATCGGGTCGCTCCCAGCCGAGCAGGCGGGTCGCACCGGGGCCGGCGGGGGTGAGGAACTGTCGCACGAGCGCGCTGTCCAGCAGCTGTCGCCCGTCCAGCACACCACCATTCAGCCAGAGCCTGGCGTAGCGCGCGAGTGCGGCTCCGGTGGCAAACAGTCCGGCGTGGCCAGCCACTCCCCCCCAGCGCAGCGCGTTCTGATCATTGACCTGACAGCAGAGCGGCGTGCCACGATACTGGCCGGTGGGCGCGGTGTGGTCCGCCAGCGCGGCCGGCGGACGGTACTGCATTGGGGCAAGGCCGGCGGGATCGAGAACGGTGCGGCGCACGTTGTCTTCCAGCGACGACCCGGTCACGGCCTCGATGATCTGCCCCAGGAGGAGGAAGTTGAGATCGCTGTATTCCACGACGCTGCCGGGCGGATGGCGCGGCGCCTGGCGGTAGAGCAGGGCAATGGCACTGTCGCGCGTGGCTGTCAGCGTGAAGAACGGCAGGTAGCTCACCAGGCCGCTGCTATGGTCGAGCAGCATCCGCAGGGTGATGCGCTCGCGCCCGCTACCGGTATAGCGCGGGAGGTACCGCGCCACCGGTGCGTCGAGCCGCAGCCGGCCGATCGCCAGCAGATGCAGCACCGTCGGCATGGTCCCGACCACCTTGGTCAGCGAGGCCAGGTCCCAGAGAGTCGAGTCCGGTGAGGGCACCGGCGAGCTCCCCCGCCAGGTGAAGTGCCCGAAGGGCTCGGCGTGGATCACACCATCGTGCCGGCCGATGAGCAGGACCGCGCCGGGATAGATCCCGCGGGTGACTCCGGAGCGTACAATGGAGTCGGCGGTGGCGAAGCGCTGTGCCAGCGCGGGCCGCGCGAGCGCGGTGAGCGCCACGACCAGCAGCGCAAGCCCGCGGGGAATCACGGTGTCGCCCCAGCTCGATGTTCCCCCACCCAACCGGACGGCAGTTGATAGAGCAGCCGCAGCGAAAAGCGATCCCGCTCAGTCGGCTCAAGCGCGGTGGCGATGGGAAACATCACGTCGCTGGAGAGTGCGGAATGCGGCAGTCCGAGGACATGCCCCAGCTCGTGCAGCGCGACGGCGCGTCGTGCCTCGAGTGTCAGGGGGCGGCCGGTGGAGGGCGATCGGGTGGCGAGGGTGACATCGGCGCGTTTGATGCGGCCGGCGCGGTCCCAGGTCACGTCGGTGACGCCGGCCCGGTCGCCCTTGAGCGTGTCGGTCCAGCGCACCCGCAGCACCGCCTCGTCGGTGTCGGCCACCACCACGAACCGGAGCCCGATGACCGCCGGGCTCCAGACATCAAGGGCCCAGCGCACGTCGTGCACCATATCGGCAACAAACCCCGGGCCGGCGCCCGGCGTGATTGCGACGCCGAGGATGCCGGTGTCGGTCGGCCACCGGCGGATGGTGGAGTCGGCTCCACTGAGGAGTGAGTCGAGGTAGTGTCGCTCGGGCTCGGTGGTGAGCCGGACGCGCGCGGTGAGGCGGCTGACGGAGTCGAGTGGCGGGATCAGCGCGCCGGCGAGGTCGAGCGGCGGCCGGGTGCGGTGATCCCCCCGGCTGTCGAGCGTGAGCTCGGTATCGGCCGGCCCCACGGCGGCAGCGTCCCGCGGGGCGGGACGCCGCGCGAGTCGCAGCCGGGCGACGGCGATGAAGCTCACCAGCAGGAGCAGGGCGAGAAGCAGGATGCGACGCAGCATAGTGTGGCAGGAATATCGGCGCGTGGCGCCGGCACGCGCCACCGCTGGCGTGGCCGGACCCGGCCACCTAGACTTTCGGCCCGGCATACCGCAGTCCATTACCCCGGAGATCCCTGGCCCGTGGCTTCCCGTTTCTCGCAGGCGCTGATCCGCTGGCGCTGGGGCATCATCCTGTTCTGGGCCGTGCTGGGCTACCTCGCGGCGCAGAAATCGCCCGAGGTGGTCCAGGCGCTCAACGTCCGGGGGGGCAGCCGCCAGCCGACCGAAGCCGGCCGGGTGGACAACCTGCTGCGGGATCGGTTCAGCAAGCCGCTCAGCGATTTCTTCGCGATCACGGTGGAATCACCGGGGCTGGTGGACAGCGCGCCGACCCGCACCCTGCTGGACACCCTCATCACCCGGCTGCAGCAGCAGCGGTACGTCTCGGGGGTGGCCAGCTTCCGCTCCACCGGCGATTCCACGTTCATCAGCCGGGATGGGCACCGCACCTTCCTGATTGTCGGCATCGACACTGCATCGGCGGACAGCACCTCGAAGCTGGTGGAGCCAGTGCGCGCCGTGGTGCGCGGTGCCATGCTGTCGACGGGGGTCGACAGCCTCAGCCACAAAGTGCGGGTCACCGGCCGCTCCGCGCTCGACCTCGATGTGCGCAACGTGGTCGCCAGCGACAGCCGGCGGGGGGAGCTGCGACTGCTGCCGCTCACCGCCGGCATCCTGCTGCTCGCGTTCGGGGCACTGGTCGCCGCCCTGCTGCCGCTCATCGTCGGATTCCTGGCGATCACGGTGACGCTGGCGGTGATCGTCGTCCTCAGCAGGTACACCCCGATGTCGGTCTTCGTGCTCAACATGACCACGATGCTCGGCCTGGGCGTCGGCATCGATTACTCGCTGCTGATCGTCACCCGGTTCCGGGAGGAGTTGAACCGCGGGTTGCGGCGGCAGGAGGCGGCCGCGCGGGCGCTGAGTACCGCCGGCGTGGCGGTGCTGACGTCGGGGATGACGGTGGTGGTGGGCTTCGCGGCGCTCCTGCTCACGCCGTTGATCGAGACCCAGAGCGTGGGGATCGGCGGGCTGGTGGTGGTGGCAGTAGCCGTCGCCCTCTCCACCACGCTGCTGCCGGCGCTGCTCGCGGTGCTGGGGCGGCAGATCGACCGGCCCCGGTGGCTGGCGCGGAGGCTCACCTGGTACCACGCTCCGACCGCCTGGGAACGCTGGGCCCGGAGTCTTTCGCGCAACCCGATCCGCGCCCTGGTCATCGGCGGGGCGGTCATCGCCCTCCTCACGGCACCGGTCTTCTGGATCAAGGTGGGGCTCCCCTCCCGCAACTGGTGGCCAACGGCCACGGAAGCGGGGCAGGGGGTCCTCACCCTCGAGTCGATGGGCGTATCGAACATCATCCTGCCGGTGCGGGTGACGGTGGAGGTGCCGGCCGGCCAGAGCGTTGTTTCGGCGGCCAGCCTGCGCGGACTGCGGGCGATCTCGGATTCGCTGAAGGCCGACCCGCGGGTCGGACAGGTCAGGAGCATCGTGGACCTGGAGCCGGGAACCTCGATCCTGCAGTACTCGCTGCTGTACAGCGATCTCGAGGATGCACGGGCGCAGTACGGCGGATTCCTCGACGCCTACCTGAGTGGCGACGGGCGGATCGCGCTGATTGACGCCGTCCTGCGCGACACCACGAGCCTGACCTCCGGGATGGATGTCTCGCGCCTGGCGCGGCGGCTCGCCGCTGCGCCACCCAAGCAGCTCAAGGACGCCAGCATCCTCGTGGGCGGTTACACCGCGGCCTCGCTCGACCTGCAGGACCTGCTGCTGCACCGCTTCCCGCTGCTGGTGGCGCTGATCCTCAGCTGCACGGGGATCATGCTGGCTATCGTCTTCCGTTCGGTGCTGGTGCCGATCAAGGCGATCATCATGAACACCCTGTCGGTGAGCGCCACCTTCGGTCTGATCGTGCTGGTGTTCCAGTATGGGTTCGGCTCCAGTCTGTTCGGGCTGGGTGGACCGACCTCGGCGATTTTCGTCGTGATCCCGGTCCTGGTGTTTGCCGTCGTGTTCGGGCTCAGCATGGACTACGAGGTGTTCCTGCTGGCGCGGGTGAAGGAGGCGTTCGACAAGACGGGGGACAACAACCGCGCGACGGAAGAAGGGCTCTCGGCGACCGCGTCAGTGATCACCTCCGCGGCGCTGATCATGATCCTGGTCTTCGGCGTCTTTGCCTTTGCCCGGGTGCTGGCGATGCAGTTCCTCGGCTTCGGTCTCGCCGTGGCGGTGCTGCTGGACGCGACGATCATCCGGATGGTGCTGGTCCCGGCAATCATGACGCTGGCAGGGGAATGGAACTGGTGGCCGGGGGTGCGGCGGAAACCGCAGGGGCCGTCGTAGGGGCCGCACAGATGCGGCCCCGACGGCGGCCCCGACGGGTGCTGGCCTGACGACCGACACCTCAGCTACTCCGCGATTACGAACAGCTGGTCCCCCCATCCGGCACTGCCGTCCCCACCGCCGCCGCCGACCCGATCACCACCCAGCACTGCTTGACGACCTTGGGGTTGCTCGCCCGCGCCGACCAGCCGGAGCCGGTGGCCTCGAGGATGACGATCACATTGCCGGGAGTCAGATTGGGATTCAGTGAATCGATCGTGGGGCTATAAGCGCGATTCTGGAAATAGTACGCCTCCTGCTCCTCCGCGATTCCGTGCAGGTCGGAACTGAGACTCGCGATGGTCGCCTTGTCCTTGGTGTACTGCAGCCGCGCAAAGCCAAGGCCGGCGAGAACACCGAGCACGACCAGCACCACCAGCATCTCGATGATGGTGAAGCCGCGATGATAATGAGGCTGATACTCACGTCTCATGATTCCACTCCTCCTCAAGCGGGCGATCCGGTCGGTCGCCCCGTGAAACACACTCACCGTTTTGCATCCAGCCAGTTCGGGCCGGTGCCGACATCGACCACCAGCGGCACCTTGAGACTGGCGGCGGATTCCATGTAGTCCTTCACCAGCGCGGCAACCTGATCGACCACGGCATCGGGGGCCTCCAGCACCAGTTCGTCGTGCACCTGCAGCAGCAACCGGGCACCGGTCCCGCCCTGGACCAGGGCGGCGTGGATCCGGATCATGGCAATCTTGATGAGGTCGGCGGCGGAGCCCTGCAGGGGCGAGTTCTGTGCCGTCCGCTCCGCAAATGCCCGGAGATTGAAGTTCTTGTCGTTGATCTCCGGAATGTACCGGCGACGCCCGAAGAGCGTCTCGACATAGCCGTGGTCCCGGGCGAGCTTGACCTGGAGATCCAGGTAGGCGCGCACCCCGGAAAATCGCTCGAAGTACTGCTGAATGAAAGACTTCGCCTCATCCTGCGTGATCCCCAGCTGGCGGGACAACGCGAACGGCCCCTGACCGTAGATGGTGCCGAAATTGATCGTCTTGGCCCGCCCGCGCATCTCGGTGGTCACCGCCGCCAGCGGCACCCCGAAGATGACCGAGGCCGTCTGGCGGTGGATATCCCCGCCCTCACGGAAGGCGGTGATGAACGCCGGATCCTCCGAGAGATGCGCCATCAGACGCAGCTCGATCTGGGAGTAGTCGGCCTTGATGAAACGATACCCCGACCGCGGCACGAAGCCGCGCCGGATCTCCTCGCCGCGCGGGGTGCGGATCGGGATGTTCTGCAGGTTGGGATCGGAGGAACTCAGCCGCCCCGTTGCCGCCCCGGTCTGGTTGAAGCTGGTGTGAATCCGTCCGGTCCCGGCATTCACCCGGCTCGGCAGGACATCGACGTAAGTCGATTTGAGTTTCTGCGCCTCACGATACTCGAGGATCAGCGTCGGCACCTCGTGACCCATCGCCGCGAGCTGATCCAGCACGTCGGCATCGGTGGACGGGCCGGTCTTGGTCTTCTTCAGCACCGGCAGCTGCAGCTTCTCGAACAGGAGCGCGGCGAGCTGCTTGGGGCTGTTGAGATTGAGCGTGGCGCCGGCGGCGGTGGCGATCTTCGCTTCGAGCGCGACGAGATCCCGCGTCAGCTCGATAGAGATGCGGGCGAAGACCGCCGGGTCGATGGCGATGCCCTCCCACTCCATGTCGACCAGCACCGGCACCAGCGGCATCTCCATCGTCTGCAGCAGCTGTTCCAGCCCATGGTCCCGGAGCGAGGGGGCGAAGAACTCGTGCAGCGCGAGCACCGTGGTGCTGTCCGCCCCGCAATACGCCGCCGCGACAGGGACCGGTACCTCGGCGAAGGGAATCTGCTGCTTCCCCTTCCCGGTCAGGTCGGTGTAGAGCCGCATCTGCTGGCCCAGATGCTCCAGGGCGAGCGCATCGATGCCGTGCGACCGGCGACCCGGGTCGAGCACGAAGCTCGCGAGCATCGAGTCGTATGCCGCCCCCGCCAGCTCCACCCCGGCACGCCGCAGCACCTGCCAGTCATACTTCAGGTTGTGGCCGGCTTTGGGCACCGCGGGATCGCACAGCAGCTCGACCAGTGGTGCCAGCGCCGGGTCGGTGATCGGTGGCAGGTTCGTGACCGGGGCCGGCGCGGCCAGCTCCCCCGCCGGGGGCCGGTGACCGAACGGCAGGTACCACACCTCCGTCGGACTGGCGGCGAGGGAGAGCCCGATCAACTCCGCGTCGTGCGGTTCGAGCGACGAGGTCTCGGTGTCGAGCGCCACAAGCGGCGCCTGGCGCAGTCGCCTAACCACGGCGGGCAGGGCCGCGGGATCGTCGATCACGACCACCGCCGGACCATCGCTGGGCAGCTCGAGAACCGGCGACTCGGACGCCTCATCACCCGCCGGCCGCACCGGAGGCGGGGCCTCATCTGCCCGCTGTGCCGGTACCGGAGGAGCCGCGCTCGCCGAGCGCGCGCCCGCTTCCAGCTTCTTCACCAAAGAATAGAACTCGAGCTCGGTGCAGAGTCGAAGCAGGGTCGGCAAGTCCGGCTCGCCCTCGCGAAACGACTCGGGATCGAACGGCACCGGGAGGTCGGTCTTGATGGTGACCAGCGTCCTGGACAGCCGCGCCTCCGCCGCATGCTGCTGCAACGCCTCCCTCGAGCGCTTCGCCTTGACCTCCGCGCTCCGCTCCAGCAACGCCTCCAGCGAGCCGAACTGCGCCAGCAGCTCGACGGCGCCCTTCGGACCGATGCCCTTCACTCCGGGGACGTTGTCCGAGCTGTCGCCGACCAGCGCGAGATAGTCCACCACCTGCGCCGGCGGGACGCCCAGCCGCTCGGCGGCATTCGATTCATCGACCCAGAGCTCATCCACCGCCGCCGGCCCGCCCCGTCCCGGATTGAGCAGGGCGACGCCGGGACGAATGAGCTGGTAGAAATCCTTGTCGCCCGACACCACCACGACCTGGTAGCCGCGCTCGACACCGATGGCGGCGAGCGTGCCGATGACGTCGTCGGCCTCGTAGCCGGGCAGGGTGATGACCGGAACACGGAAGGCGGCGAGCAGATCGTTGATCCGCTCGACCGAACGATCGAATTCGACCTGGAGCTGGTCGTCCAGTTTCTCGCGGGTGGACTTGTACTCGGGATAGAGTTCGGTGCGGAACGAGTCGCCGGCGTCATTGACCCAGGCGAGATAGTCGGGATGATGCTTGTCGCGCAGCCGCAGCAGGAAGTTGACGACACCCCACGCGGCGGAGGTATTCTCGCCCCGGGCGGTCCGCAGCGGGCGGGTGATCAGGGCGAAGAACGCGCGATAGATCAGCGCGTAGCCATCGATGAGAAAGAGGCGGGGGGGAGCCATGGCGGAACAAGATGGCGCCCCCCGAAGGAGCGGGGTAGGGTCGGGCCAGCGCAGGACGCGATCCCCGCCCCTGCCCGGAGCGGAGGCGCTACTCCGCCTGGCGGCTCACCCGGGCGTAGACCCGCTCGAACTCGGAGCGCGAGGCGGGGGTGAGCCGAAAGCGTCCGAAGCCGGATTCGTCGACGAAGTAGATCACCAGCTGGTACTGCGTGTAACTCCAGCGGATGAGCCGCCCCTGGCTCTGCGGACTGGCATCGAACACCTCGTCGGCGTCGCCCAGACGGATCAGCACCTCGCCGCGATCGGTGCGCCAGCCCGGTACCCCCTCGTCACGATACCGCAGGTTGGCGATCGCCAACAGCTTGAAGTAGCGATCGAGCCGCTCGTTGGATGGCGTGGCCTGGTTCGGGTCCGACGCGCGCCAGAACGCCTTCCACCGCCGCGAGCGATCGGCCACCGGCGACTTGCGGAGCGAGTCGAGCTCGGGCGAATCGGGGAAATAGCGCAGCAGGGCAACCATGTCCTCGAAGTTGGTCACCACCCAGTTGGACGAGAACGACACGATCGCGGTGGTGCTCTCGGCGGCGGCCCCGATGCCCTGACGGATGCGCAGCTCGCCCAGCGGCGCGCTGTCCGGCGCGAAGCGCAGCGCTGCGCTCTCGACCTCCCGGCCCCCGACAAAGCGGAGGGTGTCAACCAGGATCACGCTGTCGCGCGCATCGAGGATGACGATCGGCACCGCCGTCGGGCCGGGCATCATATACGCCTCGACATATGCCGTGGCGGTGTCGCCGCCGTAGGCCAGGGAGCCGCGCGGATTCAGGATGAGCCCGATCGGTGCCGTGCGGGTACCGCGGCCGCGTGACTGGTAGGCGAGGTACGGCGGACTCACCGTGCCCGGCGTGTAAGCCGGCACGGCGTAGAGCGCGGTGGCCCGGCTGGTCTTGCTGAGACCGGCGACCTGATCGGTGAGCTGCAGCGAGATGCGCCACGATCCGGGCGGCAAGGTGATACCGTCCTGGTACAGGATGCTCTCGTCGTTGCGCTGGGTCTCCGGGAACGCCGTCACCCGGACCACCTGATCCTTGGTGCGCTGGATGACCGGTCCCCCGGCGGCGGGTTCTGCCGACAGCTGCACCCGGTAGCGCGCGGCGAATCCCTCCCCCTCCCGCTGGAAGGCGAGCGCGCGGTTTTCCAGCGACAGCCCGATGATCGCAACCGTCGAGTCGCCGGCGCCGGCCAGAAACGCCACATCGGCGACAAAGGGCAGCGGCGCGCCTGCGGTGAGCCGGCCGAGTTTGCGATAGACGGCGGTGAGGTCGAGGACCTGGGCGAGGGTTTCGCCCGGCTTGGTACCCGGCTGGGATCCCACTCGACCCCAGGATCCGCACCCGGCGAGCAACACGACGGCGCATGCGCCGGTCAGACGAAATCGAAGGGACATGGACCTGAAATAGCGGTCAGGGTGAATCAGCGTCAAGCAGCCGCTGCTTGCTCGGGCTTCCGGGCGGGGATAGTTTGGTTCATCCATGAGCGATGACAGTCTGATCGGCCGCACCGTGGCAGGCTACCGCCTCCTGCAACATGTCGGTGAAGGCGGCACAGCCACGGTCTACAAGGCCGAACACCCGGACCGCGGACTCGCGGCCATGAAGGTGCTGCGCACCCGACTGGCGCAGGACCCGGTCGCGGTCAAGCGTTTCCTGCGGGAAGCGGAGTTCGGCGCGCGGTTCAACCATCCGAACATCGTCAAGACCTACGATTACGGTCAGACCGAGGACTTGTACTACCTCGCCATGGAATGGGTCGACGGCGAGTCGCTCGAGCGGTTCGCCAGCCGCTCCGGCCGGCTCGCGCCGGCGCTGGTGGCCTCGATCATCGAGCAGGTCGGCGGCGCGCTGTCCGCCGCTCACGCCCTGAATATCATCCATCGCGACCTCAAGCCCGCCAACATCATGTACAATCCGGAGACCCAGCGGGCGGTACTGCTGGACTTCGGCATCGCCCGGGACACCGATGTGAAGCCGGAGGAGCGGCTCACCCGGACCGGGTTCTTCGTCGGTACCCTGCAGTACGTCGCCCCCGAAGCCCTCTCCGGCGAGCTGGTGAGCGCCCAGGCCGACGTCTACAGCCTCGCCACGATCGCCTACTACCTCCTCACCGGCACGCTGCCCTACACCGGCCGATCACCCCGGGAACTGTTCCAGCAACTGCTGACCGAACCACCGGTAGCGCTCAATCAGGCGGTGAAGGGTCTCCGCTTCGCGGCCGGGGTGGAAGAAGCGATGACGAAAGGCCTGGCACGCGAACTGAGCGTCCGCAGCAAGTCAGTGGACGAGTTCTGCGCAAGTCTATGCACCGCGCTTCGCCAGACCGGTGAACGGAAGAGTTTTCTCCAGAACATCTTCGGGCGATGACCGGCGATGATGCCGCCGCCCTCGACCGCCTGCTCCTCGCGCGGTCGGTGCGGCGCGGCCACTTCATGCTGGCCTCCGGCCGCACCTCGGAGTTCTACGTCGACGCCCGCCTCACCACGATGTCGGCCGAGGGCCTGATCCTCATCGGTCGTCTCGGGCTGGCGGCGTTGCGGGAAGCCGGCTGGGCTCCGACATCCGTTGGCGGCCTCACCATGGGCGCAGACCCGGTTGCCTACGCGATCGCGGCCGCCAGCGTCGCCAGCCCCCCCATCCTGGACGCATTCAGCGTTCGCAAGGAAGCCAAGGCTCATGGAACCGCGCGCCGGGTGGAGGGAAACTTCCGCGCCGGCGACCCGATCGTCGTGGTCGAGGATGTGATCACCTCCGGCGGCTCTGCCCTGAAGGCCATCGCCGCGATTCAGGAGGAGGGGGGCCAGGTGCTTGGCGTCCTGGCAGTGGTCGACCGGGAGGAGGGGGGTCGGGCAGTGCTCGAGGGAGTGGGGCATCGAGTGGTTGCGTTGACTACTGCTACGAGATTGGGGCTGAAATAGTCTCAGGCGATGGGCGGTAGGCGCTAGACGCTAGGCGTGGCAGTGACACGGGGGCGCGGGCAGGAAACTCACCACGGTTTCCCGTCCGGCCCCCGCCCGGTTTTCGGTGTACCCCATCACCGTTCCTCCCGCTTCCCCAGTGGCCGAAAGCCGACCCATTGCGACCGGTACCGCTCCACCATCAGCGCGATGAACCGTTCCAGCGCCAGGTCGAACGGGAAGCGCCGCCGGAGCTCCGAGGTCGTGATGCCGAGCAGGGCGCGGACGTGGCGACCAAAGCTCTGGGGCGAGGAATAATCCAGCCGGTAGGCCACGTCCGCGATGGTGTAGCCGGGCCGCTCGAAGAGCAGCGTGGCATGCAGCAGGCGCATGGCGGCGAGATAGCTCTTGGGCGACGGCAGCTCCGCGCGCATGAAGCGCGACATCAGCGTCGTGCACCGCACCCCGAGTCGATCTGCCAGCTGCCGGGCCGTCGCCAGATCGGGGGCAAGGCGGATGAGCACCTCGAAGAACAGCTGGGCATCGGGGGCGATCGGGCCCAGCGCGAGCAGCACCGGACCCTGAATGCGTGCGGCGTCCCGGGTGGCCGGCTGGCCCAGCACGTGACGCAATCGCTGCCAGCCTTCCGGACCGGTCACGTCGACCACCTGCCGCACGCCGCCGGCGCCGAGGTGGAGCAGCGCCTCCGAGCCCTTGGGGTCATGCCGACTGACCAGGGCGACCGTGGGAATGCCGGGAAACCCCTCGACCAGGTCGGGCAGTGCGTCGAGTGCCCGGTCGCCACACTGGTGCACCGAGAGGAGGACGGCGTCGACCGGTCGTTCCCGGACCGCACGGATGGCATCGGGGATCGACGCGCGATGGACCAGCGAGAACCAGCCGGTTCCCGCCGCCTCGACCCGGGAGCGTTCCTCCGGTCGGAGCACGGCGGCGACGACCGGCTCGACGGCGGCGGGCAGGGGAACAGGTGCGGGCACGATGGGCTCACGGAAGGGGTCGCCCGCAGAGTGGGATGGCAGGCTCAACCGTGGGTCAAGGCGGGAGCGGCGCAGAGTGCAACCTTCTGGGTACCGAAAGCGTCTACGCTAGGGTCGGAAGTGCCAGCTCGGGGGTGGTTGGCCGTCTCCCGTACTCACGCCCAACTTTGGTCCCATGACCGCACCGTCGGAGCTGCTCAGCCGGCTGCAGGTGGCGCTCGGTACCCAGTACCGCATCGAGCGGGAGCTGGGGCACGGGGGCATGGGACGGGTCTTCCTCGCGCGCGACACCACGCTCGACCGGCCGGGTGCCATCAAGGTCGTGCATCCCGAACTCGCCATCCACAGCAGCATCACGGAACGGTTCCTGGCGGAAGCCCGCATGATCGCGCGGCTGCGGCACCCGAGCATCGTGGCGGTGCATGCGGCGGGGGAGTCCACCGGGCTGTTCTACTACGTGATGGATTACGTGCCGGGGATGAGCCTGCGCCAGCGCCTGCTGCGTGACGGGCAGTTGCCGGTGGCCGAGGTGAACCGCATCCTGCTGGATCTGGCCGACGCGCTGCATGCCGCCGGTACCGCGGGGCTGGTGCATCGCGATGTGAAGCCGGAGAACATCCTGCTGGACGACGCGACCGGGCGGGTGATGCTGGCCGACTTCGGCATCGCGCGCGCGATGGCGGGGGAGAACATCGGGACGCGCACCGGTGAGGGGATTGCGGTGGGCACGCCGACGTACATGAGCCCGGAGCAGTCGGCCGGCGATACCGTCGATGCGCGCAGCGATCTCTACGCCCTTGGTGTGGTCGCCTACGAGATGCTGGCTGGCCGTCCGCCCTTCCGCGCCTCGACGGCCGCCGCGGTGGCCTCGATGCATCTCGCCGAGGTGCCGACCCCGATCACGGCGGTCCGGCGGGACACGCCCGCGGCGCTGGCGCACACGGTGATGCGCGCGCTGGAGAAGGATCCCGTCACCCGGTGGCAGAGCGGGGCCGACATGCGGGCCACGCTGATCGGCGCCTCACCCCTGCCCGCCCCACGGGTCCCCGCGACCCGGCGCGGCTGGTTCGTGGGGGCCGGGGCCGCCGTGCTGCTGCTGCTGGTCGCGGCGGTCGTGGCCTTTCGGCCAAGCGGGCCGCCGGCGGGAGTCAATCCGCGGCATTCCCTGCTGGTACTCCCCTTCACCAACGTGCGGGCCGATCCCGCCGTGGCGTGGCTGCGCGACGGCAGCGTGAGCATGCTCGCGCTGAACCTCTCGCAATGGCGCGACCTCGTCGTGGTGGACCACGAGCGGCTGCACGATCTGCTCGAGCGACGCCGGCTGGACAGTGAATCCGCCATTGGCCTCTCGATGGCGCGCCAGCTGGCGCGCGACGCCGGCGTGTGGACCGTGGTGCTGGGGGAGTACAGCCGGATCGGCGATTCGCTGCAACTGGTGGCGCGGGTCTATGACGTGACGAGCGGCGCGCGGATCGAGGCCGCCCAGATTGCCGGCCGATCGGGGGACGATGTGCGGCCGCTTTTCGATCAGCTGGCAGCACAGTTGCTCAACCTGTCGGGGGCGCCGAGTGGAGTCACCGCCAACCACGCCGCGTCGACCACCGGCTCGCTCGAAGCGTATCGCACCTACCTCGGCGGCATCGAGGAGCTGAACCGGTGGAACCTGGCGGGGGCGGAACAGTCGCTGCGGAAGGCGGTCGCCCTCGACTCCACCTTCGGACTGGCGTACTACAAGCTCTCACTGACCCGCGGCTGGATTGCGGGGGCGGGCGACTCGAGCGGGCTGGCCGCGATCCAGCGCGCCACCAGGTTCGCCGACAGGCTGCCGGAACACGACCGCGCGATGATCGAGGCATACCGGCTCTTCCTCGAGGGCGACTACGCCAGGGGACAGGCGGCGTATCGCACACTGCTCAGCAAGGACTCGACCGACGCCGATGCCTGGTATGGCCTCGGCGATGTGAACTTCCACGACCCGGCGATGGCCACCATGGGTGGCCGATACACCACCTCGCTCCGCTCATTCAAGCGGGCTATCGCGCTCGACCCCGGCTACTATCTGGCTTACGAGCATATCGCCCAGATCTATCGGTGGGCGGCGGAAGACCGCCCGTTCATCGCGCTGCTGCCGGGCGACTCGCTGGTGCATCGGAGCATGGCGGGCACCGGCGCCGGTAAGTCGGCCGGCGCGGAGGCCGACCCCTACCCCGGGCTCGACTCCCTGCGACTCGCCGCCGCCATCCGCCGGGCACGGGAGGACGGGATCGCGAGCGCGCGCGAATGGCTGGCGCACCAGCCGGACAACATCCACGCGCAGAACGCCCTGATCTACTCGCTCTCCACCGGCAAGCAGTACGACGCCGCGCTCGGCGAGATCGATCGCCTGGCGCGCTCGGCTGGCGGATCGACGCGACCCGATCTCCCGTTCGTCCGGGCGCGAGTCCTCATGCAGCAGGGCAGCTACCAGGAAGCCGCGCGCGCGCTGGCGGTGGCGGTGGACAGCCTGAAGCCGGAACAGTTCGACGGCGGACGACTGCCGTTCGAGACGGTTGAGGAAATCACCAGCGGGGCGAACGTGCTGGGCTGGGCTGGCCAGGTCACCCGCGCGCGGCGGGCGATGGACCTCTCCGCCGAAGTGCGTGCCGCATGGTTTCCCGAAGCAATTGGTTCCAGGCCGTTCCACGGCTCCACCCTGCTGGGTCAGCTCTACCGCAGCCACCTGTATACCGCCCTCGGTGCCCCGGGGCCGGTGCTGCGCCAGATCTGGACTACGATTGCCGACAGCGCCCGCAACACTCCGCGGGGGACGCGCAGTGCGATCGCGAACTATGGCTGGGCGGCCGCGGTCGGGGTGTTCCTCCAGAATCCCGCCGACCCCGCACCGCTGGATGAACTGCAGGCGCTCGACGGAGGGAAGTCCCCTCCGGAGCTCCGCGCACTGGGCGCGTTGACCCGGGGCGACTCGGCGCAGGCCCGGCAACTGCTCCAGCTGCCGGACAGCGCCGTGGACAAGGCGTACTACAGCCGACCGCAGTGGTGGGGCTTTCGGATGCTGATCGCGGCCAACACCTGGCATCAACTGGGCGACGATGTCCGGGCACTCAAGGTGCTCGAGGGTTTCGACCCGGCGCTCTTTTCATCGCAGGGCCCCGACATCCGCTGGCTGCTGCTGGGCCAGGCGCGGCTGCTGCGAGGAGAGATCCTCGAGGGCCAGGGGCGAAAGGCGCTCGCCCGGGAGGAGTACCGCGGGGCGCTGCAGCAGTGGGAAGACGCCGATTCGACGTTCGCCCCGCTGATTGCCCGGGTGCGCAGCCGGCTGGCCCAGGTGGAAGGGGCGGGGTGAGGAGGGTATGTTTCCCGGGCAGGTCGGGCGTGATGGTCGCGGGTCGGGCAACCGGCTCGAGGAAAGTCCGAGCTCCATCGGGTAGACTGCCAGGTAACTCCTGGGCGCCGCAAGGCGACGGACAGGGCCACAGAAAACAAACCGCCCCAAGCGCAAGCGAGGGGTAAGGGTGAAACGGTGGGGTAAGAGCCCACCGCGCCGCTGGCAACAGCGGTGGCATGGTAACCCCCAGTCGGAGCAAGGCCAAATAAGCGGCGAGGTGTGACCCACACCGTCCGAGCCGCGGGTAGGCTGCTCGAGGCGGCCGGCGACGGCCGTCCCAGACAGATGACCGTCCCCTGCCGTCGATGCTTGCACCGGCGGTAGCGGAACAGAACTCGGCTTACGGCCTGACCTGTGCCGCCCTCTCCCCGCCCAGCGGCGGGTGAGGGCGGCTCCTGTTGTCCCCCTCCCGCTGCCCGGATCGGGGGGGTAGTTTTCCGATGCTGTCGCTGCCGGAAACGCCATTATGTCACGTCAGACGTCATCGCAGGACCGGAGTAAGCCCTATCCGGAATCATGGGAACAGGTCGCTGATCTCCGGGTCTTCCGGACCAGTGCCGCGGACTGGGACCGGCTCAGCAGCTGGCGGCAGGACATGCGCAAGCGCGGCTGGAAGCTGCTGAAGGTGACCAGTGATGACGTGGAACTCGTGGCCGTGTTTGGCAAGACCAAGGTGGGCCGCCAGTCGGCGGGCACCTGATCCTTCCGTGACGCTTTCCCCAACCCACCCCCTGAGGAAGTCATGACGATTCGTCCCTGGATCGCCGCATCGCTTTCGGTACTCACCCTCGCTGCCTGGTCGCCGACGGAGCCACCGGTCGTCAAGCGCTACCGGATCGATTTCAAGACCACCCAGACCGTCGACCTCTCGGCGATGGGCCAGGGGGAGCAGAAGACCGAGATGAGCTCAACCGGCTTTGTCTCGGTGACAACGGCGGACAGTGCCGGGGGCAAGGCGGTCACGGCGGTGCTGGATTCACTGACGGTGGGCGAGGGCTCGCCGATTCCGCCAGAGATGGCCGCGAGCGCCAAGGGTACGACCTGGCACGGCTACCAGTCGACGACCGGCAAGATGAGCGAACTCAAGGCGAGCACGGAGAATCCCATCGCCGCCGGGCTCGAGGGCCTGATCCGCTCCCTCTTTCCCCCCGTGAAGCCGGGAACCCGTGAGGGCGCCACCTGGACCGATACGACGGAAACGAATACCCAGAGCGGCCTCTCGGTGCGCACCGTGACCAACTACGCGGCGTCCGGCGGCATGCTGGACGGCATGAAGGTGCTGCAGGTGGCAGGTGCCTCGAGTCAGGCCATGTCGGGCACCCAGGAGGGCCCGCAGGGGTCGATGGCGATCGAAGGGACCGGGGGTGGCACCGGCACCTGGTTCCTCGGTGCCGATGGAACTACGCTCAAGGCCACCTACACCGGCACGCAGAACCTGGCGGTCAGCGGGTCGTTCGCGCCCGAGCCGATCCCGGTGAAGGCCGTTGTCGAGGGCACATCGACGCTGCTCAAGTAGGTTCGCCGCTGATGCGCCATCCCTGGCGGGTCGCCCTGCTCCTGCTGCTGGCAGGATGCTCCTCGGGCGGCCTGCCTGCGTCTTCCCCCCGCCCGCAGCCGGCTCCCCGCCCCACCATGGATCCGGTCCCCATGGAGCCGGTGCGCGCCATTTCCATCCGCTACCCGCTGAGTGGCGCTGGCATCCAGCGCTACGCGCTGCTGCGCCGGGATTCGGTGGTGGCGCTGATGCCCAGCGGGGAATCGCAGATGACGGTGCTGGGACGAACGGCGTACGTGACGATCACCTGGATCGCTGCCGACTCGGGGACGCGCCTCACCGCGCAGGTCGATTCGGTCCGGGCTGACAGCGTGCAGGGACTGCCCTCGGCCGCACTCGACAGCGCCCGCGGGGTGCGGTGGACGGCACTCCGGCTCCCGAACGGACGGGCGCAGAACTTCACCAGCGGTTCCCGTTCCCTGGCGGGTGACCAGGTGCGGGACCAGCTCGCGCTCCTGTTCCCACCGCTTCCGCTCACGGGAGCCGTTCCGGATGCCCCATGGACTGACTCGACGGTCGGGCCGGTCCGGGTCAGCGCGTTCGAGGCGATCGAGCGGGCGCGGATCATCGGACGGGCCGAGGCGCTGCCGTCGCCCCCGGGCGCGCTGTTCATCGAAGTAATCCGCACCCGGACCTCTGCCGGGCAGGGCACCCAGTTCGGCCAGCCGATCACCGTGTCGGGAGCGGGCGTCGACAGTCTGAGCTACGAACTCGGTGCCGACGCACGAGTGCTGCGGGCGGAGGGTCGGCGCGTCACGGACGTGACGGTCGTCCTGCCGGCAATCGGCCAGCAGGTGACCGCCCGGGAGACTTCCCTCCTCGTGATGACCCTGCTCCGCTGATCGATGCGGCGGGCGCTCCTCATCACCGGCGGCCTCGCTGGCGCCTTTGTCCTCTGGCTTTTCGCCGTCTGGCCCCCACCCAGCTGGTATCGCACCCATTGGCCGGCCAAAACCGCATTCATGGCGATGCGATCGGACGGGTGGTCAGGCGGTCGGACGGGCGGGCGGGGAGACGGTCCACGCATCCGGTACCGCCCGGTGCCGCTCGATTCCATCGCCGCCGTGATGCAGCAGGCGGTGATCCTCGGAGAGGACAACCTCTTCCTCACGCACGGCGGCATCGACTACCTCTCGCTGGCCCGGGCGCTGGGGTATCGTCGAGCGGAACTCGACCTCCGCTCCGGCCGTGACCGGCAGGAGCTGCTTGCAGTGCTGCCCCACGCCTGGGAGAAGCGCGCCAAGCTGCGCGGCGCCAGCACCATCACGCAGCAGCTCGCCAAGAACCTCTATCTCTCCGCCTCCAGGAATCCGCTCCGCAAGGTCAAGGAGGCGGTGATCACCTGGCGCCTCGAGCTTGCGTTAGGCAAGCCGAGAATCATGGAGCTCTATCTCAATGTGGTCGAACTCGGCGACGGCATCTGGGGGGTCGAGGCGGCCAGCCAGCAGTACTTCCACCACAGCGCCCGCACCCTGACGCGGGAACAGGCGGCGGCGCTGGCCGGTTCACTGCCGTTCCCCCTTCGCTCGAATCCCGGTCTCCGTCCCGGTCGGATGCGCTGGCGGCAGAACCTCATCCTGCGGCGGATGCGGGGCGAGGTGGTTGAAGTGCCAAGGACGGAGGAGGAGACGCAGGATGCGGACAGCACGCCGAGTCCGCCGCTTCCCCCTGAGGCCGCCGACTCGACCCCACCCGCCATCGAGACTCCGCCAGCCGAATCGGTCGTCGTCGACAGCACCTTCTGAGATGGCGAGTCTGCGGAAGAGCATGCAGCTGCTCGCCCTGCGCGCCGCCTTCCAGACGGCGGGACGGGTCGCACCTGGCCGGGCCGCCCGTGTCGCGGAGCGAATCTTCTGCCACCCGCCGCCTGCCCGGCCACGGCCGAGTGAGGCGGAGTTTCTGGCGACTGGGACATCGCTGCGCTTTCGGACATCCGCCGGCACGCTCGCGGCGTGGAGCTGGGGCGAAGGACCGACAGCGCTGCTGGTCCATGGCTGGGGCAGTCGGGCGGCGCGGTTCCGGGTGCTGGCGCCGGCCCTCGTGTCGGCCGGGATGCGGGTTGTCGCCTACGACGGACCGGCACACGGCCTCTCGCCGGGAACGCAAACCAGCCTCCCCGAATACGCCGAGGCCCTGCTGGAGGTCACCGAACAGCTCGGACCGTTAGGTGCGGCCGCCGGCCATTCACTGGGTGGAGCGGCGCTCGCGGTGGCGCTGGCGCGTGGACTCGAGGTGCCGCGGGTCGCACTGATCGCCCCCTTCGGCGCGCCGGCGGGTTTCATCGATCGATTCGCGGGAGCCATCGGGCTGCCGGCGGCCGCGCAGCAACGGATGGTGGCCAACCTCGAATCGCGCCTTGGCCACAGGTTCGGCGATTTCATCATCGCCAACCTGGTGCGGCACCTCCGTACTCCGGCGATCGTCATCCACGACCGGGACGACGCGGATATTCCGCTCGCTGAAGGGGCGGCGATTGCCGCGGCGTGGCCGGGGGCGCGACTCATCGTGACGGAGGGGCTGGGCCATCAGGCGATCATGCGCAACGCCGGGGCGACGGGCATCGTCGCCCGTTTCATGACCACGGGCCGAGTGGATCAGGAGGCGTGAGCTGGCATCGCGTGAAGCTGTGGCTCGATCAGCGACGTCCCGGGACCTGCCTCACAACCTGATGTGCTTCGCGGAGGCGTCGATCAACTGCTGCAGCCGCCGAAGCCGAGTCTCCTCGCGCTTGGCGCTCATCACCCGGAAGATCATCAGCCGCCGGTATCCCGGTGGCTGCGATTCGAACCAGACCCAGGCGGCGCTCGCGGCACGGAACTGTCTCCGATACGCCGGGGCGAGAATCGCGGCCTCTTTTTCGAACGAATAGATGCCGGTCCGCGCCGGATCGCGCGCGGCATAGGCGGCCATCCCGGCCGGCGTCATCCGGCCAGCCGCGATCAGCGCTTCCACCTTGGCGACATTCACGTTGCTCCAGATGCTCTTCGGCTTTCGCGGGGTGAAGCGCTGGGCATAGCTGTCATCGTCCAGCGCCGCAACGACCCCGTCGATCCAGCCGTAACAGAGCGCCTCGTCCAGCGCCTGGGGATAGGTCACCCCGCGTGACGCCGCGTGCTTCTTGAAGAGCCGGAGCCAGAGCTCCGGCTTCGAGGCGTGATGCTTTGTCAGCCAGGCGTGGAACGCCGCGGGTGTTTTGAAGCCGCGCGGAGTGGCGGAGAGGGCCATACTGGAGATATCTGAATCAGGGGTGTTTGCGCAGGACCCAGGTGGTCATGGAACGCCTGCCCTGGACGATGGTGGTCTTGATCGGATCGAGGAGCTCAGCACCGAGCTGCTGGGTCCGGTCCAGCAGCATCGCTTCGTCCACCAGGAAGCGTTCGGAGCCATCGGGCAGGAGGTGCCAGCGACCCTCGACTGGCGTCACCCGATCCTCGATCCCGATCGACGAGGCCAGCCGGCAGAAGAGGAGCCCGCCTGGCCTGAGAGTCCGCCACATCCGCTGCAGCATGGCGTCGAAATGCTGATCGTCGCGGGCAAAGTGCAGCACGGCGATGCTGAGCACGGCATCGACGGATCCGGCTGGGAACGACATGGACTCAACTGGCTCGGCCCGAAAGTTGGCCGCCGGCAGGTGAGGTGCCAGAGTCCTGGCCATGTCGCCCACGGCAGCGATTGCCTCGGCGTCTGCGTCCGCGGCGAAGACCTCATACCCGGCCTGGAGCAGGTAGACGAGGTTTCGGCCATTGCCCGAACCGGCGTCAAGCACCCGCATCCCCGGCGTGATACGTCCCCGCATGAGCTGGTCGAAGAGATAGATGTCGATCGGACCGAACTGAGCGAGGAGGTCGGCCATGCTCAGGCGGTTGACCGGGCGGCGTGACGGATGAAGCGGCCTTCGAGGTGGCGGCGGACGTCGGGCCACTCCGCGGCGAGGATGCTGTACACCACGGTGTCGCGCACGGTGCCGTCGGGACGGGCGTGATGATGACGGATCACGCCGTCCTTTCTGGCGCCCAGCGCCTCGATGGCACGCTGGGAACGGAAGTTGAAGTTGTCGGTCCTGAAGCCGACCACCTTGCAGCCGACGTTGTCGAAGGCATGCTCGAGGAGCGCGAGCTTGCAGGCGGTGTTGACATGACTGCGCTGCCGGCTGGCGGCATACCAGGTATAGCCGATTTCCACCCGGTCGGCGGCGGGCACGATGTCGTGGTAGCGCGTGGAACCGATGATCGCGCCGGTCGCAAGCTCCCGCACCGCCCAGGGCAGCATGTGACCCGCTCCCTGACCGGCAAGCGCCGCCGCGATGTACTCCGCGGTCTGGCTGGCGGGGGGCACCGAGGTGAACCAGAGCTCCCACAGCCGGCCATCGGTGGCGGCGGCGACAAGCCCGTCATGATGTTCCGGCACCAGCGGCTCGAGCCGGATCCCGTAGCGCTCGAGGGTGACGGGGCGGAGTGAAATCACGGTGCTGCTCCAAATAGAGGCGAGGAGGCGATAGGCGCGAGGCGCTGGGCGGCCAGCGCGCTCACCACCATCCCTTCAACAGGCCGACGTTGATCACGGCCGCGATGCCCATTGCCGCAAGCAGGGCGTGCCACCGCGGGGTCAGCAGCGCCATCCCGGCGAGCTGGCTGATATCCTCCCCGCGACGAAGACGTTCCTCCCGATAGCCGGGAAAGAGGACCAGCCCGATCCCGAGGACCGCGAATGCGGGGCCAGCGAGCGCACCGTACAGCGAGAACTGGCCGCTGGACGCTGCCTGACGCCAGCCCAGATCGGTGAGGAAGGCGCCTCCCGCGGCGATTCCCAGCCCGGCGAGTCGGCGGAGGTGTGGGGGCGGAGCATTCGTCAGATCGAGGGTCATGTGGCAGGAGGGCTGGCGGCCGTTCGCTCACGGCCAACGGCAAATGGCTGTCGGCCGCTACAGGATCCGCTTCCCGAACGCCGACTCGATCAGCTCCACGGCGAATTCCGCCGAGCGGTTGCGATCGTCGAGAATCGGGTTGACCTCGACCAGTTCGAGGGAGGCCATGGCGCCGGAGTCGTGCAGGAACTCCATGATGAACTGCGCCTCGCGGTAGTCGAGGCCGCCCTTCACCGGCGTGCCAACACCGGGCGCGATACTCGGGTCCACCGAGTCGAGGTCGAAGCTCACGTGCACCAGGTCGGTGCCCTCGGTGACATTCGCCAGCGCCTCGCCCATCACCTGGTGGATGCCATGGCGGTCGATGTCGACCATGGTATAGACGTGGACACCGAGGTTCCGAAGGTGGGTGCGTTCGCCCTCATCGACGCTGCGGATGCCGACCAGCGCAACGTGGCCCGGCTCCACCTTCCGGAACCGGCCCCCGATCGCGCCTAACTCGGCGGGGCCGAGGCCAAGCAGGGCGGCGAGGGGCATGCCATGGATGTTGCCGGAGGGGGAGGTCTTCGGGGTGTTGATGTCGCTGTGCGCGTCGACCCAGAGCAGGCCGACTTTCCGGCCCAGCGGCCGGCCATAGGCGGCGATGCCCGACACGGTGCCGACGGCGATCGAATGGTCGCCGCCCAGCACGAGCGGGAAATGCCGCCGCCGCAGTACCGTCTCCACCTTGGCGGCCAGGATGCGGTTGGCCCGGGTGATTTCGGTGAGATACCGGGCCCGGAGCTTCCCGACCCGGAGCGCCTCCATGCTGCCGATTCCGAGATCACCCTCATCGATGACGCGATAGCCCAGGTCCCGGAGTCTCGGCTCCAGCCCGGCGATACGGATGGCGGAGGGGCCCATGTCCACACCGCGGCGCCCGGACCCGAGGTCCATGGGAACGCCGATGACGTGGATCGGTTTGCGGCGGGGCGTGGGCATGGGTCGCGGGATTGGGTAGCGGCGGAGCTCCTGCTCCGCCGCAGGCGGAACAACTTTCACGTTGGGCGGAGCAGGAGCTCCGCCCCCACCCGGCGATTTCAATCAACCAGGCGCAGCGGCATCACCAGCGTCAGGTACGCCGCCGGATCGTTCCAGCCCACCGGTTCGCAGGTCGCCGCGCGTTCCGGACCCTTGAACGTCATCCGCACTTCGTCGGTCGGCATGTACTTCATGATCTCGAGCAGATACGCGGCGTTGAAGCCGATGTCGAGCTGATCGCCCTCGTAGCTGACGGCGAACTCCTCCTGCGCTTCTCCCAGGTCGGGGGTCTGGACCGACAGCTTGCAGGTCCCGTTGGTCAGGCCCATCCGGATCCTGTGGGTCTGATCGCTGGCGACGATGCTCATCCGCCGGAGCGAGGCGGCCAGCGTCGCCTTGTCGGCGGTCATCGTCTTGTCATTCTCGCGCGGGATGACCTGCTCGTAATTCGGGTACGGGCCTTCGATCAGCCGGGTGTAGACCTGGGTGGTGGCGGAGCGGAAGCCGAGGTGGTTGTCGCTCTTGGCGATCTCGAGCTCATCGGTCTCGTTGAACAGCCGCCGGATCTGGTCCAGCGCCTTGGGCGGAATGATCAGGTCGGCCTGTCCCTTGCCGATGCCGGCGGTGACGGGCACATCCATGCGAGCAAGACGGTGTCCATTCGTGGCGACCATCCGCATCCGCTCGGGGCGCAGCTCCCACAGGACCCCGTTCAGAATCGGACGGCTCTCCTCGGTGCTCGCCGCAAAGGCGACGTGCGAGACCAGCTTCTGGACATCGCCGGCCCTGGACTGCCACGCCCCGTCGAACTTCACGGCGGGGAATGCGGGAAACTCGTCGCGCGACAGGCCCAGCAGCTTGAACTTGGCTCGGCCGCATTCGATCGTCGCCCGCTGCTCACCGGAGCTGGTCAACCGGATCGATGCCGTCGGCATCTCGCGCACCAGGTCGGAGAGCTTCTTGGCCGGGAGGGTGATGGCGCCTTCCTGGTCGATCGACGCCGGCACCGTGGTACTCACGGCGATGTCGAGATCGGTACCCGACAGCCGGAGGCCGTCGCTGGTGGCCTCGAGCAGCACATTCGAGAGGACCGGGAGCGTGGTCTTGCTGGGAATGGCCGCGGCAACTGCCTGCAGACCTTCCTGGAATTGCTCCCGCGTAATCGTCAACTTCATCCGGTGCCTCGGGGATGCAAGAAAGAGCTACTAATACCTGTTATATGTAACCTAGTAGCAGTAGTAGGCTCTCTGGATATGTGGACCATCTCGCCAACCTCATTCATCACGGGCAGTTCCGCCGTTCGCGGCTGTGGACCCGCTGTGGAGCGGGGGGAAGCTTTGTGTGGAACCCCACCAGTTGTACGCCCGGTGCACATCACCCACATGCGCCGTGGAGAACTATTGTGCAACCAGTTCCGAGCGCGCGCTTTCGATGCGATCGCGGAAGGTGCGGTCGCGTGACATCTGCCGCTGGACCTTGTCCACGCTGTGAATCACGGTTGAGTGATCCCGTCCGCCGAACGCCTGCCCGATCTCGATCAGCTGCATCTGCAGGAGGTCGCGGGCGAGGTACATGGCGATCTGGCGCGGCACGACGAGCGTCTTGATCCGGGCCTTGGAGCGAAGCTGCTCCGAGGTCACCCCCCAGCGCCGCGCCACGACATCCTGGATCCGGTCGATGCTCGGCATGGTCTTGGGACTGGAGGCTGAATCCTCGCCCGGGCGGATCTTGTCGGCCAGGGCTTCCCGGGCCAGCTCGATCGACACCTCGCGGTGCTTGAGCGAGGCATAGAGCAGCAACTTGATGATGCAGCCCTCCAGCTCGCGCACATTCGAACGCACGTGCTCGGCGATAAACCGCAGCACGTCGTCCGGGATCGTCATCTCGAGGTGGTCCTGCTCCTGCTTCTTGCGCAGGATCGCGATCCGGTGCTCCAGATCCGGCTGGCCGATGTCGGCCACCATGCCCCACTCGAACCGGCTGAACAGCCGCGCCTCCAGCCCGGGAATCTCCTTGGGCGGACGGTCCGAGGTCAGCACGATCTGCTTGCCCGCCTCGTACAGCGCGTTGAACGTATGGAAGAACTCCTCCTGGGTGGCTTCCTTGCCTTCCAGGAAGTGGACGTCATCCACCAGGAAGAGGTCGATATCGTGGCGGTAGCGCTTGCGCAGGTCGGGCATGGTGCGCCGGCTGATCCCCTCGATCACCTCGTTGATGAACTGCTCCGCGCTGACGTATAGCACCCGGGTCTCGGGATGACGCCGCAGCATCGCGTGGGCGATCGCCTGCATCAGGTGGGTCTTGCCCAGTCCGGTGGCGCCGTAGATGAACAGCGGGTTGTAGGTCTTGCCGGGCGCTTCCACCGAGGCGCTGGCCGCCGCCGCCGCGAGCTGGTTCGACTTGCCGATGACGAACGACTCGAAGCTGTAGCGGTCGTTGAGCGGCTGCGCGCTCGGATTCTGCGTCGCCATGGCGACGGGCACCGGCGGCGTGACGAAGAAGTCCATCTGCGGACGCCGCTGCCGGTCTTCCTGCACTCGGAAGGTGATGTTGATGGGACGCCCAAGCACCCCTTCCGCCAGGCGGGAGAGGAGGGTGGCGTGATTGGTCTCGTTCCACTTGGCGGCGAACTCATCCGGCGCGGCGACGATCAGGCGGTCGTCTTCCAGCGCCACCGCTTCGGTCGGTTCGAGCCAGGCACGGACAACCTTGTCTGGAAGCTGACGGGTGGCCTCGTCGAGGATCCGCTTCCAGAGGTCTTTCGCTGACTGCTGCTGCATTCTGCTCAGGGAGGGGTGAGGCGTTTGCAAGGGCAGCCGATTGTAGGTCCCGGATGTGGAAAAGTCAACCTTGACCACGGAGGGGGGTTCCGGGTACGTTTGCGGGCTCATTTTGAGGGAATTGACTGATGAATCCATCCTATCGTCCGCGCAACAAGCGCCGCTCATCCAAGCATGGCTTCCGGGAGCGGATGTCCGACCGCTGGGGCCGGGCCACGCTGTCGCGCCGTCGCAAGAAGGGTCGCAAGCAGCTGACCGTGTCGCTGGGCACCAAGCACGGGAGCAGCTGACGGGGGAGCGCCTGCTGCAGTCGGACCGGCTGGCGGGCAACGCGGATCGACTCCGCTGCCTGACCAAGGGGCGGCGCCGGCGGTCGCGGGTTCTCGAGTGCATCTGGATCGACAACATGGCGGGCCACCCACGGATGGGACTGATCGTTCCGAAGTTCCAGTCCAATGCGGTGGCCCGTAATCGTTTGCGGCGAAGGCTGAGTGAGATCTGGCGGCGGGAAATCCGGACCCTGCAGGGGAGTTGCGACCTGCTCATCCGCATCCGCAAGGAGGCGTATGGGGCAACGTTCGCTGAGCTGCAGGCCGAGCTCGGTGGACTGGCTCAGGGCATCTTCGCACCGGGAATGGGGAACGGGGAACGGGGAACGGGGAGCATATGACCGAACCCGCCCCCGGCCCGGCGAACCCGGCCGCCGATGCCACCCATTCCCTGTTCCCCATTCCCCGTTCCCCATGGGGGTGGATCCAGGTGCCGGTGACCTGGGCGCTCATCCTCGTGATTCGATTCTACCAGAAGTTCCTCTCCCCGGGGCTTCCGCCGAGCTGCCGGTTCGCGCCGAGCTGCTCGCAGTACACTCTGGAGGCGCTGCAGCAGCACGGCGCGCTTCGCGGAATCTGGCTGGGCGCCCGCAGGCTGGCGCGCTGCCATCCCTGGCACCCGGGCGGCTACGACCCGGTTCCCTAAGACCACTCAACAACACTCGACATGGATCGACGCGTACTCTGGGCCGTTGTGCTGATGATGCTCATCGCACTGGTGCCCACCATTCTGCTGAAGCCGAAAACCGACGGACGGAGGGGTGGACGGGCGGACAGCACCCGGACCGTCATCCCCTCGCCGGCGCCGACCGCGAGCGTCCCGCTCGAGGCCAGTGGTTCACTCCGCGCAGCCGTCCCCGGTGCGGGAGCGGGCTCGACCGCGCCGGTCGAGGAGGTGATCACCGTCGCCTCCACGCTCTACCGGTACGAGCTCTCGACCCGGGGCGGCGCGATCACCCAGGCGACGATTCTCAACTACAAGGACCTGAGCCCGCAGGCGCGGGGTCAGCTGGCCAAACTGATTCCCGATGGCGGGAAGCTGCACCGCCTCGCCGTCACCGTCGGCAACGACACGCTTTCGCTGGCCACCTGGGATTTCGTCCCGGTGGAGCGGAACCTCACTGGTCGGGATGGTGCCCGGGAGCTGATGGTGCAGCAGCCCGACTCCCTCGAGCTCACGGCGCGCCAGGGTGATGTCACGGTCGCGCTGACCTACCGGTTCCTCCCCAACGACTACACGATCGGTGTGACCGGCCGGATCACGGGGCTTGGTCCGGTCGGCGGGCATCTGCTGGTGGACATGGGCCAGGGGCTGCGACAGACCGAGGCCGACTCGAACGCCAATCACTACGACTTCGCCGTGGTGACCAAGACCGACGAATCGTCGCTCACCCGCTTCAGCAAGCTCAAGGCGGGCGAGGTCCGGACGCTGGAAGGGCCCTTCGAGTGGGCCGCGGTGAAGGCGAAGTACTTCGTGGCGGCGCTGCTCGCGGTGGACTCCAGCAACACGCCGGTGAGCGGGGTGGTGGTCCGCGCCCTGCCCGAACAGGCGGCAGTGAAGGCGGCGGCGGTGACGTTTGCGCTGCCGGTGCCCGCGAGCGGTGCGTTCAACTACCGGCTGTATGTCGGTCCCATGGAGTATCCCCGGCTGCATGCCATCGGCCACGACTTCTACGACATCAATCCCTACGGCTGGCCCGGCTTCCGCACCATGATCCGGCCGGTGGCGGTGGCGGCGCGGACCCTGCTGGTGTGGATGCACACCCACCTGAATCTCGCCTACGGTGTGGTGCTGATCATCTTCGGCATCCTGATCCGGGTCCTGCTCTGGCCGCTCAATCAGCGCGGCATGCGCGCCAGCATGAAGATGCAGGCGCTGCAGCCGGAAATGCAGAAGCTGCAGGACAAGCACAAGGACGACCCCAGCAAGCTGCAGCAGGAGGTAATGGGGCTGTACAAGCGGGAAGGGGTGAATCCCTTCAGCGGCTGCTGGCCGCTGCTGCTGCCGTGGCCGGTGATGCTGGCGCTGTTCTTCGTGCTGGCCAATTCGATCGAGCTGCGGGGGCAGGCCTTCCTCTGGCTGCCGGACCTCTCGCTCAAGGATCCGCTGCACATAATCCCGGTGCTGATGGGCGCGTCGATGTTCGCGGTCACCAAGGTCGGCATGAAGGGGATGCCGCCCAATCCGCAGTCGAAGATGATGCTCTATTTCCTGCCGGTGATGATGACGGTGATGTTCCTGAACTTCGCCTCGGGGCTGAACCTGTACTACTTCATCCAGAATGTGGTCAGCGTGCCGCAGCAGTGGTGGCTGGCCAAGGAGCGGATGAAGGTGCAGCCGGCGGCGGCGGTGGTGGTGAATACGAAGAAGAAATAGGTAGCAGGTAGCAGGTGGCAGAAAAGCATGCTACCATCAGATCAGTTCTCTGCCACCTTTTCGCTGCCACCTGCCACCTGCTGTGCTTACCGACCCCATCGTCGCCCTCGCCACGCCGCCTGGTCGTTCCGCCGTCGCCGTGATCCGGCTGAGCGGTCAGGGGGCGTTCGACGTAGCGGCCCGGGTCATTCCCTCCTTTCGCCGTGATCCACCCCGGGAAGCGCGCCTCGCCACCTTCCGCTCGCTCAGCGGCGAGGTGCTCGATCGCGGCCTGTACCTGGTCTTTCCCGGCCCGCAGAGCGAGACCGGCGAGGACATGGTCGAGCTGCACAGCCACGGTGGGCTGGTCGTCCCGGTGCAACTGCTCGCAGCCCTCGAGGCGGCGGGGGCGCGGCCGGCACATCCGGGCGAATTCACCCGGCGCGCGCTGATGAACGGCAAACTGGATCTGCTGCAGGCCGAGGCGCTGGCGGATCTGGTCGACGCCGAAGCGCCGGCCCAGGCGCGGATCGCCGTCGATCAGCTCGAGGGAGGACTCTCGCGCCGGATCGCGGAGCTCAGGGAATCGCTGATCAGCCTGCTGGCGCTGCTGGCCTACGAAGTGGACTTCCCCGACGAGGATGACGGTCCGCTCCCGCAGGCTCGGCTGGAGGGGGAGCGGGCGAAGGTTGCCACACAGGTGGCCGCGCTGCTCGCGACCGCGCCGCTGGCGGAGCGGGTGCGCAACGGCGCGCTCGTCGTCCTCGCCGGTCCGCACAATGCCGGCAAGTCCTCGCTCTTCAATGCGCTGCTGGGCCGGGAACGCGCGCTGGTGACGGAGCTGCCGGGGACAACGCGCGATGCCATCGAGGCGACGGTGGATTTCTGCGGCTGGCCGATTCGCCTCGTGGATACGGCCGGCATCGGGGAGAGCGCCGATCGACTGGACCAGATGGGCCAGGAGGTCAGCCGGCGGTATGTGGCGGCGGCGGACCTGGTCATCATCTGCGAGGAAACTGCTGGCGCGGGGCGCGGGGCGCGAGGCGAAGAAACAGCCCGCGCGGGGCGCGGGGCGCTACGCGAGACGGAATCGCCGTTGCGCCTCGCGCCTCGCGCCATTCTATCGATCACGACCAAGGCCGACCTGTACCCTGCGCCTGCCGGCGCACTCGCCGTCTCCGCCCTCACCGGCGAAGGACTCGACCGGCTGCGGCAGGAGGTCGCGCGACGGCTGTTCAGTGCCGGTGTCGCTCTGGCCGATCTCGGCCCCGCGCTCACCCGTGCCCGGCATCGTGAGGCGCTTGCGGGTGCCGATGCCGCACTGCGGGCGGCGGTGCCCCACTTTCTGCCGGGCGGCGATGCCGTGCTGGCGGCGCATGAGGTGCAGGAGGCGGTGCGGGCGCTGGACAGTCTGGTGGGGAGCGTGGATATAGAGGAGGTGCTGGACAGACTGTTCGCTGGGTTCTGTATCGGCAAGTAGCAGGTTCGGGGGAACGGGGAACAGGGAACGGGACGAATCGATTCGAAGAACCGCGGTGTTTCCACTGGAGCACAAGCCGAGTAGTTTCGGCCCGTTCCCCGTTCCCCGTTCCCCGTTCCCCGACCGCATGCATCTCTCCTCCCTCCACATCTACCCGATCAAGTCCTGCGGCGGCATCGCGCTCACCGAGAGCGAGGTCGATCTCTTCGGACTGCGGCATGATCGCCGGTTCATGGTCGTGACGCCCCGCGGGGAGTTCGTCACTCAGCGCGAGTGTCCCGCGCTCGCTACCGTGCGAGTGAGTCTCGGGGCACCGCATGTGGTGCTCGAGGCTCCCGGCCTGCCGATGCTGCGGATGGCACTGAGCCCGATGGGCGGCCGGCCAGTCGTGGCGCAGGTCTGGGATGACACCATTCGTGCGGTGGCACCGGATCCGGCGGCGGACGACTGGTTCTCGAATGTCGTGGGGCAGGAGGCGATGCTGGCCTACATCCCCGACACGGTGGTGCGCGAGGTCGACCGGCACTGGGCGCCGGAGGGTGGGCGCACCGGATTCGCGGATGGCTTTCCCTTTCTCATTGCCGGCGAGGCCTCGCTCGCCGATCTCAACAGTCGCCTCGCGGTGCCGCTGCCGATGAACCGCTTCCGGCCCAACATGGTGGTGAGTGGCAGTGCTCCGTTCGCCGAAGACGGCTGGCGGCGGATGACGATCGGTGGTATACCGATGCAGGTGGTGAAGCCCTGCGCCCGCTGTGTGGTGACCACGACCGATCAGGAGACTGGAGGTCGCGCGGACGATGAACCGCTGAGGACGCTGGCCACCTTCCGGCGGCAGGAGAGGAAGGTGATGTTCGGGCAGAATGTGGTGCACTACGGGGTGGGGTGGGTCAGGGTGGGCGATGAGGTGAGGTTGGAAGAGGCCGTTCGCCGTTAGCCGTTGGCCGTTGGCGCCTCATTGTGCGACTCATGCTTTCCAGCGACTCCGATTGGCAGGTCCATTTCCTTCGCGTCACCGCAGTCCAGTCCAGGAAAGACGGAGTTACCGTGACAGCTGAACGACGAGTGCTCCTGGTGTGCGGCCTTCTCGGTGTTTCCCTGGCCTGCGGCGGTGGCGACAGCGGCACAGATCCCAATCCACCACCACCACCAGTGATCGTCACGATCCTGCCGGTGGCCGACACCATCACGGTCGGAACTACGGCCAGCTTCAGCCCAACGGTCACGGGGGCCACCGACAGCAGCGTGACCTGGAAGGTGGTGGAAGGCGCGGCCGATGGAACGATCTCTACTGCCGGGCTGTTCACCGCCTCGAGTACGTCCGGCACCTACCGGATCGTTGCAACGAGCGTCGCCAAACCGTCGAGCACCGATACCTCCCGGGTGCTGGTGGCCGGTGCACCAGGGGCGACGATCACTGCGGCGGACAGCGTCGCGACGGGACAGGTCGGGATTTCGGCGAGCGTCCCGACACTTGTCGGCGCGCAATTCACCTGGACCGCCACCGGCGGAACAGTGGTTTCAGGGCAGGGCACCCGGTCGGTGCTGGTCACGTCGGGCACGGGCGCACTGCTCCATCTCACCTGCACCGTCCGCAATCAGGCCGACTCCGCGGTGACGGGCACCCGCGATATCACCGTCGTGCCGGCGCCGGTGATCACCAGTTTCGTGGCGAGTCGGGACACCGTCACAACGGGCGAGGGTGCAACCCTGACGGCGGTCTACTCGGGTGGAACCGGAGTGGTGGATCAGAACGTCGGCGCGATCACCAGTGCCGCGATCGTTCCGGCCGGTCCATTCACGACCCCCTACACCACCACGACGTTTACACTGACGGTCACCGGACGTTTGAATATTTCCCGGACGGCACAGGTGCGGGTAACGCCCGTCAATGCGCCAGTCCTCGGATTGTTCCGGTCCCTCGCCACGCAGGTACCGGTGGGAGGGCGCAGCACGCTCCAATTGGGGTGGAACTATGACCCGGGTGTCGTCGCCTCGATTGAGCCAGGCATCGGTGTCGTCACGACGAATCCGATCACAACCGGAATCTTCCCGGCACCCGGTCCTGTGCTTTTTACGGCGACGATAACGACACCGGCGGATTCCTCTCTCATCGATACCGTGACCGTAACGGCAGTGACCCCGGCGGCTGGGTCATTTTCGCCAACAGGTTCGCTGGGGTATGCGCGTGCGGGTGCGATGATCACCGAAATGCAGGATGGGCGGATCCTGATCGCTGGCGGCGGCGATTTCAGTCCGTCCACCGGGTCCACCGCCAAGGCGGAGCTGTATGATCCGGCGACGGGTCAGTTCACCCCGACGGATTCGCTTCACTCCGAGTACTCGGGCGGGTCTGCGGTAACTCTGGCGGACGGGCGCGTGCTCATCGGAGGATTTGCATTCGATTCGCTGACCGACATCTATGATCCCGCGACCGGCCAGTTTTCCCTCGGACCGCCCACGAACGAACCGATCGTTACCGCCTTGGTCCACCTGAATGACGACCGGGTGCTGGCCTTGACCCGAGGGGGTTCCGGCGTCGTCGAGATCTACGATCCGATGAACAACAGCTTCCGTGTGGTCGATACACTCAGTTTCGGGCCCAATAGCCGCGGCATCGTTCATCTGCAGGATGACCGGGTGCTGGCGGTGTCGCTGGGTGACCGGGTGCCCGCGCCTGCGGAGATCTTCGACCCGGCCACGGAGCGCTTTACCGCCACCTCGGCAATGATTTCCTCCAGGTATGAGGGGAGTCTGGCACTGCTGGCCGACGGTCGTGTACTTGCGGTCGGCGGACTGGACATCACCACGAATACGACCACCGCCATCGCCGAGGTGTATGACCCGACGTCCGGCACCTGGAGTTCGGTCGGTGCTATGGCATACCCGCGCAGGGCTGCGACCCTCGCACTCCTTCCCGATGGTCGCCTGCTTGTCGCCGGTGGCGTTGGCGATGTCGGCCTCATTCCTTTCGCCGAGACATTCGATCCAGTGACAGGATTGTTCTCCCCCGTGGTTGGGCAATTGGGCGGCAATCGTATCTTCCCGTCGGTGCAGCGACTGTCGGACGGTCGAGTGCTGTTCGCAGGCGGGGCGGATCTTACCCAGACGTCGACGGTCAGCGCGGTGGCCGAACTCTTCCAGTGACCATCCCACTCCTCGGCATCCCCTGGGACGCCAGCTCCTCCTTCCAGCGTGGGTCTGCACTCGCCCCACCGGCGATCCGCGCGGCGCTGCATTCCGATTCCACCAACGGCTGCAACGAGGATGGCATTGATGTCCGGCCGCTGCTCGTGGATGCCGGCGACCTCCCGCTCGACAACGACGGCGCCTTCCCGCTTGACGCGATCGATGCTGGCGCAACGAAGCTGCTGGCGAGTGGCGTAACGCCAATCTTCCTCGGTGGCGATCATTCGGTGACGTGGCCGCTGGTGCGCGCGGTTGCCCGACGTCATCCGCAGCTCACCGTCCTGCACTTCGACGCCCATCCCGATCTCTACGACGCACTCGATGGCAGCCGCACCAGTCACGCCTGTCCCTTTGCGCGGATCATGGAGGAGGGGCTCGTGCGGCGGCTGGTGCAGGTCGGCATCCGCACGATGAACCCGCACCAGCAGGCCCAGGCCGATCGGTTCGGGGTGGAAGTCGTGCCGATGCGGGCGGGGTTCGGGGCAATGCGCACCGCGGTCACGTCAGTGACGGGCCCGCTCTACCTCTCGCTCGATATCGACGCGCTTGATGCCGCCTTCGCCCCAGGGATCTCGCACTCCGAACCCGGGGGCTTCACGATGCGCGAGCTGATGATGCTCCTCCAGGCGATTCCGCGCGGCACCCTCGTGGCCGCGGATGTCGTGGAGCTGAATCCGGTGAATGACCTGCGGGACCTCACCAGCCGGGTGGCGGCGACGTGCGTGAAGGAGATCGTGGGGCGGATGGGATAGGCGGGAGTGAGGAGTGAGGAGTAACTGCTTTTCCACCTCACTCCTCACTCCTCACTGCTTCTTGTGACTCCCATCGCAGAACGGCTTCGTCTCCGAGTGCCCGCACCCGCACAGCTTGATCATCCCCGGCCGCTTGGTCTCGGGCTGGGTCATGACGTTGCCATCCTCATCCAGCACGACGACCGTGCCCTCGATGGTGATGGTGCCCTTCTTCTTAAAGATGACGGTGATCGGTGGGGTGGGATCCATCGGGGGTATCGCCCTCAGGCGGTCTGCACACCGCGGGAATGGTCTTCGGCGATCTGGAAATCCTGCGCCGGCGCCCGGAGCGCCGCCGCGATGCCGCGCTCCTGCACCAGCGCCTCGGTCATCCGGTGGCCCAGGTAGTAGCCGGAGCGCTCCGGCAACACTCGGCCGCTGACCAGCCGAGCTGAAGGGGACATGCCGCCGCTCAGGTACCGCAGGCGCAGTCCAATGCCGCGTCCGTCCAGCTCCGGCTCCACCACCCGCCTGAGGAACGACTCCAGCTCCCGCAGCCGGCGATACTGCCGCCGCGGATAGCCGAAATAGTTGGCGGCATCGAGCCCCGGCGCGACGGCCTCCGCCGCATGTACCGCGAGTCCCTCATTGACCAGCAGTTCCCTGAGTGTCGCCCTGCTGCCGGTGACCCAGTAGTCGTAGTTGCCGCCCTGATCCGCCACGAGACGGCGCAGCTCGCTCTGACTGGTCGGCGAGGTGTAGCGCACCGTGTGGGCAAGCTCATGGGCCACCCAGAGCGGCATCAGCTCCGGCGGCAATCCCATGCCGTAGGTCTCGGGATTGGCCCGACCGGTGAAGTGCTCGATGCAGATGAAGGCGACGCCGCGCCCACTCACGACCAGCTCGCCCGCATTTGCCGCGCCCATGCCGACCATCAGGTACACATCCGTCGGCCGGTCGACCTGCAGCAGGTCCTCCGACTGGGCGATCGCGTCCTCGATAATCCCCTCGACATCAGTTGAGCCGAGCAGTTCGGTCAGGTCGGCACGCTCGGCATTCAGCGCGTGTGACATGACGGCACGGGCCTGCGGGCTCTCCAGATCCAGCACGTAGTTGTGCCAGTAGGCGGAGAGCACAGCGCGATGGGCATTGAGGTACTGCTCGAATGCCGCTTCGCGATCGGGGGCCTGAAGGACCGCGAGGAATTCGGGAACGAGGTTGATCAGCACGTGCGGGAATATCGGTGATTCGGAGAATCATGCAAGTAGGCGGCAGGTGGCAACGAGCAGGTGGCAGTAAGCCGCAGATGACGCGCACGCAAGCGTGTGATTCAAGTCACGCTGGGCAGCCGTCAGCCGTCAGCGGTCAGCAGTCAGCGGTCAGCGGTCAGCGGAACAAGTGGGGCCCTACGGACATTACCTCCGGAGGGCCCCAATGTTTCTGCTGATGGCTGACCGCTGACCGCTGATGGCTTCCCGCTAATTCGTCTCCCGCTGCTTCCGCTTGCTCACCTCATCGAGGAAGCGGCGCTCTTCCGCTGTCAGGCTCTCGATCCCGGTGGCGCTGATCTTGTCGAGCACCCGGTCCAGTTCGGTGGTGACGGGATCGGTGCCGGCGCGCGTGCCGGCCTGGCGGGAGGGAAGGGCCGCGCGGGGCTCGGCGTCCCGAGAGCTGGGCTGTTGGACCATGACGACTTGCTCCGGTTGCTGGCGCGATGGTGGAAGCGGGCGCCGCTGGGTGAGGGAGTTCAATCGGAAATAGAGCCAGCCGGCAAGCATGCCGCCGAGATGCGCCTCGTGGGCGGTACTGCCCGGGAACCAGCGCGCCGCGATGAGATCCATCACCGCCAGCCCGATCACCAGCGTCCGTGCCTTGATCGGGAACGGCACCGGAAAGACGAGGATCTCGGCGTCGGGCCAGTAGATCGCAAAGGCGACGGCGACGCCGAGGACCGCACCGGACGCCCCGATGACCGGATGCGCGCCGGCCACGAATGCGAGGGCGATCGACGCGAGTGCCGCCCCGACACCACAATAGAGGTAGTAGGTGAGAAACGCCTTTGACCCCATCCGGGACTCGACCGCAGTGCCGAAGAGGTACAGGCCCAGCATGTTGGTGGCGAGGTGGAGAATGCCGTCGTGGACGAACAGGTAGGTCAGCGCGCCCCACGGCTGGGAGATGAACGCCCCCGGATCCATGGCCAGAGCGGAGCGGATGCCTGGTGAGGTAAACACAGTTTCCAGCAGCAGTTGCACGACCGCGGTCACCGCGATCAGGCGGGCGACCGATGGCGTCAGGCGCGGAAACGACGGGCTGGTATTGGGCATGGAGACCTAACTACTTGAACCCTCAGGGCTTCTCCCAGGTTCCGCGACCCCTCGACGGCGGGCCGTGCGGCAGATCCGGTCACACAGCGCAGCAAACTCGATGCCCGCCGCCTTCGCGGCCTGCGGAAGCAGGCTGGTCGCGGTCATTCCCGGTAGTGTATTCGCCTCTAAACAGTAGAGTTGCCCCTCCGGAGTCAAGCGAAAATCCACCCGAGAGTACCCCCCCAGCTTGAGACAGCGGTGGGCGAGCAGGGCCAGGCGCCCGGTTTCGGCGGCAATCGCGGCCGGCAGCTGTGCCGGGAAGATCTCCTCCGACATCCCCGGCGTGTACTTGCACTCGTAGTCGAAGATTTCGTGTTTCGGGATGATCTCACCGACCGGAAGCACGGCATCGTCGAGCACACCGACGGTCAATTCCCGCCCCGGAATGAACGCTTCGACCAAGACCTCATCATCGAATTCGCCGGCGAACCAGACCGCACGGTCGAAATCCTCGGCTCGCTTCACGACGGTGAGACCGACGGTGGAACCCTGCTTCGACGGCTTCACCACCACAGGCCAACCCAGGGCGTGGCCCGCCTCCCCCGCCGCGACCGGCGTCATCCGCCATCTGGCGGTCGGGACACCGGCCTGGAGAAACAGCCGTTTCGACACATCCTTGTCCATCGCGAGCGCGCTGCCGAGCGAGCCGCTGCCGGTGTAGATGACATCAAGGGTGTCGAGAATCGTCTGGATGGTACCATCCTCGCCGCGACCACCATGCAGCGCCAGGAAGACGACGTCCGCCTCCCGCACTTCCGGCAGGGCGCCGAGCGAGGTGAGCAGGAAGCTGCGCTCGCGCGCCTGCAGCTCCGCGACGGAGGGTGGCGTCGTGCCGACGGCGCCCAGCAGGTGATCCGCCTCGCGTGATTCGGGGACGAAGCCGGTGGCGGTGTCGACCACAACGACATGATGCCCCGCGAGCCGCAGCGCCGGAACGATCTGGCGGGCGGAGGCGAGAGCGACATCGCGTTCGGCGGAGGCGCCGCCGGTGAGCACGGTTATGCGCAAATGAGGAGGCAGGTGTTAGGTGGCAGGTGGCAGAGAGGAGGTGGCAGGTGGCAGGTGGCAGGTGGCAGGGAGCAGGAAGTGCTGCCGGGAGAACCCGGCATGTGTCGGCGACAGGGCCGTAGCTGCCACCTGCCACCTGCCACCTGCTTCACCGAGTCCCAATCATCTGCTGCAAGATATCGTATCGACTCACGATGCCGATCAGCGTGCCATCCTTCTGCACCAGCGCGGCCGGGCTCTCGCGTGTGAGCAACGGGCCGAGCCGTTCGGTCGGGGTGAGGGCATCGACGACCACGAAGGGCGGATCCATCAGCTCCCGCACCGGCCGATCGAGCAGCGACGGCTGGGCCAGCGCCTTGGTCATCAGGGTGCTCTCGATCAGGCCGCCGACACACTGTCCCGCTTCCAGCACCGGGATCTGGCTGACTCCCCAGGTGCTCATCAGGTTGAGCGCCTGCCGTACCGCCGCCGCGGGCGCGACGCTGACCAGCGCCGGCGAGTTGGCCGGCCGCCGGTGCAGCAGCTGGTCGACGGTGACGCGGGGGATGTCGAGCATCTGGTTTTCCTGCATCCACTCGTCATTGAAGACCTTCGAGAGGTAGCGCTCACCGGTGTCGCACAGGACGGTGACGACGCAGGCACTGGGATCGTCCAGCTCACGGGCGATCTCCAGCGCGAGTGCGACGTTGAGTCCCGCCGACCCGCCGACCAGGATCCCCTCCTCGCGTGCGAGCCGCCGGGCCATCGCGAGCGAATCGCGGTCGGAGACCTGGCGGAAATCATCGAGTACGTCGAACCAGATGGTGCTGGGAATCTTGTCGCCGCCGATCCCCTCGACCTTGTAGGGATAGCCCTCACCCATCGTCTTGGACTTGGCGTACTGGGCGTACAGCGAGCCCTGCGGCTCGCCGGCGATGATCTTCACCTTGGGGTTCTTCTCCTTCAGGAACTTGCCGGTGCCGCTCACGGTGCCGCCGGTCCCCGCCCCCGCCACGAAGTGCGTCACCCGGCCTTCGGTCTGGGTCCAGATCTCGGGGCCGGTGGTTTCGTAGTGGGCTTCCGGATTCACCTGGTTGTAGAACTGGTTGGCGAGGATGGCGCCCGGCGTGTCGCGGACGATCTGCTTGGCCTTGTTCACGTAGTTGTCGGGATGGTCCGGCGGGACCGCGGTCGGGGTGATGACCACCTCCGCCCCGTAGGCCTTGAGCAGGCGCACCTTTTCCTGCGACATCTTGTCGGGCATCGTGAAGATGCAGCGGTAGCCCTTGAGCGCGGCGGCGATCGCGAGACCGACGCCGGTATTCCCGCTGGTGCCCTCGACGACCACCCCGCCCGGCTTCAGCTCCCCCCGCCGCTCGGCGTCCTCGATGATCTTGAGGCCGATCCGGTCCTTCACCGACCCGCCCGGGTTGGCGTACTCGGCCTTCCCGTAGATCGGCGTGCGGATCCCGGCGCCGATGCGCTGCAGCCGGATGAGCGGCGTCCAGCCGATGGTGGCGAGGACGGAGTCGTAGGCTTTGGTGTGCGGGGGCGTGAGCGTCACGGTGTCAGGCCTTGACCAGGGGACAGACCATCCAGGAAACCCGGGCGTGGGGGACCGCGCGGAGAGGAATCTTAATCGCATTTCCCCCGTTTCCCCTCTCCCAGACACGGGTGAGGGCGAGCGGAGGAGGAGATCAGGGCGTCGTGCCGCCGGCCTGTGAATGGCGGAAACGGACCGGCTGGAGAAAGGTCGCCGCCACCGGTGTGCCACTCCGCAACGCCGGTGCAAAGCGGAACCGCTGGACTGCCTCGAGCGCGGCCGTATCGAGTGCCGGATAGCCGGACGATTCCGCCAGCACGGTCGAGTCGGGGTAGATGCTCCCCGCGGAATCGATGTGGAGCCGGAGGAGGACGTTGCCCTCGATGCCCCGGGCGTAGAGCGCGGGCGGGTACTCGACTGGCGACTCGGGGTTGATCATGACCGGGGCATCGTCGCCCCGCTTGGCCGAGGCTTCCTCCGGCAGGCGCACCGTGTCGGGGTTGGAGCCGTTGCAGGCGAGGCAAAACAGCAGCACGGGGAAGAGGGAACGGGGAAGGGGGAACGGGGTGGGCGACGTGGGGAACAGGGAAGAGGGAACTGGGAACGGGGCAAATCGCGTGCGGACTGGCTGGCGTCGCCCGTCCATGATGTCCTTCCCGTTCCCCGTTCCCTGTTTCCCGTTCCCTCGCTTCATCGTCCCACCCCGAGCATCAGTATTGCCCCCACGCCCAGCGCGGTGATCAGCGGCCAGAGGAGGAGACTCCTGGTGAACCGGATGAGGAACAGCGTCGCCGCCGCCACGCCAAAGCCGATCGCCGCATGGGTGGCCGCCGCCGCCGGCGCGAAGCCCTGACTCAAGGAGGCACCACCCGCCAGCGCGCCGAAGATGCCCGCCATCAATAGCGCCTTGCCGATCCTGATCACGACGATCACCGCGAACACCAGCAGCACCGCCGCGATGAGCGTCGGGCCGTTGATGCTGCCGATGAACTGATCCACGGTTGGCATGGGACTCCAGGTGCTGCGGGGATCGTCACCCGGGGACGGGTGACCTGCTGGGAGCAACCTTTCAGCTATCGTCACCCGGGGACGGGTGACCTACTGGGAGCGACGCTTCAGCTCGGCGAGGCGATTCAGCGCCTCCAGCGGGGTCAGCGTATCGAGGTCGAGCGCGCGCAGTTCATCCATTACCGGGTGCGGCAGCGTCGCGCCCCCAAACAGGGCAAGTTGCCCCGGATCCTCATCCATCGGCCCCGGTCCCGGTGCCACTCGATGCTCGCCCTCGAGGGTCTTCAGCACCTCTCGCGCCCGGCGCACCACGCCGGCCGGCAGCCCCGCCAGCTGGGCGACGTGGATGCCGTAGGAGCGATCGGTCCCGCCCGGCTCGAGCCGATGCAGGAAGATCACCTGATCGCCCGCTTCCCGCACCGCGACGTTGTAATTGCGGGCATGGGCGAGCTGTTCCGGCAGCTGCATCAGCTCGTGGTAATGGGTCGCGAACATGGTGCGGCACCCCACCCGGTCGTGCAGGTGCTCGGTCACCGACCAGGCGATCGCGACGCCGTCATAGGTCGAGGTGCCGCGCCCGATCTCGTCCAGCAGCACCAGGCTCCGTGCCGTCGCATTGTGGAGGATGGCGCTGGTCTCGCTCATCTCGACCATGAAGGTCGACTGGCCACGGGAGAGGTTGTCGCTCGCCCCCACGCGCGTGAACAGCCGGTCGACCACGCCGACTTCCGCCGCGGCGGCCGGCACATAGCTGCCCAGCTGTGCCAGCACGACGATCAGCCCGATCTGCCGCAGGATGGTGCTCTTGCCCGCCATGTTCGGACCGGTGACGAGCAGCACCCGCTCCGCCGGATCGAAGACGACGTCGTTGGGAATGAAGGATTCGCGCGGCATCAGCCGTTCGATGACCGGGTGACGCCCCTGCCGGATCGTGAGGGTCAGACCCTCGTGCACCGCCGGCCGCACGTACCCGTGCAGCACCGCGACCTCGGCGAGCGCGCCCCAGACATCCAGCCGTGCCAGCGCCCGCGCCGTGAGCTGTACCCGGGTCGTGGCCACGCAGACGAGGTCCCGCAGCTCGCCAAAGAGCTGCGCCTCCCGCACCCCGATCTTCTCCTCCGCCCCCAGCACCTTGGCCTCATAGCTCTTGAGCTCCGGGGTGACGTACCGCTCGGCGCCGGTGAGCGTCTGGCGCCGTTCGTAGTCGGCCGGGACCTTGTCGCTGTGGGCGTTGGTGATCTCGAGGAAATAGCCGAACACCTTGTTGTAGCCGACCTTGAGCGACGCGATCCCGGTGCGCTCCCGCTCCTGCTGCTGCAGCGCAGCGATGTACTGCTTGCCGCCGTCGCGCAGATCGCGCAGTTCATCGAGCTCGGCATCGAAGCCGGCGCGGATCACTTCGCCGTCGGCCAGCACCGCGGGCGGGCGCTCCGTCAGCGCCGCGACCAGCGCCTCGGCGAGATCCTGCAGCAGGTCGAACTCCTCCACCACCTGGCCGAGCGCGCTGCTCTGGTCCCGCGCCGCGAGGCCGGTGAGCGCCTCGAGGACGTCGGGCAGTCGCCGCAGCGAATCCCGGAGCGCGCCCAGTTCGCGCGGGGTCGCCCGTCCCGCCGCCGCGCGGCCCGCCAGCCGCTCCATGTCGCGCACCCCGTCGAGCGCCTCGCGGAGTCGGGCCCGGCCCCGGTTGTCCTGCACCAGGACCTGCACCGCGTCGAGTCGTTCGGTGATCGCGGCCGGTTCACGCAGTGGTGAGAGCACCCACTGCCGGATCAGGCGGGCACCCATCGGCGTCAGCGTCAGGTCGAGCGATTCCAGCAGGGTGGTGCCGCGCGCCCCGGCGCGCAGCGGCTCGACCAGCTCCAGGTTGCGCCGGGTCATCTCGTCGATCCAGAGATGCCTGGCCGACCGCCGCACCACCGGTCGGCGGAGGTGAGGCAATCCGCTGGGCTGCAGCTCGCCGATGTACCGCAGCAGCGCGCCGGCGGCGCCGATCGCGGCGGCATCCTCCGGACCGAGGCCAAGGCCATCGATGCTGGCGAGCTGGAAGCGGCGGGCCAGTTCGGTACGTGCGAGCTCGGCATCGAACTCCCACCGCTCGCGCGGCGTGGCGAGGACGCTTTCCCCGAGGCGGATCGTCTGGTCTGCCGGATGCACCAGCTCGGCCGGCCCGAGGCGGTCGACGGCTTCGGCCAGCTCCGCGGCGTCGACCGTCTCGAGTACAAATTCGCCGGTGGAGAGATCGATGGCGGCGAGGCCGGAGGGCTCGGTGCCACCATCGGCACGGAGGCCGATGGCTACCAGAAAGTTGTTCCGCGCGCCCGAGAGAAAGCTCTCGTCCAGCACGGCGCCGGGTGTCAGGGTCTCGACCACTTCCCGCTTCACGATGCCGCGGGCCAGCCGGGGATCCTCCACCTGCTCGCAGATGGCGACGCGATGTCCGGCGGCAATGAGCTGGCGGAGGTAGTCGGCGGCGGCCTTGACCGGAACGCCGGCCAGCGGGACGCCGTCGCCACGGGAGGTAAGCGTGATGCCGAGGACCCGGGCGCCGAGCTGGGCGTCCTCGAAGAACATCTCGTAGAAATCGCCCATGCGGAAAAAGAGGATCGCGTCCCGGTGGCGGGACTTGATCTCGCGGTACTGCTGCATGAGCGGCGAGCCGGCCGCGTCGGCCTTGCTGCTCACGGCTCCTTCACGATGAACGGTGCGCCACCCAGCTTCTGCTTCACTTTAGCGAGCGCCTCCTGCGCCTGCGCGCGGTCGGGCCACGGTCCCGCGCGGACCTTGAAGAGATTCTTCTCCTGGACCACATACCCGGTGAAGCCGGCGGCCGTCAGGCTGGCGACGAGGGTCTGCGCCGCGGCGTCGGTGTTGACCGCCCCGATCTGCACGCCGAAACCGGTCGGCTTCGTCGGCTTCGTCGGCTTCGTGGGCTCGGGTGTGGCCGGCGTGGTGGTGGTATCCGGCGCCGGGGCGGCAATGCAGCGCCCGCTCAGGAAGGCGAGCCGGTTGCCCAGCTCGATGTCTTCGCCCGCGGTTTCGCGGCCCAGCGCCAGCCAGGCACAGGCTTCGGCCGGTTTCTTCTGGTCGAAGAGCGCGCGGGCGGCCCATTCGGATGTGCTCGCCAGGAGCGGTGAGTCGGGATAGTCGTTGCGCACCCGTTCGAACTGCCGCAGCGCACCGGCCACGTCGCCCGAGGCATAGTCCAGCAGCCCCAGGCGCATGAGGGCATCGTCTGCCCAGGCCGAATTGGTGTACTCGACCGAGACCCGGGAGAAGTTGCGCCGCATCTCCTCGACGTTGCGGGAGACGAGCCCCGCCGTGTAGAGCACCTGGGGATAGAGCGTGTCCGTCGGCGGCGTTGCCTGCAGCAGTTGCCCCACGCTGGCCCGGGCGGAATCGGTGGAGCCCTCCTGCGCCATGCGGAGGGCGTCCACCAGCCGGGCGTCGGTCTGGGCGGTGAGCGGGGAGGCGAGGGCGAGCAGCATCCCGAGGACGACCCTGCGAGCAGAACATGGCATGGGGATTCTCTGGGAAATCATCATGAAATCGCGGCGTGGGGCTGCGAGCGACGCGCGGCGGGCGGATCCTGCGCCGGTCCGTCGGGGCGCACCGCGGAATCACCGAGCCGCAGCACCAGATCGGTCATCGTGCCGCTGTCATCCGTGATGCGCGTTCCCTTGAGCGCCGTGTCCGCCTGCACCATGACCCGGATCGCGACCCGCAACCTGGATGCGGGCCAGCGCGGCGCTGCCCGACTCCACAACTTCGTGGCCACTTTCCAGTCGCCGATCCCGAACGGCCGGGCGGCGCGGAGGCTGTTCATCACATCCGACTCGAGGCTCCCGCCCTGGCGGCCACGGTCGTACTTGGCGCGGGCCAGCTGCACGCCGATCAGGGCGGAGCCTAGCGCCGTCGTCAGCTTGACGCCGTTCATGCCGCCCTGCTCGAGCAGCCGGTCGATCAGCGAAACGGCGTGTGCCGTGCGGTCCAGCAGCACCGCCTCGACCCAGTCGTCCAGCGTCTCGCCGTGGCGGACCCCGACGATCTCGCCGACGCGCTCGAGGCTGATCGGCCCGGTCTGGTCCAGGCCGGACAGCTTCTCGAGTTCCGAGCGGATGGCCCCCAGCTGATTCAGCGCGCACTTGGCCAGATGCTCCGCCGCCCCCTCCCCAAAGGTGAGTCCCATCTTGCCCGCATGCCACGTGGTCCAGCGAACCACCCGATCCGCGGGGAGGGGTTCAAGATTCACGGTGTAGCTGCGCGCCGCAATCTCCGCATCCGGCTCCCAGCTCTTCAGCTTCTCCTCACCCGGGGGCCCCTCGACCAGGATCAGCAGCGTGTCGCTGGCGGGATTGGCGAGATAGCGGAGGAGGACGTCGCGGATGGCCGGCTTCTTCTTCCACACTTCGATGTCGCGGATGACCACGACCCGGCGGGCGGCGAGCATCGGCAGGGTGTTGACCAGGCTATGCAGCGTCTCGGCGTCCATGCCGGCGGCACCACACTGATCCAGGTTGAAATCCCGGTCCTGCGGTTCGAGGGCCACGTCGAGGATCTCGTGGATCGCCTCATCCTTGAGGATGTCCTCGGTGCCGCAGAGGTAGTAGACGGGGGCGAAGGGGTCGCCTATAGGCGACCCCTGCTTCAGGGCCCGGCGGAGATCGTCGTAGGTATGGCGCGGCATGGGGGGAATTGTACCGGACCGACGGGGCGGGTATGTAGGGGTCGCCTATAGGCGACCGCTGCGACCCGCCCCTATCTGCCCGGCGGCTGGATCTGTTCGAATACCACGAATGGCAGGCCAGGCACCAGGCGGGGGCGGGCGACAATCAACCACTGCTCGGCGGCGACCGGCGGCGGCAGCACCACCACCTCCTTGAGCGTCAGCAGGACGAGCGCGGCGAAGAGCACGGCGGTGGCGGTGGCGGCCCAAGTCGAAACCCGCGGTGGATGCGCCTCGGGGACCACTTCACCACTGGCGAGGCGCGCCTCGAGCCGGGCACGGAAATCGGGGGTGGGGAGTACCTGCCCTCCACGGAGAAGGTCGACCCCTTCGCGCAGCGCCCGATCGTAGCCGGCGCAGGCGGGGCACACCTCCATGTGGTCGTCCATATTGGCCGCCAGTTCGGGATCATGCGCGTCCCGATAGGCGGAATAATGGCGACGGAATTCCGGGCAGTCCATGTCTCGTGGTTATGCAGGGCTAGGGGATGCCAGCGCGACGCAACAGCCGCGACGTCACTCTGCTCTTGTACCATCGAACCTGTCCAAGGTTCCAGCAGCGCGGGTGCGCTAGCCGAGTTGGGGACCGATCAGCTCGGCGAAACTCTGCCTGGCGCGGTTCAGCCGGCTCTTCACCGTCCCGAGATTGCAGTGCATGATCTCGGCGATCTCCTCGTAGCTCTTGCCTTCCAGCTCGCGCAGGACGAACACCTCGCGGTGGTGCGAGGAGAGGCGGGCGACGGTCTGGTCGACCAGCGACTTGAGCTGCCGCTGCTCATAGAGATCGTCGGGACGGTTGGCGAAGTCCTCGAATTCGATGGGCCGATCGTCGTTCTCATCCCTCGGCTGGGCCTGCTCGAAGGCCACGAGCGGGGAGCGGCCCCGGTTGCGCAACTCGTTCTTGGCCAGGTTCGAGGCGATGGTATAGACCCAGGTCGAGAACTTCCGGGTGCGGTCGAAGCGGCCGAGGTGGCGGTGCACGCGCAGGAATGCCTCCTGCACCAGGTCTTCAGCCCGTTCCCGGTCGCCGATCATGCGGTAGACGAAATTCAGCAGGCGCACCTGGAAGCGTGAGACAATCTCCCCGAAGGCGCGGGGATCGCCCTGCAGGTGGGCTTCGATCAGCGCGTTGATTTCCGGCTGGGGCCCGGCGACCGGACGCGCGGGCTGCGGCGTCCCGGTCAGGGCGGACTTCAGGAGACGAAAGAACACCACCTGTCCCTCCTACCCGCGCCCAATGGCGCGAAATGCCTGCAGATACAGCAGCGCTACTAGTGTCTTGCCGTCAGCAATTTCGCCCCGCTCCATCATCCCCAGCACGTCCGACCACCGCGTGGGCCGCAGCTCGAGAAATTCGTCCGCCTCGCGCTGATGCGCCCCCTCCACCAGTCCGTCGGCCACATACAGGTGGATCTGTTCATCGGTGAAGCCCGGCGTGGTGAAGATGGTGGTGAACCGTTCCAGCCGCTCGGCCCGCATGCCGGTCTCCTCGACCAGCTCGCGGCGGGCACAGTCGTCCGGTGTCTCTCCCGGGTCCAGCCGCCCCGCCGGAATCTCCCAGATGTAGCCGTCCGCCGCGTGGCGGAACTGGCGGATCAGCAGCACCCGCGGGTCGGGCGAGCCCGGCGCATCGACGAAGGGGACGACGGCCGCCGCTCCAGGATGACGGATCATCTCCAGCGG
>JANMYS010000063.1:0-25362 GCA_031382385.1 Gemmatimonadota bacterium
GAGGCGGATTTGAGGAATCCACAGCCAGAGGTTGCCCGAGCTCGAGAGCGCCGAGAGCCCGAGACTCCCGAGCGAGGAGGGATTCAGCTCCACGATCAGCGGCGCTTCCTGTCCCGCCAGCACCCGGAATCTGTTCCACCCGAGTTGCGCCCATGCGCGCCGGATTCTGAGCAGCGGAAAGGTTCGGCCGCCGTTCGACGGTTGCTGGCCGCCCCAGAAATCGACATCCAGTTCTGCGGTGAAGTCGCCTCCAGCAACGTCGCTCGCAAAGGCCGTCGCACGGACCCGAGTCTGCCGCAGCGTTGCGCCGGCGCCGTCAGTCGGGAAACTGTCCCCCGCGGTGCGCGGCACCGCGAACTGCGGCAGATCGCTGTTGTTGGTCTTGGCCGAGGTGTAGAACCCATTCATGAGGATCGTGGCCGAGAAGCTCACCTCGGGGGCGGGTCGCTCCTGCGCGGTGGCTGGGGTGGCGGCACCAACCAGGGGGAGCACAAGCAGAAGCTGCCAGGAGGTACGGCGCATTCGGGCACTCTGGGTTGAGGACCGGTTGACGCCCGTCGTGGGCGGGGGCTACTCTATTCTAGATGATACGCAGATCCCGATTCCTCACTCTTGGTCTGGCGGCGGGCAGCCTTCTCGCCGCCGCAGGGCCCGTTGCGGCTTTGCAGGGGGTCACGGTCGCCGGACGCGTCACCATGCTGGAGCAGGGCAATCGCGCGAGTAACGATGTCGGGCAGGCGGTCGTCTGGCTCACCGGGCCCGCCGCGCCAGCCGGAGTCCCCGGCAGCACCGAGATGGCCACCGAGGGGAAGCAGTTCGTCCCTCGCCTGCGCATCGTTGCCCGCGGCGGAAGCCTCAGTTTTCCCAATCACGACCCATTCAATCATAACGTCTTTTCCCTCTCCCCCGAGTCGCCGTTCGACCTGGGCGTCTTCGGCCGTGGGGAAGCGCAGTCCGCCCGCTTCGACCGGGCTGGGGTCGTCCGAATCTTCTGTAACGTCCATGCCCAGATGCGCGCCGTGGTTGTGGTGCTCGACACCGGTCTCTCGACCCAGCCGGGCGCCGACGGCAGCTTCAGCCTCGTGGACGTGCCGCCGGGCGACTACGTGCTGCACGCGTGGCATGAGCGGGCGCCCGAAGTGAGCCGACCGCTCCGGGTGCAGGCCAGCGCCCCCGCCTCGTCGCTCCTCACGCTGGATGCCCGCGGGTACCGACTGGTGCAGCACCGCGACAAAGAAGGCAAGTCCTACGGCGACCGGAGTCGCCGCTATTAGCGCGCCCGTGCTTCGCGGCCTCGGCCTCAAGCTCTTCCTCGCCATGCTGCTGCTGGTGGCCGCGACCCTCGGCGGTGCACTGGCCTTGATCCGGTATCGCGCGAGTCAGGCGGCCGATGCCGCCATCGACCGCGGGCTGCAGGCGACCCAATCGTCGATCGAAGATGCGCTGGCGAGTCGGAGCCGCGGCCTGCTGCAGACGGCGAAGGTCCTCGGCCGGGTGCCGACGTATCTCTCGTATATCGAGCAGTCGCTGCGGGCGGGCGACCGCTCGAGTCTCCTCGCCCAGGCGGACGAGCTCCGGGAACAGGCGGGGGCCGCGTGGGCGATGATCACCGATGATGCCGGGGCCATTCAGGCGTTTTCCCGCGCCCCGGACGTGTATGGTGACACGTTGAGTGGCGGACTGATCAGCAGCGCCCTCAGTGATTCCTCGGCCGAAGGAATCTGGCTGGAGGCCACCGCGACGGGCGACTCCATCTTCCAGGCGGTGGCCGTGCCGCTGACCGCACCTGGCGCGCCGGTGGTCGGCGCACTCGTGCTCGCGCTGCCGGTCGATGGACCCTTCGCCGAGCGACTCAAGCGGCAGACGGCCTCCGAGGTGGTGTTCATCGTCACCGATACGCTCGGCATTCCCCAGGTCGTGACGTCGACGCTGCCCGCGGGAACGCTGGACTCGGCGCTGCGGACCGAAGTCGCCGTGCCCCGAATCCCTACCGATTCCGCGCCCACCAGGCTTCGGGTGACGGCTGGCGGCGTCACGTGGATTGCCGCGACGGGCCCGCTACTCACTGCGTCGGGGGAGGTCGTGGGCGAGTTCGCCGGGCTCCGGTCCCGCGAGGCCGAACTCGCCCCGTTCACCGTGCTTCAGCGATCCATCCTGATTGCCTTTCTTGCCGCACTCGCCATCGCGCTGATCATCTCGCTGGTGCTCGCCCGGCAAATCACCCACCCGATGCGCCAACTCGTCTGGATGACGCGAGAGGTCGCCGAGGGTCGCTACGCAGGACAACTCGACATCCAGTCGCGCGATGAGATCGGCGAGCTCGCCCGCGCCTTTCAGCGCATGCTCGGAGAGCTGCGCGAGAAGCAGCGGCTGGTCGAATTCCTCGACGGGACCCGAGCCGGAACGCAGGTGATCTCCCCGCAGCCGACGACCGCGACCAGCACCCGGCTTGGCCCCGGCACCATCCTCGCCGATCGGTATGAGATCCGGCAGCAGCTTGGCGCCGGCGGGATGGGGGTCGTGTATCGAGCGTTTGACCGGGAACTGCAGGAGTCGGTGGCGATCAAGACGCTCAAGCCGGAATTGCTGGGCGACGCGAATCTGCTGGAGCGCTTCAAGCAGGAAATCCGGCTGGCCCGCAAGATCTCCCATCCGAATGTGGTCCGGACGCACGATCTGGGCGAGTCCGATGGGATCTACTTCATCACCATGGAGTTCGTCGACGGCACCAGCCTCGATCAGGTCATCGCACGGCGCGGCGCGCTGCCTCTCGCCGTCGCGGTCACCATCGGCAGGCAGCTCTGTCGCGCCCTCGAGGTCGCCCACGGTGTCGGCGTCGTGCATCGGGACATCAAGCCGCAGAACCTGGTGGTGGATGCCCAGGGGTTTCTCAAGGTGATGGATTTCGGTATCGCCCGCCTGGTCGAGGGTCGTCAGGCGGTGGGCCCGGGACTCACCGCGGAAGGCAGCCTCATCGGCACGCCCGAATACATGGCCCCGGAGCAGCTGATGGGGCAGGCCGTCGATGGTCGTTCGGATCTCTACGCCGCCGGCGTGGTGCTGTTCGAGTGCCTCACCGGACGCCGGCTCTTCGAGGGCACTTCGCTCGCGACCGTGCTGCTGAAGCAGGTGCAGGAACCGCCGCCCGACCCCCGTACCCTCGTGCCGGGCCTGCCCGCCGACGTCGTGGCCATCGTGCTCAAGGCGCTGGAGAAGCGGCCGGAGCAGCGCTGGCAATCGGCGGTGGAGTTCCATGAGGCGCTCGATCGCATTCGGACCTGAGACCGTCCTGGCCCATGGCCGGCCACCGAATTGCGCTTTCTCCGAGCCTGCCTTAGGCTCCCCCCCGATGAACTCCCCCGCGCTCCTCTCCCTCACCCCAGCCGACCTCGTTCACGCGACCTGGGACGACATCCGCCCGCGCTACGTCGAGCTGGCCGAACGCCCGCTCGACCGTTCTAACGTGGAGTCGTGGTTGGCGGACTGGTCCCGGCTGGATGAAGTGCTGGGCGAAGCTGCCGCCCTCGCGATGATCGGCTACACCTGCGACACCACCAACCCCGACAAGGAAAAGGCTCACCTCCGCTTCTCCGCCGAGATCCTGCCGGAGACCGAAGAGTACGAGGTGAAGCTGGCCGACCGGCTCCTCGCCCTGGGGTACACCCGCCCCGGTCTGGAGGTGACGATCGCCCGGTTCCGCACCTCGAGTGAAATTTTCCGTGAGGCCAATATCCCGCTCACCAAGGCGGTCGAAGAACTCGGCACCGCCTACCAGAAGCGCACCGGCGGGCTCACGGTAATCTGGGACGGGCAGGAGAAGACATTGCCCGAGCTACAGCCGATGATGCAGAGTCCCGACCGCGCCGTGCGGGAGCGGGCCTTCCGGATGCAGTGCGGCGCCTATGCGGCGCACCAGCCGGAACTCGCCGGAATCTTCGATTCGCTGTACGACCTGCGGATCCGGATGGCAGCGAACGCCGGCTTCGAAGACTACGAGGCCTACGCCTTCAAGGCCAAGTGCCGGTTCGACTATACCCCGGTCGATTGCCGCCGCTTTCATGTCGCGGTGGAGGAGGTCGTGGCCCCCGCGGTGGGGCGGGTCATGCTCCGGCGCGCCTCCCGGCTGGGCGTGGACCGGCTGAAGCCATGGGATGTGGGGCCGGACCCCGAGGGGCGTGAGGCGCTCCGGCCGTTCCGCGATGCAGCCGAGTTGATCGGAACCAGCCGCCGGGTGATCGAGCATGTGGCGGCCCCGTTCGGGCGGCAGTTCCAGACGATGATCGACGAAGGGATGCTCGACCTCGACGTGCGGAAGGGCAAGGCGCCAGGGGGCTACTGCGAGACGCTCCAGTTCCGCGGCCGGCCGTTCATCTTCATGAATGCGGTCGGCGTGCTGGACGATGTGTCCACGCTGCTGCACGAAGCGGGGCACGCTTTTCACGCCTTCGAGTCACATGCCCAGCCGCTCGTCTGGCAGCGGCACCCGGGGCTGGAGATGTGCGAGCTCGCTTCCATGTCGATGGAACTGCTGGCCTCCCCGTATCTCGGCAAGCAGACCGGCGGATTCTTCACCCCGCCTGATCTGGCCCGGGCCTGGTCGGATCACCTGGAGGATGTGCTGGTCACGCTGTCGCATGTGGCGTCGGTGGACGCCTTCCAGAGCTGGATCTACACCAGCGGGGCGGGGCGGGACGCCGCGGCACGGGACCAGTCCTGGCTGGCCCTGCGGAGCCGGTTCGAGCGCGGGATAGACTGGAGTGGTCTGGAGCGCGAGCGTGTCACCCGGTGGTACCGCCAGCTGCACATCTTTCTGTATCCGTTCTACTACATCGAGTACGGCCTCGCGCAGATCGGCGCACTCCAGGTCTGGCGGAACAGCCGGAAGGATCACGCCGAGGCGGTTCGGCGCTACCGTGAGGCGCTCGCGCTGGGCAACACCCGCTCGCTGCCGGAGTTGTATCGGACGGCCGGGGTGGAGTTCACCACCGACGTGCGGGTCATTGGGGAGCTGGTCACCCTCGTCGAGGAGGAGCTGGACCGGATCACGACGGGCTGAAGTCCCCGGTTGCTTCCCGGCGACCGGGCCGCGAGATTCCCTCCCCTGTCCTGCCGGGCCTCGTTCGGGCCGGTGCTGCATCCCCCCTGTGGAGAGTCTGCATGGCGAAGGAAGAAGGCATTGAGATGGAAGGCGTGGTCTCTGAGGTGCTGCCGGACCGCAACTACCGGGTGCTGCTCGAGAACGGTCACTCCATCCTCGCCTATGCGGCCGGGAAGATGAGCAAGTTCAAGATTCGTGTACTGGAAGGCGACCGGGTCACCGTGGTGCTCTCGCCCTACGACCTGACCCGCGGTCGGGTGATCTACCGGCACAAGTAGGCACGCCGGAGCGGTAGGACCATTCTGGTGCCGGCCAGCACCAGCCGATGGCGTGAAGCAGAACGGGCCGGGATGTAAGCGGGACCCATCGGGTCGCTCTTACATCCCGGCCCTTCGTCGTGCCGCCGACACAACAACAGGGGCCGGTCCGAGGACCGGCCCCTGGTGTTGTGTGCGACCGTTACTTCGCCTTCATCACGTTTTCAGCGGCCGGTCCCTTGGCCCCATCGACGATGTCGAACTCGACCCGCTCACCCTCTGCGAGGCTGCGGAAGCCGTCGGACTTGATGGCTGTGTGGTGAACGAAGCAATCCTTCGAGCCATTCTCCGGAGTGATGAACCCGAAGCCCTTCGCGTCGTTAAACCACTTCACCGTGCCAATTACGCGCGCCATGCTGCTGTACTCCGTGCGGAGGGGAACATCGTCGGAGGCCCGGGCTAACCCGTGCCGACCGACAGGGACGCGGGGTGGCAGGTGCGCCGCCCCACGGAAAAAGCGACCCGAGCAAGGAAGCCCGGGTCGCGCAGAAATCCTGTGATGGATGTCTTGCTCGATCGATACCCGGCCAAGCCGTCTGGCCATTCCAGCCGGGAACAACTTTGTGCCCCGACCCCGATCCGTCAAGAGGCAGGCCCGGATTGCCTCCCCCGGTCAGGGCTTCCACCACCGGAGGGCCGCCTTGGCCCACTCCCCGCTGCGCCGCCGCAGTCCCTTGCCCGTGGCCCGGTTCAGGGCCTGCAGGAACTCCATCGCCGAGGGATAGCGCTGCTCCACCTCGGCGTGCAGCGCGCGCTCGAGGACGGCGACGAGGTCCGGATTCACATCGGTTCGGATTTCGCCGAGGGCGGGGCGCTGGTTGTTGGTCTGGCGGGTCAGCACCTGTTCGACCGTCGCCCCGGTGAACGGCGGCTCGCCCAGCAGGGCGAAGTAGGCCACCGCCGCCAGGCTGTACAGATCGGAGCGCTGGTCGACCCGCTCGCCCAGCAGCTGCTCGGGGCTGGCGAACATCGGGGTCCCGCTCTGGCTGGTGGCGCCGCCGAACCGGCCCTGTCCCCGCAGCGCCAGGGCGAGGCCGAAGTCGGTGATCCTGAGGCTCCCGTCCCGCTCGATCAGCATGTTCTCCGGCTTGAGATCGCGGTGGACCAGCCCGCTGCCGTGAGCTTGTGCCAGTGCGCTCAGTGCCTCGCGCATCAGCCGCACCACCCGGTCGAGCGCCAGCGGGCCCTCCAGCTCCACCAGCTGCGCCACATTGGGGCCCTGCACCATCTCCATGGTATACCAGAGCAACCCCGAGCGGCCGCCGATATCGTAGATGTTCACGATGTTGGGATGATTCAGCCGGGCGGCGAGCTGGGCCTCGCGGCGGAATCGTTCCACCACCGCCGGGTCCGCGGTGAGATGCGGATGCAGCACCTTCAGGGCGACTTCCCGCTCGAGGTGCAGGTCCCGCACCTTGTAGACCCGGCCATACCCACCCTGGCCCAGCGGCGAGAGCAGTTCGTAATCATCGCCCAGGGCGCGGCGCAGCCGCTTCTCCCAGCGCCGGCCATCGTCGGATTCCATCGGCTGGGGCCGCGGATTCACCTGCACGATGATCGCCGGGTTCTCGAAGGTCCCGGCGTCCGAGGCGAAGTCCTCCAGCATCTCCGATGCGCTGAAGTAGCGCTCATCCGGCGCCGGACGCAGGGCCCGCAGCAGGATGCGTTCGATGGCGCGGGGACAGTTCGGACGCACCTCACCGGGCCGCTTGAGCTCGGCGGGGTCGAGCGGTGGCTCGATTCCGGTGACGGCGTAGTAGAGAATCGAGCCGGCGGTGTAGACGTCACTGGTGGCATCGCCCGGGCTGCCCTCCCGGATCTCCGGTGCCATGAACGCCATGGCGCCCGGCACTTCACTCGCCGGGATCGCGGACAGGGTCCAGTTGGAGAACCGCAGGTCGGTCACGCAGCCGCGGCCGCTCAAGTTGACCAGCACCGAGGTCGGCGCGATCCGCCGGACGATGATCCCGTGGGCATGGGCGTGCTCGAGGCCGCTCAGGACGTCGCGGGCGAGCACATGGACGGCGGGGAAGGGGCGAGGGCCACGCTGGTTGGCTTCCTGCAGGCTTTCGCCCTCGATCCAGTTGCCCACCCGGTAGGCGATATCGCCCACCACGCCGGCATCGTAGACGTGGCGGATGGCGGGGTGATCGAGCTGCGCGAGCGCGCCGGCTTCGCGCAGGAACCAGGCGCGGGTCTGGTCGTTGGGGTAGAGGTTGACGCGAAGCGAGACCCGGCGGGCGAGGAGCACGTCCTGCGCGCTGAACAGCACCCGCTCGCGTGACGCGGCGACCATCGTCTCGAGACGGAATCGGTGCCCCAGCCCGGTTTCGACCCGCTCGAAGATCGTGAGCGGCGGCGGGGTCGTCATGGCGGGCGGGTCACCCCTCCCCGACGAGCGGGGTGGGCCGCGATCGCCGGCGGCGCTCGAAGCCGCCGCGCAGCCCGCAGCGGCTGCGGCTGCACCAGCGGCGGCTCTGGTTGGGCGATTCGTCGACGAAGTACAGCCCGCACTCCGGGTTGGTGCACTGCCGCACCATGGCGAGCGGGTTGCTGAGGGTTTCAGCAGCGGACCCGGCGATCGCCTCCAGCGCAGTCGGGGGCCGGCCGGGGGCAAAGCGCATGCGCCAGCTGCCGCTGATGCGCACGAGTTGCTGCCGGCCCTCCAGCGCCGCGACCCGGGCGTTAATCGTCTCAATCATGGACGGCGGCGGGGCCTGGCCCTGGTCCAGTGAACGGGCGAGCGCGAGCAGCCGGGTGCGGAACCGGAGCGCATCGTCATAGGCCTGCGCGCTCGTGGGCGATTCCACCCGGACCGCTTTGGTCCACCGCAGCCAGGCTCCGGGATCGGGCAGCGCTTCGGACAGCCCGGGCGCAGTGGCGGCGGTGTTGACGAAGTCCAGCCAGAGGGCGTCGCCGAGCAGGAGGAAATCGGGGTCGGCCATGGTCAGGGATCCTTGGCCAGCTCCACCGTGTCGCGCCCCGCGCGCTTGGCGCGGTACAACGCGGCATCGGCAGCGGCCATGATCAGGTCCCGCGTCGCGCCATGACGCGGGGCTTCGGCGATCCCGATGCTCATCGTCGGAGCGCCAAACTCCGGTGCATCGCCCCCGATGCTGGCAACCGCCCGCTGAGTCCGCTGCACGAAGATCACCGCCTCCGCCGCGGTGGTCATCGGGAGGATGACGAGAAACTCGTCGCCCCCGATCCGGCCGACGGCATCGAGCGCGCGGCACTGCTGCTTGAGTACGGTGGCGATCTGCTGCAGCAGCCGGTCTCCACCGGCGTGGCCCAGGCTGTCGTTGACCTGCTTGAAGTGGTCGATATCGAGCGCGACGACGCTGGTGATGATCTGATGCCGGGGAATGCGGGAGAGTTCCGCCTCCAGCCGCTCTTCCATCCCCCGGCGGTTGGCCAGCCCGGTCAGGGAGTCGGTGGCGGCCGCGTTCTGCAGCTGCTCGACCAGCTGGGCGTTCTTGAGCGCGATCGCGGCCGCAAAGGCGAGTGTGCCGGCCAGCTCGCACTCCGCCGCCCCGAAGTGCTGGTCGTGGAGTCGCGGCCCCAACGCTAGGATCGCGAGTCGCTCCGCGCCGGCGTCGAGCGACACGACGAGCTGGGTAGTGGTTGGGAGCAGGCGGGCAATCTGTGCATCGTCGGCTCGGCTGACTGGGGTGTCGGGGGGCAGAGCGCAGTTGAGCGCATCGCGTGGCACCGAGGCGATGGACATCGCCCCCTTCAGGGAACGCACCACCTTGGGCACGTAGGCATCTCCGTCGGGCCGATACAGGCAGGCCCACCAGCAGAAGAAGACCTCGGCCATGAAATCCAGCACCAGGTTTTCGGTCTCTTCGGCCGAGTGCACCGAGGAGAGCAGCCGGGCCACCTGCCGCAGGGCCCGGAGCTGGAAGACGGCGTCATCCAGCTGGCCCTGCCGCTCCCGCAGCACGCCGTGGAGTTCCAGCATGACGGAGAGGCCGAGCGCGATCGGCGTGGCCTGACCACGCAGCTGCGGCGCCACACCGGGGTCGGCGTGGATCGCCAGCTCCGTCTGCCCGCTTGTCAGGCGAATGACCTCAACACTGCCGGACGCCACCCACTCCGGCGTGGGCGCGAGCGCCATCAGGGCGCCGGGCGAGGTCACGCTGAACCAGATACGATCGCTGCCGAACCGCCGGACCAGTGCCTCCCTGCAGCGGTCGAACAACTCGCTGTCAGTGCGGGCGTGGCGGCAGGCGGCGGCGAAAGCGCTGGGCAGGGAACCCAGGGTCGAAAGCGCGGGGGAGGCTTCCATCTTGTTCCCCAATATATCGATACGTGCTCCGGCTGGCGAGCGGTCCAGCCTCAAGATCGGACCCCCACCGGGCGATACTGCTGGCATCCGGCCGTCAGGGCCGGGCAACCGCAAGGGGGAATCGGGTGAACAAGCTCACGCTCGGCCTCGGTGGCCTCGGGGCCTTCGCCGGGGCGGCGGTCCTCGGACTGCTGATCACGCTGCTTCGTGAGGCGCGGATGGCGGCCGGGGAGTCCGCCGCGCTGCAGCAGCAGGTGACGGCACTCCAGCTGGCCCTCACCGATGGCGAGGCACTGCGCCGCACCGGTCAGGGGCGGACCAATGTCCTGACCACCTTCAACCCCGACGTCAACACTCCGAAATTCACTGCGTCGAGCTTCGTCGATCCGATGGCGAGTGTCATCGGTGATGTCGAGCTCGGTGGCGAGGTCTTCGTGGCGCCATTCGCCTCCATCCGCGGCGATGAAGGGCAGCCGATCAGCGTGGGTGACGAATCCAACGTCCAGGATGGCGTGGTGATTCACGCCCTCGAGACTATCGCGCATGGGCAGCCGATGCCGGGTCGGACCTATGAGGTCGACGGCCGGCAGTACGCCGTCTATATCGGGAAGCGGGTCTCGCTGGCACACCAGTCACAGGTGCATGGGCCGGCGCGGGTGGACGACGGGGTCTTTGTGGGGATGCAGGCGCTGGTGTTCAAGAGCTGGATCGGGCGCGGGTCGGTCATCGAGCCCGGCGCGAAGGTCATCGGCGTGATCGTGCCGCCGGGCCGCTATGTCCCTGCCGGCACGGTGCTCACCGACCAGAAGCTGGCCGACAAGCTGCCGGAAATCACCGAGGCCTATCCCTTTGCCGGATTGAACGAGGCGGTGGTCCACGTCAATACCATCTTCGCGGAGCAGTACGGCGAGCTGGCCCGGTCCAGGGCGCCAGCGGCGGATAGCGGGAAGGGGCATGCGCCGGGCGAAGTCGCCGCGGCGGAGGAGCACCACTAGAGCAGGATCAGCCGCCGCCCTCGAGCACCCCGGCGAGGCGGCCAGTGAGATCTCGCAGTTCCGCCAGCATGGCGGGCCGGGGCCCGTTGGTGTGACGTTCCATCGTCAGCACGACGCCGCGAAACCACCGTAACACCATCTCCGCGCCACCCGGCGCATAGCCACTGAGGTACTCCGGCCCGAGCCGTCGCACATCGGTGTGCAGTGCGCCGACGTGAAAGATCTCGTTTGCCGCGCAGATCTCGAGGACTCGCGGTTCCGCCGTCGCGAGTCCGGCCAGGAATTCCATCTTGCAGGCTTCCCAGCTCCGTTCCTTGCCGCGCGCGTCATAGCGTGGTTCGACCGCCGCCAGCGCGACCACCCCCCCCTCGCCGAACTTGCTGCCTACCTTGACGGCCAGCGGGGTGCGTCGGGCCGGCTCCATGCCGTTGAGCAGCACGGCGAGGATGCCGGCGACGATCGTCGTCTCGTCGCAGCCATGGCGGGCGAGGATCAACGCGACGTTGGCCGGATGGGTGGTCTTGCCGGGGCCAGTGCCGGGGCCGCGGGAGGTCGGCGCGTACTTGGCCGTGAAGGCCAGCGCGTGGGCGATGCGATCGGAGTAGCCGGAAGTCATGGGATGCCGAGCAACTTGTGGGTCTGCAGACTCAGGCGCCACTCCGGATGCGCCAGACAGTACGATACCGCCAGGACGGTGTTGGCCACGCGCTCCGGTCCGTCCATCGGCTGCAGGTAGAAATGCCGGAAATCGAGCGACCGATACCGCTCCGGTTCCGCCCCGGCCTGGGGAAAGACCAGCTTCAGTTCATCGCCCGCCGTGAGCACCAGTGGGGCCCCCGCCTTCGGACTCAGACAGATCCAGTCAATCCCCGGCGGGGCGACCTGCGTCCCGTTCGTCTCTACCGCGATCTCGAATCCAGCCGCATGAAGGGCGGTCACCGCGGCGCCGTCGAGCTGCAGCAGCGGCTCTCCCCCCGTGCAGACCACCAGCGGCCGTGCCACGGATGATGCGCTCGCCGGCCACTCGGCGGCCACGGCCGAGGCCAGGGCCCCCGCGGTTTCGAATCTGCCACCGCCCGGCCCATCGGTCCCGACAAAGTCGGTATCACAGAAGCGGCAGGTGGCGGTAGCCCGGTCCGCCTCCCGTCCGGTCCAGAGGTTGCACCCCGCGAAACGACAGAACACCGCCGGCCGACCGGCGTTCGCGCCCTCACCCTGGAGAGTGTAGAAGATCTCCTTCACGCTGTAGGCCATCGCCAAACCTAGTCGGGCGGAAGTCCGGGAGCAGCAGAGATGGGGAGTAAAGGGAACGGGGAACCGGGAACCGGTAACCGGGGCACTTCGACCTGCAAACCCGAAATTCCCACCTCCCACCTGCCACCTGCCACCTGCCACCTGCAAGCTACTCCCGACTCACTCCCACATACGGCGCCGGATCCTCCAGCCCATTCTCCCGGAACCCCTTCAATCGGAGCTGGCAGGAGTCGCACTGCCCGCAGGCCTCGCCCTCAAGGTTCGGATCGTAGCAGCTGCGGGTCTGGCTGTAGTCCACCCCGAGGGTGATTCCGAGGCGGATGATCTCCCGCTTGGTCAGGCTGATCAGCGGTGTGTGGATCCGCAGCCTGGTCCGGCCTTCGACCCCGGCGCGGGTCGCGAGATTGGCCATCGTTTCGAACGCCGCGATGTACTCCGGCCGGCAATCGGGATAACCGCTGTAGTCCAGCGCATTCACCCCGAGGAAGATATCTGCCGCCCCGAGGACCTCGGCCCATGCGAGCGCATAGGAGAGGAAGATGGTGTTGCGCGCGGGGACGTAGGTCAGCGGGATCTCCCCCGCCATCGCCGCGAGGTCGCGTCCCTTGGGCACCGGAATCGCACTCGTCAGAGCGGAGCCGCCGAAGAAGCCCAGGTCGATCGCCACCACCGCATGCTCGGCGACCCCCATCCGGCGGCAGATCTCCCGCGCCGCCGACAGCTCCACGACATGCCGCTGGCCATAGCGGAAGCTCAGAGCGTAGGGCCGGAAGCCCTCCCGCTTGGCCAATGCAAGCGTGGTGGTCGAATCGAGCCCGCCGGAGACCAGAACGACCGCGCGAGGGGGGGAGGCCATGGCGGGGAACCTAGGGGCGTCGGGGCAGAGAGGACAGATGGCGATCGGCCGTCAGCCAATGGCCATTAGCCGTTGGCCGTTGGCTAGTGGCGATCAGTGTTCAGCAGTCAGCATTTTGCGTTCAGCGCCTACCGCCTATCGCCTATCGCCAATCGCCGTTCGCCGGCCACCTGCCACCTGCCACCTGCCACCTGCTACCTGCCACCTGCCACCTGCTACCTGCCACCTGCCACCTGCTACCTGCTTTCTGCCAGCTATCTCCCCAGCACAAACCTCAATGCCCCCTCCAGCTCCGGATGGCGGAACCGGTAGCCGCTCTCCACCAGCCGAGTGGGAATCACCCGGTTGCCGGTCAGCACCAGCTCATCTGCCATCTGGCCAACCAGCAGCCGGATTGCGGCGGCGGGTACCGGGAGGAGGGCGGGCCGTTCGAGCACATGGGCCAGGGTGGCGATGAAGTCGGCGTTGCGTGCCGGATGCGGGGCGGTGGTGTTCACCGGTCCGCTCAGCTTCTCGGATTGCACCGCGTGGTACAGCGCCCCGATCACGTCATCGATCCCGATCCAGCTCATGAACTGCTGCCCGCTGCCGAGCCGGCCGCCGACCCCGAATTGCACCGGACGCATCATCGGGACAAGGGCGCCGCCATCGGGACTCAGCACGATTCCGATGCGCATCCGGGTCACCCGGATACCGGCGCGCTCCGCGGGCTTGGTCGCCGCCTCCCAGGCCTGTCCGACCTGCTCGACGAACATCCGCTCGCCGCTGGTGCGAAGAGGCGTGGTCTCCTCCACCAGTTCGTCGCCCCGGTCGCCGTAGATGCCGACGGCGGATGCCGACACCAGCACCCGCGGTGGCTGGGTCAGGCGGGCAAGTGAATCCGCCAGCAGGGTGGTGGAACGGGTGCGACTCTCGAGGATGCGGTGCTTGCGCTCCGCAGTCCACCGGCCGCCGGCGATCGGCTCGCCGGCGAGGTGGATCACCGCGTCCACCCCTTCCAGCTGCCCGGCATCGAGCGCGCCCCGGTCAGGGTCCCACAGGATGTCGCCGGCGGCCGGCCGGCTCCGCACCAGTCTCCGCACGGTGTGCCCCCCGCTCGTGAGCAGGGGCACGAGACTCCGGCCGACCATGCCGGTCGCCCCCGTGATCGCGATGACTCGCGGTGCCGCGCCGCGCGTCTGCTGGTGCTGGGCCAGGTCCGCCTGTACCGTCGCATGCCGGTAGCGGAACAGTCGCTCCAGCTTGTGCCGCACGAAGCCGGCGCCGAGCTCTCCGGTGGCGCCCAGCGGGAGTGCGTACTCGATGTGGTCGGTGTAACGGCACCGATCGGCGCCCAGGGCGGTGAAGCGGTGGGTATGCACCCACCGGGCGAATGGCCCCTCCACCTGCTCGTCGACGAACTGCTCGCCGGGGATCGCGTCGCGATGCTGCGCCACCCAGCGCTGTCGCAGCGGGCCCACCCGGATCTCGAGCACGACTCGTCCATCACCCAGCCCGCCCGTCCGTTCCACCACCCGTACCGGTTCCCACGGCGGCGTCAACCGCTCGAGCGCCCCGGGCCGAGCGTGCCACGCATAGGCCTCGGCGGCGCTGACGGGGAGGTCGGTCGAGTGTTCAAAGATGTGGTTCACGATGGGGCTCCAATGGGCGCTGCTGCATTATACCCGGGCGCGCGGTTGAGTTCGCGACGCCTATCGCCCAACCGCCCAACCGCCCAACCGCCCAATCGCCCAATCGCCTAATCGCCTAATCGCCCAACCGCCCAACCGCCCAATCGCCTAATCGCCCAATCGCCCAATCGCCTAATCGCCCCCTCGCCCAATCGCCTGCGTCCTCTTCCCCACGCCTCAATTTCCCCCCCCACCGCTGGACACACCCGGCACACGGGATATTATCTCTGCTGCACCCTCCCATCCTTCCCTCAGCCTGTGGTCGGTTTCCGTGCGTTACCTCGCCGTGCTGCTTGCCGTCCTTGGTCCCGTCCCGTTGCAGGCCCAGGTCGTGGCCGACAGCTCACCCTTCCGCTCCCTCGATCTGCCGGCCCCCAGCGCGGTACGCACCGGGTCGGGCCGGCCGGGGGCCGGTTACTGGCAGCAGCGGGTCGACTACCGGATCCGGGCGACGCTCGACAGCGCGACGCGCACCCTCACCGGACGGGAGACGATTCACTACGTCAATCGCTCCCCCGATGCGCTGCCCTACCTCTGGATGCACCTGGAGCAGAACATCTGCGAGCCCGGCAGCCTCACCAATCTCCTCGATCAGCCACCGCTCGTCTTTCTGGGAACTGCGTTCGATTTCAGCTGCCAGGGGTTTGCTGGCGGGCTGACGCTCGAGTCGCTCACCTCGCTGGGCCGCCCGCTGGCGCACACGATTTTCGGGACCACGATGCGGCTGGATCTCGCGCGCCCGCTTCCCCCCGGCGGAGTCATCGATATCGATGTCGCCTGGCACTTCCCGATCCCCGGCAACGGCGCGGGGCGGATGGGGAGCGACGGCGAGTTGTACGAGATCGCGCAGTGGTACCCGCGGATGGCGGTCTACGACGATGTGAAGGGGTGGAATCACGAGCCGTATATCGGGGCGGGGGAGTTCTACCTCGAGTACGGGTCGTTCGATGTGGCGCTGACCGTTCCCGGCAGCTTCATCGTTTCCGCCACCGGCACACTGCAGAATCCGCTCGAGGTCCTCACCGCGACCCAGCGCGCGCGGCTGGCCCGCGCCCGCACGGCGGACAGCGCCATCGCCATCATCACCCGTGAGGAGGCCGGTCAGCCCGCCCGCACCCGGCCCCGTCAGGGTGGGCCCTTCATCTGGCGCTTCCACGCCGACAGCGTGCGCGACTTCGCCTTTGCCGCCGCGCCCCACTTCCAGTGGGATGCCAGCGGCTGGCGCGGCATTTTCATCCATACCTACTACCGGCCCGGCGCGGTGCTCTGGAAGGAAGCCAACACGATCGTCCGCGACGCGCTCAGGTACTACAGCCAGCAATGGTATCCCTATCCCTACGCCCACATGTCGAGCATCGAGGGGCCGATCGAAGGGATGGAGTACCCCATGATGACCTTCGATCCGACCGGTCCGACCCGGATCGATCTCCAGTGGGTGCTGGCTCACGAGCTCGGCCACCAGTGGATGCCGATGATCGTCGGGTCCAATGAGCGGCTCTACCCCTGGATGGATGAGGGGTTCAACACCTTTATCGACCTGGGCAACGCCGCCAACTACTTCCGCGAGGAAGCCTACGGCGACACCATCGAGGTGCACCCGCTACATCTCTACGCCCGGCACGCGATCCCGGGCGCCGAACAGCCGATGATCACCCGCCCGGTGGAGGTGCACGACCTCTTCTGGGTCGGCTACCAGAAGCCCGCGCTCATGATGCAGCTGCTGCGGCGGGAGGTGCTCGGCCAGGACCGCTTCGATCCCGCCTTCCGCGCCTATCTCAAGGCGTGGGCCTTCAAGCACCCGACGCCGGCGGACTTCATCCGCAGCATGCGGGATCAGGCGGGCACCGACCTCGACTGGTTCTTCCGCGGGTGGATCTATACCACCGCCCGGCTCGATCAGGCGGTGGATTCCGTGGTGGTCCGCGATGGCGTGAGCGAGGTCTTTCTCGCCAACAGTGGCCAGATGGTCATGCCGACGGAACTGGGCCTGACCGTGCGCAACGCCGCGGGGGACAAGGTGATCCGGTATGTCCGGCTGCCGGTGGAAATGTGGAATCTGGGAGGGAAGTTCACCTATCGCTGGCGCGCGCCGGAACCGGTGGTCGGTGTGACCGTGGACCCGCACGAGAACCTGCCCGATGTGGACCGGGGGAATAACCGCTGGGTCCAGTGAAGCGGAGCCTGCTGCTCCGGCTGGGATTCAGCCTTGGCCTCCTGCTGCTGGCCATCGCTGTGCAGTACGGCCTGCGCGCCTCGCTGGCCGGCGGGGATCTGCCAGCGGGGCCGGATGCGGCGGAGACATCGGTCGAGGCGGAACCCGGGGTCCGCTATCCCGCCATCGGGTTTCGCGATGCCGGGCATCTGGCGGAGCACTTTCACAAGCACGGCAGCGAGTTCGGCGCGATTACCCAGTCCGAGTATCTTCGCCGGGCGCAGCTGCTCCGCGATCGTCCCGCCGGCGGCGACATTCTCGAATCGGTACGGCAGGACGGCGTGGTCACCCGCTTCGACCGCCACGAGGGTGACTTCCTCGCCGCCGACCGGGATAGGGTCATTCGCACGTTCTTCCGTCCCAACGACGGCGAAGCCTACTATCAGCGTCAGCTCAAGCGGGGGCACGGTACGCCATGACCGAGCGCATTTCCGGCCCGAATGATCCCGTGCGGGAGTATCTGCGTCGGAGCGGGGCCTCCTATGCAGTCGTGGCGCAGGGACTGCGCGGCCTGGTGGAGAACTGGGAGCGGGTCGTCGCGCAGGTGCTGGAGGGCTATCAGCTCACCCTGGACGACTACCTGAACGACATGGATGGCCGACAGCTGCTGGCGAACGCACTCGAACTGGCACCACCCGAGATCCGCGACGCCTTTCAGCCCCGCGTGAACGATGCCGACATGCGCATCCGCCTGCACCTGGTCCCGGCGGGTCGCTGCATCTGGGGTGCGATCGTCGCGGCCGACGAGGGCTGGCGTGAAGACGTGAACTGGTGGTACTACGAAAAGCCCCGCTCTCCCGGCCCCCAGCTTGCTACCGAACTTGATCCTGCCTGACCGACCGATGCAGCCTCTCCTCGCCATCCGCACCGACGCCGCACTCTTGCCGCTGGGCCGCCGTGGCCTCGCCATCGGCCGGCTGGCGGACTGCGATCTCGTCCTCGATGGCGATGAGGTGTCCCGGCGCCACGCACGCCTGGTCGTGACCCCCGAAGGTCCGGTGCTGGTCGACCGCAGCCGGTTCGGCACGGCGCTCAATGGCGAGCAGATCGTGGGTCCCACCCTGGTCCGCCTGGGCGACGTGCTCCGGATCGGTCATCACGAACTGCGGGTCGAACCGTGGACCGGCCCCGCACCTGTCGAAACGCCGCCCGACAGGCGGGAGCGCCTTCGCCTTTGGCTTGGTCGATACGGCACACCGGAAGTGGCGGGACTCGTTGCCGGTCCGCTCGCCGTGCTCTCCCTCCTGTCGAGTGGCAAGCCGCTGCCCCTCGTGGTGATGGCCGGCTCACTCGCCGCCGCGATCGGCTTTTATGGCCTGCTCGGCTGGACGGAGGGTCGCCAGGCGCGGGATGCCGCCGAGGGGCTCACCCGTCGTCCCAAGGCACCGCACCAGGCCGTGCTCCGGGATCTGGTGCAGGAATTCGGGGCGGCGGCTGCGGCCGACACGCTGCTCCTCCGGCCCCTCGCCTATCTCGCCGCTCTCAGCCTGAACGGTGGTTTCCCCGGACTCCTCGTCGCCACACTCGCCGCCGATCTGCTTTTCCACGGCCCGGTCCTCGGACTGCTGCACTGGAAGCTGGTCGCCCGCCGCAGCGGATTCGATTCGGCGCGTGCGGCGCGCCCCACCACGGCGCTGCCGCCGCCATCGATTGCACGGGAGTAGACAGGCTCATGCGGCAGTTCGGTGCCCAATCGATGGTCCTTCCCCTCCGGCGGGTGCTGGTCCGCCGACCCGATGCCACCTTCGCCAACGCCGATCCCGCGGCCTGGAATTACACCGCACGACCCGACCTCGTCGCGGCTCAGGGCGAGCACGATGCGTTCGTGCGCATCCTCTCCGCCGCGGGCGCGGAGGTCATTCGCCACGATGCTCCGGCTCCCGGGCTGGCCGATGCCCTGTATGTGCATGACCCGGTGCTCGTCACCGATCGGGGGGCGATCCTCATGCGGATGGGAAAGCGGCTCCGGCGGGGCGAAGAGGAGGCCATCGGGCGATGCCTCGAGGCGGCGGGCATCCCGATCCACTACCGGCTCCACGGTGAGGCGCTCGGCGAAGCGGGCGACTGCCTCTGGCTCGACTCCTCGACCCTCGCCGTCGGTCAGGGCTATCGCACCAACGCCGTGGGCCTGGCACAACTCCGTGAAGCGCTCGGTCCCGCCATCGAGATTGTCCCGGTCGAGCTTCCCCATTTCACCGGTCCGGACGCCTGCCTGCACCTCATGTCGCTCGTCAGCCTGGTAGATGTCGATCTCGCGGTGGTCTACTCCTCTTTGATGCCGGTGCCATTCCGGGAGCGGCTCCGCGACCGCGGAGTTCGCCTCGTCGAGGTACCGGAGGGGGAGTTCGCGACGCTGGGTTCGAATGTGCTTGCGCTCGCCCCGCGTCACTGCGTCATGCTGGAGGGGAATCCCGTCACCCAGGAAAGGCTGCAGGCCGCCGGCTGCCGGGTGGAGACCTACTGCGGGCGCGAGATTTCGCTCAAGGCGGAGGGTGGTCCGACGTGCCTGACACGGCCGGTGCTGCGCGGCGGGTGACCCGGGGAATGGCCGCGGCGGTCAGCGCGGCGCGACCGCCTGCCGCACCAGAATCAGGTCCGCCACGTTGTCGCGCGTGAGCAGTCCCACGAGCTTCCCGCCCGCATCAACGACCGGGAGCGCGGGGAGGCCGGAGTCCCGCAGCCGCACCAGCGCCGATTCGAAGTCGAGACCGAGCGGCAGCAGCGGCACATTGGCTGTCATCGCCTCGCGGACAACGGACTCCGGGCCGCGCGCCGTCAGGCCGTGGATCAGGCCATCCCGCGTCAGCAGTCCCGCCACCGCGCCACTCGCATCGATTACCGGGAATTCCCGCTGTTCGCCCTCCAGCAGCAGGTCCACCGCCTGGCGCAGCGTCGCCCAGAGCGCGATCGTCGTGTACCGGGTGATCATCATCTGGTCGATCAGGATACCCCGGCCGGCGGCCCGGGTGGCCACCTGCGTCACCTCGGTGCCAGCCCCGAAAAAGACGAACAGGGCGATGAGCGTCATGCCGAGGTTCTGGTTGATCAGCCCGTAGACCCCGAGGAGCATGGCGAGGCCCTGGCCGATGCGGGCGGCGATACGGGTGGCCTTCATGTGGCTCATCCGCATCGTGAGCAGCGCCCGGAGGACTCGGCCACCGTCAAGGGGAAAGGCTGGGACGAGGTTGAAGACCAGCAGGACGAGATTGATCCGGGCGAGGTCGAGGAGGAAGTTGGCCGGCTCGGACTCGGACGGCTGGAGCACCAGCGGATCACCTCGCAGCGCCACCCATCCCCCGAGCAGGGCGGCGATGACCAGGGTCACCGCGGGCCCCGCCAGGGCGATGAGCAACTCCTGCCGTGGCTCCTCCGGGATCCGCTCCAGCCGGGCCACGCCGCCGATCGGCAGCAGGATGACATCCGGGGTCCGGATACCGAACCGCCGGGCCATGAGGATGTGCCCGAACTCGTGCAGCAGGATGCAGAGGAACAGGGCGAGAATGAATCCCGTGGTGATCAGCGCCTCCACGGGACCGCTTCCCCTCTGGGTGAAGAACCAGAGGCCAGCGAGAAACAGCAGGAAGGTCACGTGGACCTTGACCTCTGTTCCAAGAACACGGATGAGACTGAATGACCAGGACATGCAGGGATAATAACAAAACACCCCTCGCTTACGCGTAGGGGTATCTGACCGAGGCATCACCCAGATCGGCGCTGGGGCCCCGAAGGGCTATGTCACTGCTCTGACCGGAAGTATCGTCAGGAGGACCGGAAAACTCAAGGGGTGAGTTTGGGGGGCGGCATCCGCTATCGGCCGCCGCCGCCCTCCGCTCCCGCCTCCCCACTCCGAGCCACTTGGGTACGGGCCGACCGCCGGTCGGCCCCTCTGCTCGGGGCCGGGCACTTTCACCCTTCCCCACCCGCCACTAGAATTGCCCCCTCACCGTATTCCCGGAGGCCGCGATCGCTGCCAACCACTGGTCCGTCAAGGACGCCGAAAAGCTGTACAACATGCCCGGCTGGGGGCTCGGCTTCTTTCGGGTCAGCCCGGAGGGGCGGGCCACGGTCCACCCCGACGCCAATCCCAAGCGCGGGCTCGACCTCTACCAGCTCGCCCTCGATCTGAATGCGCAGGGGGTGGGACTCCCGCTGCTGCTCCGCTTCTCCGATATCCTGCGCACCCGGATCCAGACCCTCGCCGCCCAGTTCCAGAGCGCGATCACCGAATTCGGCTATGAAGGCAGCTACACCACCGTCTACCCCATCAAGGTGAACCAGCAGCGGCATGTGGTGGAGGAGATCGTCGAATTCGGCACGCCCCACGGCATCGGACTCGAGTGCGGCAGCAAGCCCGAGTTGCAGGCGATCCTCGGGATCAGCGACAGCACCGCCCCGCTCATCGTCTGCAATGGCTACAAGGACGAGGAGTACATGCGCCTCGCGCTCATGGGTCAGAAGCTCGGGCATACCGTGTTCGTCGTGGTCGAGCAGCTCTCCGAGGTCGATACCTACCTCAAACTGGCCGATGACCTCGGGGTCACGCCGACCATGGGGGTGCGGATCAAGCTGTCGACCGAGGGCTCGGGGCGCTGGGCCAAGAGCGGGGGCGAGAAATCCAAGTTCGGCCTGAGCGCCATGGAGCTGATGAAGCTGCTGGACAAGCTCGAGGCGCTGGGCCGGAAGGATGTCCTGCGACTGGTGCACTTTCACCTCGGCAGCCAGATCACCGACATCCAGTTCATCAAGGCCGGGCTGGAGGAGATCGGCCGGTTCTACGTCGAGCTGCGGGCGATGGGCTTCGGGCTGACCCACGTCGACGTCGGCGGCGGCCTGGGGGTGGACTACGACGGCTCCCGCTCCACCCGCCCGGCCAGCATGAACTACTCGATGCGGGAGTACGCCAACGACGTGGTGTATACCATCGGCAACCTCTGTCGCTCCGAAGGGGTGCCGATGCCGAATCTCATCTCGGAATCCGGCCGGGCGATCACCGCCCACCACTCGTTGCTGCTCGTCAATGTGACGGACGTCGAGTCCCAGACCGAGCCGGAGATTCCGGCGCTCGGCCCCGAGCCGCATCCACTGCTCACAGAAATGAAGGTCAACCTCGAGTCCATCGGGACCGAGCGGCCCGAAGAGGTGCATCACGACGCCACCTTCGGGAAGGAGCGGGCGCAGGAACTGTTTGCCAGCGGTGTGCTCTCCCTGCGCGACCGGGCCAATGCGGAGCAGCTCTACCTGGCGACGATGAATCAGCTCGCCCGGCTGGTGGAGTCGGAAAAGGCCGACCACGCCGAAATCGTCGGTGACATCGAAGCCACACTCGTCGACCGCTATTTCTGCAACTTTTCCATCTTCCAGTCGCTGCCGGACAACTGGGCCATCGACCAGCTCTTCCCCATCATGCCGATTCACCGGCTGGACGAGCAGCCGACCCGTCGGGGTACGATCCAGGACATCACCTGCGATTCCGATGGTGTGATCGATCGCTTCGTCGGGGGCCGCAAGGGGAAGCCGTCGCTCGAGCTGCACCCCATCAAGGACGACGAGCCATACATCCTCGGCATCTTCCTGACCGGCGCCTACCAGGAGATCCTGGGCGATCTGCACAATCTCTTCGGCGACACCAACGCGGTGCATGTCCGCCTTACCGAGGCCGGCTATGATATCACCCATCTGGTCCACGGAGATACGGTCACCGAAGTGCTGAACTATGTGCAGTTCACTGGTGCGGATCTGCTCACCACTTTCCGTCGCAAGGTGACCAACGCAAAGGAACTTTCGCGCCAGGACGCCAACCAGTTCATCGCGGACTACGTCGCGGGACTCGAAGGTTATACCTATCTGGAAGGGGAGGAACTCCCGGGGATCGGGTAAATCGGCGACGATTGGGCGATCGGGATTCTCGAAGGGAAGGGACCGCTCCGGGCGTGCTGCCTGAAGCGGTCCCTTTCTGCTGCTGAATTCGGCCCGCCGGTCTGGCTCAGGGCTTTGCGCTCAGGACCCTATCCACGGAGTAGGCTCCGGCACCGCGGATCATGACGATGAGCGCCAGGGCAACCGCCAGGATGTGGTACTCGAACCCCTCTCACTGCTGGTTGCCCAGCCAGTTCATGAAGAACCCGTTGCCGAGATGCACGGTGGTCGCCGCCACCAGCATGACGCAGCTGATCCCGAATGCCGCCACCCGGCTGAGCAGTCCGGTGATCAGGCCGAGGCTGCCGAAGAACTCCGCCACGATTGCGAGAAGGGCGAGTGCCGCGGGAAACCCCTGACTGGTCAGGAACCCCATCGTCCCGCTGAAGCCACCGCCGTCGAACCAGCCGAGCAGCTTCTGCGCGCCGTGGGGGAAGATCGTGATCCCCAGCGCGAGCCGCGCGACCAGCGGGGCAATTCCCCCTTCGGTATGAATCAGCTTCTGCCACATGTTCGATCCCTCCGGTTCAGGCGCTGGCCGCGTTGAAGTAGAACCGCTCGTGGACAATCTTGCCGTTCCGCCACTGGCGCGCGGCCACCTGCTCCAGCTTGACCCGGATGCCCCCCTTAAACGTGACGTCCATGGTCCATTCGGAGTAGCTCCGGTCCGCACCGGTGCCGCTGCCCAGCACCTGGGCGCCGTGGAACTGCTCGATGCTCTCGACGAACTTCACCTCCCGCGCGCGGTTGGCCGTCTTGCCCGCGGTCGGGGTCGCTGCGTTCTCCTGCATCACCACCGATTCGTCGTAGAACCGGTCGAAGGCCTCCAGGATCTTGCCCTGGAGCACCATCTGATTGAGTGCGGCGTCGAGGGCGGCGATGGTCGTGCGTTCGGTTGCGGTCGCGGTCATGGTCTGCTCCTGAGTTAAAACTGCATGTGTGAATGGTTAACTAATCAACTATTTACTGAAAAAAAGAGTTTCCACTACTTCGTCTCCAGCACACTTCGCATCCGGTCGAGTACCTCCACCAGGCGTTTCAGGTCGGCGACGCTCACCACGCCAGCGAAGATCTCTTCCGACCGGTTGATCTGGTCGTCCAGCCGGGCCAGCAACGCCAGCCCTGCGCGAGAGATTCGGCAGGTGACCCGGCGGCGATCCTCGGGGCAGCGCTCCCTGGCAACCAGCCCCTTTGCCTCCAGCCGATCGATCAGGCGTGTGATCCCGGGGGCCTGCTCGACCATTCGGGCCGCGATTTCGAGCGTGGGGAGCCCCTCGGCACCGGCCCCGCGGAGGATCCGCAGTACGTTGTACTGCTGCAGGGTGAGCTCGACCGCTTCGCCCCCCTGGCCGACGATCTTTCCGACGTGACGGCGCAGCATATCGGCGGTCTTGAACAGGCCGAGCACCGCTTCCTGGCCGGCCGAGCGGAAGGGCTGGTTCTGCTTGATCTCCTGCTGCAGGCGGCTCGCTCGGCTCGGCATGGGGACCAAAGTACGGACAATTAGTTGACATGTCAAGTATTGTTGATTGGCGGTCGCCCAATCCGATGGTGGGTGGCGCGCGTAACACCGGCAACCGACGACGGGCGACGAGGCCCGGCCACAATGCGACTCCAGTTCCTTGCACTCCCCCTGGCAGGTGCCGTTGCAGCGCTGGCCCCGCGTCCCACGGAACCAGCGGACGCGATGGTCGAGGTCCGGCTGTTCCAGTTCCAGTCCGATACCCTGGAGGTGCCGGCGGGGACTCGGGTACGCTGGACCAACCACGACGACGTCGAGCATACCGTCACTGCCGGCTCTGGCGACTCCGCCAGCGGGCAGTTCGCTGGGGCAATGGCAGGGCAGGGCGCCATCTACGAATTCAGGTTCGTTCAACCGGGTCGGTTCGCCTATTTCTGCGACCGGCACCACTTCATGCGCGGAGAAATCCGCGTCACACCAATCCGAAAGGCAGGGCAGTGAACATGCGTTTCCAGCTCCTTTCCACGATGCTCCTGGCCGGCACCCTGGTGTCGACGGCCCCCGCACTCCAGGCGCAGATGTCTCATGACATGACCATGCACGCTCCGGCGGGCGCCTCCGCGAGCGACCTCCGCGTGGCGCTCAATAACCTGCTGGCAGAGCATACGCAGCTGGGCTTGGCGGCAACCGGCGCCGCGCTGCGGGGTCAGACCGCCGAGTTCCAGGCGGCGGCGGGTGCGCTTGATGCGAACTCGGTCTCCCTGTCGAAGGCGATCGGTTCGGTGTACGGCGACGGTGCCGGGCAGGCGTTCCTGGCGCTGTGGCGGAAGCACATCGGCTTCATTGTCGACTATACCACCGCCGTGGCCGCCAAGGACCAGAAGAAGGCCGACAAGGCCGTAAACGATCTGCTGGGCTACACCCGCGACTTCGGCGCATTCCTCAGCGGCGCCAATCCGAATCTGCCTACCGCGGTTGTCGCTGACCTGGTCAAGGGCCATGTGGTCGGGTTCAAGGCGGTGATCGACGCCCAGGCCGCAGGAGATTGGGCCACAGCCTTTGCCCGGACTCGTGAGGCGGTCATGCACATGGGGATGATCGCCGACCCGCTTGCGGCCGCGATCGCGACCCAGTTCCCCGAGAAGTTCGCGGCGCGCTGAACTGTTCTGACCAATGGACGGGGGCGGCGGCCCGGGGGGGCCCCCCCCCTGCCATTGCGAAACCCCCACGGCCCCCCAACGCGAAAGACAGGGGGTGGGGCGGGGGCCGCGCGCTGGCCCGAGCATCCACC
>JANMYS010000079.1:0-4967 GCA_031382385.1 Gemmatimonadota bacterium
GCGAGAGGAGCGGTGAGCAGTGCCATGGTGAAGCGGAGTGCGGTCATCCGTATCATGAGATCGCATCGCGCGGGGCGATTGCAAGCGGGGCCGGTTGTATTGGGCCGCGTAATGCACTTCAGGCCCAGCCGCAGCGATCCATATTGCTCGTCACGGCGCACAGCTCAGCGGAGCACCCGCTCAGACTCGACGGCGGTTTCTCAAGAATCCCGATGGTCTCGTCTCGGCGGGCGAGCGGCGTTTTGAAGCTGTGCGGCTTCTTCGCCGAAAGCCATTTGTAGCAAGCCTACTGGTTCACGTGCAGTTTCCAGGTTGCCGACCGCCCGCCCCGAAGCGGTGCATTCGGTCTACGCTGCGCCGTTAGGCTGGAGCTAATCGCACGCAGGCATCGATTCCGGATGCGCCGTCAGTCACTGGCCGAGCCGATGCAGTTTGACCGCCAAGGCGGCGACCAGCCAACCCATCACAGGCGCACGTCAACTACGAGTCGGGCAACTCGTAGTCGTTTCGCTCATCAGCGTCCTGGGAAAAGTACTGTACGAACTCCCAGTCGTTTCCCTCAGGATCGTAGAAGTAAATGCGCTTCCTCTGGGGGTGCGCATTCGGGACGGTCGATTCCCGGTATCCTGCCGCTCTGAGCCTCATATGCAACGAATCCACGTCATCCACTTCATAGGCGAGGTGGTTGACTCCCGGTTCTCCGGCGTACGGCACCCAACGCCTCCCGGAATCTGTCTTCGCTTGGCCCAAGGTAATGTAGGTGTCATTGGTGCCTACATGGACCCATCGCGTGCCGTCGCGGCTGGCGCCTTCGCCGCGGATCCGAAACTCGGGACACGCTGTCTGCAGAAAACGGATCATGGCGTCGATGTCACGGACGCCGAGGTTCGCATGTTCAAGCCGGAATGTCATCGGGCACCTCCCTAGACGGCCCGGAGGCTACAGCAGCGGTGCATTTGCGCGCCCTTTCCGAATTGATGGCATTGTCAATCAAGTCAAGTCCGAGAGCTCCACTCGCGACCGTCCAATGGCTCGATCGAATTGCCGTGAGTCAGCGATCACCCGGGCGCAGCGCCGATACCCGACAGTAGCCACCGGGAAATGGGTGTCATTGCTCGTCCTCATCGTCTTTGCTCTCTTCGCGGTCATCGCAGCTACCGCCGCGAGTGCAGCGAAGGTTGTGCTTTTGCACGTACCGCGCTACGCGGCGTCCCAGAACCTCGGCCGCGTCCTGTTCGAATCGGAAGTGGATGCCGCCGTACACGCGTGCGTCCGCGATATCGTCGGTGATCTGCCGGAATTTTGTGTATCGAAGGGTCACACCGGGCAGCGCCGCGAGCGACAACGTAATGGCAGGCTGCCGGCCGCCGCCGAAAAAGCCTTCGAGAACATACCGCGCGGCGTTGCTGAGCCCTCCGAAACCGGACGGATGACTGGGGTACGGGGGCGTATTGATGAACGGCGTGTAGATGGGATCGGGATCCGTCTTCGGGTTGCCGTCAGTGTCCCCGGCGCGAATTGCCGTCACGGGCCGCCAGAACTGGTAGAAGTACTTCGCGTCAAAGACGGCGATGGAAGCGTCGCAGATGGCCATATTGAGCAGCGCGAACAGCCGCGCGTTCTCCGTCAGCGGCGTCCGCTGTGCGGCGCTGACCTGGACCGCCACTGAATTCCACAACGGAACGGGACTGGTCATGGAGGCGAATCGTGCGACGTCAGCCCGATCCTGCGGTCGATCAGTGCTGAAGACTCCCCCGACCTCCTTCACTTCGTTGTAGTCCCGCCGGTATTCGCCGCTGGTCATTGCAGGCGGGGGCTTTGGGCGAAACTGGTCGACGCGGGCGATGCCGAACGGCGTCACCTTGCCCCAATGAAAAAAGGCGCCCGCCGCGAAAGCGGGAGGCGTGGGTTGCCAGAACCCCACGGCATTCGATGGCGTGTAGGGCATCGGCGTTCCCGAGCCATCGTTTGCACGCAGGGCAATCATGGCCGCGGCTGCCGCTTCTCCGACGGCGAGACCGGCGGTCTTGGAAGGGCTATCCGGGATGGCCGAGAGTGACCTGACGCGAGCCGCGTCCAGATTTACCGCGCTGGCCGGGAAGTAGTTTCTGAGCACACGGTGCGCCGCCGCAACCGCCGCGGCCTCCGGCGTGGCGCCTTCGGCTGCGGTGATGGTGCCCAGGTAGGGCTTGTGGTCCTTCGTGATCGCATTCACGGCCTCGAACACGGCGAGGTGTGTGATCGCCGCGAAACGCGACTGAGCCTGGGGGGCCTCGGCGCTCACCGTGGTCCGCATGACCGCATTCCAGTCTGTTACCACGTCGGCAAAGGCTGTCCCGAACGTGATCAGACCCACGAGAAACATTTTCATTAGGAAACTCCTTCCGTCGATTCGCTGGCTGACCAGCGCAAGGCTAGAGTGCTGGATCGGCGCATTGAAAACCAATGGACTCGGGAGTAGACGGGCATGATACGATAACTCCTTGGATTCATTTAAGTTGCAGCAGCGCCTGATACGGTTCAACGCCCAGCAAGTGCTAGTATGAGGAGCGGCAGCAACGCCAATGAGCGGACCCTCCCCGTCGGCACAACCATTTCGATTCGGACTTTTCGAATTTGATCCTCAGTCCGGGGAACTCCGCAAGCAGGGAATCAAGATCAGGCTCCAAGGCCAACCTGTGGAAATCCTCGCCCTCTTGCTTGCCCGTCCAGGGGAGGTGGTCACACGCGAGGAATTCCAAAAGAAGCTCTGGCCGGCCGACACCTTCGTTAGCTTTGAGCAGAGCTTGAACGCAGCCATGACGAGGTTGCGGGCGGGGCTGGGCGACCCAGCGGAAACACCACGGTTCGTGGAAACTCTGGTTGGCCGTGGCTACCGCTTCATCGCTCCCGTCGACCGCGCGGAACCGCCCGCAGAGCCTCCGAAGAAAGGCGGCGGCGAGTCGTCAAAGGCACGTCGCTGGCCGTGGGCAGCGGCGGCTGCGACGCTTGTGTTCGGCGTCCTGATCGGCTGGGCGTTCAAACCATCACGGCCCGTAGTACCAGAGCAGGCACATCGATTCCAACTCAACGCTCCCGAAGGGAGCCAGTTCGATCCGGTGCGTGGTCTCGCGCTCTCGCCCGACAGCCGGTTGTTGGCCTTCATTGCCTCCGGGCACGGCAAGAGCGGACTCTGGGTACGCAGCCTTGACGCAGTCACCGCGCGGCTGCTACCCGGCACGGAAGGTGCGTTCAGTCCGTTCTGGTCGCCAGATAGCCGCATGATCGCGTATTGGGCGTCGGGAAAGATCTGGCGTGTGGGTGCGAACGGTGGTGCCTCACCGATCGCCATATGCGATGAGCCTTTCATGATAGGTGGTGACTGGGCGCCGGACGGCACCATCGTGTTCGGCTCCGGGATGTTGGGACTTCGTCGGGTTCCTGCTTCGGGCGGCATCCCGGAGATGCTCACCACCCCTGATGCCAGCCGCGGTGAGTCCTCGCATCTGCACCCCCAACTTCTGCCCGGCGGGCGCATACTCTTCACGGTCGTAGGCAAGCCGGAGCAGGCAGGGATCTACGCGACTTCGCTCAGCAACCCCCGCGAGCGAATCCGGCTGGCCGCTACCACGGGTAACGGCTTGTATGCCGCAGACCACCTTTTCTGGCTGCGCGAATCCACGCTGGTGGCCCAACGCTTGGATCTGGAACGCCTCGAGCTCTCCGGCGAGCGCGGGGCTATTTCCAATCCAATGGGCGCGGACGGATACTCACGAGTGCTTGGGACGGCTTCGGCAAGCATACTCGTGCATGGGAGAACGGGCGGCTGGCAGTTGACGTGGCTGGATCGGAAGGGCCAAGCCGACCCGGAGCGCCGCAGTTTGGGACTGCCGGGTGGCTCCTCCACGTTCCGGATCTCACCCGATGGGCGGCGGATCGCGGTTTCCCGCAGGTCCGAGAGTGGCAGCGACCTTTGGATGGTGGCGGCGGACCGGGACGCGTGGAGCCGGTTCACGTTCCTGCCGAGAGTCGGGGCCCCGTACTGGTCGCCGGACGGCAAGCAGGTGATGTTCTTCGCGGGCTCCCCGGAGAATCTGTATCGCAAAGAGACGAGCGGAGCGGGAACCGAGCAACGGATGAACCAATCGGTGAACCCGCAGTGGCCCGCAGACTGGTCGCCCGACGGGCGATTGGTGCTGTTTACCGAGTTAACCCCGGACACGCAGGGGGACCTGTGGGTCCTGCCAGTGACTCCAGAGGGCAAGCCCGAAGCCGGTGTCAAGCCGCGTCCGTATCTGCGCTCCCGCTTCAATGAATGGGGAGCGCGATTCTCTCCGGAGCCCAGCCCGCGCTGGGTAGCGTACGCGTCGGACGAGTCGGGCAAGTTCGAGGTATATGTCCAGTCCTTCCCGGAGCCCCGGGCGAAGTTCCAGATCTCCGCAGGCGGCGGCACGTATCCGGAGTGGAGTCCGGACGGGCGAGAGTTGTACTTCTTGGCTTCCGATCGCAGACTGATGGTAGTGGGCTTGCACATGCGTGCGGATTCGTTGGCGCCATCGCCGCCGCGCGAGTTGGCAGTCTTACATCCCGGTGTGGGTCAGATCATCCAGCCCTACGCGGTCGCGCCGGATGGCCGAGGATTTCTGGTTCAGTCTCCGGCCGGCGGCTCGGAGCCGCTGGAGGTCGTGGCCAACTGGCGCGCGCTGTTGAATCTGAAAGCGACCCGTTAAGTGCTGCGAGCGACGCTAGGCCATAAGAGATCAACATCGCGAAGTATGGAACACACGAGGGCAAGCGGGTGGCCTGTACAACATAGACGATTGTGGCGGGTCGTCGTTATGACCCGCAGTTGGTCGAATTCCCATCCCCCCATCCTTGTCGCGAAGTGTAGAGCTATCCCTGCGAGAGTTGCAGCTATTTAAAACGGCGGCTCCGATTCGATCGTGACCGAGGTTTCCCGGATCCAACCTGCGGGACCGAAGCCACCG
>JANMYS010000109.1:0-3874 GCA_031382385.1 Gemmatimonadota bacterium
CTCACGCGGCGACTCGCGCGTGACCGCGCGCGCAGGGCGCGGCGGCGGAACGATAGACGCGTGATCCGTCGCGTTGAAGTTGACGATTTGCTTCCAGCCACGCGCCAACGCGTCGGCGAAGATCAGGACGAGATCGCCTTGCCGGCCCATCTGGAGCGCGGCGTCGATCGCCTGCTGCTCGTCCACGATCATCGTGATGCGATCGTCGTCGATCCCCGCCGCGCGCAGCGACGCCATCAGCATCGTCGGCACTTCGTGCTCGCCGCGCCCGCGCATCGCGTCATCGCGTCGGCAAATGTAGTAGTCAAAGTTGCCCGCGGCGGCGACAGCGCCGATTGCGTGGATGTCCTCGTCGCGACGATCGCCGGGCGCCGAGAGCACGCAGATGCGTCGCCCCTTCACACCCATTCGGTTGACGAGCGTACACAGCGCGCCGACGGCGTGCGCGTTGTGACCGTAGTCGAACAGCACCTTGAAGGGCAGCTCATCATAAACGTTCAGACGCCCGGGCGCCTGGAAGAACGTCGTGTCGAACGTTCGAAGGCCGTGACGGATATCCTCGAGGCGCACGCCCATGGAGAAGGCCATCGCCGCGGCGAACATGGCGTTCTGCACGTTGAAGGTGGCGCGGCCCTCGAGCGTGGCGGGAATGAGGTGCGTCCAGAGCAGCGGGATGTGCGCGCCGTGATCGTAGATGGTGATCATCTGCCCGTTGATCCCGCTCTCGAGCGAGACCGCCCGGCCACCGGCGCGGATGTGCTCCCGCACCAGGGTGTGGGCCGGATTGAGGGTGACGTAGCACAGGTTCTTCGCGTTGCTGTAATCGGCCATGCGCAGGCAGTGCGGATCATCGGCGTTGAGCACCGCCGTGTCCTGCGCCACCTCGACCACGATCCGCTTGACCTGCGCCAGCTGCTCCAGCGTATCGATACCCTTGAGGCCCAGGTGATCCGGCTGGACGTTCAGCACCGCGGCCACGTCGCAGAAGCGGGTGCCCATGCCGGCCCGCAGCAGTCCCCCCCGCGCGATCTCCAGCACCGCGACATCCACGCTCGGGTCCCGCAGCACCATCCGGGTGGCGACGGGGCCGGTCATGTCGCCCTTCATGGTGCACTGCCCGTCGATGTACACCCCATCCGTCGTGGTCAGCCCGACGCAGCGTCCCGCCAGCTTGTGAATGTGCGCCAGCATCCGCGCGGTGGTGGTCTTGCCGTTGGTCCCGGTCACGGCGGCAATCGGGATCCGGGCCGGCGTGCCGGGGGGAAAGAGCATGTCGATCACCGCCCCGGCGACGTCGCGCGGCTTGCCCTCGCTCGGCGCCACATGCATCCGGAATCCGGGGGCGGCGTTGAGCTCGCAGATCCCGGCGCCATTTTCCTTGTAGGAGACGGTGATGTCATCGCTCAGAAAATCCACCCCGCCGACATCGAGCCCGATCGCCATGACGGCGCGGACCGCCATCTCCTCGTTGTCAGGATGGACGATGTCGGTGACGTCGATCGCGGTGCCGCCGGTGGAGAGGTTGCCGGTGGAGCGGAGGAAGACCACCTCGCCGGCCGGCGGGACGGTGGCCCGGGTATAGCCCTTCTTCTGGAGGAGCTGCTCCGCCTGGTGGTCGAACTCGAGCCGGGTCAGCACCTTTTCATGCCCGACACCGCGCCGCGGGTCGCTGTTGACGATGGCGACGAGCTGCTCGACGTTATGCCGGCCGTCGCCCACGACATGCCCGGGCACCCGCCGCGCGACGGCGACGAGCCGGCCATTGACCACCAGCATCCGGTGGTCGTCGCCGGTGACGAACTTCTCCACGATCACGCTGCGACTGTGTTCCTGGGCCACGGTAAAGGCCAGACGCACCTGCGCCTCGTCGGTGAGGTGGATCGAGACGCCCCGTCCATGGTTGCCGTTGTACGGCTTCACCACCACCGGATACCCGATATCCCGCGCGGCGCGCGCCGCCTCGACCTCGCTCTGCACCAGTCGCTGCTGCGGTACCGGGAGCCCGATGGTGGAGAGGATCCGGTTGGTCTCCTCCTTGTCCGACGCGAGCTCGACGGCGATATGCGGCGTGCGGCTGGTGATCGTCGCCTGGATCCGCTGCTGGTGCCGCCCATGTCCGAACTGCACCAGACTCTGCGAATTCAGCCGCAACCATGGAATGCCGCGATCCTGCGCCGTCTGCACCAGCGACATGGTGCTGGGGCCGAGGTCGCGCCGCTGTGCGAAGCGGATGAAGGACTCGATCGAGGTCTGGACGTGGAAGTCCGCCGGCACCGCGGTGGGGCCGCGCAGCTCGGCCGGGAGGAGTGACTGGATCAGGGTGATGGCGAGATTGGCGGCCTCCAGCCCGACCGACTCCTCTTCGAACTGGAAGACGATCTGGTAGTGACCTGGCGTGTCGAGCGAGCGGGTCTTGCCGAAGGTGACCTTCTCACCGGCGACTGCCTGCAGCTCGATGGCGACGTGCTCCAGCACGTGGCCCAGCCAGGTTCCCTCGTCCTCGCGGCAACGGCGCAGGAATCCGCCGGCTTCGCCGTGGGAGCAGCCATGCTCGGCGAGGCCGGGCAGCACCGCCAGCAGGGCGTCGGTGAAGCCCGGTCCAAGCCGGACGGTGGGCCACGCCTCGAGCTCGCCCAGATCCAGCTCGAGCCGGATGACGGGAAAGTGGGCATACAGGCTGGGACCGACGTAGACCGAACGTTCGAGGATGCGCATCGGGAAATCGTACCGCGCGCCGGAGGGGAGCGGAAGAGGGTGGCTACCCCTTGGCGGTCGCGACCGTCCCGGCCGAGGCGGCCCGGGTGTGCAGCTGGAAGGTGGCGCCCTGAATCAGCAGATGCAGCTTGACGCCGATGAGGCAGACGGGCTCGTCGCGATTGGCCTTGTCCATCGAGCTGAACTCGATCCCCGAGGGATCGACGACCGTCACCGCGCCGGAACCGGTCACCTCGAGCGTTTCATCCGGCCCGATGAACGCGGCCGTGTCCTCATCGAGACCCAACCCGACGGCGAAGGGATTGTAGGCCAGGGCGGTGAGGAGGCGTCCGAGGCGGTCGCGCTGGCGGAAATGCTGGTCGATGACGACCCGATTGGTGAGTCCCAATCCCGGGGCGAGCGTCACGCTCCCGGCCCGCGGCGAGGCGCCCTCCTCGCCAAAGGCGATCATGTGCTCGGAGAGAAAGGCGGCACCGGCGGAAGTGCCGGCGACATGCACCCCGCGGGCATTGAGCAGGCGTATCGCCTTGGCGATCGGCGTGCCGCCGAGATGGGTGGCGAGGCGCAGCTGGTTGCCGCCGGTGATGAAGATGCCGGTGGCCTTCTCCAGCGTATGCATTGCGTCGGGCGAGTCGCAGTCGGTCCGACTCTCCAGCGGCAGCGCATCGGCATGCCGGGCGCCCAGATCGCGGAAGATCGATTCGTACCGCTCGCCGGTGTCGGAGGCGAGCGAGGCCGTCGAGATGATGACGATGCGCCCCTGCCGCCCGCCGCAGAGCTTCACGAATCGCCGCAGGATGGCGGGATCGTTCATCTTCTCCTCGGCGCCGCCGATCGGGATGATGTAACCGCGGGTGACATCTTCATGCGGACGGGACGGACTCATGCCAATGCTCCTTCGAATGTTCCCCGGATCACCGGGACATGATCCTGCACATGCCATCGGCCGCCGACCATGACATCGGCGACGCCGCCGGCGTCATCCAGCACCACCAGATCGGCGTCGGCGCCCGGACTGAGGCGGCCCTTGCCCGGCAGCCGAAGCGCTGCCGCCACATTTGTGGTGAACGCGGGCAGCACTTGTTCGAGTGGATGGCCGGATCTGACCAGCTCCTGCAACGTCAGGGCCAGCGCCCCCGGCCGGCCGACATCCATGCTC
>JANMYS010000160.1:0-3545 GCA_031382385.1 Gemmatimonadota bacterium
GGCGACCCCTACTTGTGAAAATCCAGCGCCCGGGGTCGGATGGGGTGGTCGGTGGACGTGCTGGCTGGGTTGCGCACGGCGCTTGCACCGGGATCGCTGGCACAACACCACCGGGCCCCACTAAGTTGCGGCGATCAGGGCTCCATCTCGTTACACCATACTCACTTTCCTTCAGGGCAGGGAGCGGTCATGGCGGACGGTCTACAGCAGTTGCGGGAGCGGATAGCCCGGGGTGATGCCACAGTCGGGATCATTGGCCTTGGGTACGTGGGTCTCCCGTTGGCCGTCGAGGTTGCCCGGAGCGGCTTCCGAGTCCTCGGCTTTGACATCAGCGAATCGGTCTGCAGCGGGATCAATCGGGGCGAAAGCCACGTGGAGGATGTGCCCGCCGCGGTGCTGGCCCGGCATGTGAAGGACAAGCTGATCTCCGCCACCACGGATTTCAGGCGCCTGGGCGAGTGCGACGCCATCTCGATCTGCGTACCGACACCGCTCAACAAGACGAAGGATCCCGACCTGTCGTATGTCGTCGCTGCGGCGGAGTCGATCCGCAACGGGCTGCGCCCCGGCCAGCTGATCATTCTCGAGAGCACCACCTATCCGGGGACCACCCGGGAGGTGCTGCTGCCGATCTTCGAGAGTGGCGGGCAGATGGTGGGCAAGGACTTCGCGCTCTGCTTCAGTCCTGAGCGGGTGGACCCGGGCAACCCCACCTGGCAGACCCGGAACACCCCCAAGGTCATCGGCGGAATCACGCCGCTGTGCAACGAGCTGGCGCTGGCGTTCTACGGCAAGATCTTCGACACGATGGTCCCGGTGCAGAGTCCCGAGGCCGCCGAGCTGGTCAAGGTCTACGAGAACACCTTCCGGATGATCAACATCGCGCTGGCCAACGAGCTGGCGCAGGCCTGCGACAAGCTGGGACTGGACGTCTGGGGTGTCATCGAGGCGGCGGCGACCAAGCCGTTCGGCTTCATGAAATTCACCCCCGGCCCGGGTCTCGGCGGCCACTGCATCCCGCTCGATCCGCACTACCTCTCGTGGAAGATGCGCACCCTGCAGTTCAAGACCCGGATGATCGAGCTGGCCAGCGAGATCAACGCCGAGATGCCGGCATATGTGGTCCGCAAGGCGGCGGACGCGCTGAACGAGCGGAGCAAGGCGGTGAAGGGGACCAAGGTCCTCGTGCTCGGCGTCGCGTACAAGAAGAACATCGGCGACCTGCGCGAGAGCCCGGCGCTCGACATCATCCGGCTGTTGCAGGAAAAGGGCGCGTCGGTCCAGTTCCACGACCCGCATGTCCACAGCATCGATGACGACGGCCACACGCTCATCAAGGGGTTGCCGCTCCACAGTGTGCCGCTGACCGATGCCAACCTGCGGGCGGCGGACCTCGTCATCATTGTGACCGACCATGCGGAAGTGGACTACAAGCATGTGCTCGCCGAATCGTCGCTGGTGCTGGATACCCGTGGGGTGCTGCGTGGTGGTGGGAACGGCAAGCTGGTGGGGTTGTCGGGGTAGGGCGGACGGTCGGACGGTCGGACGGTCAGACGGGCGGACGGTCGGGCGGGCGGACGGTCGGACGGGCGGACGGTCAGACGGTCGGGCGATTAAGCGAAAAGGCAGGTAGGTCCGGCCTCCGTGCCGGACGGGCGGTTGGGCGGTTGGGGGCGGGGGTTTCGGGGAGGTGATTCCCGGGGCTCCCGCTGCTGATTTCGGAGAGGCCGACACAAGAGCCCTTCTCGCATTCCCCCGCCTCCGCTTCCCCCTTATACTCCGCCTCATGCTGCGTCGACGTTGACCTATCTCCAATCGCCGCATTCAGTTCGGAACAGGGAGCGGGATGACTGAATCGGAAGCCCGGATGATCCGGGAGTCGGTTGCGGCATGGGGCCGGGCGGGGCCGGAGCTGGAGCGCATCCGTCGTGAGGAATTGCTTCGGATCGACACGGTGCGCGCGATCCAAATGTTCTCGGGGATGGTCACGGCCACAGTTCGGGAGCGGGGTGAGCGGACCACCTCGGGGCTGGTGGAGCAGCAGGCGTGGTTCCAGCGAATAGCGGAGCGCGCGGGGATGTGATCGAACTGGTCCAGGCTGCGGCGGAGCTGCAGCAGTTCTGCGAGGAGCGGAGCTGGGGATTCTGCATCATCGGAGGGCTGGCGCTGCAGCATTGGGGCGAGCCACGGCTGACGCTCCACGTTGATGCCACACTGCTGACCGGATTCGGACCGGAGGCTGCCTTTGTCGAGGCTCTGCTGGAGCGATTTCCCGCCCGGATTGCCGAGCCTGTAGCGTTCGCGCTGCGGCACCGGGTGTTCCTGTTACGGAGCACTGCTGGTGTCTCTCTCGATGTAGCGTTGGGCGCGCTGCCATTCGAGGAAGAAGTCGTCCGGCGTGCGCGCCTGGTGCCCCTCGGAGGTCAGGCGCCGCTCCGCATCTGCTCGGCGGAGGACTTGGTCGTCCTGAAGGCGTTCGCCGATCGACCGCGGGACTGGGTGGATCTCGAGGGCGTTCTGGTCCGCCAGGGAGGAGCCCTCGACTGGACCTATATCCGCCGGCACCTGATCCCGTTGACCGAAATCAAGGAAACACCGGAAATCGTGCCCCGCCTGAAGGCGCTGCGCCTGCGGATACTGGCGTCCTGAGCCCGCTCCCGCCCTCCCGCTCGCACTCCAAGTCCTTATCATTCCCTCCCATGCCTATCGCCCCCATCCCCATCGCTGGTCGCCGCATCCGCTTTGCCCTGGTCGGGTGTGGTCGTATCGCCGAGAAGCATTTCGAGGCGCTCGAGCGGCACCGGGAGCGCGCGGAGCTGGTCGCCGTCTGCGATATCGATCCGGCCGCGCTCGCGCGGGCCGTGGCGCGGAGCGGCGTGGCGGGATTCGCCTCGCTGGAGGCGCTGCTGGCCGGCAACAATGCCGATGTGATCGTGCTGGCCACACCGAGCGGCATTCACGCCGCCCAGGCGATCGCGGCGGCGGCGGCCGGTCGGCATGTGATCACCGAGAAGCCGATGGCCACCCGCTGGTCCGATGGCCAGGCGATGGTCGCGGCGTGCGACCGGGCGGGCGTGAAGATGTTTGTCGTCAAACAGAACCGGCAGAACGCGACCATCCAGCTGCTGAAGCGGGCGCTGGATCAGCGCCGCTTCGGCAAGATCTACCTGGTCACCGTGAACGTCTTCTGGAGTCGGCCGCAGGAGTACTACGACAGCGCGGCGTGGCGCGGGACCTGGGAATACGATGGCGGCGCCTTCATGAACCAGGCGAGCCACTACGTGGACCTGCTCGACTGGCTGGTGGGTCCGGTGGAGAGCGTGCACGCCTTCACCGCGACACTCGCCCGCAACATCGAGGTGGAAGACACCGGTGTGGCCAGTGTGCGCTGGCGGAGCGGCGCCCTCGGCTCGGTGAGCGTGACGATGCTGGTGCACCAGAAGAATTTCGAGGGCTCGCTCACGATCATCGGCGAGAAGGGGACGGTGCGGCTGGGCGGAGTGGCGGTCAACGAGATCCAGCACTGGCAGTTCGCCGATGCGCAA
>JANMYS010000089.1:0-1637 GCA_031382385.1 Gemmatimonadota bacterium
GTCCCGCCTGTGGCAGAGCTGGATGGAGAGCTGGTACGCTATGCCCGCTTCCGCGGCGCGCAGGCCCGGCTCGGCAGGAACTGGCGGGATTGGCCGCCGGCGGCACGGGCCGGCACCCTTACACCCGATCAGGTGGATTCCGAGGAGGAGAACTTCCACCTCGTCGCGCAGACGCTGGTGCGTGGCCAGCTCCACGAGCTCAGGCAGCGCCTGGAGCACGACGGTTTCCGGCTTGGTCTCGACCTGGCCGTGGGCGGTCACCCCGACGGCTACGATCCCTGGTCCCGCCAGGGCCTCTTCGGCGACGGGATGTCGGTGGGCGCCCCTCCCGACGGCGGCTTCCCCAGCGGGCAGGACTGGGGATTCAGTCCGGTGCTCCCCAATGCGTCGCGCGATGAGGGGCACCGGTATCTGGCGGCGTCGATTGCCCACCAGGCGGGGCTCGCTGGCGTGCTCCGGGTGGATCACATCATGGCCTGGACCCGGCTCTACTGGATCCCCCACGGCTTCGGGCTGCACGACGGGACCTACGTCTCGTATCCCGCCGAGGAGCTGTTCGCGGTGCTCTCGCTGGAGTCGAACCGCAACCGGTGCGAGGTCGTGGGCGAAAACCTCGGCACCGTGCCCCGCGAGATCTTCGAGGCGCTGCCGCGCCACCGGATCTGGGGAATGTACCTGGCGATTTTTCAGGCTTCGGACGGCCCCGACGTCGCCCCGCCGACCGCCGCGGACATGGCCCTGGTGGGCAGCCACGACACCCCGACGTTCGCCGGGTGGCTCGCCGGCAACGACATCGTCGATCGAATTCGCTATGGGCTGCTTGCCGAGGCGGGGGCGCCGGCTTCCGTGGCGGAGCGGGGGCGGGCGGTCCAGTGGCTCGCCGACCGGCTGGGCGTCACGCTGGAGGACCGGCGCGCCTTTCTGAACGCGCTGCTGGAGTGGCTCGGCCGGTCGGACAGCCCGCTGGTGGTCCCCTGGTTCGAGGACCTCTGGCTCGAGCCGGTCGCGGTCAATCTTCCCGGAACGCCATCGACCGTGCGCCCCAACTGGCAGCGGCCGATGGGGCGGCTGCTCGACGACATTTTCACTGACCCTGAGGTGGACGGGCTGCTGCGCCGGCTCCACCGCGCCCGACATCCCGAAGTGAGCGTCTCACCTCCCGCCCACTCCTGAGGTCCCGGAACACCATGGCATCAACCGCCGCTACCGCCCCCGCCGTCCGGACCAAGCCACGGCTCTCGTTCTGGGAAATCTGGAACATGAGCTTCGGCTTCCTCGGTATCCAGATCGGCTTCGCGCTGCAGAACGCCAACGTGAGCCGGATCTTCGAGACCCTCGGCGCCAAGGTGGAGGACATCCCCATTCTGTGGATCGCCGCGCCGGTGACCGGGCTCCTGATCCAGCCCGTCGTCGGCTACCTGAGCGATCGCACCTGGAACCGCCTCGGCCGTCGCCGTCCCTACTTCCTGGTCGGCGCCATCCTGGCGTCCGCGGCACTGCTCGCCATGCCGAACTCCCCGGCGCTCTGGGTTGCGGCGGGGATGCTCTGGATCATGGACGCCTCCATCAACATCTCGATGGAGCCGTTCCGCGCTTTTGTCGGCGACAACCTCCCCTCGGAGCAGCGTACCACCGGC
>JANMYS010000091.1:0-44028 GCA_031382385.1 Gemmatimonadota bacterium
CACCGGCACCGCGGTCCTCACGACCAATGCGAGCGGCGGGGCGAGCTTCACCAACCTCCAGCTCTCCGGCCTGGTCGGGAGCTACACCCTCAGCTTCGCCAGCGCGGGACTGACCGGTGCCACGTCGAACGCGATTGCGCTAGGCGCCGGGGCCGCGAGCCAGCTCACGGTCACCACTCAACCATCCGCGAGCGCAACCAACGGGATTGTCCTGGCCCAGCAGCCGGTCGTGCAACTGCGTGACGCCGGCGGCAACGATGTTGCGAGTGCCGCCGTGAACGTGGTCGCCACTCTCACCGGTGCGCCGGCCGGCGTCACGCTCGGCGGGACCACGACGATCGCCACCGGCGGTACCGGGGCGAGCAGCTTCACCAATCTCTCGCTGACGGGCCTGATCGGCAGCTATACGCTGACCTTTACCAGCACCGGCCTCTCGACTGCGGTGTCCGGCACGATTGCGCTGCAGGCGGGCCCGGGTGTCTCGCTCACCGCCAACAGCCCACAGACGCAGAGCGGTCGCGTCGGCATCTCTGCCACGACGCTCCCCTCGGTCAAGCTGGTGGACGCGAGCGGCAATCCGGTCGCCGGTGCGACCGTTACTTTCGCCGGAACGGCCGGAGGTGGCACCGTCACCGGCGGGTCGCAGCTGACCGACGCACTGGGTGTGGCCACGGTAGGCGGGTGGACGCTGGGTAAACGCGTCATCACCAACACCATGACGGCGACGTCGGGGGCGCTGCCCGTGCTCTCATTCGACGCCTCACCGGTCTTTACCCCCAGCCGAGTGACCGCTGGAGCCGCCCACGCCTGCGCAATCTCGATTGATGGCGTGCCCTACTGCTGGGGATCGAACAGCATTGGCGCGCTCGGCGACAGCTCGTTCACGCAGCGCCTGACACCGGTTGCGGTGAAGACCGCGCTGCTGTTCACAAGTATCACCGGAGGACAATCGCACAGTTGTGGCATCACGGGTGCGGGGGCTGCCTCATGCTGGGGCGCCAACAACAAGGGCCAGCTCGGCGTCAACAATACGTCCACGCAGATTGCTCCGGTCAGCGTGAGCGCCCCTGGCGCCATCGGTTCTCCGGTAGCGTTCAGCACTATTGAACTGGGCTTTGATCACAGCTGCGGCGTTTCCACCGGGTTGTCATTCTACTGCTGGGGAGGCAACAGCAACGGCCAGCTGGGCAGCGGCGGGACCTCGACCGGCAGCCGTACCACCCCGTTGCTGGTCAACTCCGGTTTCTCCCAGGTCAGCGCCGGTGTCACATACAGCTGCGGGGTCCGCTCGACCACGAGCGTCGGCAACTGCTGGGGTATCAATGGCTTCGGCCAGCTGGGCGACAGCAGCAAGAGTCAGCGGACTACGGCGACGGTGGTGAAGGGCAATCTGACGTTCGCGGAAATCGTGGTCAGCCAGACTCACTCCTGCGGCCGCACCACTGGCGGGCTGGTGTACTGCTGGGGTGCCAACATCAATGGACGCATCGGCCAGGACACCCTGACGCTGACCAACAATGAGAGCCTTGTACCGCTCCAGGTTGCCGGACTCTCCGGTGTGGCGCAGATGGTGGTCGGCGGCGGGCACAGCTGCGCCAGGACCAATGGCGGGCAGGTCTTCTGCTGGGGGCTCAACGACGGTGGCCAGCTGGGCGACAACACCCTGTCCAACCGGCAGGCGCCGGTTGCGGTGGTCATGCCAGGGGGAGTGAGCAGCTTCACCAGCATCGCCGCAGGATCCGCCTTTACCTGTGGCGTGGCGAACACCAACGCGATCTACTGCTGGGGCGATGGTGCCAACGGGCAACTGGCCAACGGCAGCACCAGCGACCAGCTTGTTCCGGGACTGATCACCGACCCCTGAGCCGGGCCAGGGTTGCGGGCAGGAAACGGCGGGCGGAGTCAGGGTGACTCCGCCCGCCGTCGTTACTGTGTGGGGCTCGGCTATGGTCCCCGCCTTGAGCTTCGATCATCCTTGGACGGCTGACGGCTGACGGCTGACGGCTGACGGCTGACGGCTGACGGCTAACGGCTAACGGCTAACGGCTAACGGCTACTACCTCGCGCTACTCCGCCGGGTGCCAGCTCTCCCAGGTAAGGTGGCAGCGGTTCTGGAAGTATTCCGCGGGGTGGCCGTTGCGGTCGAGCAGGGCGTGCAGCATCTCGTGGCGAACCACGAGTTCGTTGTCGGCGTAGTCCCCGGCGAGGATGATCCGCATGCCGTCGGACGAGTGCGACCAGAGCCCGACCTTCTCCCCCGCTGCTGTCGGAAAGGTGCGGACATCGGGGATGACGTACCATTCGATGCGGTGGAAGTCGCTGGATTCACCGGCACAGGCTTCGGTCGCGGTCCACCAGGCCTCGTACTCCGGCGGAGCGATGAGCAGCATGGCGCCCGAAGGCAGAGCCTCCACCGGGCCGAGCATTTCGCAGGCGGCGAGGGCGGCCAGGAGGCCCAGGCAATAGAACGAGGCCCGGGAACGGCGATGTGGCAGAACGGGGTGCGGCATGAGATTCCTCTCCCATGCCCGGGAACACAACAGCGCGATGCCATGAGCCCCTGAGGGTTCGCCAACGCATCACGCTCCGCAGCACTCCACCTTCGGCACCGAGCTATCTCTCTTGTCCCGGGAGTGGCCGATGGCTGTGTCGGCTCAACTGCGGTACAAGCGAGACCTCCAGTTTTGCGGCCCCGGGTCACCCCGGGTGTGCTCTTATCGGGCGGTTCGTGGTTCGACCAATTTCAGTTATCCTTCGCAGTCCCAAAGAGCGAGAAGGGTGCCAGTTACCTAAACGCTTACAGGACGGCAGCTTCGTGTCAGTGACCGGGGTGGCCGGCGTACCCGACTGCTGCGAAACTCCGAGTCGTTTGCGCCACACCCCGTCGCCCATTTCCAAACGCGGCCCCATGTCCACACCGCTTCCCCGCCGGATCTCGGCTGTCGTGATCCCGCTCACACTCCTGCTGGTCGCTTCCGCGCCACCGTCGAGGCCAACGCTCCTGGTAATGGTGACAGTGGACCAGCTGAGGCCCGACTACTTCGCCCGCTGGTCGACCCAATGGCAGGGGGGCTTCCGCCGCCTGCTGCGCGAGGGAGCGGTCTTCCCCAACGCGCTGCAGGACCATGCAGTCACCGAGACGGCCCCGGGCCACGCCACGATCCTCTCCGGCCGACATCCTGCCAGCACCGGGATCGTGCTGAATGAACTCGGCGTCCCCGATAGCACCGCTCCGGTGATCGGCGTTCCCGGTGTCATGGGAGCCTCCCCCCGTCGATTCAAGGGGACCACGTTGATCGACTGGCTCCATCATGCGGACCCGGCGGCGCGGTTTCTCTCCGTCTCACGCAAGGATCGCGGCGCCATCCTGCCGATCGGCCGAAGTCGCGGCCCGGTCTACTGGTACGCGGGGGGTCGCTTCACTACCAGCACCTATTACGCCGACACCCTCCCGACCTGGGTGACCGCGTGGAATGCCCGCGGCGGTGTCACCGCACTGGCCGCCCGGCGTTGGACCCTGCTCCTCCCGGGCTCGGCCTACGCCGAGCCCGATGATCAACGGTTTGAATCGGGGGGAACGGACCGGACCTTCCCGCACCAGCTCCCCGCCGATCCCTCCGCCGTGGCCGGTGCGGTTCCCGACACGCCGTGGATGGACTCGCTCACCCTCGATCTGGCGCTCGACGGGGCGCGCGTGCTCAGGCTGGGACAGGCCAGGCACCCCGATGTCCTGGCCATTTCCCTCTCCGCCACCGACTACATCGGGCACGCCTGGGGGCCCGACAGCCGGGAAATGCACGATCACCTGCTGCACCTCGATCGCTACCTCGGCTGGTTCCTCGATTCGCTCGCTGTCCTGGTGCCGGAGCAGCGCATCGTGCTCGCTCTGACGGCGGACCACGGCGTCGTCAGTTTCCCGGAGCGGACCATCGCTTCTGGTGGTGCCGGTGGGAGAATCCCGCTCGGTGCGCTGGTCGAGCGGCTCAACCGGGAACTGCTGGGGCCGGATGCAGCGCATCCGGCGCTGTTCGAGAGCTCGGGATTGGTCTACGCCGATAGCGCAGTGCTGCAGCGATCTGGTTTCTCGAGGGACAGTCTGGCCGCCGTGGTCGAGGCCCGACTTCGCGCCCTCCCCGGCGTGGTGCAGAGCTGGACCCCGCGCACCCTGGCACTCGCACCCGAGCGTGATGTGGCCGCCACGCGCTGGCGCCACACCCTTCCGCGGGACTTCCCCTGGCTGGCCTGTGCGACCCCGGCACCCGGTTACATTTGGGCCGACGGTACCGGCTATACCACGCACGGAACGACCAATGCGGACGATGTCGGCGTACCGATCGTGCTGCTGGGCTCGATGATTCGCCCAGGGATCCGTCCCAATACGATCCGCACCATCGACCTCGCGCCTACACTCGCCCGGATCTTCGGCGTGCAGGTCGGTGAGCGGCTCGATGGCCGTCAGATCCCTGGCCTCTCGCCGCGGCGCTGAACCGCGTTTCCCTGACCGGTCAAACTCAACCGCCCCCTCGCCCCCGATTGATGGCCAACTTCCCCGAACTGCCTTGTTACCCCTGCCCCCACAACTCCAACTGCTGTGCCTGGGGGACGACGCTGAGTGAGGAAGAGGCGGAGTCGCTCGGGGCGCGCTACGGTCGCGACCGGATGTACCGCACCCGGTGGGGAGAGTGGCGGACCCGTGTCCGGGGCGGTCGCTGTGTCTTCCTGGTGGACAACAGCTGCTCGATTCACAAGGACCCGCACTATCCCGCCGTCTGCCGGGGCTTCCCCTTCACCGACGCGGAGACCGGCGGCGCCTACGGCTACGACCAGACCATCTGTCCCGAATTCCTCACCCGGCCGGATCTGATCCAGCTCAAGCGGCCGGGACGCGCCGCCCGATGAATTTCTCGTGGAGATACTGCCTCATGCGGATCGGAAGCCCGGCGCCGCGCGCCCTCGTTGCCCTCGCTCTCATCGCCTTCCCCACGGCCGTTGCCGCCCAGTCCGAGGCCGACCTGGCCCACGCCAGGCGCCTGCTCGCGTCGACCATCCTGGTTGACGGCCATAACGACCTGCCATGGGAGATTCGCACCGTGAAGGGCGCGCCCCGCGACGTCGATGCCTACGACTTGCGGACACCCCGGCCGAAACACACCGATCTGGCCCGGCTGGCCGCGGGCGGCGTGGGTGCGCAGTTCTGGTCGATCTACATTCCCGGCGAAATCAAGGACAGCGGCTTCGCACGGGTACAGCTCGAGCAGTTCGACATCGCCCGGCGCATGATCGCCAAATACCCCGACCGCCTGCTCTTCGCCACCTCCACCGGGGACATTCTCCGCGCCCGCAAGGAGAAGAGGATTGCCTCTCTGCTCGGCATGGAGGGTGGTCACGCGATCGAGAACTCGCTGGGCGCGCTCCGCAGCTATTACGAGCTCGGTGCGCGCTACATGACGCTCACCCATAACGTCACGCTGGCCTGGGCCGATGCGGCGCTGGGCGAGGAGATCCATGGCGGGCTCACGCCGTTCGGGCGGGAGGTGGTGCGGGAGATGAACCGCCTCGGCATGCTGGCGGACCTCTCGCATGTTTCCCCGGCGGTCATGAGCAACGTGCTGGACGTGACCGAGGCGCCGGTGATCTTTTCTCACTCCTCGTCCCGCGCGCTGACCGATCACAAGCGAAACGTCCCCGACTCGATCCTTGCACGACTGCCGAAGAACGGCGGTGTGGTCATGGTGACCTTCGTCCCGTCGTTCGTCTCGAATGCGGTGCGGCTGGCGGAGGATGCCGCCGACAGCGCCCAGGCGGCGATCGAGAAGACGGTGACCGACACGGTGGAGCGGGGAAGGCTCAGGCGGGAGTACGCCGCGGCGCATCCCATGCCGCATGCCACCCTGGCCGACGTGGCCGATCATATCGAGCATGTGCGGAAGGTGGCCAGCGTGGACAACGTCGGCATCGGCAGCGATTTCGATGGGATCGAGTTCGGTCCGGACGGGCTCGAGGATACCTCGAAGTTCCCCTTTCTCTTTGCCGAACTGATCCACCGGGGCTGGAGCGACGCCGACCTCAGGAAGCTGGCGGGGGAGAATGTGTTGCGGGCGTTCCGGCAGGCGGAGCAGGTTTCCCAGCGCCTACGGCAGAGCCGCCCGCCATCGACCGCGACTATCGAACAGCTCGATGGTCACGCCGCTATGACGTCGCCGGCTTCCTGAAGCCGATCAGCCCGCCGACCACGAGTGCCGTGATTGCGAACGAGAACCACTGGACCGCGTAGCTAAGGTGGGGACCGTCGTCCAGCGGCGGCGGGTCGTCCCGCCGCGGCAGGCGTGGCAGACTCGAGTCGGGCAGCTGCAGGACAACGAAGGGCAGCAGCGCATAGGGGAGACGTGCGCTGAGCGCCGGCAGGTCCACCCGGCGCCAGGTCAACTGACCGCTCTCTTCCATCGGCTCGCCCGCCTGGGCCGGGACAGCGAACGCAATCCCCTGCACCCGCTGCAGTCCATCTTCCCGTAGCCCGGACAACTCCACGGTCCGGGCATCCCCCGATGTCACGAATCCCCGCTGCACCAGCACCGCGTCGTCCCGTCCCGCCAGCCGGAGCGGCGTGAGAATCCGCACCCCTGGTACCCCCTGCTCGCTCTGACCCCGCAGGATCACCACCGCCGCTTGATCGTACTGGCCGACCAGATCCACCCGTCGGTTGTCGAGCCCGCCGACCACGCCGATGCTTTCGAGGCCGACAGGAGCGGCGGCGCGCGCCGCCAGCGCACGAGCGTTGTCCGCGCGCCGTTCCTGCAGCCGGGTCACCTGCCACCATCCGAGCCTGAGGAACACCAGCGCGAGCAGTACTGTCAGCCCGAAGAACAGGATGCCGCGTGTGCGTGGAGTCATGATTTCTTGGACAGTCGTGTCCACCGGGGTGGACGGTTTGGCGTCCAGCTGATTCCAGGAAGTACGTCTAACATATTGTCGTGATAGTACTTACGGGTATCCCGCTGATCCGGTCCGGGGCTTGCTCAAGGGGGTGCGACGACCGCAATTCCACTCGACAACATACACAGGGCCATGGCAAGGAGGTTGGGTATGCGAACCACGATCTGGTCCGTCCTCACCGGACTCACGCTGCTGATTCCCGCTGGCCTCGCCGCACAACATGATGATGAGTCGGATCGTGACCCCGATCGCGATCGGGACCGCAAGCGCGGCGGCTGCAGCTGCGGCCTGCGCGAGGTCGGCGATCGCCGGGCGTCCAGCAGGAGCGGGCTCTGGCTGTCCGCCGGAATCGGGGGCGGAGCCGAGGCGTTCGACGCCAGGGACGGCCTGGGCTGGAGCGATGACAGGGGTGGGGCGATCGGCTACATCAAGGTCGGCGGCACGGTGTCCCCCTCGTTGCGGATTGGCGCCGAGTTCCAGAGCTGGACTTCGCGATATCCGGCGCAGGGCTATGACCGATCCCTGAGCAGCCTGATGGTCATTGCCCAGTGGTACCCCGCGGCGCAGGGGAACTTCTGGCTCCGGGGCGGCGTGGGCATCGCGCGGGCGGAAGTGGACTATGCGCCTGGCGTGAATGGCGGCGTCGGGTTTCGCAGCGATGGGCTCGCCACAGCGATCGGGCTGGGCTACGACTTCCGACTGGCGCGCAATGTCGCCCTCGTTCCGACAATCGACCTGACCGCGCACCGCTACGACAACGTGGACGACCGGGTCGTCAGCTTCGGCCTCGGTATCACGATCCATTGACGACTGCAGCCACCGCTCCTGCAGAGTCGGGAGGCGAGGCGAACCAACCTTCGTCTCCCGGCAGTTTTTTCTGCCTCAATCGTGACATGGGCTCGAGCGCCGCAGCACAACTGTGGCGGTTCTGCCACAACCGGATTTCACGGTCAAATGGAAGTGCTGGCGAGGGGAGGGGTTGGGGGCTAGCATTGTCGCCCCACGGACGGCATGCCGCCTGCGCCCGGTACGATGGTCTTTAGCCCCTCTGGTGTCGTGAAGGTTACCCGCATCCGCCGCTGGTTCCTGCCTACCCTCCTCCTCCTCGCCACTATCCGGTGTGGCGGCGGGGACAGTCTGACGTTGCCGCCCGACGGTCTCCCGGCGGCCATCGTGCAGCTGGGAGGCGATGGCCAGACGGGGGTCGTGGGGCAGCGGCTCACCGACACGCTCATCGTCCGGGTCACCGACTCCAAGAGCCCGACGCCCCGGCCGGTTGTCGGGCAAAAGGTCGTCTTTCAGGCCGTCGCCGGCGGCACCGGCGCCATCCTGATTCCAGACACCACGGTCACCGATGATGACGGCCGCGCACGCTCAGTCTGGGTGCTTGGCACGCTGGTCGGCGCGCAGCGCGTCGAGGCGCGCGTCATCAACCCCGCGTTGCGCACGACCCTCAAGACCGCATTCACGGCGACCGCGAGCGCGGACCAGCCCGATACCGTCTTTGCACTGGCAGGCGACAACCAGAGCGGCGTCGTCGGCAGCATCCTCCCGGTGCCGCTCACAGTGGTGGTGACCGACCAGTTCGGGAATCCGCTCTCCGGCTTGACGGTTACCTGGAGTGTGCCGCCAGGGCAGGGAAGCGTGAGCGCGGCCACGACCGTGACGAGTGCGGCCGGGCAAGCCTCGGTGACGCGGACACTCGGTGCCGGCTCCGGCGCCCAGACCGCCAGTGCGACGGTGACCGGCGTCGCAAGCTCGCCGGTCGTCTTCCACCAGACAGCCACCGCGGGTGGTGCGGCGTCCCTCGTCATCGCACGAGGCAACAATCCTCCGCGAACCGCACCAGTCGGGTTCCAGGACTCGGTCGTTGTCCGCCTGCTCGATGCCAACGGCAACGGCGTTCCCAACGGGAGCATCACCTGGGCCCCGGCACAGGGTGGCGCGGTGGCCCCGGCGCTGAGCCAGACCGACGTCAACGGCTACGCGTTCACCTTCTGGACTTTTGGTTCTGCCGCAGGCCCGCAGAATGTCACCGCGACGGCCGCGCCCTCCGGCTTGCAGGTGACCATCTCGGGAACCGCAACCGCCAGCCAGCCGACCACGATCGCGCGCGCCAGCGGCATTCCTGCCAGCTACACGGCGACGGTGGGACAGGCGGTGGCGCCGGCGCCGTCGGTGAAGGTCACCGACCAGAACAGCAATCCGGTGCAGGGCGTGAACGTTGACTTCGTGGTGACCGGCGGCAACGGGCAGGTCTCCAATGGCTTAGTGACCGCTTCCGCCGTCACGATTCTCACCAACGCCAGTGGAGTCGCGACGCTCGCATCCTGGACCCTCGGGTCGGCCGCCGGCGCAAACGCACTGGAAGCTCGCGCGTTCGATGCCACAAACGCCCCGTTGGGGGGCAGCCCGGTCGGCTGGACCGCGACCGGCCAGGCGGGCAGCGCCGCGCAACTGGCCATCACCAGCCAGCCGGCGGCAACGGCGCAGAGTGGCGTGGTGCTCGCCACCCAGCCGAGCGTGCAGCTGCAGGACCAGTTCGGCAATCCGGTCGCGCAGAGTGGCGTCGTAGTCACCGCGGCAGTCGCTGGTGGTGGTGCGACACTGCGAGGGACGCTCACGGCCGTCACGAACGCGGGCGGCGTGGCGAGCTTCACCGGCCTGAATCTTCTCGGGCCGGTCGGGAGCTATTCCCTGCTGCTCTCCGCGCCGGGCCTCGCCTCCGCGACAACCCAGTCGATCTCCCTCGCGGCTGGACCCGCGGCGCTGCTGGCGATCACGACTCAGCCCTCCGTCTCGGCGCAGAGCGGTGTGCCGTTCGCGACTCAGCCCGCGCTGCAGGTACGGGACTCTGCCGGCAATCCCGTCGCCGGCAGCTTCAGCATTACGGCGACGCTCGCGACTGGCGCCGGTACGCTGGGCGGCACCACGACCGTGGCCTCGCTCGCCAACGGGTCCGCGGCGTTCACTGACCTGAGCATCACCGGCGCCTCGGGGCCGAGGACGCTCCGCTTCAGTGCGGCCGGGCTGGCTTCGGCCGTATCGGGTACGGTCACTGTCGGCGCTGGCGTCGCGACCCAGCTTGGCATCAATGTGCAGCCCTCGACGAGCGCGCTGAGCGGATCGGTCTTCGCGCAGCAGCCGGTGCTCGAGCTGCGGGATGCCAGCGGCAATCCGGTTCCTCAGGCCGGTGTCAGCATCACCGCGACGATTACCAATGCACCGGTCGGCGTGACCCTGGGCGGGGCGACGACGATTCAGACATCCGCCGCGGGCACGGCGACCTTCGCCGGGCTCGCGCTGACCGGACCGGCAGGGAACTACAGTCTCGTCTTTGCGGTCACGGCCGGCGCGACCGGCGTCAGCCCCGTCACCAGCTCCAGTATCGCGCTCACGGCGGGGAGCGGGACGACGCTCACGCTCACCACCGCACCGCCTGCCACCGGCCGGAGCGGTGTCGCGCTTGCCCCGGCGACCGTGATCCAGCTCCGCGATGGCTCGGGAAATCCCGCGGCCCAGGCCGGCGTCGCCGTGGTGGCCTCGATCGCCAGTGGCGCGGGCGGGACGCTTGGCGGGACCGACACCGTGCTGACCGATCCGGCCGGCGTGGCCACCTTCAGCAACCTCGTAGTGAGCGGGCCGCCCGGCGCCTACACCCTCGCATTCAATGGGACCGGGCTGACCGGCGTCACCGCACCTGCGGCGACTGCGCTCACCGCCGGTCCCGCGGCCAGGCTCGCGCTGCTCACTCAGCCGGCGCCGACCGCACAAAGCGGAGTGCCATTCGCCACCCAGCCGGTGGTGGAGCTGCAGGACGCCGCGGGCAACCCGGTAAGTCAGGCGGGAATCACGATCACCGCCTCGATTGCCTCCGGCGGCGGCAGCCTCGGTGGCACCGTCGCCCAGGCGACCAGCTCGAATGGCCAGGCGACCTACACCGACCTCGTCCTCAGCGGAACGGTCGGGCCGAGAACCATTGATTTCACCGCGACCGGCCTCACCAGGGTCACCAGCGCGACCGTCACCCTCGCGGCCGGAGCAGCCACGACGCTCGCCAAGCAGGCCGGCGACAACCAGACCGGAACCGCCGGCTCGCCCCTGCCGATCGACCCCCAGGTCAAGGTGACGGACGCAAGCGGCAATCCGGTGGCGGGGGTGAATGTCACCTTCACGGTGACGGCGGGCGGTGGGAGCGCGGCTGCAGTCGCAGTGACCGACGCCGCCGGACTTGCCTCCGTGACCTGGGCGCTGGGTACCACCACGGGAACGAACACTCTCGATGCGACAGCGGTACTCGCCGGCGGGTCCGCGACGGTGACGTTTACGGCAACCGGCCAGGCCGGTAGCGCAGGCAGGCTCGCGATCGCCACCCAGCCCTCGACGACTGCGGCGAGCGGAGCGGTCTTCGCCCAGCAGCCGGCCATCCAGCTGCAGGACGCGCTCGGGAACCCCGTCAATACGTCCGGGACTCAAATCACGGTCACCTCCAGCGGAAACCTCGGCGGGAATACCACCGCCGTGACGGTGAACGGTGTGGCGACCTTCACCAATCTGTCGCTCTCTGGCCTGGTGGGGAGTTACAGCCTCACTTTCACCGGCACCAATCTCACCGGCGTAACGTCGAACTCGATTGCGCTCACGCCGGGGTCCGCCGCCGCGCTCGTCGTGGTGACTCAGCCGGGGGCGACCGAGCAGAGTGGCGTCGCCTTCGTCACCCAGCCGGTGATCCAGGTAGTGGACGTGGCCGGGAACGCCGTCTCCTCCGCCGGGCGGCAGGTTACCGCCGCGATCAACAGCGGCCCCGGTGGCACGATCAACCCCGTCGGCCGGCAGGTCGCGACCAACGCCTCCGGTACGGCGGTGTTCACGGCACTCACGCTCAGCGGTCCGGTGGGCACATACACGCTCCTCTTCTCGACCGCAGGACTCAGCGCCGACGTCTCATCGAGCTTCGCGCTTGTGGCCGGTCCGGCGATCCAGCTCACGGCCAACTCGACGACCAGCCAGAGCGCGACGGTCGGTACCGCCGTCGCGGCACCGCCATCAGTCCTGGTGGTTGATGGCGCCGGCAACCCGGTCGGCGGAGTGACGGTGAATTTCGCGATCACCGCAGGCGGCGGTTCGCTCAACGGCGCGAGCGCTGTCACGGATCCCGCCGGTGTGGCCACGGTTACCTCGTGGACTCTTGGCGGCACTGTGGGGACAAATACCGTCACGGCCACGGTGACCGGACTCAGCGGGAGCCCGGTGACGTTCAATGCGACCGGCATCGCTGGTAGCGCAACAACGATTGCGCTCAATCTGGGCAACAATCAGTCGGCGACGGTCAACACCGCCGTGGCGACGGCGCCGTCGGTGAAGGTGACCGACGCGAGCGGGAACGCGGTCGCGGGCACGCTGGTGACCTTTGCGGTGACCAGCGGCGGCGGCGCGGTGAATCCGGTCACGGCGGTGGCGACCAACGCGAGCGGCATCGCGGCGGTGACCAGCTGGACGCTGGGCACGCTGGCGGGGAGCAACACGCTGAGCGCGACGGCGACGGGCCTCACCGGCAGCCCCGTGGTCTTTACCGCCACGGGCACGGCGGGGGCGGCGGCGACGCTGACCAAGGCGGCGGGCGACAACCAGACGGCCGGGGTCGGCAGCGCGGTCGCGATCGCACCGCAGGTGCTGGTGGTGGATGCCTTCGGCAATCCGAAGAGTGGCGTCAGCGTCACGTTCGCGCCGCAGGCGGGCAGCGGCAGCGTGACCGGCGGCACGACGACGACGAATACGAGCGGCCTGGCGACGGTGGGGAGCTGGACGCTGGGGGCGACGGCGGGGAGCAACAGCCTCACGGCGACAGCGACCGGCAGCGGCATCAGCGGAAATCCGGCGAGCTTCACCGCGACGGGCACGGCGGGTGGCGCGGCGTCGGTGGCGGCGAACAGTGTGACGACGCAGTCGGCAACGGTGGGGACGGCGGTCGCCGCGCCGCCGTCGGTCATCGTGCGGGACGCCACGAACAACCCGGTCGCGGGCGCGACAGTGACGTTTGCGGTGACTGCCGGTGGCGGCTCGCTGGTGGGCGGGTCGCAGACGACGAACGGCGCCGGCGTGGCGACGCTCACCAGCTGGACGCTCGGTACCACCGCAGGCAGCAACACCGTCACGGCGACGGTGAGCGGCAGCGGGATCAGCGGCAATCCCGTCAGCTTCACGGCGACGGGCACTGCCGGGCCGGCCGCGACGATCGCGCTCAATCTGGGCAACAACCAGTCGGCGACGGTCAACACCGCCGTGGCGACGGCGCCGTCGGTGAAGGTGACCGACGCGAGCGGGAACGCGGTCGCGGGCACGCTGGTGACCTTCGCGGTGACCAGCGGTGGCGGCACGGTCGTGCCGGTCACGGCGGTGGCGACCAACGCGAGTGGCATCGCGGCGGTGACCAGCTGGACGCTGGGTACGGCGGCGGGCAGCAACACGCTGAGCGCGACGGCGACGGGTCTCATCGGGAGCCCCGTCGTCTTTACCGCCACGGGCACGGCGGGGGCGGCGACGACGCTGACCAAGGCGGCGGGCGACAACCAGACGGCCGGGGTCGGCAGCGCGGTCGCGATCGCACCGCAGGTGCTGGTGGTGGATGGCTTCGGGAATCCGAAGAGCGGCGTCAGCGTCACGTTCGTGCCGCAGGCGGGCAGCGGCAGCGTGACCGGCGGCACGACGACGACGAATACGAGCGGCCTGGCGACGGTGGGGAGCTGGACGCTGGGGGCCACCGCGGGGACGAACAGCCTCACGGCGACGGCCACGGGCAGCGGGATCAGCGGGAATCCGGCCACCTTCACCGCGACGGGCACGGCGGGTGGCGCGGCGTCGGTCGCGGCGAACAGTGTGACGACGCAGTCGGCAACGGTGGGGACGGCGGTGGCTGCGCCGCCATCGGTCATCGTCCGGGACGCCTCGAACAATCCAGTTGCGGGTGCCACGGTCACCTTTGCCATCACCATCGGGACTGCCGGGAGCCTGGTCGGCGCCACGCAGACGACGGATGGGGCCGGTGTCGCCACCGTCACGAGTTGGACGCTGGATACGACGGCGCGGGCCAACAACACCGTCACCGCCACCGTCAGCGGCAGCGGGGTCACCGGGAACCCGGTGACCTTCACCGCCACCGGAACGGCAGGGACCGCGGCGAAGCTCATCGTCAACCGGCAACCCTCCACCTCGCCACAGAGCGGCGTCATCTTCCCGACCACGCCGAGGATCCAGGTCGCCGACCAGTACGACAATGCGGTGGCGACGGCTCCTGGCGTCGTGATCACGGCTTCCGTGCTGACCAGTCCCGGCGGTTCGCCGGTGCTCACACCGCTCACCGCCACCACCCTCAGCACCGGCCTGGCGACATTCACCAACTTCACACTCACCGGCCTGATCGGCAGCTACACCTTCCAGTTCGACGCGACCGCGGCGGGTCTCGGCACCGTCAATTCGAATGCCGTCACCCTCACGCCCGGGCTCGCCACGGCGCTCAGCATCACGACCGAGCCGCCCGGCAGCAGCACCAGCGGCGCGGTGCTCATCCCCGCGCCCACGGTGCAGCTCATTGACGGCGCCGGCAACGCGGTCAGCCAGCTGGGTACGACGATCACCGCCGCGGTGGCGAGCGGGCCGGGCGGCAGTAGCCTCGCCGGCAACGTCGTGAGCACCAGTGCCAGCGGACTCGCCACCTTCAGCAGTCTTGCCCTCAGCGGGTCGAGTGGCAGCTACACACTCAGCTTCACCGGCCCGACACAGCCCGCGGTCACCTCGACCCCGGTCGTGCTGGGCGCAGGCAGCGCCACCCAACTGGCGATCGCCACCCAGCCCTCGAGCAGCGTGGCGAACGGAGCGGTCTTCCCGCAGCAGCCGGTCATCCAGTTGCAGGACGCCGCCAGCAACCCGGTGAACCAGGCCGGTGTGTCGGTGAATGTGATCATCGCCTCGGGTGGCGGCACCCTTGGCGGGACGACCACCGTCGTCACCAACGGCAGCGGTCAGGCGATCTTCACCAACCTGCAGATCACCGGCCTCGCCGGAAACCGGACGCTGCTCTTCGCGGCTTCCGGCATTTCCACGGCGACATCGAATACGGTGAGTGTCACCGCCGGCCCCGCGGCTTCGATCGCGCCGAGCGCCGGCGATGGCCAGAGTGCGACGGTGAATACGACGGTGGGCACCAACCCGGCGGTACGGGTGACCGATGGAAGCGCCAACCCGGTGAGCGGCGTGACCGTCACCTTCGCGGTGGCGACCGGTGGCGGCAGCCTCACAGGGGCGACGGCCGTCACCGGCAGCAACGGCATCGCGACAGTGGGGAGCTGGACGCTGGGGACGACGGCTGGCGCGAACAGTCTGACGGCCTCGTCGGGCAGCCTGAGCGGCAGTCCGGTGACGTTTACGGCGACCGGCCTCGCTGGTACGGCCACGCAGCTCGCGGTCGTAACGCAGCCATCGGGCAGTGCGCAGAGCGGCATCGCATTCGGCCAGCAGCCGTCGGTGCGGCTGGAAGATCAGTTCGGCAATCCCGTCAGCACGACCGGCACGCCCGTGGCCGCGGCGATCGGATCGGGCGGCGGTACGCTCGGCGGCACGGCGACGGTGAACACCATCTCGGGTGTTGCCACCTTTGCCGGGCTTTCGATCACTGGACTGGTGGGCGGGCACACCCTCAGCTTCACCTCGGGCGCCCTGTCGCCGGCGACGTCGAACACGATCACGCTGAGCGCCGGTGTGGCGGCGACGATCACGCTAAGCGCCGGTGATGGCCAGAGCGCGACGGTCAATACGGCGGTGGGCAGCAACCCGGCGGTGCTCGTGACCGATAACGCGGGCAATCCGGTGAGCGGCGTCAGCGTGACATTCGCAGTGGCGACCGGCGGCGGTAGTGTGACGGGTGGCAGTGCGACGACCGATGTGAGCGGCATCGCGACAGCGGGCAGCTGGACGCTGGGGACGACGGCTGGTGCCAACACCCTGACCGCGACGTCCGGCACACTGAGCGGCAGTCCGGTGACGTTCACCGCCACCGGGCTGGCCGACGTCGCCGACCACCTGGCCTTTACGGTCGAGCCGAGCACGACCAAGCATGCCAAGAATATCACGCCAGCGGTGGAGGTCTCGGTCGTGGATCAGTTCGGTAACCTCGTCACCAGTGCGACCGACGCCATCACGTTGACGATCGCGGTCGATGGATCAGGCGGCGGTGCGACGCTGGGCGGGACCACGACGGTGAATGCCACCGGTGGCGTCGCCGTCTTCGGCAATCTGGATATCGACCTGATTGGGAGCGGCTACCAACTGAATGCTGCCGCCGCCGGGCTCATCGATGGGCTCAGCGCGTTCTTCGATATTACCTGAGCCCTCGGGCCTGCTAAGCCGCTACAGGTTCGTGGCTTAGCCTGACTTCGCGCCGGGTTGCGCCCCCCGTATCGGGTGCTTAAGTTCTGCCGCTCGCCCTGATGGTGAAACTGGTAGACACGCTATCTTGAGGGGGTAGTGCCGCAAGGCGTCGCGGTTCGAATCCGCGTCAGGGCATTCGTGGTGTTCCTCGCACCGCACGAAGATCGGCCGTACGCCACTGTAGCTCAGCGGTAGAGCTCTCGATTCGTAATCGAGCGGTCGTCGGTTCAATTCCGACCAGTGGCTCTCCTCGCACTGCGGCAACAACAATCTGGTGGTGTCGCTCCGGCTCCCGGCTTCGTGGCGGGGGCTTTTTCTTGGGGGCCGGCTGGCCGTCTGCCCTTCCACGATCCCTCCACACGCCGCATCATATCGGGTCCTCGGGGAACCTCCGCGCCCTGCCTGACGTTTCCCCATACCCGGGTTTTTCCCCCGCCAGGGAGTATCGCATGTCCGCCCTTACGACCATCGTCCGCCGCTTTGCCTATCCGGCGCAGGCGCCCTTCGTCTCCCTTACGCTGTACTACGCCCTCCTCGCGGCGGTGAGCACACTGCTGCTCTGGCTGGTTCCGGACCTGCGTCAGGCGTTCACCGGCGCCCGGCTCGCGGAGCTCGCCGGTCAGGGCATGAGCTTTTCGTCCGATCCGGGCAGCCTGGTCGCCGGTGCGGGTGAGTGGCTGTCCTGGCGTTTCGCCCTGCTGCTCGGCGTCGCGATGATCGGGGCCTTTCTCCTGATGGTGCCGGCCTCATGGGTCTACATGGCGACCCGGCGCACCAAGGGATTCGATCAGGGCGTGGTGCAGACCATGGTGATTCTCGCTCTCTCGGTCGCCGGTGTGGTGGTGATCACCCGGAACAGCATCGCCCTCGCCTTCAGCCTGGCGGGCATCGTCGGCGCGGTCCAGTTCCGCAACACGCTCAAGGACTCACGCGATACCCTCTACGTCTTCCTCGCGATCGGTGTCGGCCTCGCGGCCGGCGTGGAGGCGCTGGCCGCGGCGGCGGTGTTGAGTCTGGTCTTCAACTACATCACCCTGGCCATCTGGCGGACCGACTACGGCATGTGCGAACTGGGCCGCAATTCGGGTTACCTGCTGCTGGACGGACCACGGGCCTCGATGCTCCCCGCGGGCACCGCGACCGGCAGTGGTGGGGCGGCACCGGAGAAGGAGAAGGACGGGAAGCAGAAGGGCAACGGCGAGAAGAAGCCCTACAACTCGGTCCTGATCGTCCGGGCCAAGCAGGCCGCGCCCGGCCGCCAGATCATCGAGCCGTTCCTTGCGCGCGAGACGAAGCGCTGGGAGCTGGCGCAGGTCGAGACCAATGCCGTGGGCGGCGAATCGGTGCTCAAGTACCGCGTCCGGCTCGGCAAGAAGGCCGACCTGCCCGCGCTGGAGGATGCCCTGCTGGCGCTGGGCGGACCAGTCATCGGCGCCCGGATACAATAGTGCTCCGCCCGGCACCGGCGCTGCTCCTTCTGCTTGTCACGGGCGGTGCCCGCGAACCGGAGCCGGGTCTCCTCGAGCGATGCCAGTATCCCGAGACTCCCGACAAGCGTGTGGCGCTGCCACCGGTCCTCCGCGAGGTCTCCGGCCTCGCCTTGACGAACGATGGCCGCCTGCTCGGTCACGACGACGAGCAGGGAGTCCTCTTCGAACTGGATCCTGATGCCGGGTCGATCCGCCAGCGCTGGATCTTCAACGACGGGGTACGTGAGGACTTCGAGGGCATCGCCGTTGCCGGGAAGCTCGTGCTGTTGCTGACGAGCACCGGGCGGCTCTACGACATGCCGCTGCCCACAGCACCAGGGGCGCTCCTCGCGCGGCGGGTGGAGACGGGACTCTCGTCTGCCTGCGAGTTCGAGGGACTGGCCTGGGACGCGACGAATCGGGTGCTGTTGCTCCCCTGCAAGGTGATCCGCCGGAACCATGACAAGGCGGGGCTGATCGTCGTCCGCTGGGACCTCGCTCGTCGCGCACTGGCCGCGCCGGCGCGGCTCGTGGTTCCGCGCGGTGCGCTCCGGAAGGCGATCGGGCTGGAAGAGTTCGCTGCCTCCTCGATCGAGGTCGACCGTCGCTCGGGACACTATGTCGTGCTCTCCGCCCGGGATCATGCGGTGCTTGAACTCACGACGGACGGTACGGTCGTCGGGATCAAGCGATTGAGCCGGAAGCTGCACCCCCAGGCGGAGGGGCTGACGGTGAGCGCCGGGGGTGATCTGCTCATCAGCGACGAGGGCGGAAATGGGCCCGGCACGCTCGCCCGGTACCGGTGTCACGGGTGACGCGTCCGCTGCTCCGGGGCCTGCCGCTCCTGCTTCTGGGCTGCGCCGGCCGAGTGATGCCCCAGCCGTCGATGTCCGTACCGCACAGCCAGCCCGTGATCGCCTCGATCTACCTCATCGGTGATGCCGGTGCCCCTGCTGCCGGCGGCGAGCCGGTGCTCATTGCGCTCCGCCAGCTGCTCGATGCCGGCCCCGATTCATCGCTGGTCGTCTTCCTCGGCGACAACGTCTACCCTCGCGGCCTGCCCGACAGCAGCGATCCCGGGTTCCCCGAGGCGGCCCGCCGGCTCCGGGACCAGCTTGCCGTCGGCGGCGACCGGCCGGAGCGACTTATCTTTGTGCCCGGCAACCACGACTGGGACAAGTCCGGGCCGGACGGCTGGAACCGGATCAGACGCCAGCGAGCGTGGCTGGCGCGGGAAAGCGGTGGACGGACCCGGCTGCTGCCCGCGGATGGCTGCCCCGGCCCCGCGACGGTGGATGCCGCGGGCGGAATCCGCCTCATCCTGCTCGACACCGAATGGTGGCTGTTCGGCCACGACCGGCCCGGCATCACCAGCAGCTGTCCCACCCGCACGCCTGCCGAGGTGACGGCGGCTCTGGCGATGGCAATCGAGGGACACCGGGCGATTGTCGCGGCGCATCACCCGCTGGCGAGCGGCGGCGAACATGGCGGCTATTTCACCGTGCTGGACCACCTCTTCCCCCTTCGCGTCATTCACCCGGCGCTGTTCATTCCGCTCCCGCTCCTGGGCTCGGCGTATCCGATCGCCCGCGGGGCCGGGATTAGCGACGAGGATCTGAGCGGTCGCCGCAATCGGGCCATGCGCGCGGCACTGGACTCGGTCTTCGCCTGTTATCCGCCTGTGCTCTATGCCAGCGGGCACGAGCATACCCTGCAGTTGATCGACCGTGGCCGGCCACCACTGCTCGCCGTGAGCGGTGCGGGGATCTTCGGTCACACCGGCTTTGTGGCGGGAATCTCCGGGAGCCGTCCGGCGTTGTCGCAAGCGGGTTTCATGCGGCTGGATGTGCTGGCCAATGATCGCCTCCGGCTCGGCGTCCTCACGGTGACGCGAAACGGGGGGACACAGGAAGTACACTCGGAATTGCTGCCGGAGCAGCAGGGGAGCAAAACGGCGCCATGCGACAGCCTGACCTGAAACTCCTCGTCCTCTCCGTGCTGCTGGCTTCCGGGCGCCTGACGGCGCAGCAGCCAGCGCCCGCGACCGTCCAGGTGATGCCGGGGGCGCGATACTCGGCGGGCGCGCTGCACCGCTTCTTTTTTGGCGCCCATTACCGTGGGCTCTGGACCTCGCCGGTGCAGGCGGAGCGGCTCGACCTGGCGCAGTTCGCGGGCGGTCTCCGCGCCACCGAGCGCGGCGGCGGACAGCAGACCCGGTCGCTGCGGTTCCGTGCGGCCGATGGCCGGGAGTTCGCGTTCCGCTCGGTCGACAAGGATCCCACCGCCATCATTCCGCGCGAGCTGCGCGGCACGGTCGCCAGCTCGATTGTACAGGACCAGATCAGCTCCTCCCATCCGGCCGGCGCGCTGGTCGTGCCGCCATTGCTCCAGGCTGCCGGCGTGCCGCATACCGAGCCGCGCTACGTGGTGCTGCCGGACGATGCGCGACTGGGGGAGTTCCGCGCCGAGTTTGCCGGCCAGTTCGGTCTATTCGAGGAACGCCCGCTAGTGGACGACGACGGGACGATCGTCCCCGGCGCGCTGCGGGTGATTTCCAGCGATGCGCTCCTCGAGCGGGTCGAGCAGAGCCCGGACGAACAGGTGGACATGCACGCCTTTGCTAGGGCGCGCCTCATGGATGTGTTCCTCGGCGACTGGGACCGGCACCGGGATCAGTGGCGGTGGGCGACGTTCGATTCCGCCCGGCCCCGGCACTGGGTTGCGATCCCCCGCGACCGGGACCAGGCGTTCGTCCGGTTCGACGGGCTGCTGCTGGCCATTGCGCGGGGACCGGCGCCGCAACTGGTGAATTTCGGGCCGAAGTATCCTGCGATGGTCGGCCTCACCTGGAACGGCCGGGAACTGGACCGGCGGTTTCTGGTCGGGCTGGAGCGACCGGCGTGGGATTCGATCGCGCTCGCCCTGCAGCGGGTACTCACTGATTCGGTGATCGACGCGGCTGTTCGTCGGCTTCCGCCCTCCTTTGCTCCGCTCGACAGCGCCCGCCTGGCCCACGCCCTCCGCGGCCGGCGCGACCGGCTGCCCCAGGCCGCGAGAGCGTTCTACCGGCTGCTTTCCGACGAGGTGGACATTCACGCCACCGACAAGAGCGACGTGGTACGGGCCGAAGCCGCGGGACCGCATTCAGTCCGGGTGACGATTGCCCGGCACGATGATCCCGTGCCCTGGTTTGCCCGGACCTTTCACGCCAACGAGACCCGCGAGATCCGGGTCTATCTCCACGGCGGTGCGGATCAGGCGATCGCAACCGGACCATCGCTTGAAGGAATCACGGTCCGGTTCATCGGTGGTGGCGGAGCGGACCAGTTCGCCGATTCGGTGGAGCGGGGCGGGGCGCGGTTCTACGACGCCGATTCGACGACAATTGCCGGCCCCGGCGTGAATCTGGACGATCGGGCATATAGCAGCGGACCGAAGCGCTCGGCCACCGCGCTTCCGCCACGGGACTGGGGCAGCCGCACGCTCCCGGTTCTCTGGGCCAGTGCCGGCCCCGACATGGGCCTGCTGATCGGGGGCGGACTGGTCTGGACCGACTACGGCTTCCGGCAACAGCCGTTCGCTGCGCAGCACACGCTGCGGGCTGCCTACGCCACCGGCGCCCGTGAGGCGAAGGCCGAGTACCTCGCCGCATTTCACGGTGAAGGCAGGCGCACCTACGCCACCGTACGCCTTCTCGCCAGTGGTATCGAGACCCTTCGCTTCCACGGGTTCGGCAACGAGACCAGGATCAGCAATTCGACCAGCTTCTACCGGGTGCGGCAGATCGAGCTGCGGTTCGAGCCATCGCTCGTCGTCCCGCTGTCTTCCCGCACCACCTTCTCCGCCGGCCCCATGGCGCAGTACACCAATACCAAGTCCGGCAACCGGTTCATCAATCAGTCCAGCCCGTATGGCTCCGGGCGCTTCGGATTGGTCGGCGCCCGGGCCGACCTGGTGGTGGATACGCGTGATGTCCGGGGCAATGCGACTCGCGGTGTGGTGCTCGAAGCCGGAACATCGCTCGTGCCGGAGCTGTGGGATGTGCGTTCCACCTTCGGCGAGGTGCATGGCAGCGCGGCCACCTACCTTGGCGCGCGGCACTTTCCCACTCAGCCGGTGCTCGCGTTGCGCGTGGGAGGGAAGCAGGTGTTTGGAACCGCGCCTTTTGCCGAGGCGGCGTACATCGGGAACGCGAGGACGGTGCGGCTCGGGCGGGAGAATCGTTACGGGGGCGATGCGGCAGTATGGGGCAGCGCCGAACTGCGGCTCACCTTCGGCGGGTTCCGCTTCGTCGTGCCAGGTGTGTGGGGCATCCATGGCCTCGGCGATATCGGTCGGGTCTTTCTCGATGGCGAGTCCTCAGACACCTGGCACGGGGCGTATGGCGGCGGGCTCTGGTTCGGCTTCCTTGGCCGGGGGAACACGGTCAGCGTGAGCTGGGCCCAGTCGGAGGAACGCGGGTCGCTGTATCTGCAGGCGGGGATGGCGTATTGAAGGCGGCAGGTGGCAGGGAGCAGGTGGCAGGGAGCAGGTGGCAGGGGGCAGGTCGCAGGGGGCAGGTGGCAGGTGGCAGTGCAACGAAGTTGAAATACAGTGTCTCTTGCCAACGGCTAACGGCTAACGGCTAACGGCCATTGGCTGACCGCTGACCGCTGACGGCTAGGTCCCACTCGCCGCCGGTATCCGCGCATTCCCGGTCCCGATCCGCAGCGCCTCCACATCGAACTCGTGCTCCAGCCGGTGCATCACGTCGTCGCTGATCACGCCGCGATTGCGGAGTTCGAGTACGGCCCGGCGTTCGGCGGCGAGTGCTTCCTGCCGGAGCCGTCGGTAAGCCATCGTATCCTGCGGAGTGCACTCGCCGGCCACCCCACCGGCATCGCTCAGTTGGCGCTGACGCTGTTCGTAGTGGGTGCGCAGGCGTTCGAGATGACCGGCCACCGGCCACGATTCCTGGCCGAGGGACTCAATGTGGGTCAGGGCCGCGGCGCTGGCCGTCCTGCGGGCGTGCTGTTCCTCCTGCTCCAGTTCGTGCTCCGGCTGGAAGCCAAGCGCCCGGACCAGCGGCGCCAGCGTCAGGCCCTGCAGCACCAGCGTTGCCAGGATCACGCCGAAGGTGATGAGAATGATCTCGGCGCGGTAGGGGAAGGGTCGCCCATCGGCGATGGTGAGTGGCAGCGCCAGCGCTGAGGCGAGGGAAACGATGCCCCGCATCCCGGTCCAGCTGACGAGGAACATGGCATTCCGGGGCGGCATCGGATCGGCGTGGCGCAGCGAGCGGAGCAGCCTGCGGGGCAGTACCGTCGCCAGCGGCACCCAGATCAGGCGAATGATGATTGCGGTGAGGCTAACGGCGACGGCCTGCCATAGCACCGCGCTGAAGCGACCTTCCGGGAGTGCCGCGCGGAGACTGCCAAGCTGCAGGCCGATCAGGATGAAGATGAAGCCGTTGAGCAGGAAGATGAGCTGCTCCCACACGGCGCGCGCCTGCAGCCGGGTAGCGGGAGCGGTGATCGCGCTGTAGTACCAGCGGACGTAGATCCCGCCTGCGACGCAGGCCAGCACCGCCGAGGTGTGGAACTGCTCCGCCAGCACCCAGGCGGCGTAGGGGGCGATGAGCGTCGCGGCGATCTCGGTGAACCCGTCGTCCAGCCGGGTCAGCGCCCAGCGTGTGACGGCACCGATCAGGATGCCCACCAGCACGCCGCCGATCGCGGCATAGACGAACTCCAGCAGCGCGTGGCTCAGGAGAAACTCGCCGGTGACCGCGGCGGCGACCGCGGCGCGATAGAGCACGAGGGCCGAGGCATCGTTGACCAGGCTCTCGCCTTCCAGGATCACGACCACGCGTCGGGGAATGGGGAGGTGATGCCCGATCGCCGTGGCGGCGACGGCATCAGGGGGCGAGACGATGGCGCCGAGCGCAAAGGCGGCGGCCCAGCCGATGTCGGGCACCAGCGCGTGAATCACGACCGCGACGGCGGCCGTCGTCGCCAGCACCAGTCCGATGGCGAGCAGGGAGATGGGGCGCAGGTTTCGGCGGAATTCGCGCAGCGAAGTGAAATAGGCCGCGGCCCAGAGGATCGGCGGCAGGAAGACGAGAAAGACGAGGTCGGGAGCGAGCTGCAGCGCGGTGAGCCGGGGGATGAAGCCGAGAGCGAGGCCACCCAGCACCAGCAGGATCGGGTAGGGAACCCCCAGCCGCCGGGCCAGCGCGGTGAGCCCCAGCATGACGACGAACAGCATCACCAGCGTCTGGGCGTACGGCAGGCCTGCCATGGTTTCGGGGGCTGAGGGAGTCGGGGCCGGCGATGGTACGGCGCGACCTAACTTCAGCCCCCCGGGGTCATGCGGTCAACCGGGCCGTTGCCGTCCCATGTTCTTGTACATCCAGTATTCCGGTCCGGCGAGTTCCTCCGGCCAGTCCTCGACCGGGAGTTCGGCACGCCAGGAGCCGCCGCCCTGTTCGTCGTCGGCCGACGCATCAGGTGTGGCCGTCTCCTCTTCCAGCCAGCGCTCGCTGGTGTCGGGGTAGCAATCGCCCCGCCATGCCTCCCGATCGCTCCACTCCTCCTCGACCTTTTCCGCTTCCCAGGGTGACGCCATTGGGGCCTCCGGTTGCCGCGTCTACCTCTGCTATCGGCAGCGGGACCGGGGAACCGAAGTGCAGGGGAATCAGACAGTGCCCGCCAGAAACTCGTCGCGGAAGTAGCCCGCGGGAATGGTGCCCATCCGCATGAGCCGCTCGTGGAAAGCGCGGGGGGAAAACGCCGCCCCCTCCTTCAGCTTGAGGGCGTCGCGCAGGTCGAGAATGGCGGACTTCCCGAGGTTGTAGGTAATCGCCTGGGTCGGCCACTTGGAGTAGCGATACATGGCGCGCTGCGCCCCCTCGGTGATGGCGCGCGCGGTGGGGTCAGTCGCCGCCGCGAGGCGTGCCCCGGGGTAGAACGAAACATGCTCGACGAAGTAGTCGACCGCTTCAGTGAACGTCATCCGCCCGGTGTGGATCCCGACGTCCACCCGCACCCGCACCGCGCGCAGCAGCTGTCCCTGCAACTCGTAGAGATGTTCCGCCGCGGTGTAGAACCCGTGCGGCCGTCCCGCCACCGGCTGCGCCATCAACTCCTCGGCGTAGAGCGCCCAGCCCTCCGAGGCCATCGAGTCCTCCCACATGGAGGAGCTGTCCTCCACGGCACCGGGAGTGAGCCAGCGGATATTGCTGATCTCCCTGGCATGCTGGGTCATGTACTTGAAGTGCCAGTCATGCCCGGGAAAGCCCTCGTGGATCGCGGTGTCGGCCACCGAGGCGCGATTGTTCTCCCGCAGCATTGCGGGGTCATTGCCGGTCGGGGTGAGAAAAAAGCGACCAACACCGCTCTTCTTGAAGGGCGGGGCAGGATAGTAGCTGGCATCGATCGTACTCCGCAGCACCGGCGGAGTCGGCGTCACCTCCAGGCGATAGTCGGCGGGAATGTCGAACAACTTCTGCTCCCGGCCGTAGGCCACCGCGCGCTCCCCGGCCTGGCGATACCATTGGAACAGCTCATCGTCGTTGGCGGGCGAGTCCTTGCCGAGCGCCTCCATTACGGCGCGGGTGGCCTTGCGGCGGTCGGCATCGCCGGCCCAGGAGAGTGAGAGGCCGGCATCGCGCGCGGCTTCTTCCGCCACCTGGAAGAGCTGGGTCTCGAACGCGGCGACCTGCGCGGCGCCGTAGGCGAAGAGATCCTCGGTATTGCTGGTGAGGTGCAGACAGTGCTTGAGTCGCCAGGCGTATTCCTCTTCGCCGGCGGCGTAGCGGTCGGTCAGGTCATTCTGGTCGTAGGTCTGCAGCAGGAAGCCGGCGAAGCGCTCCCAGGCGTCGGCTGCGATGCGGGCGGTGTCGGTGAGCTGCGGCAGCAGGGCTGCGGCGAAGGGCTGATCGCCCAGGTAGAGTTTCACGCTCTCGGGAAAGGCCTTCCGGAAGTAGTCGGCGTTGGCCTTGGCGCCGCCAACCCCGTCGCGCTCGATCATCCGATGATCGGGGAGATTGCCTGCCTTCTTGCCGGCGAGCAGGTTGGCCTGCGCGGTCTCGAGATAGATCGGGGTGCCGCGGAGCCGTTCGAGGACGAGGAGCCACTCGGCTTCGGTGCCCCGGGTCATCGGGCGATCGGGCGATTGGGCGATTGGAAGGTTGGTCTCCGTCATCCCCTGAATCTGCCAGTCGATGCCCCGGAACGGTTCGGCGACGTAGGTGTCGATGATCCGCTCGTGGGTACGCAGGTCGCCGCTCTGATGGAGCAGGAAGGCGAGTTGCGCCCCGAGTACCGCGTGATCGATGCGGGCGCTGGGTGAAAGGCTCGCCGGGTCGATCGCCTGTCGCGCCGCCTCGATTTCCTTGTAAGTGTTGCGCTCGACTTCCAGCGCCTCCGGACGCCAGTCGCGCAGCCGCCCGTTGATCTGGGCCAGACTCGGGTCGTATCCGTCGCCGCCGAGGTAGGTGGCGGTGACCGGATTGAGCTCGAGGGTCTTGAGGAAGTAGCGATCGCGGAGCGCGTTCAACGGCCCGTCGCTGCCGCTGCGCTCCCGGGGGCCGCAGGCGGAGAGGTGGGGCAGGAGACCGAGGGCGATGGCCGTCTGACTGGTGCGGTGGAGGAAGAGGCGACGATGCATGGAGTAGGGAGTAGGGAGTGGCGAATAGGCAGTTGGCGCGGGGCGCGGGGCGCGAGGCAAGACAGGAACCGCCCAGCACCCATCGCCCGGATAGAAGATGCAGCAGTTCGGCCCGTGGCGGAATGCCGCCGGGTGTGGGTGTGTCGCACGGGTGCTGCGGGGGCTAGGCGCCAGGTGCCTCATGGCCTTGCAGCCTAAGTCATTGTGGGATAGAAGGTTGATGGCGAACCAGTGGGTTGGTACGTCTCCTGCCTCAGGATGGGCCGCGCGGCTGGCCTCGGGTCATGCGGTCTGGGATCATCGGCGGAGGAAGGGTCCGATGATGATCACCCCGAGGTTGGCCCCGCGCTAAACTGCAGCCGTCAGCCATCAGCCGTCAGCCATCAGCCGTTGGCCTTTAGCCGTTGGCCGTTGGCTTCCAGCATTCAGTCACCCCTGCCGCCTACCTGCCACACCATACTGGATCGGCTCGTCTCCGAGACCCTACCGATCCCACTCGCGCCGGGCTACACTTACGGCCCTTCACGGGAGCTAATCTGCCCGGGTAGGGATAGCTGGAGCCAGTCGGAACGGGACGTGGCGCAGCCCGGTAGCGCACTTCCTTGGGGTGGAAGGGGTCGCAGGTTCAAATCCTGTCGTCCCGATGGTTCTCGAGTCAGGCCTCACCGCGTGGAGCGGTGGGGCCTTTCTCGTTTTCGCGGGCACCCCAGCTCGGGCAGGCGGGGATTCCTGCCCGCTCCATGAGAACATTTGCTGCCTGGGGCCTCCGACCTTCTCGTTACCAGGCGGACATGCCGTTGGCGCCGACCGGAAGTCCGGCGGTGACAGCGCCCGCTTCCAGACTGCCGTCGGCGCGGACGGCGAAGTTCGAGAGTTGATGCGCGGCGCCATCGAGCGTGAAGAGCCGGCTGCCATCTGGCGTGATCGACATGTCGATCGGACCGGCACCGGTGGTCCCGCTGATGCCGGAGCCGAGCAGTGTAAGGCGACCGTCGCCGTCCAGACCGTACCCGCTCACATTGCCGCTGGCCGTGTTGGTCACGTAGGCATACCGGTTGTTGGGGGTGATGGCGACCCAGCAGGCGGCGGCCTGTCCGTTGCCGACCGAGCCACTGCGCACCACCAGGCCACCGCTCAGCGTGGCCTCGTACGACGAGACGGCACTGGCACCGACGGCACCACCGAACGCCTCCGAGACCACCAGCACTCCACGAGTGTCGAACGCGAAGCCGAACGGCGTCATCCCCGCCGAGGCCTGCGGCCGCGGTGCACTAGCGAGGCCGGCTCCGTCAACGTCGTACAGCGTGATCGTCCTGGTTGCCTTCTCGGTGACGACGAGCGTTGCGCCGTTGGGCGAGAAGCCGATCTGCGCCGGCCCCACCGCAGCACCGCTCAGCGGCTGGGTCGCGCCTGCGATGGGCGACAGCATCCCCCCACTGCTCAGCCGGAAGCCGGAGATGTTGCCGTTGCCACCTGCGTTGAGCACGTAGACCAGTCCGCGATACTCGGTGACGGAAATCGGCTGCATGCCGCCGGAGGCTACCCGATTGACCAGCGTGAGCCTGATGCCCGCGACCGAGAAGACCGAGACATCATTACTCCCGGCGTTGACCACGAAGAGATGCTGGCGGTTGCCTGAGAGAGTGACCGCGCCCTGATTGCCCAGCCCGCCACCGGTGCCCGTGCCACCGGTGGCATACGACACCGGAGCTTCAAGGCTGCCGTTGGCCCGGCGGGCGAAGACGAGCACGGCGTTGCCACCAGTCGCATTGCTGGCGACGGCGACGGCGCCGGGTGTGCTCCGCGCCGCGGCGCTCGCGTCGACGGAGAGGGGGGTGGAGGTTTGATCGGTGGAGCTGCAGGCGACGGACAGGCCGGCCAAAGCAGCTAGCAGGGTACCGCGGAGGGCGGACGTCATGGGGAACCTGTGAAGTTGGTGGGCTCACGTCGGTGTGACGTGATGCCACCTGAACGCCATCGTGAATGGCGTGGATCTCCCCGTAACCGAGCGGGCCATGCCGTGAAACCGGCGGGCGGACTCGCGGCGTTGGTGATACCTTGTCCGCTGCAATAGCGGCCCATCACTCTGACTTCAACTCGAGTCCGCACGAGGCACCAGGTTGGCACTCCGTATCGATGGACTGTGGCGCTACCCCGTGAAGTCGATGGCCGGAGAGCCGATGCAGGAGGCTGAGCTCACCGCCAACGGCATTCCCGGCGACCGGACGGTGCATGTGCGCGGGCCGGAGGGGGTGCGTACCTCCCGGCGGCAGCACCGGCTGCTCGGGCTCAAGGGGACGCTCGGGCCCGAGGGTCAGCCGCTGGTGAATGGCATGCCGTGGGAGAGCGAGAAAGTGCTTGCGCTGGTCGAGGAGGCGGCGGGCGAGGATGCCTGGCTCGCCGCGTACGACGGTCCCGAGCGATTCGACATCCTGCCGCTGCTGGTGGCGACCGATGGCGCAGTGGCGGCGTTCGGGCGGGACATCCGCCGGCTCCGTCCCAATATCCTGATCGGTGGCGTCGAGGGGATGGATGAGGTGTCGTGGGAAGGCGCCGAGCTGCATATCGGCACGGCCGTCGTGCGGCTGGATTCGCTGCGCGGCCGCTGCCCGATGACGACGGTGGATCCCGACACGCTGGTGCGAGATCCAGAAGTGCTCCGTGATATCGGCCGGCGCTTTGGTGGACGGCTCGCGCTCAACGCGGCAGTCACTCGACCGGGTGTGGTGCGGGTGGGCGACATGGTGCAGCTGGTGCGGTGAGGGGTAGGAGCGGGCGTCCCCGCCCGCCCACCCTGACGGCTTAGAGCAGCGCCCGGACTCTCCGACGGAGCGCCGGCAGCACCTCTTTGGCAAACCAGGGATTGCGGCCCACCCAGAGCTGGTTGCGCGGGCTGGGATGGGGCAGGGGAAGGCGCGAGGGCCAATAGCGCTTCCAGTCCTGCACCAGCTCGGTGACCGAGCCGGCGTCGCCGCCGAGGTGATATGCCTGGGCGTACTGACCCAGCACCAGCGTGAGCTCAACCTGCTTGAGGGTGGAGAGCAGCGCCTCACGCCAGGCAGGCGCGCATTCGGGGCGCGGCGGAAGGTCGCCACTCCTGCCGGTGCCGGGATAGCAGAACCCCATCGGCAGAATGGCGAAGTTGCGGGGATTGTAGAACGCCGGACGATCGACGCCGAGCCAGTCGCGCAGCCGGTCGCCGCTGACATCATCGAACGGAACGCCGGACTCATGGACCCGGCGCCCCGGCGCCTGGCCGGCGATGAGGATCCTGGCGCTGGTGTGGATCTGGAGCACCGGCCTGGGCCCCAGTGGCAGCGACGGCGTGCAGAGGGTGCAGCCGAGCACCCGGGGCAGCAGAACCTTGAGCGATGTGCGAGGCATCTGCCTGCTCCCGGTCAGTGATTCTGGTGCAATGGTCTGTCCGAACACTCGGTTCGGGCGGGCGGGGACGCCTGCCCCGACCCGGTTATCGGACCATGACCGAAGCGACCATCGTCGGATGGTAGGTGCAGCGGTAGTGGATAGCTCCGGCGCGCGCGGCTACCCAGGTGAATGTACCGCCATTCGGGACCGCCCCGGAGTCCAACTCCCCGTCCGCCGTGACGGTGTGCGGCACGATGTCGTGATTGGTCCATGCCACCGTATCGCCCGCGGCGACGACCAGCGAATCCGGGGTGAAGCTCAGATTCCGGATGTCGACCTCGTAGCGCCGCCCCCGCGGAGCGGCGCCACAGGCCGTCCCCGCGAGGGCGAGGACGACCAGACAACCGAGTATGTACCATTCGCGCCGACCGATCACAGTCCGGCCTTCGTCACCAGCTGCTGCACATGCTGCTCATGACCACGGAAGATGACGAGCGCGCCCTGAAAGGCCGCTTTCACGTCGGCGTTCTTGATGGCGGGAATGAAGGTATTGGCCACGATGCCGTTGACCGCCTTGTGGTAGGCCAGTTCGTTCCGCAGGTAGGCCTGGTCGAATGCCGTCCCGCTCAGGTGGCTGAGCTCACCCTTGGTGCGGGTCGCGTCGGTCAGGAGTTGCTTGCTGAAGGCGTTGTCCTGGGCCTGGACGTTGAGCTTCTTGGCGAGCGCGAAGATCTGGCTGTTCACCGCGGAGTGGTCGCGGATCATCGTCTCGGCGAAGTCACGTACTACAGGATCGCTGGAGAGCGCCAGGGCGAGGTGGGCGTAGGCGATATCGATGTTGCTGGCGGTGACGGCCGCATGGGCCATCTCGAGGTCGTTGAGGTTGCCCTGGGCGTGCAGCGAGGCCGCGGGGGCGAAGACCAGGGCACTGACGAGCAGAAGACGGGACGCGAACATGGGGGACTCCAGACAGGCGTTCAAGCATCGAGCGGCACCGGCGGATTCCGGTTTCGCAGAAGCGAGAATAGTCCGTAGTTTGTGAACGAACCAGTGTAAAAAGTCCACAAAACATGACCAATCGTCCGAAAAATTTGCCAACAGTAGCAGAAATGGCTATTGTCTACCAATGGATGTTCTCAGCGATATTCTCGATACCCTCCGGCTCCGGGGGACGATCTACTTCTCCACCGAGCTGACCCGCCCCTGGGGGATCCGGGTGCCGGCCTATCGGCGGGTGGCCCGGTTCCACCTGGTGGTCCGGGGCAGCTGCTTGGTCTGGGTGACGGGGCGGGAGGAGCCGGTCCACCTCGAGACCGGCGACATGATCCTGATCCCGCATGGGGCCGAGCATGTGCTGGCCTGCTCGACGGAATCGCCGGTGCTGAGCGTGGACGAGGTGGTGAAGGCGTCGGGGTTCACCGGGCGGGGGACGCTGGTCTATGGTGGGGCGGACGGCGGCGCGCCGACCCGCCTGCTCTGCGGGCACTTCGAGTTCGATGAGGGGTTGGACCATCCACTCCTGGCCCAGCTCCCCTCGGCGCTGACGGTGTTGTGGGAGCGCGAGGTCCGGGGCTCGCCGCTGGAGGACGCCTTCCGGTTCATCACCCGTGAGGCACAACTCGCCCGTCCGGGGCATGAGGCGGTGATCCGCCGGCTCTCGGAGGTGCTCTTCTTCCAGGCGGTGCGGCTGTGGGCCGAGCGGGCGGAGTCGGAGCATGGACTGCTGGTGGCGCTCAGGGATACCCGGCTCGCCGCCGCGCTCGCCGCCATCCATGAGGATCCCTCCGCGCCGTGGACTCTGGATTCACTCAGCCGGCGCGCGGCGATGGGGCGGAGCGCCTTTGCCGAGCAGTTCCGCTCGGTGGTGGGCGAGACGCCGCTGCGCTACCTGACCGTCTGGCGGGTGCAGCTGGCCAAGCGGCTGCTCACCGAGTCGAAGCTGTCGCTGGACAGAATTGCGGAGCTGGTGGGTTATGAGTCGGCGGCGTCGCTGTCGCGGGTATTCCGGAAGGTGACCGACCTGAGCCCGGGGGCCTACCGGCGGGGGGTGCTGGAGGAGGTGCAGGCGGTCGCGGTCGAGGGGTAGGGACGGGCGTCCCCGCCCGTCCAAAAAACGCCCGCCCGGCCCGTATCAGCCGGTACTGGGCGTCAGGCGGCCGGTGCGACGCTACTCGTGGCCCACCGTGAATGCTCCTCCGGAGCGCGGTCCAGTGAAGGCCGTCCAGGTCCAGTGTCCGGTGTACCCGTTCGCGGTGGGAAACGCTTTCAGGGAGACGTTGTTGTCGGCCCAGCCTGGGTTCATCTCGATCAGCAGCGAGTCGCCCGTTCGGCGGCCGACCAGCGTGCCGGTGCCGACCTGGGGACCCACTTCCAGTGTGGTGTCGGCGCCGGGGATCCAGCCGATGGCCCATGAGCCGGTCACCGTGGAGTCATCAGGAAAGGCGAACTCGATGCGTCCGGTCAGGACCGGTTCCCCGGTCGCGCTCCGGGCGACATAGCGAAAGCCACCGGCACGCGATGCAGCGGTGTCGGTGGAGGTGCCGGCGCAGCCGAGCAGGAGGGCCAGGGCGAGTAGAGTGGTGGGCTTCATGGAGCCTCGGGCAGGGGGCGGGGTGCAGCCGGTTGTCGAGAATGATACTGCCGCAGGAGAGACCCGCGTGGGTGGGGTGGCGTCACACCGATGGACCACCGCCGTCGTATTGGGGCTGGAGTCGTGGCCAACGGGGCGGGAGCGGACGCCACTCATGGCGGCGCGGAGGCTGAGTCTCGGACAGCGAAGAGGGAGGCACGCCCGGACTGGGTGATTCCGGGCAGCGCATCACGCCGTAAGGACGGTGCGCTCCGCCGTCAGGGCTGTGTGGGCCGTTGTCACGACTGTGCGGTCCGTTGTCACGCTTGCGCACCGCTCCGTCAGCAGTGGACATCGCGTCGCGAGGGGGGACCGAAGCAAGCACTGCATGGGGTTGACCTGCGGCGGCTGCGCCGCCTCGGTCCGCTCCGCGTCAGGGGGTCGCGGGTGTGACCTCCGCGGCTTTGCCGCTCCGGCCCGCTCGCCGGGCTGCGCCCGGCGCCGGCCCTGACGGGCCGGACGCGTCGAATCCCGCGCTAAAGGACTCCCTGCGGTCGCCGTCCCGATAGATGCGGTCCTTGCCTCACAGCCTTGGCTGTCGGGCTTTTCGTTGAGTATGGGGCCGTGGGCATTTCCTGCGACCGGAGGGAGTCCTTTCCGTTCGTGATCCCGGGCGCGGTAATGCCTGACTTGAGGCTCGCGGATCGAGCCCATCCGCCGACCAGTTGCCTCGACCAGGATCAGGGCCGGTCCCATCCGCAGGCACCGAATCCAATCGGTATGCCCAAGCGGAGCGATCGCGAGCCGGCGCTCTCGCGCCAGCAGCCATCTCCGATTCCCCAGTGGTCGAGACGCCTCCACTACTTCCGCAGGGCGCCCGCCGATTTCCAGTTGGCTTCCGCCGATTTCCGGTTGGCTTCCACCGATTTCCGGCGCGCTTCCGCCAACTTCCCACCCGCTTCCGCCGAATTCCCGCGCGCTTCCGGCGATTTCCGGTTCGCTGCACAAACTTTCCGCCGGGCGTCCTCCGATCGCCGCGAGCCTTCCCAAGCTTGACGGTGGACTTCCGCCGACTTCCGACGCGCTTCCGTCAACTTCCGCATAGCCTCCACCGATTCTCGGCGCGCTTCCGCCAGCTTCCCGTCCCCTTCCGGCGATTTCCCGCCCGCTGCACGCGTTGCTGCCGGGCTTCCTCCGATTGCCGCACGCCTTCCGAAGAGTGACGGTGGGATTCCTGACAGTGACGGTGGGCTTCCTAACTTTGACGGTGGATTTCCTAACTTTGACGGTGGATTTCCTAACATTGACGATGGGCTTCCACCGACCGCCGCTGGGCTGTTTCGGCGTTTGGGGGGCGAGTACCGGTCCCGCCGCCCGGCTCCGGGCCCTCCCGTGGCCCCGAAGTCCCTCCCCCGCCCGATCTGTGCCGCCACACGATCTCTGCTCGTCGCGGCGAACAGCGCTTTCACCCGGTCCGCCGCCCCCGCACCCGAGCGCGCCGCTGAAGCGATGGAATCACCCAGGTGTTATCGCGAGAACCCCGATCCGGTGGACCAGGCTTGCTGCAATCCATGGGCGCTCCTGTGACGCACGATCCCCTTCACCTCGCCTCCCACGCCTGCTCGATCTCTGCTGTCGCCCGCCGGAGAATCTCGGCTACCTGCTTGAGCGTGGGGTGGTCCGGTCCGCTCCGCCAGGCCCGGCGATAGGTGGCACGCGCCAGATTCCCGAAAGCGCTGTTCATCTCGCCCATGGAGCCGCCGGCCATATCCCGCACGGTGTCGCGGACCCGGTCAAAGATCTCGTCCAGCACTGTCTTGTTCTCGTCGAGGTACTGCTCCCCCTCAGGCGTGATGTGGTAGACCTTCTTGCCCTCGGTATCGACCGCGCGGATGTAGCCCTGGTCTTCGAGCAGCTGCAGCGTGGGGTAGACTGTGCCGGCGGAGGGGGTGTAGCAGCCGCCCATCTTCTCCTCGAGCGCCTTGATGACCTCGTAGCCATGCCGAGGCTTCTCCCGGATGAGCCGCAGGATCACGAATTTCATATCCCCCGATTCGAACATGGGTCCGCGCCGCCGGCGGCCACCCTGCCGGCCCCACTGATCCCACTTCCCGCCGCGAAGCTCCGCGAAAAACTCACCTAAACCCCAGTCATCATGATGGTTACGCATATTGGATTCGGGTTGTGTGTTGAGTGATTGCGCACGATATATCGCGAACTATAGCGCAGGACGTGGGGAGCGGGGGGTTGGTTTCGGGGGGAGCCCGACTGATCAGGGTCAGTTTAGTGACCTGAGTCGAGTCGCGGCTTCAGCCGCGGACTCGGGCGCTGAATGACGGGCGCTGAAATGGCCCCCTCTCGCGCCTGATCCCGACACTCGGCCCCGTACCAGTGGATGTCACTGTGGGGCATGCTCCCCACTTGCCACCTCCTCGCCGCCGAGCGTAGCGTATGGGCATGGCCGCGCCGATCTACTTCACCGCCGAGATGGTCCGGGCCCTCCCGGAGGACGGCAACATCTACGAGGTGGTGCACGGGGAACTGCTGGTGAGCCCCGCCCCTCGGCCGTGGCATGAGGTGGTCGGCGGCCGGCTGCTGATCGCCGTCCACCTTTGGCTGGAACGCCATCCTGTGGGTCATGCCTACAGCTCCCGGTCGGATCTCTCCTGGGGGCTCCGGGATGTGCTGGTCTCCCCGGATCTCTTCGTGGTCCCGCTGGACGAAGCCCGCCAACTGGAGTGGATGCGCCTTCGTACCGTTCTGCTCGCGGCCGAGGTGCTGTCGCCTTCCTCCACCCGCGCCGATCGCTTCACCAAGCGGCGGCTCTATCAGGAGCGGGGCGTGCCGCTCTACTGGCTGATCGATCCCGACGCGCACTCGGTCGAGGTCTGGCTTCCGGAGGACGACTTCCCGGCCACCGAGCGCGATATGCTCACCTGGCACCCGGCCGGCGCGGCTGAGCCATTCACGCTGCCGCTTGTGGAGCTCTTCCGGCCGCTATAGACAGGCGGGAGGGCGGGAAGGCGGAAGATCGCAGGCGGTGCGCGGCTTCGGGCGCGGAGGCTGGCCAGTTCTCAGCGCGGATCCACCCCAAAGGTCTCACCCAGGAACTTCCACCACTCATCAAAGCGCGGATCACCCCGCAGCGCGGCACGCGTCTCGGTGGCGAGGCCCCTCGCCTCATCGATTCGGTGCAACAGGCAGAGGGCGTAGATCCGGAACAGTCTCGCCGTGGCGAAGAGCGCGGGCCGTTGCTCCGCCTGGCGGAGCGGCTCCAGCGCGTCCGCGAATCTGCGCTCGGAGAAGCGACCGGCGCCCAGCTGGTACTGCCAGATCGGGAGGGCCTGCTCCTGGGCGCTGAGCGTCGTCATGCTGTGCTGGATATCCGAGGTGGTCCCCAGGTGCCAGAGGATCGGCGCGGTGAGGGTCGTCTGGGTGACGAGGAAGTAAAGGTCGGGGAGACTCTTGTCGAGCGGTGCGCCGGAGAGTTCGAGCAGGTTGTTGATGATGCGCTGCTGCTCGAAGAACGGGATGGTGCGCTCGATGATCGGCCGGGGAAAGAGGCGCGTGATGAGGGGGCTCGCGACGAAGCGTTCCCCGGCCTGCTTCGAGTCGAGCAGCGTGCGGTAGAACCGGCTGGTCCCGTCGCCCAGCGTGGAGTCGGAGAGAATGCGCTGGGGGTAGTTGTCAACGAGGGGAGGATCATCCTTCGTCAGCGCCTTCAGGTACTCCGCATCACCGATGAACAGTGCCCCCAGCTGTTCCGGCCGCTCCAAACCCACCGCTTTCATCTCCGCGCTGATACGCGGCTCGCGCCACTGCCGCTCGAACCCCTCGGCAGACACCGGTCCCTGCGCGTTCCGGCTGCCGACCAGCATCACGTCCTCGCTGTGGCCATGCCAGAGGGAGGCGTCGGAGAAGACTTCCAGGAACGCCCTGCTGATGGCCTTGGCGCTGGCGTCGCTGAGGGAATGCAGCGGGAGCCAGTAGGTGACGAAGCCGCCCTCGTTGAGCCGGTCGTACATCCGCTGGAAGTACTCCCGGGTGTAGAGATTGACGACCGTCGCGACCTGGGGCGGCGGCGGCTCACCGGTGATGAGGTCAAACTTCCGGTCGGTCGTTTGCAGGAAGTACCGGCCGTCCTCGATATGCACCCTGACACGGGGATCGTGGAGCGGATTCTCCGCGGAATCGGGGAAGACGATGGCGTTCATCTCGAGCACGTCGCGCGAGATGTCGACCACGTCGATCGTCTCGAGAGAACGGGTGTCGGTCAGCGCCTTGGCGGTGGATCCGACCCCGTAGCTGATGAGCAGCGCCCGCCGCAGGCCGGGATGCACCGCCGCCGGCAGGTAGACATACAGCTTCATGTAGCGGCGCGAGTGAAACTCGGTGGTCGACATCGACAGCGAGTTGGTGACCAGGCGAAAGTCCTGGTGGGCCCGGCCGAAGATGAATTCCTCGACGTAGAGAATCGTGGCGTCCAGCCCCTCGCGCAGTTCGACCACCTGCCACTCGCGATTCCCGGCATACCGCCGCGCCGCTGTCAACAGATGCCGCTGCTGCATGGCGCCCCACGGAAAGAGCGCCAGGGCGAGGACCAGGCTGCCGCCGATCGGGACCAGCACCGGTCGCGGGGCGCGGCATCGGGTGAACAGCACCAGGCCGATCACGCCATACAGGACCGCCATCAGGAAGAACGACGCTTCCATTCCGAGCGTGGGAAGCAGGAGGAAGCCGCCGGCAAACCCGCCCAGCGCCGCGCCGGTGGTGTTGGCCAGGGTGAGCACGCCGGTCGTCGCGCCGGCCGAGGGATAATCCCGGCGCAGCGCGGCACCGGCGAGGGTGAAGAAGACGCCTGACAGGAACGACACGGGGAGAATCAGCGGGAGGGAGATCTTCAGTACGGAGGCGATGCCGGTGATCTGCCTGACGCCGAACGGCGCCACGACCCAGGGAAAGGCGGCGTAGCTGACCGCGCACAACAGACCGGAGGCCAGCGACACGACGACAGCGAACCGGAAACCCTCCGGGTCGCGGCGCAACCAGAAGGATCCCGCGAGTCCACCCAGCGCGATACCCGCGAGCACGAGCGCCAGCATGACGGCGAAGGAGAGAGTCGAACCGATCACGAACAGGAGCAGGAAGCGGAACCACACTACTTCCAGCGCAAGGAGTGCGAAGCCGGACAGAAAGGCGGCGCCGAGCCACGCATCAACCCGCAGGCGGACCGCCGATGTACGGGTCGCGTCGGGCGCGGTGCCCTGACGCCGGAGCGATCGATAGATCCAGGCAGCGCTCAGGGCGGCGAGCAGGTTCAACGAGCCTGCTGCGAGGCCGCTGCCGTGAATGCCCAGAGTTCTGATGAGAAGCGTCTCCGCCACGACGGCGCCGAGCACCGCGCCCAGGGTGTTCCAGCCGTAGAGCCGGCCCAGCGCCCGGCCAAAGTTGGGGTCGGCCGCCACCAGTGCCTCGGTGAGCAACGGAAGCGTCAGGCCCATGGCGGTGGAGGGAAGCAGCAGAAAGACGAAGGCCAGCAGGAGTCTGGCCGGATTCAGGATCCAGGGATGCTCCATGACCGGCCGGAGGAGTGGCGCGGTGAGCGTCCCGAGCGACGGAAGGAAGAAGACGAGCGCCACCCCCGAGACCGCGATGACGGCCTCCAGCACGGCGTAGGTGCGCACCGGTGACCCCAGGCGGTCGCCCTTCCAGACGGCGGTGGCGCTGCCGAGGGCGAGTCCCGCCATGAACCCTGACAGGACAAGGCTCGATGCCCAGACGCTGCTGCCGAACGCCAGAGTCGCCTGATGGAACCAGAGGGTCTCGAAGATCAGCGCCGAAGCGCCGGAGAGGAAGAACACCGCGCAGAGCAGAGCTGTCACGGAGGCCGATCTTGCCTGGGGCACGCTCGGGGTGTGGAGTGGCGCGTTGTCGCGCCGGTGACCGATGGCAAACAAACCTAGCTGCTTCCTTCCGCCATGGTCCCCACGCCGGACATCTCGAGGGTGCGGATCAGCCAGAACGCGACCAGCCCGATCCCGATCATCCGGATGCCGGGCCCGACCCACGCCGATGCGGCCAGCTGGCGCATGATGGCCGGCCCGGCATACCAGTAGTACAGCGCGCCCGCCGCGGCTGCGATCAGCGGCAGCGCGACCTGATAGCGGAGCCGGAATGCCAGCACGCCAGCGCCGATAAGCAGCAGGCTCGCAAGCGACCAGCCGAGCGTCATGCCGTAGACCAGCGCCGCGCTGCGCAGGGGGCCGTCCGTGACCTGGTTGTAGCCGACGATGAATCCCGGCAGGGCCGCGAAGAAGGCGCCGTGCGGCGTCGCGAGCCATCGCCCGGAATGCCGGGTGCTCCCCAGCAGCTGGGGAACGGCCTTCTGCTCCGCGAGGTCGAGACAGCCTCGGGGGGTGCACACGGCACAGCTGGTACACCGGCCGCGCTCCAGCCGGAGCAGCGGAGCTTGGCCGTAGAGCAGCTCGACCGGCAGCACCGGGCAGAGTGCGTTGCAGAACGCCGAGCGAACTGTGAACAGGGCCCCGAGCACGACGGCGAGGCCGCCGATTGCCGCGACCGTACCTGCCAGTACCGGGCCGTTCTGATTGAAGACGAAGTGCCGCGCCGGCACCATGACATGGAAGAGGACCAGGCCCCCGATGCTGAGCCAGAGCAGCGTCCTCGGGGAAGGGGCCTGCTGCTTCCCCAGGTGGTTCCCGAATTCGTTGAGGGTCGCCAGCGGGCAGACGCCGCGCCAGAGTGAGGTGCTGAGAAAGAACGTTGCCGGGAGGAGCGGGATCGCGATGTACCAGAGCAGCTTCAACGCGCCGGCCGGCTCGATCACCAGCCAGAGAAGCAGGAGGGGGACGGCCGCAAACGCCGACCACCGTGCGAAGGCCCAGAACGCTGCGGTCCGGGGCGACCGGATGAGGACCTGCCTCACTGGCATTCCCATCCTCCGCCGGTTGGTGGCCGTTTCCCTGACGATGCTGCTGGGCTCGCGCCCGTCTATTGCGGGAGAGTCGCGGGGTGGACCAATTCTGTCGTGGACCGGACGATTCCGCCACCGCGATCACCCCGTCTGCCCACCACTCCACATCATTTCTCCTCCTCCCACTTTCACCCCCGCTTCACACATCATGATGCATCCTTTATTACCAGCCGATCCCCTCGGGGTTCGGGCTGGGTTCGCTCCCGGCCGGATTCTGCCCCGGCCCCTGTAATTGAAGCTCGGGGCTCCGGTCCGGGTGAAGACGGCGTACCACTCCCGACGCCCACTCACTCGCGAGTAGCCCCATGTCTCTCGCTCATCCGGACTCACTGCCCCACGGCCTGGTCCCACCCAAGGCGGCTGCGCTCTTCACCGAGCTGCACCCGCCACTCGACGACAGCCAGGCCCTGCTCGAGGCCGATCGCTGCCTGGTCTGCGGCGGTCCCGGCGCCCCCGCTCCCTGCGCCGCCGCCTGCCCCGCGCTGGTCGATGTGCCCCACTTCATCGACGCGATCGCGCACGACGACTGGGAAGGCGCCGCCGACCTGATCTTCCGCTCCAATCTGCTCGGCGCGAGCTGCGCCCGGGTCTGCCCCACCGAGGAGCTGTGCGAAGGCGCCTGCGTCCTGACGCGCCAGGGCCGCCGCCCCATCGAGATCGGGCGGCTGCAGCGCTACGCCGCCGACATGGCGCTCCGGAATCCGCTGGTCTCCTTCCGCACCCCCGCCCCCGCCACGGGGAAGCGGGTGACGGTGATCGGCGGCGGACCGGCGGGCCTGGTCTGCGCCGGCGAGCTGGCGATCATGGGCCACCAGGTGCGGATCTACGAGGCCCGCCCCGACACCGGCGGGCTGGTCCGCTACGCAATCGCCCCCTACCGACTCGACACCGAACCACTCGAGGATGAAGTGCGCTGCATCCTCGCCCTCGGGGTCGAGCTCTACGTCGGCAGGCCGGTGGATTCGCCCGACGCGCTCGCCCACATCGAGAGCGAAGCCGACGCGGTGTTCCTCGGCGTGGGGATGGGCCGGGATATCGCCCAGCCCTACCCGGGCGACACCCTGCCCGGCGTGTGGAACTCGCTCGATTTCATCGAGGCGATCAAGTGCCAGCACCTGACCGAGATCGGCCGGCGGGTCGCGGTGATCGGCGGCGGCAACACCGCGATGGATGTCGCCCGCGAAGCGGTCCGGCTCGGCGCCGAAGATGTGCGGCTGCTCTACCGCCGGACCGAAGCGGAGATGCCCGCCTTCCACTTTGAAGTCGAAGGCGCCCGCACCGAAGGGGTGCACTTCGAGTGGCTGACCAATCCCGTCGCCTTTACCGGTGACGGCCATGTGACCGGCGTGATCTGCCAGCGGATGCGGCTGGGCGAGCCCGACGCCTCCGGCCGCGCCCGCCCGGTGGCCCAACCCGGCTCCGAGTTCGTGCTGCCGGTCGATACCGTGATCCGCGCCGTCGGGCAGGAGCCGCGGCTGGAGTTCCTGCAGTGGATCGAGGGACTCGAACTGCGGAATGGCCGCCCGGTCGTCGATCCCGCCACCGGCCAGACGACCAACCCGCGGTACTTCGCCGGTGGCGACGTGCTGAACGGCGGTGGCACGGTGGTCGCCGCGGTTCGCGCCGCAAAGATCGCGGCGTTCGGCATCGATGCCTACCTGCGGGTGGTGGATGCCGGCGAGGACGTGGACGAATCGGGACCGCAGGCGGTCTCATGAAGCCCGGCACAGTGCGCTACTCCCAGGGCAACATGTCCCTGCTGATCCACCGCAACTACTGCAAGGGCTGCCGGATCTGCGTGGCCGACTGCCCCGAGAAGATCCTGGTGCTCGATCCGGAGGCGGTCGCCGTCGTGACCGAGATCGATCGCTGCGTCTTCTGCGGGATCTGCGCGGTCCGCTGCCCCGACTTTGCCATCGCGCTCGAACGGCCCGCGCCGTACTGGGCCAGCCCGACCCACGATCCCGGAGGGATGACATGCGGCTGATCCAGGGCAACGAGGCCTGCGCGCTCGGCGCGCTCCACGCCGGCTGCAACTACTACGCGGGCTATCCCATCACTCCTGCGACCGAGATCATGGAGCATATGGCCCGGCTGCTGCCGCCGCGGCATGGCGTCTTCGTGCAGATGGAAGACGAGATCGCCGCGCTCGCCGCGGTGATTGGCGCCGCCTGGGCCGGTTCCAAGGCGATGACCGCCACCTCCGGCCCCGGCTTCTCGCTCATGCAGGAGAACCTGGGCTACGCCGCGATGACCGATACGCCCTGCGTGGTGGTGGACAGCCAGCGGATGGGGCCGAGTACCGGACTGCCGACGCTGCCGTCGCAGGGCGACGTGATGCAGGCCCGCTGGGGGAGCCATGGCGACCGCCCCGGCGTGACGCTCACCGCTTCCTCGGTGCGCAATGTGTACGAGGTGACGGTCGCCGCCTTCAACATCAGCGAACAGTTCCGGGTGCCGGTGGTGCTGCTGCTCGACGCGGTGGTGTCGCACATGCGGGAAGGGGTTGAGTTTCCCGATCTTCCGGTCGTGACCCGGAAGCGTCCCGTGGAGCTGGCGGGCTTTCTCCCCTTCGGTGGCGCGGAGTTCATGCCGCTCGGCGCCGGCAAGCCGATCGTGGTGACCGGCCTCGCCCACGCTGAGTCTGGGCTGCCCCGCGCGACCGACGGCGCCAACGCCGAACGGATGCTGCACCACGCGATCGACCGAATCGACGCCGGGAGCGACGCGATCCTCCGCACCCGGCCGTTCCAGCTCGAGGACGCCGAGGTCGGCATCATCGCCTACGGGATCAGCGCGCGGCCGGCGCGGGGGGCGGTGGCGCAGCTCCGCGCCGAAGGGATTCGGGCCGGGCTGCTGGAGCTCGAAACCCTCTGGCCACTCCCCGAACGCGCCATCCTGGAACTGGCGGCGCGGACCCGGCTCCTGCTGGTGCCGGAGCTCAACCTCGGGCAACTGGTGCTCGCCATCCGCGCGGCCGTCGAGGGACGCACGCCGGTAGTGGCGCTCAACCGGGTGGACGGGCTGATCTTCCCGCCGGCGCAGATTGCCGACACCATCCGTCAGGCGCTGGGACGGCTGCCGGTGGCGCTGGAAGATCCGATCGATCCCGCGCTGGTGGAGGTGTAGCATGCCACGCATGGGGGAGGACCTGCGGAAGTACCTCCGCGAGGAGATGATGCCCGGCGTCTGGTGTCCCGGCTGCGGCCATGGCAACGTGCTCCGCGGTATCGCGACAGCGCTCGACCGGCTGCACCGGAACCTCGACCAGGTGGTCTGCGTCGGCGGGATCGGCTGCGCCGGCCGGTCGCCGTTCTATCTCAACACCAGTTCGATGCACACGACGCATGGCCGCGCGCTCGCCTTTGCGACCGGGCTCAAGACCGCCCAGCCCGGGCTCACCGTGCTGGTCACCATGGGCGACGGCGACGCGGCGGCGATCGGCGGCAATCACTTCATCCACGCCTGCCGCCGGAATCTCGACCTCACTGCCGTCATCTATAACAACGGGACCTACGGCATGACCGGCGGACAGCAGGCGCCGACGACTCCCGCCGGCATGCGCTCCACCACCAGTCCGCTCGGCAGCATCGAGCCGCCATTCGACATCTCCGAGCTGGCCCGCGCCGCCGGTGCCACGTATGTCGCCCGAACCACGACATTCGATTTCGAGGAGCTGCCGCAGTACATCGCGGAGGCGATCGCGCATCCCGGCTTCGCGGTGGTGGAGGTGCTCACCCAGTGTCCCACCTACTATGGCCGGCTCAACCACCTGGGCGATCCCGCGACGATGCTGGATTACGAGCGGGATCTCACCTTCCCGGTGGACCCGATGACGCGCGAGCAGATTGCCGGGAAGCTGGCGGTGGGGCGGTTCCGGCAGGAGGTGCGACCGGAGTACACCCGGCGCTACGCCGAGCTGTGCGATCGGGCCAGGGCGGCGGGGAGCGGGGAAGGGCAGGGGGAGGAAGCGCCAATCGCAACCTCGGAGCAGCCACTGCCGCGCGATCCATACGAGGTGCGCTTTTCGGGCGAGGGAGGGCAGGGGGTGATCCTCGCCGGTGTGCTGCTGGCGGATGCCGCCGGCGCCGAGGGGCGGCAGGTGGTGCACACCCAGAGCTACGGCCCCGAGGCGCGCGGTGGCGCCTGCAAGTCGGAGGTGGTGCTCTCAACGCAGGAGATCGCCTTCCCCGAGGTCGAGCTGCCGGATGCGGTGGTCTGCCTCTCTCCCGAAGCGATGCGGAAATGCGTTGCCGTCCGGCCGGGAGGGATCCGGATCGTGGAAGAGCGGGCGTTGATCGGTAACACCCGGCAGGAGGGGGATGTGGTGCTGCCGCTGATCCAGACCGCCGTCGAGGCGGGCGGCGAGCTGGCGGTGAACGTCGTTGCGGTCGGCGCGCTGGCCGGAATGACCGGGATCGTCTCACCAGCGGCGCTGCAGGTGGCTATCCGCGGCCGGATGAAGCCGGAGCTGATCCGGCTCAACCAGCGGGCGCTCGAGGCGGGGCTGCAGCTGGGGGCGCGGCAGTTGGTGTAGGGCGGGTCAGGGCCGCATGGGTCGGGGGCGCAAGTGGGGGGGGCCAATATTAGGGCCCCACCCAATGGGGCCCCCCCAATTTGTTTTT
>JANMYS010000107.1:0-1546 GCA_031382385.1 Gemmatimonadota bacterium
GCCGCTCAAGGAACGGCTGCTGGCGACGGAGCGGGCGGCGTCGGCCTGAACAATTTTCGACAAGCTCGTGTCAGTGTGCGGCAGGTACCCCCGTCTGTTCGGCATGATCTGGTAGGGGCGACCCCGGTGGGTCGCCCGTAATTCGTGCGGCCTTGCCTTCCGCCGGGGAGCACATTCATTTCGCCGGGTCGGCATCCCATGCCGGCCCGGTTTCCCCATTCAGGAGGTAGTGCATGCGATGTCGCTCCCTGACGCTGGCCCTCGCGGCCATCGCCGCGCTGGTTCCTGCCGTCACACCCCTCGTCGCACAGGTGCCCGGCGTCGAGCAGCAGATCGCCGGTGCGGTCAGCGCCGCGCCCGAGGGCATGCGGGCCAAGGCAACGGTGATCGGCTATCGCAACTACCACCGCATGGTCACGCTGCGCGAAGGCACTAACGAAATGATCTGCCTGGCGGATGATCCGAGCGAATCCAGCTGGCATGTCGCCTGTTATCACCGGGAGCTGGATCCGTTCATGGCCCGCGGGCGGGCGCTGAATGCTGCCGGAGCCAGCCGGAGCGAGATCGACAGCGCGCGGATGGCGGAGATCCAGGCCGGCACGCTGAAGATGCCGGAGGGCCCGCACGCGCTGTTCAACCTCTTTGCGTCGGGCGACAGCGTCGATGCAGCGACCGGGCTCGCCCATGGCACAACCGCAATGCAGTCGGTGTACATCCCCTATGCAACCGCCGAAAGCACCGGCCTGCCCGCCCGTCCCGGCAGCGGTCTCCCCTGGATCATGTATCCCGGAAAGCCGTGGGCGCACATCATGCTGATGCGCTGAACCTCGCCGCTCACCCGCCGGCGCGCCGCCGCGCGCCGGCCACGGGATTCCATGGACCCCATCGAACAATCGTGTTTCTGGCTGGCCGGCCTGCCCCCGCGTGACACGCGGGCGCTGGCCGCGCGTGCCGATGCGGAGATCGCGATCGTCGGCGCCGGCTTCACCGGGCTGTGGACCGCGATCTTTCTCAAACAGCTCGAGCCCGGGCTCGACGTCGCCGTGGTGGAGCAGGGTATTGCCGCGTATGGCGCCAGCGGGCGCAACGCGGGGATGCTGTCGGAGACCGTCGACCACAGTCACGGCCTGGCCATCCAGCACTTTGGTCTCGAGGAGGCGCGCCGTCTCGCCGCTCTCGGGGAAACGAACGTCGCTGAACTGGCCGCGTTCCTCATCGAACGGGGCATCGACTGCAGTTACGAGCCGACCGGACGGCTGCTCGCGGCCCTCACGCCGGCGCATCTCGAAGAGTCCCACCGGAATGTGGCGCTGGCCCGCGAGCTCGGAATCACGACCTGGCGTTTCCTCGACCAGGCTGCCATGCAGGCGGAGGTCCATTCGCCGCTCTACCAGGGAGGGGTCGCGGTGCAGGGTGGGGGGATCCTCGACCCCGCCCGTCTCACCGATGGATTGCGCCAGGAGGCGGAGCGACTGGGGGTGCGGGTCTTTGAGCGGTCGCCGGTCAGCGCCGTCGAGCCTGATGGCGACGGGGTCGTCGTCCGTAC
>JANMYS010000112.1:0-10731 GCA_031382385.1 Gemmatimonadota bacterium
GGTGCGGCCGTCGGGGCTGAACGCGATGCTGATGACTTTGTCCCGGTGACCGCGCAGCGGCTCGCCGTGCGGCTGCCGGGTGGCGGGGTCCCAGAGGATGATCGTGTTGTCCCAGCTCGCCGACGCGAGGGTCTTGCCGTCCGGGCTGTAGGCGACGCTGTTGACCGCGTCGGTGTGCAGCTGCAGGTATCCTTGCAGCCGTGTAGTGGTGAGATGCCAGGTCAGGAGCGCGGAGCGCGCCTCCGCCGTCGGGCTGGCGAACGCCGCCTCCTCGACCAGCAGTGCCGCTAGGTCGAGAACCCCGTCGTCCAAGGCGTTCCTGGTCCCGGCCACGAGCTGACGGCTGGTTGCGAGGCCGGCCTGCACCTGGGCGGTACGTCGCGCCACGACTGATATCACGGTCGACGTGGCGAGGACCGCGATGATGGCGGCGACCGTCACCCGAAGCCGGTTGCGCTGCCGGCGGAAGGCGCGCTCGCTCTCCGCGATGAAGGCCCGCTCCTCGCCGTCGGCCTGGATGGCATCGAGGTAGGGATGGATGTACTCGAGGTCGTCCCGGGTCAGCAGCGAGCCCCGCTCGCGGTACATCGCCAAGCGGTCGCGGATGTACTTCTCGATCTTGCGCCGGGTCTGCGCCTCCGCGGAGGCCTTGTCGAAGACCTGGCGGGCGATGGTGTCGTGGCTCAGTTCGAAGCGCATGCCGCTGGCGTCGTGGTCCATGCCGGTGAAGCACCTGGAACTGGGGGAGTGAAACCGCGGACGGTCGGGCGGTCGGGCGGTCAGACGGTCAGACGGTCAGACGGTCGGGCGGTCAGACGGTCGAAGGTTGTGCTGCGCCGTGGCGTGGCGCAAGGCGCGGCGTGATCGGTTCGCGCCCTCCTCGGCATACCGCCATTGCGGCAATTCGACCGGATCGCCAGAATCACTGCAGCAGGGAGTGAGTGCGCCCAATTCCACCTGGGGAATGGACTTAAATGATGCTGAATCGGCTGGTGAAGCTCGGGTGTGTTGTTCTTCTTGGTGGAGCGGGGTTGGCGCTGGGACGGTCTCCGGTGCGGGCTGATCACGACCTCGACAGCTACTCCGACGAGCAGCTGGAAGCGGATCTCATCGCGGAGCTCGACGACATCGAAGTCGGGGACGGTGGTCAGTTTGAGCCCGACGGGGAATACGCCCTCGGCGGGTTGCGGGGTGCCATATTCAGCGCCCTCCACGATGATGGCGATGACGCGAGTGAAAGCGACATCGATTTCGCGGATCTGGTAGACGAGATGACCGAAGCTGGGACCACGGTGGGGGCTGTTGTTGATGAAGCCCTGGCGGAGGCCGATGAGCTGGCGGGCCGGGACGGGCCGCGCTCCCGGATTCTGCTGGTGGGCAGGCCATGGGGAGAGTCGCCGGGGCTTCGGTTTCGCCTGGCCGGGTTGAGCGCCAGGCCGCAGAGCTTGAACCAGCGGGGCTTTACCGCCACCAGTGTGGCCATCAAGCAAACCGTTGTGGTGACTATAGCTGCGGTTCGGAGTGCTCCCCGAAGGTCGTGAGGGGGGTGGGGGGCAGCCGTCAGCCGTCAGCTGTCAGGTAGGCGGTCGGGAGTCCGATCTGGCTGCGCTCGCCCATCGCCTATCGCCCATCGCCACCTTCCGCCAAGCCGGGCGCTCCCTGAGCCCCGGAATTGACGAAACCCCGTCCCTTCTCTATACTTCGCGCGCTGTCCGGGGAACTCCAGCTGGGTCGTGATGGCGATGTGGGGGAGTTCCCCCACATTTTTTTTCGGCACTATGGCCATGTCACCCGACCCGCTGCTCGAGGCTGTCCGCCGTCACGTCGCCGGTCTGGGATTCGATCTGATCGAGTTCCGGCGTTCCGGCCCGCCCGCGCGACCCGCCATCAGGCTACGGATTGACCGCCCGGGCAGTACGCCGGGCCATGGAGTCACCGCCGGCGATTGCCAGACGGTGAGTCGTGCGCTGGAGCGCATGCTGGTGGCGGAGGGTCCGGTCGGGACCGCGCCCCAGCTGGAAGTCTCCTCGCCGGGCATCGAGCGGCCGGTGCGGTTCCCCGAGCACTGGCGTCAGTATGTTGGTCGCAAGGTCAAGGTGACCGCGCGCGGTCTGGCTGGCAGTCCGGTCGCGCAGATCGTGCAGGTCATGGACGAGGATCAGGTCGCGCTCAAGCTCCCAGATGGCCAGGTCGCCCGGGTTGCGCTGGCCGACATCAAGGAAGCCCTGTTGTCAGACGAGTCCCCGCCGGCGATTCCCCGCCGCGGGCGCCAGGTGTAGGAGATACGGGATGTCCGGTTCCCCCGAGGTGCTGACCGCGATTCGCGAGCTCACCGCCGCCAAGTCGCTCGATCGTGCGGAGTTGCTCGATCTGCTCCGCGATGGTATCCACGCCGCGCTGGCCCGCCGCTACGGCCCCAACGTCCGCTTCGAGCTCGAGTACGATGAGCTGAAGGGGGCGCTGAAGGTGATCCGTCTGCGGCAGGTGGTGGAGGTGGTGGAGGACGCGAGCTGCCAGATTGCGCTGGAAGAGGCGCAGTACGAAGATCCCGACTTCGCGACCGGCGACATGCTGGAAGAGATCGTGCCGTTCGCCGAATTCGGCCGGCTGGCGGTGCAGGCCGCCAAGCAGCGCATCATTCAGCGGGTCCGCGAGGGCGAGCGGACCCGCATCCGCGACGAATTCGCCTCCAAGGTGGGCGAGCTGCTGTCGGGAGAAGTGCAGCAGATCGAGCGCGGCAAGCTGGTGATCATGCTGAACAAGTTCCGCGAGGCGGAGGCGATCATCCCCTACCGCGAGCAGAATCACCGCGAGAAGTACCATCAGGGCGACACGATCCGCGCTGTGCTCAAGCGGCTGGAAGAGACGCCCAAGGGGCCGCGGCTGATCCTCTCCCGCGCCGACCCGCTGTTCGTCAAGGCGCTGTTCAAGCTGGAAGTCCCGGAGATCCAGCAGGCCATCGTCGAGATCCGGGCCTGGGCCCGGGAAGTCGGCAGCCGCACCAAGATCGCCGTGATCTCCCGCGACGACGCGATCGACCCGGTGGGCGCCTGCGTCGGGCTCAAGGGCTCGCGAGTGCAGGCGGTGGTGAACGAGCTGGGCGGGGAGCGGATCGACATCGTGCCGTGGTCGCCCGATCCGGAGCGCTTCGCCCGCCTGGCGCTGGCGCCGGCGCGGGTGGCCAAGGTCTTCTCCGATCAGGCCAACAAGACGATCCAGGCGGTGGTGGACGAGGACCAGCTCTCGCTCGCCATCGGCCGCAACGGGCAGAATGTCCGGCTGGCGTCGGAGCTGACCGGGTGGAAAATCGATCTCTATTCCAGCCGCGAATGGTTGGAGCGGGGTGGCGAGGGTCCGCTGTTCGCGCCGCTGCCGCCGGAAGACGAGGCGGTCATGCAGCTGCCGCTGGCGGAGCTGCAGGGCCTCTCGCCCGAGTTGCTGGCATTCCTCAACGGCGCCGGCTACCAGACGCTGCGGGATGTGCTCGATCTCGACCGCGAGGATATCGAACGGATTCCCGGCATGACCCCGGAGCGCGCCGAGCAGCTGATGGCGTTCCTCACGGCGCTGACCACCGAAGATGGAACCGAAGACGCCGCTCCCGCCGGGTGAGGCGCTGCTCCGCCTCCTCGGCCTGGCGTATCGGGCCCGGAAGGTCGTGATCGGGGTTGACCATGTGCGGGCGGGGTTGCAGGCGGATCAGTTCGCCTGCCTCGTGGTAGCATCAGATGTTACACAGCGGGCGCAGGATAAGGTGGTTCGGCTGGCGGTGGCCCGGGGCGTTCCGCTCCTGGCCGGCCCGTCGGCAGAGGCGATCGGCGCCCGGTTAGGACGACCGGGTGTGATGGTCGCCGGCGTGTTGGATCGGGCGTTTGCCACGGGGCTCGCAAAGGCGGCCACGGACAGCGTCCCCAGGGAGGCGTGAGTGGTCAAGACCCGAGTACATGATCTCGCAGCAGAATTCGCCGTGTCCCCCGAGCAGCTCATGACCATGCTCAAGGACATGAACATCTTCGCGCGGACGCACATGTCGCCGCTCGAGGACTCGCAGGTGTCGGCCATCCGCGTGCGCTGGGAGCGCGAGAAGCGGAAGCTGGCCCAGGCTTCGGCGGAGCCTGCCGCCAAGAAGGGGCGGAAGAAGGCGGTGAAGCCCGCCGAACCCGCCGCTCCGGTCGGCGAGGCGGCCAAGCCTGTCCGCCGCCGGCGCACCGCGGCGGAAGTCGCCGAGGTCGAGGCGGTGCACGAGGCGGAGCGAGCGGCCGATGCGCTGCGCGCCGAAGCGCTCGAGCTCACCCGCCCGATCGAGAAGAAGGAAGAGGCGGTCACGCCATCCTCGATCGAGGAGCGCGCCAAGGCCCTCTTCAAGGACCTGCCGCCGCTGCTGCCGGAGGAGCCCGCGGAGCCGGAAACAACGGCCACCGCCGAGCCCGTCACCCCGAAGCCGCCGGCCCCCGAGCTGCCGCCCATTCCGCCGCGGATCAGTGTCAGCGGTCTGCCGCGGATCCCAACCCGGATTCCCCGGCCGGTGGCGCCTCCGGGCAGCGGTAGCGTGCCGCGCTTCCAGCGGCCGACTCCGGCGTACAGCTCCAGCAATCCCGGCACCCAGGGCCAGCGGCCCGGTGGCGGGCCCGGCGGCCAGCGCTCCGGCCCTCCCGGACAGCGGACCGGAGGTCCTGGTGGTCCCGGTGGCCAGCGCTCCGGTCCCCCCGGTGGTCCTGCGCGTCCGGTGCAGGTGCCCGGCGCGCCGGTGGCGCGCAGCTTCGGTCCCGATGCGGAGAAGGGCGCCGCGCGGAAGAAGGCCAAGAAGAAGAAGAACAACGATCAGGATTCGGTGCTGGCGAACATCGAGAAGACGCTGGCCGGCATGCGTGGTCCCGCCAAGCGCGGGCTGCGGCGCGACGACTCCAGCTATCGGGAGCAGCTGGCGCGGGACAAGGAGGAGCGGGAGCGGGAAAAGACCCGGATCCGGGTCAACGAGTTCATCTCCGTGTCCGAACTCGCCGGCCTGATGAAGGTCCCGGCGAGCCAGATCGTGCAGCTGGCGTTCAAGGGTTTGGGCCTGATGGTCACGGTGAACCAGCGGCTCGACTTCGACCAGATCGAGCTGATCTCCTCCGAGTTCGGTTTCCAGGCCACCCGCGAGGCGGATTACGCCGCGACCTCCGACCTCGAAGTGGTGGAAGAGTCGGCGGAGGGCATGGTGCCGCGGCCGCCGGTCGTGACGATCATGGGTCACGTCGACCATGGCAAGACGTCGCTGCTGGACTACGTCCGCAAGGCCAACGTCGTGGCCGGCGAGTCGGGCGGGATCACCCAGCATATCGGCGCGTATCACGTCACACTGCCGAACAAGAAGGAAATCACCTTTCTCGACACCCCGGGTCACCAGGCGTTCACCGCCATGCGTGCCCGTGGCGCGCAGGTAACCGATATCGTGGTGCTGGTGGTCTCGGCGGAAGACGCCGTGATGCCGCAGACGGTGGAGGCGATCAGTCACGCCAAGAATGCCGGCGTACCGATGATCGTCGCGATCAACAAGATCGACCTGCCGGCGGCGAACGTGCAGAAGGTGAAGCAGGACCTGCTGACCCACAGCGTGGTGCTGGAGGACTTCGGTGGCCAGGTGCTGTCCACCGCGATCTCGGCCAAGAAGGGCACCAATATCGAGCAGCTGCTGGAGCAGGTGCTGCTGCAGGCGGAGCAGCTCGATCTGAAGGCCAACCCGGAGCGGTCCGGCACCGGCACGGTGATCGAGGCCACGCTGGATCCGGGCAAGGGCCCGGTGGCGACGATCCTGGTCCAGAAGGGCACGCTCAAGGTCGGCGACAACTTCATCTGCGGCCGGTTCTCCGGCCGGGTGCGCGCCCTGTTCGATGAGCGCGGCAAGGCGGTCAAGAGCGCCGGCCCGTCGATCCCGGTCCAGATTCTCGGCTTCGAGGGTGTCCCGTCGCCGGGCGACATCTTCACCGTCCTCGCCGATGCGGTCGAGGCGCGGGAGATCGCGCAGAAGCGCCAGCGGCTGGAGCGCGAGGCGATGACGCGGCGCACGGCGCGCGGCGGCTCGCTCGAGGATATCTCGCGCGCGCTGGCCCAGGGCCAGATGGGCGCGCTCCGCCTCATCATCAAGGCGGACCAGGGCGGGCCGGCGGAAGCGCTGGCGGACGCCCTCGGCCAGCTCTCCACCAGCGAAGTGCGGGTGGATATCGTGCACCGCGGCGTCGGTTCCATCAGCGAGAGCGATATCCTGCTGGCCAAGGCCTCGGGCGCCATCATTATCGGCTTCCACGTCCGTCCCGATGCCGGCGCGCGCAGCGCGGCGGAGCGGGAGCAGGTCGACGTGCGCACCTACCGGATCATCTACGAGGCAGTGGACGACGTCCGCAACGCGCTCGAGGGGCTGCTCAAGCCGGAGAGCAAGGAAGTCATCCTGGGCGACGCGGTGGTGCTGCAGCTCTTCAAGGTCACCAAGGTCGGTACCATCGCCGGCTGCCAGGTCAAGAACGGCGTGATCACCCGCGGCACCAAGGCGCGCGTGGTTCGCGATGGCGTCTCGGTCTATACCGGCAACTTCTCCAGCCTCAAGCGCTTCAAGGACGACGTGAAGGAAGTGCGCGAGGGGATGGAATGCGGAATCGGGATCGAGAACTTCAACGACGTGAAGGTCGGGGACACGATCGAGTCGTTCCGGGTTGATGAGATCAAGCGGCACCTCGCCGGCAGCACCGCGAGCGGAGCCGGCGCCGCCGGGTGAGCCGGGGCGGGGCCGCGATGGTCGTGCTGGTGCAGACCTGGGATCTGCAGCTTGAGGGGTGTCAGTCGCTCAAGGACAAGCGCTCCATCCTGCAGTCCCTGAAGGCCGAGCTGCGACGGTCGCTGAATGTCGCGGTGGCGGAGGTGGCGCATCAGGAAGTGTGGCAGCGCGCCGGACTGGCGTGCAGCACGGTGGGGTCGGATCGCCGGGTGGCGGAAGAAACGCTGCGCGCCGCGGACCGCGTAGTGGAAGCGGCGGACGGTGTACGCATCCTGGATACCGTGGTGACTGTGCTATGAAGGGTTCGAAGCGTCGGCCGGACCAGGTGGCGGAAGTCGTGCGGCAGGTGGTCGCCGACGCGCTGCTGACCGAATTGCGCGATCCGCGCATCGGATTCGTGACCGTCACCGAGGTGCAGGTGACCAACGAGCTCTCCGTCGCCACCGTGCGGGTCAGCGTGATGGGCGACGAAGCCGAGCAGGCGCGGGCGCTCGAGGGGCTGAATAGCGCGGCGGGGTTTCTCCGCAGCAAGCTGGGCAAGGCGGTGACCACGCGGCTGGTGCCCGAGATTCGCTTCGAGCTGGACCTGGGGCTGCAGCACGCGGCGCGGATCAACCAGATCCTGGGCGAGATCCGGCGGGAGCAGGGCGACTGATCGGGGTGCTGCTGGTGGACAAGCCCGCCGGTCCGACCAGCCACGATGCGGTGGCCCGGGTGCGCCGGGTGTTCCGCACGCGCGAAGTCGGCCACACCGGCACTCTCGATCCCTTCGCGACCGGACTGCTCGTCCTTCTGCTCGGCGGGGCGACGCGACTGGCGCGGTTTGTGGAAGGCGACCGGAAGCAGTACCTCGCGACGGCGCGGCTCGGCATGGCGACGACGACGGATGATGCGACGGGGGAAGAAGTCGGACGGTCGGACGGTCAGGCGGTCGGACGGTCGGACGGTCAGGCGATTGGGCGATTGGACGATCAGGCGATTGGGCGATTGGGCGATTCGGCGATTGGTGTGCCGACTCGCGCTGAGGTGGAATCGGTACTCGCCGGGTTCATCGGACCACAGCGGCAGCGGCCCCCGGCGTTCTCGGCCAAGCATATCGGCGGGGAACGGAGCTACGCCAGGGCGCGACGCGGGGAAGCAGTGGAGCTCGCGGAGGTCGATGTCGTGGTGCACGCGGTGGAGCTGGTGGGGTACGACTATCCCGAGCTCCGCTTCCGGGTCACGGTGAGCGCGGGTACCTATGTGCGGGCGCTGGCGCGGGACCTGGGCGAACGCCTCGGTGTCGGAGCCCACCTGACGGCATTGCGGCGCGAGGCGATCGGCGGGCTTCGAGTGGAAGACGCGGTGCCGCTGGATGCGCTGGCCGCCGAGACCCCGCTTCTGCCGCCGCTGGCGGTGCTGGGTCACCTCAACCAGTTGGTGGTGACGGAGTCCGAGGCGCGGGATCTGGGATTTGGCCGGTCCGTGCCACTCGCGGCGGACCGGCTGGCGCTCGCCGGGTCGGCCGCTCCCACCGAGTGGAGCGCGGCGGTGGCGCCGGCGGATCGGCTGATCGCCATCGGCCGGGTGGATGGCCTAGAGTTCCGGCCGCAGGTCGTGCTGGCGGCGGCGGCTGGCTGATGCCGATGCTGCCGCGGCATCCCAACGGGACGGTGGTGACCGTCGGTACCTTCGACGGGGTGCACCTGGGGCATCTCGCGGTGCTCGAGGAGATCGTGAAGCGGGCCCGAGCGGCGGAGCGGAAGAGCGTGCTGGTGACGTTCGAACCGCACCCGCTGGAAGTCGTGAATCCGCAGGCCGCGCCCCCCATGCTGACGACGGGGGTGGAGCGCCGCGAGATCCTCGCGCTGACCGGACTCGACTACGCGGTCTTCCTCCGGTTCGACCGCGAGCTGGCGGGGTATTCGCCGGAGCGGTTCGTGCGCGAGGTGCTGGTTCACCGGTGCGGGATGCGGGAGCTGGTGATCGGACACGATCACGGCTTCGGGCGGGGACGCAGCGGTGATGTAAATACCCTGCGCCGTCTCGGGGAGAGCGATGGGTTTGCGGTCGATGTGGTCGATGTCGTGCAGCTGGGCGGGCATGACATCTCCAGCACCGCGATCCGCCGGGCAGTGGCCGGCGGGGATCTGCGGACCGCGCACCGCCTGCTCGGGCGGCCGTACACGCTGAGCGGCCGGGTGGTGCGGGGCCATGGCCGGGGCCGGACCATCGGGATCCCGACGATCAACGTGGGTGATTACCCCGCCCGCAAGCTGCTGCCGCCCGATGGGGTGTACGCCGCGCGGGTGGAATGGGCTGGTGGCTGTGCCGGCGGGATGCTGAATCAGGGTCCCAAGCCGACCTTCGGCGAAACCCGGCGCAGTGTGGAAGTGCATCTGTTCGGCGTCGACGCTGACCTGTACGGGCAGTGGGTGCGGGTCGAATGGGTGGAACGGATCCGCGACGTGACCCGGTTCGGGTCGGTCGGGGAGCTGACACAGCAACTGGAGCGGGACCGTGCCGCCGCGCAGGATGCGCTGAACCGGCAGGCGTCCCCGATGGATCTCACTCGCGCACCGCGCGCCTAGACGGGCCCCGACTGGCATGATCGTCACTTCCCTGAAATCCCGCTTCATTCTCATCGGCGTGATGGCCCTGGCCTCTGCCGCTGCCCTCTTTCCGCGAACCATGACCGAGCGGGTCAAGGGCGCCGATGGCGTCAACCGTGACACGCTGATCCGGCAGGTGCCGCTCAAGCTCGGTCTGGACCTGCAGGGCGGGATGCACCTGGGACTCGAACTGGACCAGTCCAAGCGCATCTCCGCCGACCCGGCCAAGGACATCGACCTCGCACTCACCGTCATGCGGAAGCGGATCGATGAGTTCGGTGTCACCGAACCGCTGATCCAGAAGCAGGGCGAGGATCGGATCGTGGTGGAGCTGGCCGGAATCGACGACCCGGGCCGCGCCAAGGGGATCGTCCAGCGGAGCGCCTTCCTCGAGTTCCGCATCACCGACCGGACCAACGCGCTCGACAAGGCGCTGCCCGCCATGGACCGCGCGCTCGCGCGGCTGGGGGTCAAGGCCACCAATGTTGGCGCCGCGGCGGCGGGCACCGCGGTCGAGGCGCTGCTGCAGGGCGACACCACCCGGAAGACCCCGGGAGATACCGCGAAGGCGGCGGCGCAGGATACCACCCCGGTCATCGGGGGGGCGCTCTCGTCGATGCTCCAGGCCGGGGCCACGGCGGGCTATCCGCTGTACCCTGGCGAGTACCTCGTCGAGGATGGGGCGGTGACGCGGGTGGACAGTCTGCTCAACCTGCCGGATGTGAAGGCGCTCTTCCCGCGGAAGTTCGACTACCGCTGGGCCGCGACTCCGACGGCGATCAATGCCAAGTCCTACCGGATGATGTACGTGCTGGAGCAGAAGCCGATCGTCACCGGCAGCAACCTGGTGGACGCCAGGGAGGACATCAATCAGCTCACCAGTGCCCCCGTCGTGAGCTTCGAGCTCGACCGCAAGGGTGCCCGCGACTTCGGCGAAGGCACGGCACGCAATGTCGGCAACTACATGGCGATCGTGCTGGACGACCGGGTGCAGGGCCGCCCGCCGGTGATCGAGGAGCGGATCGACCGCCGCGGCCAGATCACCATGTCGGGCAAGTCCTTCCAGGAGGCCCGCGACCTGGCGCTGACGCTCCGCGCGGGTGCGCTCCCGGTGCCGCTCAAGATCGTCGAGGAGTTTCAGGTCGGCGCGAGCCTGGGCCGGGACTCGATCAGCAAGGGCATTCTTGCCGGCGTGGTCGGCACGCTGTTCGTCATCGCGATCATGATCGGCATCTACCGGATGGCCGGCGTGCTCGCGGTGGCGGCGCTCGCCCTCTACATCCTGTTCTCCCTCGGCGCACTGGCCATGCTGGGCGCGACGCTGACGCTGCCGGGCCTCGCCGGCCTGATCCTCTCGGTCGGCATCGCGGTGGACGCCAACGTGCTGAT
>JANMYS010000135.1:0-49390 GCA_031382385.1 Gemmatimonadota bacterium
TCGAGGGTCCGCATGTTATGCAGCCGGTCGGCCAGCTTGATGATGATGACGCGGGCATCCTTGGCGATCGACAGCAGGAGCTTGCGATAGTTCTCCACCTGCTGCTCGGCGGTGGAGCGGAAGGTGAGGCTGGCGATCTTGGTGAGACCATCCACGATGCCCGCGACTTCGACCCCGAACTCGCGGGCGATATCCTCGGTGCGGATATCGGAATCCTCGACCACATCGTGCAGCAGGGCGGCGACGATCGAAGTGGTATCGAGCTGCTGCTCCATCAGGGTGCAGGCGACCGCGATCGAATGATGGATGAAATCCTCGCCGGACACCCGCTTCTGGCCCCGGTGGGCCGACGCGCTGAAGCGGAGCGCACGGTCAATCTGGTCGAGATCCAACCGGTCACGGTGGCGCTCGAGCAGGGTGCGGAATTCCGGGGCGATATCGGGCAGGGTACCGGTCACAGCAGTCCCGCGGTTACGAAGCTCAGAAAACGGTCGCCAGCGACGATTACATGATCATACACCGGCAGATCCAGAAGGCGACCCGCCTCCACCAGCTGGCGGGTCACCGCCTGGTCCTCCGGTGACGGCGTCGGGTCGCCGCTGGGGTGGTTATGCACAACGATAATCCCGGCGGCGGCCTCCGCGATCGCGGCGCGGAACACCTCCCGCGGATGCACCAGCGCGCTGTTCAGCAGGCCACGGGAGATCAGTACATCCCGGCGCACCCGGCTCTGGCTGTCGAGTGCGAGGACGTGGAACTCCTCGACCGCCAGGTCCCGCAGCCGGGGACCGAGCAGCGCGGCCACATCACCCGGATCCCGGATCAGGGGCAGCGCCGGGCGCTGCTCCTGCAGCAGGCGGGTCGCCATCTCAAAGGCCGCGAGCAACCGGGCGGCCTTGGCGGAGCCGATGCCGACGGTCCGGGTCAATTCTGCCGGGGGCCGGGCTGCGAGCCCTCGCAGCGACCCGCCACCCCGCTCCAGCAGCTGCGTGGCGATGGCCGACGCCTGCAGCCCCCCGCCGCCCGTCCCCAGCAGGATGGCGACAAGTTCGGTGGAGGTCAACGCACCAGCCCCCAGGCGCCAGAGGCGCTCGCGTGGGCGGTCGGTCGTGGTAGCCATGCCGTCGGGGGTAGTCATCCGCCGAGAATACCACGGCGGCCACGGTTGGGCGGTGCCTGAAAATGCGGGGCGGGAGAGAAAAGAGCGGGGGACGGGATGCAGTAGCCCGGCCGTCTACTCCCCGGCAGATTGCAGCAGTTGCGCCGGCGGAATACGTGAGGTCCTCCATGCCGGCACGAGGACCGCGAGCAGGGCAGCGCCGATGAGCAGTAGCGCCACCGGGGCGACGGCAGTGCGGTCCCAGGCGGCGGCGCCCGGCGCGATGACCGGCAGCGAATCCCACAGCACTGGCCCAAACCAGAAACCCAACCCAACGCCCCCAAGCCCGACCAGCGCGGCGCGCAGCAGAATGAACCGGAATAGTGCCGCCCGGGTGGCCCCGACCGCGCGCCGCATGCCGAGCTCGGCCCGCGCCGAACGCACCCAGAGCTGCAGCACGATGATCGTCCCGGACAGCGCGACAACGAGCAGGGCCCATCCCTCGAATCGGAACCAGGTCGCGAACCAGGCGAGTGGCGCTCGCTCGGCGTGGATCATCTCCGCCTCGGTAACCGGGGCGATCGCGCCGGCCCCGTCGCCCAGGAGCTGCGCGATGGTGCGGCTCGCGGAGGCATCCAGCGCCGTCCCCGCGGGCGGGCGGACCAGCAGTTCCACCGCCGGCACCGGTTCCTGCAACACGCTGAGGTAGACGGTGTACGGCGGTTGCAGCCCGCCGCCAAAGGCGAGTGGGGTGGGATCGTCCACGATGCCGACAACATGGAACCAGCGCTCCCGGTCGCCAGCGATCTGCAGATCCCGTCCCACTGCGTCGCCGGACTGGAAGTGCTGGCGGGCCAGGTGCCGGCTCACCACGGCGACGGGTTCGCTGCCCAGCCGGTCGGCGGGCGTGATCCAGCGTCCTTCGACGATTCGCAGGCCGAGCGCCTCGAAGCTGTCGGCACTCACATACTGGTGCACCGTGAACTCCTGCTGCCACCGGAGCGGGAGGCCACCCTCGCTGCACTGGCCGCAGTCGGTGGTGACCACGCCCCCCATGCCGAGCCCCACGTGACTGTCCGCGCTGCCCAGGCTGACGAGCCCGAATTCCGGGTGCGCGGCGAATCGGTCGAGCCACGCTGCGTAGCGCGTCGCCCGCTCCGGGGCCGGGACTCCCGCAAGTGTCAGGCGGTAGAGCTGCCCATCGTGCCCTGTCGTCGAGCCCGCATCCCGGCCGAGGAGATGTCGGGTGAGAAGGCCGCTGCTCACCAGTAGCGTGAAGGCCACGGCGAGCTGGAAGACAGGAAGCGCCAGCGGCACCGAGGAGGGCTGAATCTCGACGATCCGTCGTGGGGCGGCAAAGCAGAGGGTGAGCAGTGCGCCGAGCAGAACGCCGCATACAACCGCCGCCGCGACGAGCAGCATGACGTGCGGCGCAAAGGGGCGGAGGGAGCCGGGCCAGTGATGCGCCGCGACGCGACTGCCAAGCAGTCCGAGGAGCAGTCCCGGGACCAGCGCCACCAGCGCGATGACCGCTCCTTCCAACAGTGCGGCAAGCAGGAGCGCCTTGCGCGAGGCCCCGACCGCCCGGCGGACGGCAACCTCGGTGGCCCGCAGCGAGGCGCGGGCACCGGCGAGCGTGAGGAGCGTCAGCAGGGAGAGCGCCAGGGTGCCGAGTGTCGCCCCGGCGAGCAGGGAGAAGAACTGGGCCACGCCGAGGTGGCGGGTATCGGCGGGCGAATGTGACAGCGCCGTGGCGCTCGCGCCGGCGAGTTCGAGTCGCGGTCCGGCGGGAGTGAGGAGCGTGGCGATGGGCAGCGTGGCCACAAGCGTGACGGCGGCGAGCATCGCCAGCAGGAGGGCCGTATCCCACGACAGGCGCAAAGCCCCCCCAACGGCGGCCCCCGCCTGACGCATCGGACCGGCGGCTACTTCCCCGCCCCGTGGCACTTCTTGTACTTCCTGCCCGAGCCGCAGGGGCAGGGATCGTTGCGGCCGACCTCGGCGCCACCGGTGGGAGCGGCGGACACCAGCGGCCCGCGGTTGGTGGTGATCGGCGGTGGAGCGGGCAGCCGGGGACCGATCTGCGGCGGCGGCGCCATCCGCGCCTCCGGGGCGAACATGTCGTCCGACCCGGTCGCGACCGGACCGGTTTCGGTGCGCGGTGCCGGACGCGGCGGCGCCGGCCGGGGCCCCTCCGCGGATACCTGGATCTTGAGGAAGCGTTCGGTGAAGGTGGCGTGGATATCGCGCATGAGGTCCTCGAACATCTCGAAGGCCTCCTTCTTGTACTCCACCAGCGGATCCCGCTGCCCGTAGGCGCGGTACTGGATGGCGTTGCGGAGCTGGTCCAGATCGTAGAGGTGATCCTTCCACTTCTCGTCCAGCACCGTCAGCATCACGGTCGAGAGCACCTGGTGGTCGACGTCGGCCGCGCCGACCTGCTTCCCGAAATCGAGCAGGTACTCGAGCTTGCGGTGAAACGCCTCCCGGCCGGCGTCGCGCGCGGCGGCCAGCAGCAGCGGCTGGGTCGGGGTCTTCCCGACTTCCCCGATGTCATCCGCCTGCACCAGGTACTGCTGCAGCAGCGTGGTCTGGATGCCGGCGCGGTCCCAGTCCTCCGGCTTCTCCGCGTCCACCAGGCTCAGCGTGACCACCCGCTCCACCGCCCGGTCGACCATGCGGGTGGCTTCCGCCTTGAGCTGCTCGCCCCGTTCCAGGGCGAAGAGGCGCAGGGAATAGACGACTTCGCGCTGCTGGTTCATGACGTCGTCGTATTCCAGCAGCCGTTTCCGGCTCTGGAAGTTCTGCAGCTCGACCCGCTTCTGCGCCTGACTGATGGCGCCGGTCACCCAGCGGTGCGAGATGACCTCGTTCTCCTCGGCCCCGCCCTTGTCCATCCACCCCGCGATCCGGTCGGAGCCGAACATCCGCATCAGGTCGTCTTCCAGCGACAGGAAGAAGAGCGAGCGCCCGGGATCGCCCTGCCGGCCGGCCCGGCCGCGGAGCTGGCGGTCGATGCGGCGGGACTCGTGCCGCTCGGTGCCGATGATCTGCAGGCCGTCGGTGTCGTCCACCTTCGGGACTTCGGCGCCGAGTTTGATGTCGGTGCCGCGGCCGGCCATGTTGGTGGCAATCGTGATCGCCTTCGCCGCACCGGCATTGGCCACGATTTCGGCTTCCCGCTGGTGATACTTGGCGTTGAGTACCTCGTGCTTGAGCCCGCGGCGCTTGAGCTGGCGCGAGAGCGTCTCCGACATCTCCACGCTCACCGTGCCGATCAGGATAGGGAGGCTGGCGGCGTGCAGCCGCTCCACCTCGTCCAGGATGGCGTTGTTCTTCTCCCGCCGGGTCTTGTAGATCCGGTCCTCCTCGTCCAGCCGGCGCACCGGCCGGTTGGGCGGTACGACGGCGACGTCGAGCCCGTAGATCGAGTAGAACTCCTGCTCCTCGGTCTCCGCGGTGCCGGTCATGCCGGCCAGCTTGTCGTACATGCGGAAGTTGTTCTGGATGGTGATCGTGGCGAGGGTCTGGGTCTCGCCCTTCACTTGCACCCCTTCCTTGGCTTCCACCGCCTGATGCAGTCCATCGGCCCAGCGCCGGCCGGGCATGACGCGGCCGGTGAATTCATCCACGATCACCACCTGGCCGTCCTGCACCAGGTAGTCCACTTCAGGCTCGTACAGCACATGGGCCTGCAGCAGCTTGTGAATGATGTGGAGCTTCTCGCTCTTGATGGCGTACTCGCCCTCGACCTCCCGCCGCCGCGTGACCCGCTCGGCAGGAGTCAGGCTCTGATCCTTGTCGATGGCGTGCACCAGCTCCGAGATATCCGGCACGATGAACAGCGACGGATCGTTGGGCGACATCGTCGCCGAGCCCTGGTCCGTCAGGTGGACGGAGTGGCCCCGCTCATCCAGCACGAAGTAGAGCTTCTCCTCCAGGTCCCGCATCGTCTGGCTGCGGGTCGGGAGCTTGCGGTCCGCGATATGGTCCAGCTCCACCCGCTGCACCGCGGTCTTGACGCCCGACTCGTTCAGGATCTTGAGCAGCTTCTTGTTCTTCGGGTTGCCCAGCCGGGCGATATACAGCTTGAGCGCGGCTTCGGAGACCGTCTTCGGGTCCTCCAGAAGCGGCTCGGCTTCCGCCAGCAGGGTGTTGACCACCGCCGTCTGTTTCCGCACCAGTTCCAGGACCTGCCGGCTGTGCTGCTGATACTTGTCGTCGGTCTCGTTGCCCACCGGCCCCGAGATGATGAGCGGGGTACGGGCTTCATCGATGAGGATCGAGTCCACCTCGTCGATGATGGCGTAGGCATGATCCCGCTGCACCCGCTGGTCCAGCGAGAAGACCATGTTGTCGCGCAGGTAGTCGAAGCCGAATTCGTTGTTGGTGCCGTAGGTGATGTCGGCGTTGTACGCGGCACGGCGCTGCGGCGAGGAAGGCTCGGTGTCGTCCAGGCAGGCCACGGTCAGGCCGAGGTAGCCGAAGACGTGTCCCATCCACTGGGAGTCCCGGCGGGCGAGGTAGTTGTTGACGGTGACCAGGTGGGCGCCGCGGCCGGCGAGGGCGTTCAGGTACAGCGGCAGTGTGGCGACGAGCGTCTTGCCTTCGCCGGTGCCCATCTCCGCGATCCGGCCCTGATGCAGCACGATCCCGCCGATGAGCTGCACATCGTACGGCACCATGTCCCAGGTCATCTCGCGTCCGGTCACCATGACCGTGGTACCCGCGAGCCGTCGGCAGGACTCGCGCACGGTGGCGAATGCCTCAGGCAGCAGATCGGTGAGGGCCAGCGCCAGCCCCTTCTTGTACTCGATCTCGAGGTGGTGCGCCCGGTCGTCGAGCCGGTCCCGCTCCGCCGGATCGGCGCAATCGTGCCGCTCCTGCCGGACCTGGTCGAGTTCGGCCTTGATCGTGCCCGTCTTCTCAGCGATCCGGCCGCGGAAGACCGCCGTCTGGCCCTGGATCTGTTCGTTGGAGAAGGACTTCAGCGCCTCCTCGTGCCGCTTGATGGCATCCACGAGGGGCTGCATCTTCTTGACTTCGCGGTCGAACCGGGTCCCGAAGACCTTGGTAATAATCGTCTTAAGCATCGGGCAAATATAACCCTTCCCCGCTGATGAACCGGGCCACCCCCTCCGGCACCCAGTAGCGCACCGGGCGCCCCGCGGCCACCCGGGCGCGGACTGCGGTGGCGGAGATATCGATCGCCGGCACCGTGACGACCCGCACTGCCCAGGGCAACTTCGGAATCGCGATTCCCGGTCGTGCCACGACGATCCACTCCGCGAGGTCGGGCAGCGCGTCGGGCTCCCGCCACGTGGGCAGATCGCGGGCCGTATCCGAGCCGATGATCACGGCGAACCGCGCGGCGGGTTCCCGGCTGCGCAGCAGTCGCAGCGTGTCGACGGTGTAGGACGGCCCGGGGCGATCGAGCTCGATGGTATCGAGCGCAAAGCGTGGCTCACCCGCGATCGCGAGCGCGACCATCGCCGCCCGCGAGGCTGCGGGTGCCTGGTGCCGGTCCTGCTTGAATGGCTGCTGTCCCGCCGGAAGGAAGCGCACCTGCTCGAGGCCAAGCGATTCGGCCACCGCCTGGGCAACCAGCAGATGGCCGTGGTGTATCGGATCGAACGAACCACCGAACAGACCGATCACGCCCCACCCGGGGTCAGGAGCGGCCCTGGTACCATCGGGTCATGTCCCGGCGGCCGCACTATCCACCGCCGCGGGACAGCTCTGGTCCAACCCCTGAGTCGCGGGATGGAACCGGCGGATGTATCCGCAGGTCTCCTGCAGGTCCTCGGTGTACCCGACGATGTGATACGCGGCGACCAGCTTCAGCAGCGCCGTTGGGGTGACCGAGGCGCGTGGATAGGTGGCGACCAGATCCTTCAGGTAGAGAATCGCGGAGTCATACGCCTTGAGCCGGAAATAGTACTCCGCCGAGCGCAGCTCCTTGATGGCGAAGAATTCCTCGAGCTGGCCGATCTGCTGCCGGGCCCGGGCCGCGGCTGGCGCATCGGGGTAGCGATTCAGCAGTTCCTGATAGGTGGAGAGCGCCGTCTGGCCGTAGGTCGGGTCCAGCTGGGGTTTCCGCCACAGGTCGGCGTAGGCGTCGCCAGCCCGCAGCAGCGCCTCGGGCGCGAGGTGCGAAGTCGGCGAGTCATCCGAGACCCGGCGAAACTCCCGCGCCGCCTGCAGCTGGCTCTTTTGCGCGAAGTAGCATTCCGCCAGACGGAAGTGCGCGGCGATGGCCAGGGTATCGGTGGCGGGGACCTCGAGGGTCACCCGCTCGAACAGCGTCGCCGCGTCGTGCCAGTGGCCCCCGGTGAATTTGGCCATGGCCTTGGCCCAGAGGGCGTCGAGTTCGGCCCCGGAGACCTCGGTGCGCAGGGGCGCCGGCGTTCGGGGCTGATTCCCACGACCACACCCGGCAAGACAGAGCAGCGCGACGAGCAACGCGCGGAGAGCCACCTGCTGCATAACGTACATCCTCACTGAGAATCCGCCGTGGCCGCCGCGGCGCCCAATCGGGCGAGCCGCTGGCCGGCCTCGGTCGCGAACGAATCGCTCGCGCTGGCGTCCAGCACATCCTGATAGGCGATCGTCGCCCCGAGCAGGTCGCCCTGCGCCACCCTGGCATCGCCCAGCCCGAGCAGGGCGCCCCGGCCGCGTTCCGAGGTGGAATCCACCGACAGCACCCGGCTGAACCACCGCGCCGCCACCTCCGGCCGGTCGATCGAGAGGGCGTCGCGGCCGAGTTGCAGGCCACACCCCCCCAGTCCCGCCACCGCCCGGGACCGGATGAGGGGATCGCGCGAGCGGCGCAGCACCGCCTGAAAGGCATCGGCAGCGTCACCGCAGGCGGTAGTGGCCTGCAGCGCCTCGGCGTATCCGACCAGCAGCTGGTCTGTGGTGGCCGCATCGCCTGCCGCCGCCAGGGCCCGCGGACCCAGCGCCGCGGCATCGGACGCCGGCAGGCGTCCTCCCCGCATGACCGCGAGTGTCTGCGACCCGGTGACTCGTTCCGGCGCGAGTCTCCGCAACGCGTCAACGGCCATTTCCAGCGCGGCGGGCACCCCGTCGCGGCTCGCCGCGAGCGCCACCATTTCCAGACCGCGCGCCGCTTCGGTCGCCCGGGTCGGATCGCTGGCCGCGAGCCGGGCGTAGGCCTCGGCGGCGTCGCGGTAGTCCCCGGTGCGTACCGCGGTCGCGGCAAGCTTGGCCCAGACACCGGAGGCGCTGGGATCTCGCGCCGCGGCACGGTACTCCCCCAGCGCGGTGGCGTATTCGGCCAGAGCGTAGGCGGTGTCGCCGAGACGCTCGTGATCCGCCGCCGAGCCGCTGCATCCCACCGCGAGGCACAGCCCGAGCAGCAAGCTTCTCATTCGGCCGCCCGCTCCAGCATGGCGAGGTAGGCTTCGACCCTCGCATTCTTGGGCCGGGCAAGGAGGCATTCCCGCCAGACCTGCTGTGCGCCAGTCGCGTCGCCGGAGAGATAGCGGGCCAGTCCCAGGGAGGCGAGCGCATCGACAAAGTTGGGCCGGTCGCGGACCACGGACTCCAGTTCCTCGCGGGCGGCGAGCACATCCCCCGTCTCCAGCAGCGCCCGGGCCAGCTTGTAGCGCAGGTCCGCGAAGGCGGGGCCGAGGGCGACGGCACGGCGATACTGCTCGATGGCCTCGGTCATGGCCCCGGACTCGGCGTACGCCGACGCCAGCATGGCGTGCTGATTGGCGAGGTTCGAGGCCACGTGCGCGGGGAAGCCGGAGGACTGCCGCTCGTTGTGCGAGGCGGCATGCTTGAAGGCATCGGTCGCTTCCTCGGTCCGGCCCAGGTCGTTCAGCAGAATCCCGCGGTGGATGTGGGCCTCGATGTAGCGCGGGTTCAGCTCCAGCGCGTGGCCGAAGTGTTCCAGCGCCCGCTGGGGCTGACCCAGCATGGCGTAGCTCAGGCCGAGGAGGTGGTAGCAGTCGGCGAAGCTGCGGCCGGACTCCACGATCTCCTGGAGCAGGTGGACCGCGCCATAGTAGTCCTGCAGCGCGAAGCGGTCGCGGGCCTGATTGATCAGCGGTTCATCACTGACGCGCATGAGTCTCTCGATACCAGGCGACGAAGCGAAGGATACCTTCGGGGAACGGCGTGGCCGGCCGGTAGCCGAGCACCTGGCCGGCGCGGGTCAGGTCGGCCGAGGTCAGCCGTACATCGCCCGGCTGCCGGCCGGCCTGCTCGACCCGGGGCGCCACGCCCAGCGCGGTGGCAATCTCGGCGATCATGCGGCGCAGCGGAATGGTCTCATTGCCACCCAGGTTGACGATCTCGAGCCCGACCGGCGCACCCGCCGTCCAGTCGACCGCGGCCACCACCCCGGAGATGATGTCATCAATATAGGTGTAATCGCGGGCGTCGCTGCCATCGCCGAACATCGTGATCGCCTCCCCGGCATGCATCCGCCGGGTAAAGCCGTGGATCGCAAGGTCGGGGCGCTGGCGCGGGCCGTAGACGGTGAAGAACCGGAGTGCGATGGCCCGCAGCCCCTGGTGGGGCGCGAGCGCCTCGATGACGAGCTCCCCGGACCGTTTCGTCGCCGCGTAGGGCGAGATCGGGTGGATCGCCGGCGCATCTTCCCGGAACGGGGCGGGGGTGTCATCGCCGTAGACCGAGGAGGATGAGCCGAAGACGAGCCGGGTTGCACCCGCCTGATGGGCCGCATCCAGCAGCGATTGGGTTCCACCCAGATTGGCGCGCAGGTATCCGGCGGGATCCGCCAGCGAGGGTCGCACCCCGGCCTTGGCGGCGAGATGCACGACCACGGTCTCCGGAGTGAGCAGCGGGACCAGTGCCGCAGTGTCCTGCAGGTCGAGCTCGTGGAAGCGGAATCCGGTATCGGCCTGTGCCGTGGCCAGATTGCGTTCTTTGATCGGCCGCGGGTAGAACGGATCGAAATTGTCGATCCCCACGACGGAGTCCCCCCGGGCCAGCAGGCGCTCCACCAGGTGGGAGCCGATAAACCCCGCCGCCCCGGTGACGAGAACCCGGGTCATCGGGAGAGATGATCGCGGAAGTAGGCGGCGGTGCGCTGCAGCCCTTCTTCGAGCGGCACCTTTGCCTCCCATCCCAGCAGGGTGCGGGCCTTGGTGATATCGGGCTGGCGCACCTTCGGATCATCCGTCGGCAGCGGACGCTGCTCGATCTGCGAGCGCGAGCCGGTGATCTTCAGCACCAGCTCGGCCAGCTGCCGCACGGTGAACTCGTTGGGATTCCCGATGTTCACCGGATCGCAGTGATCGCTCATGAAGAGCCGGTAGATCCCGTCCACAAGATCCGAGACGTAGCAGAACGACCGGGTCTGCTGTCCCTCGCCGTAGATGGTGAGCGGCTCACCCTTCAGCGCCTGGACGATGAAGTTCGACACCACCCGGCCGTCGCGGGCGCGCATGCGGGGGCCGTAGGTATTGAAGATCCGCACAATCCGCGTATCGATCCCGTGGTACCGGTGGTAGGCCATGGTGATCGCCTCGGCAAATCGCTTGGCCTCATCGTAGACCCCGCGCGGCCCCACCGGATTGACGTGGCCCCAGTAGCTCTCCGGCTGGGGATGCACCTGCGGGTCGCCGTACACCTCCGAGGTCGAGGCCAGGAAGAACCGGGCTCCCTTCGCCTTGGCCAGCCCGAGCGCGTTGTGGGTGCCGAGGGAGCCGACCTTGAGGGTCTGGATCGGCAGTTCGAGATAGTCGATCGGGCTGGCGGGGGAGGCAAAGTGCAGCACCCCATCCACCGGCCCATCCACCTGGATGTAGCGACTCACGTCGTGCAGCACGAAGCCGAAGCGCCGGTCATCCTTCAACTGGGCCAGGTTTTCCCGCGCACCGGTGATCAGGTTGTCCATCCCGACCACTTCATGCCCTTCGGCCAGAAAGCGATCGCTCAGGTGCGAGCCGAGAAAGCCGGCGGCCCCGGTGATGAGGATCCTCATGCGCTTCTCCGTCCGATGCCGTGATACTCGAAGCCGAGCGTGCCCATCCGGGCCGGATCGTAGAGATTGCGGCCGTCCACGACCAGGGGACGCCGCAAGAGCCCGAGCAGCCGCTCGAAGTCGGGATTGCGGTAGACCAGCCACTCGGTGACGATGGCCAGACCATCGGCGCCGTTGGCCGCGCTGTAGGGGTCGGCGGCGTAGATCACCCGGTCGCCCAGATAATGGCGCGCCGTTTCCATCGCCTTCGGATCGTGCGCCTGCACCCGGACCCCGGCGGCGAGCAGCGACTCGATCAGCGTGATCGCCGGGCTGTCGCGCATGTCGTCGGTCTCGGCCTTGAAGGCGAGGCCCCACACGGCGATGGTCCTGCCGCGAAGTTCCCCCCCGAAGGCATTGCGCAGCTTCTCGAACAGCACCTGCTTCTGCCGCGCGTTCACCCGCTCCACGGCAGAAAGGATCTCGAACGGCATGCCGACTTCGTCGCCGGTGCGGATCAGCGCCTTCACATCCTTGGGGAAGCAGGAACCGCCGTAGCCGGGACCGGGAAAGAGGAAGGCCGACCCGATCCGGCGGTCGGTCCCGATGCCCTTCCGCACATGATTGACGTCCGCCCCGACCCGTTCGCAGAACATCGCGATCTGGTTCATGAAGGAAATGCGCGTCGCCAGCATGGCATTGGCGGCGTACTTGGTGACTTCGGCCGACGGGATGTCCATGAAGAGCACGGGATTGCCGGTGCGGACGAAGGCGCCGTACACCTCGCCCATCACCTCGCGGGCGTCGTCGGTATCGACGCCGACCACGATCCGGTCCGGCTTCATGAAGTCATCGATGGCCGCCCCCTCCTTCAGGAACTCGGGATTGGAGCAGACGCTGAACGCTGTCGTCGTTTCCGCCTTTACCGCGGCGCGCACCCGTTCGGCGGTGCCCACCGGCACGGTCGACTTGGTCACCACGATCTTCGGCGCGTTCATGTGCCGCCCGATGGTCGTCGCCACCGCGAGCACATGCTGGAGGTCGGCGGAACCGTCCTCGCCGGGCGGCGTGCCGACGGCGATGAACACCACGCGGGAACGCTCGACCGCCGCCCCGACATCGGTGGTGAAGCTGAGCCGCCCCTCGGACTGGTTGCGGCGGACCATCTCCTCCAGCCCCGGTTCGTAGATCGGCATGTCGTTGGCCTGGAGTCGGGCGATCTTGCGCGCGTCGATGTCGACGCACGACACGTCGTTGCCCGTCTCGGCGAGACACGCGCCAGTGACCAGCCCCACATACCCGCTGCCGATAACCGCAATCCGCATCTGCTGTCTCCGCGCCCGTCCTGCCGGCGCCTAACGGTAAAAGGTGGTGACGGCCTCAATCACAGCCTGCTGCTGCCCCGGGCTCAGCTCGGGATAGATCGGCAATGACAGGACCGTCGCGCTGGCGTGTTCCGTGACGGGGAGCGCGCCGGGCCGGTAGCCCAGGTGCGAAAAACACGGCTGCAGGTGCAGCGGCAGCGGGTAGTAGACCGCGCAGCCGATGCCGCGTGCCTTGAGGTGCGCCACCAGGGCATCACGCCGCTCGACCCGCACGGTGTACTGATGGAAGATGTGCTCGTTGGCGGGGTCGATCCGCGGCGGGCAGATCGCCAGGTGGCCGTCGAAGGCGGCGGTGTAGGTGGCCGCCCGCTCGCGCCGGGCCGCGCTCCACCCCGCCAGGTACGGCAGCTTAGCCAGCAGCACCGCCGCCTGCACGGTGTCGAGCCGGCTGTTGTAGCCCACCTCGTCGTGGTGGTACTGCTTGGCGCCGCCGTGGGTCCGGAGCCGGCGCAGCCGTCCCGCGAGCAGCTCGTCCTGGGTGACCATCATGCCGCCGTCGCCCCAGCAGCCGAGGTTCTTGCTCGGAAAGAAGGAAAAGGCGCCCACCTGCCCCAGCGAGCCCGCCTGACGCCATTGCCCGCCGATCCGCCGCCGGGCACCGATGGCCTGCGCGGCGTCCTCGATGAGCGCCAGGCCGTGGCGCTCCGCGATCGCCAGCAGCGGCTCCATCGCCACCATCTGTCCGAAGAGGTGCACCGCGACAATGGCCCGGGTACGCGGGGTGATCGCCGCCTCGACCGCTGCCGGGTCGAGGTTGAATGTCGCCGCATCGACATCCACAAAGACCGGGGTGCCGCCGGCGTTGTGGATCGTGCCCGCCGTCGCGAAGAAGGTGAACGCCGGAGAGATCACTTCGTCGCCCGCCTTGAGGTCCAGCGCCCGCAGCGGCAGGAGCAGGGCGTCGGTACCGCTGGCACAGCCGATCGCGTGACGGGTTTCGGTCAGCGCCGCGATCCCCGCCTCCAGCAGACCGACCTCCTCCCCCAGGATGAACTGCTGCCGCTCCACCACGCGCAGCATGGCGGGGAGGACGGCATCCTTGATGGACTCGTACTGGGCGACAAGATCGAGCAGGGGGACGTTCACGCGCCTGTGGGGATCGAGGAATGAGGCACGAGAGAGGGACCGACCGCCCGCCCTCGACAACGGACTCCACACAACCGCATGCCTTCGGGCAAGATCTGCGCCCGAAGCGGGGAAAAACTAGTCGGCGCCCGCGGGGGGGTCAATCATTCGAAGTTGGCCCTGCGCTTCACGATACGAGGTCCCGCAGGCGGCGCAAAGGGCGGCGCCATCCCGGACCCGCAGCCGCTCGCCACAGTGACACATCCAGCCCACACGCCGGGCCGGAACCCCCACCATGAGCGCATAGGCGGGAACATCGCTCGTGACCACCGCCCCCGCCCCGATGAAGGCGTACTCCCCGAGCGTGACGCCGCAGACGATGGTGGCGTTCGCCCCGATCGAGGTGCCTTTGCGGACCAGCGTCGCCCGATACTCGTGTTTCCGCGTGACGTGCGCCCGCGGATTCACCACATTGGTAAACACGCAACTGGGGCCACAGAAGACATCGTCCTCCAGGGTGACGCCCTCGTACAGCGAGACGTTGTTCTGGACCTTCACATTGTTGCCCAGCCGGACTCCCGACATCACCACGACGTTCTGCCCCAGGTTGCACCGCTCGCCGATCACCGCCCCGGGCATGACGTGACAGAAATGCCAGATCTTGCTGCCCGCGCCAATCGTGGCGCCCGCATCGACGAAACTCGACTCGTGCACGAAGTAGTCGGCCATCACGGTTCTCGCAGGAAGGGGAGCGGGTCGACGGGACAGAGGCGACCAGAATCCTCCAGCATGGGCCGCAGCAGGGCCGCATGCCCCTGGCCGTAGATCACGAACAGGCGGTCACCGGAGGCCGTCGCGGTGCGGTCGATGTTGGCCATGATCCGCAGGTTGCGCCGGTACCAGTCGGCCACGAAATCCGCCCCGGCGTAGTCATCGCCGGCCGCGAGCGGGAGGAGGTACCTCAGGTAGGGCTGGTTGGCCTGACGCAAGCGATCGGGCTCATTGAGATGCGCCAGCATCTCCCCGATGGTGCCATGCGCGAGCCACTCGGCCATGACGCCGACCGCGCCCCGGCCATAGCGGTCAAGATCCGCCAGCAGCCGGCCCTGCTCGGGATGGGCCCCGACGAAAGCCTCCACCGGATTTCCGGTGACGGTGGAGCCGACGTCGATCGGAAAGACCGCGGCATGACCGAGCTGTCCCGCCAGCCGGAATCCGACCTGCTGGTACTCGTTTGCCGAAAGGGCCCCGCCCGCCCGGTAGGCGCGGAAGGCAATCGCCACGGCCGAGTCCTGCCACGGCTGCTCGATCAGCACTTTGGTCGGCCGGAAGGCGGCCAGCCGTTGCACCAGTCTGATGACTTCGGCCTGCCTGGAAGGCGAGAGGACATCGTCCGCCTTGAGGTTGAAGCGGTCGAGACCGGGGTTCGCCATGTGGTAGCTCCCCAGCAGCAGCACCGGGATGCGGCCGTCGCCGGGCCGGCAGGCACCCACCGATCCGAACGCGCTGGTATCCACCTGGGCCTGAAGCGGGGCCGCGAGCCCGAGCAGCAGTAGCCCGAAACAGCGAAATGGCTGGGTCATATCACAGCGACTCCTCGATGCCACCATCCCCGCGGATGAGCTTCACCTCCGGTTCCAGCCGGACCCCGAACTGGCGCTCGACCGCAGCCTGCGCCCGCCGCATCAGGGCACGGACATCCGCCGCCGTCGCGCCGCCGGAATTCACGAAGTAATTGGCGTGCATCGGCGAAATCTCCGCACCGCCCTCCCGCGCCCCCTTGAGGCCGACCGCGTCGATGAGCTGGCCCGCCGTCCGGGGGCCGTCCCGCTTTTCCCAGCTCGGCCCACCCGGATTGCGGAACACGCTGCCGCAGCAGGGCTGGTTGAACGGCGTGCCCTCCTGGCGCCAGCGGAACAGCTTCGCCACTTCGGCCTGAATCGTGACCGCATCCGCCGGCACCAGCTGCACGGTGGTCTCCAGCACCACCTGATGCCCCAGCCCACTGGATCGGTAGGAGAACGGAATCTCCGCTCGGGCAAGCACCCGGTCCGTCCCGTCCGGATTCACGAGGATGGCCGACTGCACGACCTCCGCCCAGTCGCCTCCATGGCAGCCGGCATTCATGTAGACCCCGCCGCCGACACTGCCGGGGACGCCGACGAAGCGATGCAGCCCGCTGAAGCCGGCCTCTGAGGTCTTCCGCGCGGCAATCGGCTGCGGCAGTCCGGCTCCCACCCGCCACCGTCCCCCATCGAGCGGCTCGAGTTGATCGAGCCCGCGCCCGACCCGGATAACCAGCGCGTCGAGGCCGGCGTCAGGCAGCAGGATGTTGGACCCGAGACCGAGGGCGAACCAGGCCAGCCCCTGCTGCTGCGCGAACCGGACCGCGATGCCGACATCTTCCGGCGCGGCGGGAGCGAGCAGTGTGGCCGGACCGCCGATCCGGTAGGTGGTGTAGCGGGCGAGTGGCTCCGCTTCGCGCACCGTCCCGCGGACCAGCGCGCGCAACGCCGCCGCGATGCCCGGCTCCCGCGCGCTTTTCATCCCGCCGCGCGACTCTGCCGGGCGAGTTCGTGCCACTCCTGCAGCGAGCAGACCGTGAGCTGACGGCTCTTGAGTGCGATGATCGCGTCACACGCCGCGGAGGCAGCCGAGAGCGTGGTGGTGTAGGGCACCCGATGCTGCAGCGCGGCGGCCCGGATGATGTAGTCGTCCCGCTGGGTCAGCTTGCCGAGCGGCGTGTTGACCAGAAGCTGAATCTGCCCGGAGAGCAGCAGGTCGACCACATTCGGCCGGCCCTCATAGACCTTGAGGACGCGTTCCGCGGGAATGCCGCGAACCCGCAGGTGACGCGCCGTCCCGTCGGTGGCAAAGATCTTGAAACCCAGCTCGTGCAGCCGCCGGGCGATCGGGACGACGGTGTTCTTGTCGTGATCGTTCACGGTGATGAAGACGGAACCCTCCAGCGGGAGCGCGCCGTCCGCGGCATGCTGGGCCTTGGCGTAGGCCATCCCGAAGGACTCCGAAATGCCCATCACCTCGCCGGTGGAGCGCATCTCGGGGCCGAGAATGAGGTCCACTCCCTGCAGCTTGTTAAAGGGGAAGACCGCTTCCTTGACCGCGACATAGGGCTGGCCGACGGCGTCCTCCAGGCCGAGCTCATCGAGCGTCTTCCCCACCATCACCGCCGCGGCGTGCGCGGCGAGCGGTACGCCCGTCGTCTTGGACACGAACGGTACCGTGCGTGAGGCACGGGGGTTCACCTCCAGGACGTAGACCACGCTGTCCTTAATCGCATACTGCACGTTGATCAGGCCGACCACTCCAAGGCGGAGAGCAAAGGCGCGGGTGTACGCCCGCATCTGCTCGACCTGCGCCTCCGAGATCAGATACGGAGGCAGCACGCAGGCGGAGTCGCCGGAGTGGATGCCGGCATCCTCGATGTGCTGCATCACGCCGCCGATGGCGCAGCGGGTGCCGTCGCAGATGGCGTCAACATCGGCCTCGAACGCATCCTCGAGGAACCGGTCGATGAGGACCGGATGCCCCGAGCCCACCCGGACGGCGCGGCCGAAGTAGTCGCGCAGCGAGGGTTCATCGTAGACGATTTCCATCCCGCGTCCGCCCAGCACGTACGACGGCCGGATCAGCGCGGGATAGCCCACCCGCGCGGCGACCTCCACCGCCTCGTCCAGCGAGAGCGCCGTCCCGGCCGGGGGCTGGGTCACCCCGAGCTCGCGGGCGAGCGCCTCGAAGCGCTTGCGATCCTCCGCCGCGTCGATGGCATCGGGCGAGGTACCGAGGATGCGTACCCCGGCGGCCTCCAGCCCGCGGGCGAGCTTGAGCGGCGTCTGTCCCCCGAGCTGGACCACCACGCCAAGCGGCTTTTCGATGTGCACAATCTCCAGCACATCTTCCAGCGTCAGCGGCTCGAAGTACAGCGTGTCGGAGATATCGTAGTCGGTGGACACCGTTTCGGGATTGGAGTTGACCATGACGGTCCGGTACCCCATCTCGCGGAAAGCGAGCGTCGCACGCACACAGCAGTAGTCGAACTCCACCCCCTGCCCGATCCGGTTCGGGCCGCTGCCGAGGATCATGACCGTGCGATCGCCCTGGGCCTGGGCCTCGTTCTCCTCGTCGTAGCTGGAGTAGAGATACGGCGTCTTCGAGGGAAACTCGCCGGCGCAGGTGTCGACGGTCTTGTAGGAGGGCCGGACCCCGAGTTCGTGCCGGATGGCACGGATGTCCGCCTCGGCCATGCCGCGCAGGTCCGCCAGCTGCTTGTCGGAGAAGCCAAGCTGCTTCATGTGCCGGATCAGCGAGGGTTCGCCGTAGACCTCGGCCCGGCCGCGCGCCGCCCAATCCTGCTCCGCCTCCAGCAGCTCCTGCATCTGGCCGACGAACCACGGATCGTACCCGGTGCGCTCCGCCACCTCGTCCTGAGTCACTCCGAGCATCAGGGCGCGCTTGACCTGGAAGATCCGCTCCGCGGTCGGGGTACGGATGGCGGCCTTGATCGCCTCGACGGAGAGATCGGTCAGGCGATCGTCGACCGGAGTGCGACCCAGCTCCCAGCCGGAGCGATCGGCCTCCAGGGCCCGGAAGCCCTTCTGAAAGGCCTCCTTGAACGTCCGGCCGATCGCCATCGCCTCGCCGACGGCCTTCATCTGGGTGCCAAGGCGCGGGTTCGCGGTCGGAAACTTTTCGAACGCGAAGCGCGGAACCTTGACGACGACATAGTCGAGCACCGGCTCGAAGGAGGCGGGCGTTGTCTTGGTGATATCGTTGGGCAGCTCATCGAGCCGGTAGCCGACGGCGAGCTTCGCCCCGATCCGCGCGATCGGAAACCCGGTCGCCTTGGAGGCCAGCGACGAGGAACGTGAGACACGCGGGTTCATTTCGATCACCAGCTGCTCGCCCGTCGTCGGGCTGACGGCGAACTGGATGTTGCAGCCCCCGGCCTCGACCCCGACCTCGCGGATGATCTTGATGGCGCTGTCCCGCATGAGCTGGTATTCCCGGTCGGTGAGCGTCATCGCGGGCGCCACGGTGATCGAGTCGCCGGTATGCACTCCCATGGCGTCGATATTCTCGATCGAGCAGACGATGACCACGTTGTCGGCTCCGTCCCGCATCAGCTCGAGTTCGAACTCCTTCCAGCCGATGACGCTCCGTTCCACCAGCACCGAGCCGACCGGCGAGAGCTCCAGCCCGTGCTCGACGATCGCGATGAACTCATCGAGGTTGTAGGCAATCCCCCCACCGGTTCCGCCGAGGGTGAACGAGGGTCGGATGATGGCGGGGTAGCCGGTCTGCTCGACCGCCGCGAGGCCCTCCTCCAGCGTCTTGATGGTCCGGCCCGGCGGGGTCGCGAGGCCGATGCGCCGCATCGCCTGGGCAAATTCCTGCCGGTCTTCCGCGACGCGGATGGCCCGCTCATTGGCCCCGATCAGCTCAACGCCATACTTGGCCAGGGTGCCATCGCGCCACAGCGCCATGGCGACATTGAGCGCCGTCTGGCCACCCATGGTCGGCAGGAGGGCATCGGGCCGCTCCCGTTCGATGACCCGCGCCACCCATTCGGGCGTGACCGGCTCCACATAGGTCCGGTCCGCCAGCTCCGGGTCGGTCATGATCGTCGCCGGATTGGAATTCACCAGGATGACCCGGTACCCCTCCTCCTTGAGTGCGCGCACCGCCTGGGTGCCGGAGTAGTCAAACTCGGCGCCCTGCCCGATGACGATCGGGCCGGAGCCGAGCAGGAGGATGGAACGCAGATCAGTCCGCTTGGGCATGCACGACGTCCTCGAGAGTCTGGTCAAAGGAAATGCGAGGTGCCCAGCCAGTGACACTCCGCAGCAGCGCGGCGTCGCCCACCAGGTGCGGCAGGTCAGCGGTCCGGGTGAGCTGGGGGTCAACCTCCGGAATGGCCGTCACCTGGAGCAATTCACCCAGCCGCAGAAAGATCGACTGCAGCGACCGGCCCACACCGGATGCGACGTTGTAGGCCTCTCCGTTCCGGCCGCGCGTGAGCAGGGCAACATAGGCCGTCACGACATCGCGGACGTCGAGAAAGTCGCGCACCGGCTCCAGATTTCCGGTCTTGACCACGCGCGCGCCCAGCCGCCGGGCCGCCTTGAGCCGATGGGCGAACGCCGGGACGACATACCGGTCGGTCTGTCCCGGGCCGGTATGGGGAAAGGCTCGCGCGATCACGACCCGCAACCCGGTGCGGCGTGCCGCTTCCATCGCCGCGACTTCTGCTCCGACCTTGCTGGAGGCGTAGGGCGAGATCGGGGCGAGCGCATCGGACTCCAGCCGCGGACGCGGCGGGTGCATCACGCCGTAGACCTCGGCGGTGGAGACCAGCAGCAGGAGCGGATCGGCGGCGCCCGCCTGCCGCCGCTGCCCCAAGGCATCCGCCAGCCGCGCGGTACCGCCGGCATTGACGTCCCAGGCCAGACCGGGATCGCGCCGCGCTTCCGCGCCGGATGCGATCGCCGCGAGATGAATGACGGCATCGGGAACTTCATCTATCGCCGAGCGCACCGAGTCCATCTCGCGCAGATCGAGCGGCAGCCACCGCACCATCCGCCGGGTCGCCTCCGGCAGGAAGTCGGGCGGAGCTTCCCCGGGCAGCCGCGTGCCCAGGACCTCGTGATTCGCCGCCACCAGCTCAGGCAGGAGCCAGCGCCCGACGAACCCCGCCGCACCCGTCACCAGCACCTTCACGGCGGGCCGGCTCCGAGGCGCTTCAGGTCCGCATCGACCATCATGCGCACCAGGCCTCCGAAGTCCACGGTGGGCCGCCAGCCGAGCTCCTGCGCGGCGCGCGCCGGATCGGCGAGCAGCACGTCCACTTCGGCCGGCCGGATGAACTGCGGATCGAGGACCACATGCTTCTGCCAGTCGAGGCCGGCGTGGCTGAAGGCCAGCTCGACCAGCTCCCGCACGGTGTGGGTCCGCCCGGTGCCGATCACATAGTCCTTCGGTTCGGGCTGCTGCAGCATGCGCCACATCGCCTCGACGTAGTCACCTGCGAATCCCCAGTCGCGCTGAGAATCGAGGTTCCCCAGCCGCAGCTCGGTGGCCCGGCCCCGTTTGATCCGGGCGACGGCATCGGTCACCTTGCGGGTGACGAACTCCAGCCCGCGGCGGGGCGATTCATGATTGAAGAGGATCCCGCTCACGGCGTAGAGCCCGTAGGATTCGCGGTAATTGACCGTGATGTAGTGACCGTAGACCTTGGCCACGCCATAGGGCGAACGGGGATAGAAGGGTGTGGACTCCCGCTGCGGCGTTTCCATCGCCCGGCCGAACATCTCGGACGAGGACGCCTGATAGAATCGGGCCCGGGGCCAGACCAGCCGGACGGCCTCCAGAATGCGGGTGACGCCCAGCGCGGTGAACTCGCCGGTGAGGACGGGCTGGCTCCAGGAGGTGGGAACGTAGGACTGGGCGGCGAGATTGTAGACTTCGTCCGGCTCGGTCTCCTTGAGGGCCACCGTCAGGGAGTGCTGGTCCAGCAGGTCGGCCGGGATGATCCGGATGCGGTCGAGCAGGTGCTCGATCCGCTCATAGCTGTGGTAGCTGGTCCGCCGGACCACCCCGAAGACCTCATACCCCTTGGCGAGCAGCAGCTCCGCCAGGTAGGACCCGTCCTGCCCGGTGATCCCGGTGATCAGCGCCCGCGGCATGGCAGCCTCGTCCTCCAGTATTGTGTCTGACGGGTCCCGTGGCTATGTTGCTGGGCTGTTTTTCCGGCTGGCAACAGAGAATTTCCGCAAGGACGACTCGTATGGCCCGGGTATGCACCGTCTGCAGCAAGGGACCGATCACTGGCAATAACGTCAGTCACGCCAATAATCGGAAGAAGCGCCGCTGGTACCCCAATCTCCAGACCGTTCGGGTGATGGTCGAGGGGGCGCCGCGGCGGGTGCAGGTCTGCACCCAGTGCATCAAGTCTAACCGGGTCAAGAAGGCGACCTGAGCCAGCCGCGGCAGGATCCGTCCTGCCGCTGACGCCAGCCGCAGCAGCCCCGCGTTCACGCCCAGAAAAAAGGGGACCAACTGGTCCCCTTCGTTCGTTTCCGACGCCACCACCGCGAATCCGGCTCACTCGGCCAGCAGCTCGATCCGGGCCATCTCGGCACCGTCGCCGGGGCGATGCCCCAGCTTCAGAATCCGGATGTAGCCACCGGGACGCGCGGCGAACCGCGGGCCGATCTCGGTGAACAGCGTGCTCAGCGCACCGCGCTCGCGCACCTTCTGCGCCGCCTGGCGGCGGGCGTGGAGATCGCCGCGCCGGGCCAGCGTGATCAGCTTCTCGGCGTAGGGCCGGAGCTCCTTGGCCTTGGCCACGGTGGTCTCGATACCGCCGTGGGTAAACAGGCTCGTCGCCATGTTCCGCAGCAGCGCCCGGCGGTGTTCCGAGGTGCGCGAAAGCTGACGTCCCTTGCACTGGTGCCGCATTAGGCCTCCTCGCCGCTGTCCACCACCACACGGGCGGTGGGCGGGGTCCCGGCATTCAGGATGCGCAGATCGCCCTCGGTGTCCTCGAAGCGCATGCCGAAGTTGAGCACCTGGGCCCGGAGCAGATCCGCGATCTCCTTGAGCGCCTTCTCGCCGACGTTCTTGACCTTGAGCAGCTCGTCCTCGGTGTAGGCGACGAGGTCACCCAGGGTACGGATATTCGAGTTCTTGAGCGAGTTGAGCGAACGGACCGAAAGACCGAAGTCGTCGATCAGGCGGTTCAGCTTGTCCCGCAGCTGACCACCGCCCACCAGCGCGACCGGAGCATCCGCGCGGCCGATCGGCACCTTGCCGAACTCCACGAAGTAGCGGAAGTGTTCCTGGGCCAGCGCGGCCGAGTAGGCGATCGCATCTTCCGGTGTGATGGTGCCGTTGGTCTCGACGCTCACGGTCAGGCGATCGTAGTCGGTGCGCTGCCCGACACGGGTCTCGGCCACAGAGAAATTGGCCCGGCGGACCGGGTTGTAGATGGCGTCGATGCTGATCAGATCGACCGGGAGCGAGCGGTCGCGCGGGTGCAGCTCCGCCTCGACATACCCGCGACCCTTGTTCACGTAGAGCTCGCCGTTCATTTCCCGATCGTCCTGCACGGTGAAGAGCAGGTGATCGGGATTGACCACGCGGACCGAGCCACTCGGAACGATGTCGCGGCCGTAGACCGGCCCGGCGCCATCCTTCTTGATCTTGAGGATCGCCTCATCCACATCGTCCGCGAGGACGAGCGTCAGCGCCTTCAGGCGCTGGATGATCTGGTGCACATCCTCGTGCACGCCCGGGATCGTCTGGTGCTCGTGCACCACGCCGTCGAGGCGGAAGCCCCAGACCGCGCTGCCGCGCAGCGACGAGAGCAGCAGGCGCCGCAGCGAGTTCCCGAGGGTGTAGCCGAAGCCGCGCTCGAGCGGCTGCAGCCGGAATTCCGCGATGTTCGGATTGTCGTCGCGCTTGGTCATCTCGACCAGGTGCGGGCGGACCAGTCCGGTCAGGTCAATGGTCATGGTCACTTCGAGTAGAGCTCGACGATGAGCTGTTCCTGCGCATTGAGCGGGATCGAATCACGGGTGGGCCGCTCGGTCACCTTGCCCGACGCCTTCTCGCTATCCACCTGGATCCACGACACCGGCTGGCCGCGGGTGGCAAACTCGAGCGCCGAGCGCACGGCCACACCGTCACGCAGCGCGGCACTCACCCGGATTTCCTGTCCCGGCTTCACGTTGAAGGACGGGACGTCCACCCGGTGGCCGTTGATCTCGATGTTCCCGTGGCGCACCAGCTGACGCGCCGCCTTGCGGCTGGCGGCGAAACCCAGGCGGAATACCACGTTGTCCAGCCGCGACTCGAGGGCGATGAGCAGATTGGTGCCCTTGACGCCCGACTCGCGCGAGATCCGGTCGAAGGTGTTGCGGAACTGGCGCTCGGTGAGGCCGTAGATCCGCTTGACCTTCTGCTTCTCCCGCAGCTGCTTGGCGTATTCCGACACCTTGCGCACCCGTCCACCGGACTGGCCATGCTGACCGGGCGGATATCCGCGACGCTCCACGGCGCACTTCTCAGTGAGGCAGCGGCTCCCCTTGAGGAACAGCTTGGTGCCTTCGCGGCGGCACTGCCGACAGCTGGGACCGGTATAGCGCATGTTCAGACCCGCCGCTTCTTGGGGGGACGGCAACCGTTGTGCGGGATCGGCGTCACATCGCGAATCGAGGCGACCTTGAGGCCGACCGAGGCGAGGGCCTGGATGGCCGACTCGCGCCCGCTGCCCGGCCCCTGGACCCGCACATGCACCCGGCGCACGCCGAGGTTCATCGCTTCACGGCCGCAATTCTCCGCGGCCACGGTCGCGGCGAATGGCGTCGACTTCTTCGAGCCCTTGAAGCCCGCCTTGCCGGCCGAACCCCAGACCAGCACGTTGCCCCGCATGTCCGTGATGGTAATGAGCACGTTGTTGAAGGTGGCGGAGATGTGGGCGATGCCCTCGCTCTCCACCACTTTCTTGCCCTTCTTGGCCGCCGCGGTCTTGGCGGGGGCTGCCGCGGCGGGAGCCGCCGGCGCGACCGGGATCTCTGGCGTGGTCATATTACTTCTTCGTCACCTTCTTCTTGCCCGCGATGGCCCGACGGGGGCCCTTCTTGGTCCGGGCGTTGGTATGCGTGCGCTGCCCACGCAGCGGCAGGCCCCGGCGGTGACGAATCCCGCGGTAGCTGCCGATGTCCATGAGCCGCTTGATGTTCATCGCGATTTCGGTGCGGAGGGCACCCTCGACTTTCACCGAACGCTCGATGAACTGCCGGAGGCGGGCGACTTCCGAGTCCGACAGATCCCGCACCCGCGTATCCGGGCTGACGCCCGTCTCCGCCAGAATGCGATTACTGATCGGACGGCCGATGCCGTAGATGTAGGTCAGGCCGATTTCGACCCGCTTCTCGCGCGGAAGGTCCACGCCAGCGATTCGTGCCATCGGTTAACCCTGACGCTGCTTGTGCTTGGGATTGCGCTTGCAGATGATCCGCAGCGTACCCTGCCGCCGGACCACTTTGCAATGTTCGCAAATGGGCTTGACACTCGAACGAACCTTCACGGTCTTCTCCGAGAAACCGGTTTGCAATAGAGCTCGCAAGTATACCGGGGGGTTGGGTATATGGCAAGGCGCCACATTGGCCGGATTTGGCGGACGGGCGGACGGGCGGACGGGCGGATGGGCGAGGGGCTGACGGCTGACCGCTGACCGCTGACCGCTGATGGCTACCCCTCCCCTGCCGCCGCCAGCTCCCGGAACACCGCCCCGGGGTCCTCGGCCTGAATGATGGGCCGCCCGACGACCAGGTGGGTCGCTCCCGCCCGCACCGTCTCGGCGGGACCTCCCGTCCGGACCTGATCCCCGGCGGCGTCCCCCGGGCGGCGAATCCCCGGCACCACCCGCCAGTCGCCCTTCCCCAGCGCGTCCCCGACCGCAGCGACTTCCAGCGGGGAGCAGACGATCCCCCGAAGGCCGGCCTCCCGGGCGGAACGCGCCAGGCGACGCACCTCGTCGAGCAAGACCACCCCGTCACGTCCCACGGTCGTCCCGTATCCCGCCGCGTCGTGGGAGGTCAAGACCGTCACCCCGACCACCCCGAGCCCCGGGCCGGCGGCCCTGGCGGCAGCCTGCATCATGGCCGCTCCGCCGAGGGTGTGCACGGTCGCCATCGCGACCCCCAGATCCCGGGCTCCCTCCACCGCACCCGCGACCGTATTCGGGATATCGTGCCATTTGAGGTCGAGGAAGACCTTGAGACCGCGTCCCGTCAGTTCGCGGATCAACGCCGGGCCCTCGCGGGCGAAGAGAATGGAGCCGATTTTCACCCACCGTACCTCGGGCAGCCGATCCAGCAGGCGCCGGGCGTCATCAGCAGGCAGGTCCAGCGCGACGATGATCTCAGCCATGGTCCCGCTCCAGCTCCGCAATGATGCGCTCGGGGATCCGCGGATCCGCCAGCGCGGCGGTCCCGATGGCCACCAGCGCGGCCCCGGCCTGGAGATACTGCCGGGCGTCGGCCGCGGTGCGGATCCCGCCCACACCAATCACCGGCATCCCGCCGCTCCGCTCCATGATCCGCCGCACCGCGAGCACGCCGACGGGCAGCAGCGCTGGCCCGCTGACGCCACCGTTCCCGTTGCCGAGTCGCGGTGCGCCAGCCGCGTCCGCCAGGTAGCCGGGCAGCGTGTTCACCACGGTGACACCGGCGGCCCCGGCATCCCGGGCCACCAGGGCCATGCCAGCGATATCGGGCAACACCGGCGAGAGCTTGGCGATGAGCGGTTTCTTGGTGCGGGCGGCGCAGCCGGACAGGACTCGCGCGACGGTCGCAGGGTCGGCGCCGAACTCGACACCGCCGGCGTGCGTGTTGGGGCAGGACAGGTTGATCTCGAACGCGGTGATTGCGGTGAAGTCGTCGAGGCCGGCCACCACCTCGGCAAAATCCTGCTCGACGAACCCGACGACGTTCACCAGAATCCGCGGAGTGTGCAGCTGCGCGACGAGCCAGGGAAGCTCGTGCTCCCGCACATGCGCGAGCCCGGGGTTGGCCAGGCCAACCGAGTTGAGCATGCCGGCCGGAAACTCGGCCACGCGTGGTGCGCGATTGCCCGCCCGCGGCTCGCGTGAGACCGCCTTGGTCACGAGCCCGCCGAGCCGATTCAGCTCGATCACTCCGGCGACTTCGCGGCCGAAACCCGCCGTGCCGGCCGCAAGCAGGACCGGGTTCTGGAACCGCTGGCCAAAGACAGTCCGGGCAAGATCCACGGTCACTACTGGTCCACCGGGGTCTTGGGCGTCGCGGGTTGAGGCGATGGCGTTGGCCGGCTCGGTGGCCGGGGCCGTCCGCCAGGCGTGGGGCGCGGCCCATCCAGCCGGAAGGTCAGCATGAAGCGCCGCAGGGAATCCTCGAGTGCGCGGAACGCCGGAGGCTCCCCGCCCTCCACCTGCAGCAGGTACGGGCTGCCGGCATACCGCGTCGCGAGCGTCTCTCGCAGTGAATCCGCCAGCACGGTATCGAGGGCGATCCGGGCCAGCAATGCCTTGGGCGCGAACGGCGAATCGGGCCAGTCGGTTGCCAGTCGACCGAATTGACGTGCCGCGAGGCGGGGCGCCAGCAGGGAATCCCGAATGAGCTCCGCGGCGACGAAGAGGCGGAGGTCGCCGGATGGGCTCCCGGCGGGCGACGAGTCCGTGATCAGCAGGACCCGCCGGGCAATGGTGCCCAGGAGGGCGGCGCGCGCGAAGAAGGGGCCCGAGGCTGCGTCCTCATCGGCCTCGGTGTCGAACTCCGCGGCGAGCTGGGGGAGCGAATCCATCCGCGCCAGTCGAGCCACCAGACCGACGTACCGCGCCTCCGACACGATCGGCAATCCCTGCCCGAGCACCTCCACCTGGCTCAAGCGAGCCGCGGCGGCGGGGAGATCATAAGCGGCCAGACGCCGTGCATCGGCGAGGAGAAGCCGGGCCCGGAAACCCGCCGGCATTGAATCAGCCCGCGCGAGCGACGCGATCAGGTCGGCGGCCGCCGGGGGGTCGTGGCGTGCCAGCCCGGCGAGCAGCGAATCCCATGGTACCAGCGTGTCCGGCCGGGCGAGCAGGCTCTCCGCCACGACGCGTGCCTCGGCCACGCGGCCCAGCCCGGCGAGCGCCGCGGCCCGTTCGCCGCGCGCCTGCGGTTGGCTCGACTGTTCGAGCTCAGCGAGCGCGTGGGCGTACTCGCCACTTATCCGCAGCGCCTGACCATGGTAGAACAGCGCCTGACTGCGGCGCAGGGAGTCGCGACTGCCGGTAAGCCGGGCGAATGCCGTGGCGGCGCCGGCGGGATTCCCCAGGGTTACCTGGCAGGTCCCCACCAGCACGGTCGCCTCCTCGGCCAGCACCGGGTCGGGCCCCGACATGACCGCCTGCAGCGGACCCATGGCGCCGCGGCAGTCGCGCAACCGCGCGAGGGCCGTCCCCTGCAGCAGGCGGGCCCGATCGGCCCAGCCACTGCGGGGGTGACGCACCAGCGCCGACTCGGCCTTCACCGAGACCTGGCCCCAGAGACTGGTCGCCGTGAATGTCCGCCCCTCGCGCTCGGCGGACCGGGCCTGGCCGGCGAGATGGTCGACCTTGTACATCCCGTTGTAATAGGAGCAGCCGCCGAGCACCATGAGCGCCACCGCCAGGGCCACTCTCATCGGCCGCCACCCGAGCCGGTGGTCGCCGTCTTCCGCTCGTATTCCAGCAGGTAGGCGACGATGGCATCGGCCATGGCGGTGGCCAGCGCCTGCTGCGACTTGCGACCGGTGAGGATCTTCGCGTCCTGAGGATTGGTGCTGTAGCCCATCTCGATCAGGATGGCCGGGCGCCGGGCAGTGTTCAGCACCGCGAGCTGGTTGGACTGCTTCACGCCGCGATCATCTCCGGTATGAACCCGGGCGATGTTCTCCTGCACCAGTTCGGCGGCCCGGGCCGACTCCCGCAGGTACTCGTTGCGCTGCAGACTGCGCAGAATGAAATCGAGTTCGTCACCCCGGCCGGTGGGCGCATCGTCCTCGTAGCGGACGGCGTCATTCTCCATCTGCGCGATCCGATCGGCGTCCTCGCTGTTTTCCTCGCCGACGATGATCGTGTGGAACCCGCGGACCTCGCCGTAACGCCGCCGCGCCCGGGGATCCAGTGCGTCGACGTGGAGGCTCACAAACAGGTCGCATTCATGGGTGCAGTACGGGGCGCGGTCAACCCGCTTGATCAGCGTGTCGGTGGTGCGGGTCATGACGACCCGGACACCCTGTCGCATCAGTTCCTTGCGCAGCAACAGGGAGACGGTGAGCGTCACGTCCTTTTCCCGGACCCCGCGCGGAAAGTAGAGCCCGGGATTGCCCGGGTCGACACCGCCGTGACCGGCATCGACCGTGACGACATGTCCGGGCCGCAATCCGTTGGGCAGTCGCACCGGTTCCTGCGGCGGACGGCTGCGCACCACGGCGGGGCCCGCCTCGAGCAGGCGGACACCCGAAGGATCCCAGTCGTACCGCTCCGCCAGCACCCGTGGCAGGATCTCGATGACGAACTGGAGCGGGATGAAGAGCGAGTCGCGCACGAGGAAGGCCGGTCCCGCGAGCGGCTGCAGCCGGTCGTTGAACAGCAGGACCGGCGCGTGCAGCAGGAAGCGAAAGGTCTGCCGGGCCAGCACCAGTTCGAGCCAGGGATCAGCCGCCCGGAGGGACCCGCTCAGCGCCTGCACCAGCGCCAGCGCCGGGAGACCGGGCCCGGAGCGCGGGTCGACCGTGATGGCGAGACGAGTGGCGCCACGCGGAGTCTGGATAGTCAGGGAGCCCGGAAGCTGTGACGGGGCGACAGTCTGGTCCGACCTTTCGCCCGGTGCGAAATCGGCGCGAGGCGAAGCCGCGAGGAGGCCTAGGAGGGCGGCGACGGGGGCGATCATTCGCTCCGCCCCTTGGTGTTGAAGGCCCGCGCGATCTCGCGATCGACGACGCGCGCCTTGGCGTCCTGCCGCTTGTCGTGCAGCTTCTTGCCGCGTGCGAGTGCGATGGTCACCTTGGCCCGGCCCCGCTTGAAGTAGAGTTCCAGGGGGACGAGCGTGAGCCCCTTCTGTTCCACGGCGCCGATCAACCGTTCGATTTCGCGGCGATGCAGCAGCAGCTTCCGCGAGCGCACCGGATCGTGGTTGTAGCGATTGCCCTGCTCGTAGGGCGTGACGTTGACGCCCTCCAGCCACACCTGCCCGCCGGCCAACCGGGCAAAGCCTTCCTTGATCGACGCCTTGCCGCTCCGCAGCGACTTCACCTCGGTACCGGTCAGCACCAGCCCCGCCTCCCACGTTTCCAGAATGTGGTAGTCGTGAGTCGCCCGCGGGTTCCGGGCGACCAGCAGCCTGCCCTCCTCATCGGGAGCCGAAATGCGGGCACACATGATCGTCTAAGCCGAAGATAGACAGGAGCTTGGAGGGAAGGAAGGCGACGCCGCGAGCCGGCGGGCAGCGACCGGGAACGGCAAAGGGCGAATCCGCCGTGGGATTCGCCCCTGGTGCCGCGATCTGGCGATGCGAAATCATGAGTGCCGAAGGGGGGACTCGAACCCCCACGGGCTTGCGCCCACTGCGCCCTGAACGCAGCGCGTCTACCAATTCCACCACTCCGGCGTGGGGGGACAAAGTACCGGGAGAGGGGGGAGAAGGTCAACTCAGCCGTTGGCCATTAGCCGTTGGCCTTTGGCTCAAAGCGTTCAGCGTTCAGCGGTCAGCAGTCCGTACCGGCACCAGGGCACCGGCTGACGCGATATAGCTCAATGCTGAATGCTGAACGCCGACCGCTCCTCAGTACCGATTCATCGCCGGATCAAGCTCCTCCGCCCACGCCTCGATCCCACCCGCAAGACTGCGCGCCCCGGTGAATCCGGCGGCGCGGAGAAACTCGACCGCCTGCAGCGACCGCATCCCGTGATGGCAATAGACCACCAGCTCCGCTCCGGGATCCAGTTCGCCCACCCGCGCCGGAAGCGTCATGAGCGGGATGAGGGTGGCGCCGTCGAGATGCACGATGTCCCATTCAACCGGCTCGCGGACGTCGAGCAGGGTGAGCGGACGGCCAGCCTGAAGCTCCCGCGCCAGCTCGGCGACCGTCACCTCGGGTCCCAGCGCGGCACGCGATCCGACCCCGCAGAACGCCTCATAGTCGATGAGCCCGGTGATGGTCGGGTGGGCGCCGCAGAGCGGGCAGTCGGGGTCCTTGCGCAGCTCCACCTCTCGGAACTGGAGCCGCAGCGCGTCGAACAGGACCAGTCGCCCGATCAACGGCTCCCCGATGCCGAGCAGCAGCTTAATCGCCTCCAGCGCCTGGAGCGTGCCGATGACGCCGGGCAGCACGCCGAGCACCCCGCCCTCCGCACAACTGGGGACGAGTCCCGGCGGTGGTGGCTCGCGGAACAGGCAGCGGTAGCAGGGCCCGCGGGTGGCATCGAACACCGAAACCTGGCCGTCGAACCGCACCACGCTGCCATACACCAGCGGCTTGCCTGACAGCACGCAGGCATCGTTCACCAGGTAGCGGGTGGGGAAGTTGTCGCTGCCGTCGATGACGATGTCGTATCCCGCGATGATGCGCAGCGCGTTGGCGGAGGTGAGTCGATCGGCAATCGGGAAGACGGTGATCTCGGGGTTGAGATCGTGCAGCCGCTCGCGGGCCGAGGCGAGCTTGAGCTCGCCGACGTCACTCGTGCCGTGCAGGATCTGACGCTGCAGGTTGCTGAGATCGACGGCATCGAATTCGACGATGCCGAGCGTGCCCACGCCCGCCGCCGCGAGATAGAGTGCGGCGGGCGAGCCGAGACCCCCGGCACCGACCAGGAGGACGCGCGCCGCCTTGAGGCGCTGCTGACCCGCGAGACCGACCTCGGGAAGCAGCAGGTGCCGCGAATAGCGCAGGAGCTCATCGGGGGAGAATGCGGGCGGGCCCGGAACGCGAACGCCCGGCGCGGGAGGCCGGGCGGGAGTCGTCGAATCAGGTAGCGCCATCGGAAATCAGCCGGCGGGGGAAATCGTCACCAGTTCCTGGACCTGGGTCTCATGCTTCATGAGGTCCGCGACGGAGATGCTGGCAAGTAGGTCATCCACCCGCTGCTGCAGCGCATGCCACACCGGCCGGATGCTGCAGGCGCTGTTCGGGGCGCAGCGCTCGGCATCAACCGGATGCGCCTCGCAGTTCATTTCGAAGGTCTGATGCTCCGAGGCGGTCATGATGTCCCGGATGGTGATCAGGTGCGGTTCCTTTGCAAGGAAGTAGCCACCCCGCGCGCCCCGCACGCTCTCGACCAGTCCGGCCCGCCGGAGGCGGAGCAGGATCTGCTCCACGTAATCCCCGGGCAGCCGCTCCTGCTCCGCGATCTCGCGCGCAGCCACCGGACCGCTCCCCGACGCACCGCGCCGCGCGAGGTGAATGGAGATGATGAGACTGTACTCGGTCCAGGTGGTGATGCGCATGGGCAAAAGCTAGGTGACTCTGCGCAGGCGGGCTAGGGGCAGGGGACAGGGAACGACAGGGGCCAGCCCCGGTTTGACCCCCGTGCCGCCGCATCACCCCCCGGCGGGAATGCCCTTCCCTCCCCCGGGCACGCCGATCTCAGTCATCGCCCGAAGGTTGAGCGTCTCTTCGAGTTCCTTGCCCTGCAGCAGCCCCTTCTTGATCACCAGTTCCTTGACCGTCAGCCCCGTGGCGATTGCCTCCTTGGCCAGCTTGGCGGAATCGGCGTAGCCGATCTTCGGCGCCAGCGCCGTCACCAGCGCCGGGCTCCGCTCCAGCCAGTAGGCGCACAGCTTCTCGTCGGCCTCGATGCCGGCAATGCAGCGCTCGGCAAAGACGTGGGTGGCGTTGCCGACGATGATCAGGCCGAAGACGATGTTGTGCGTCATCACCGGCATCATGACATTGAGCTCGAGCTGGCCCGCCTCCGCGGCCAGCGCGACAGTGGTGTCGATACCGAGTGCCTGGAAGCAGACCTGGTTCACCATCTCGGCAATCGACGGATTGACCTTGCCCGGCATGATGCTGGACCCGGGCTGCACCGCCGGCAGCATGATTTCGGCGAGGCCGGTGCGGGGGCCGGAGGCGAGCAGCCGGATGTCGTTGGCGATCTTGGCGAGATCGAGCACCCAGGCCCGGAATGCGCCGGAGAAGCTGGCAATGTCGCCCATCGATTGCATCAGCTGGATCCGGTCCTGCCCGACGCGCAGCTCGAGGCCGCTGACCTGGCGCAGGTACTTCACCATCAGCTCGGGATAGACCGGCTCGGCGTTGATGCCGGTGCCGACCGCGGTCCCGCCGATGCCCAGATCCCGAAGCCAGTCGGCGGCCTGGGCGAGTTTCAGGCGATGCCGCTCAACGGTGTGCCCCCAGGCGGTGAACTCCTGGCCCAGGCGGATCGGGGTGGCGTCCTGGAGGTGGGTGCGACCGGACTTGATGATGTGGTCGAACTGCTTTCCCTTTTCCAGCAGCGCCGCCGCGAGCCTGGCCATGGCATCGAGCAGCAGCGGCACCGTGGCGAGTGTCGCGAGGCGCATCGCGGTGGGAATCACGTCGTTGGTGCTCTGGGCCATATTGACGTGATCGTTGGGATGCACCGGCGCGTAGCTGCCGCGCGCGTGTCCCAGCAGTTCGTTGGCCCGGTTCGCCAGCACTTCGTTACAGTTCATGTTGTGGCTGGTCCCCGCGCCCGCCTGATAGACATCCACCAGGAACTGGTCCCGATGCTGGCCGGCGAGAATCTCATCGGCCGCCTGCACGATGGCGGTGGCCAGTGGCGCCTCCAGCCGCCCGGTTTCCCGGTGGGTCAGCGCCGCGGCACGCTTGATCCACACCACCGCGTCAACGAACGCCGGCAGCGGTCGCAGCCCCGAGATGGGAAAATTCTCGATGGCGCGGAGCGTCTGAATCCCATAGAGCGCACTCGTGGGGACGGACTTTTCGCCCAGCGGATCTTTTTCGATGCGGGAAGCGGACATGGGGGACGTCGGGGTGGAGAGTGAGAACAGAGCCGTCAGCCATCAGCCATCAGCCGTCAGCCAACAGCCAACAGCAAGAAAAGCACACTGGGACAATTCGATGACTCAGCATTCCAGGAAAGTCGGCGATGCGGCGGTGTTCCGCCTGGACCGGATGAGCAAGGCCGATCTCTTCTCCGGCGGGCAGCTGTTCGTCGGCCTCAACTGCTTCGAGACGGGACAGTCGCAAGCCAGCCACGTGCATCGCGGCGCGGACAAATTCTACTTTCTCGTTTCGGGAAAGGCGAGGATGATCGTGGGCGACGAGACGTGGGAGGCGGTGGCGGGCGACCTCGTCTGGGCGCCGGCGGACCTGCCGCACGGCGTGGCCGAAGCGCTGGAGCGCACTGTCATGCTGGTGGCGATGGCGCCGCCGCCGGGCGGCGAACCCATCCGCTGATCGACTGCCAGCCCAGGACGCGCACCGCCGCCCAGGCCCCGAGGATCACCCCAAGTCCGACGGTGTAAAAGCGCCACGCGACGAGCAGGAGCGCGGCCTCCGGGCCAAGGTCGCCGGCGGCGCCGGAAAGAAAGCCGAGCTCGACCGGGCCGGCGCCCGCCGGAGTGGGCAGCACGAGCTGGCTGTAGAGCAGCGCGAAGCTCCCCACCCAGAGCACGCCCTGGGGGGCATGGTCCGGCAGCGTCATCACCAGCAGCGGAAGCATCGCGGTCCGGCCAATGATGTTTACCAGAGAAAGTGGAGCGGCCAGCAGCACCGGACCCCAGTGAATGTTGCGCCACGCGGCGCGCAGGCTGGGCCGCACTGAGCCCTCGTGTGGGTGCTCCACGTCCCCCGCCGGCTTCGGGCGGTGCGTGTACCGCCACCAGAGCCAGAGACTCGCCACCGTCAGCACCGCCACCACGGCAATCCACGGCCCGCTGGTGCGAAGCACGGGGACCAGACCGGGACCGGTCTGGGCCCACCAGTCGGGCGCGAAACGCCAGAGCAACCCGCCCCCCAGCAGCACCACCCAGGGGTAGGTCACCACCATTTCAAGCGCGAGGACGATGAGTGCCGGCCCCAGCGGCATGCGCGCGCGGATCAGCCCGCCGAGTTTGGCGGCCTCTCCGCCGACCCGCATCGGCGTGACGCCGGACGCAGCGTCGGCCCAGATGATCGAAAGAAAAGCATCCCTGGTGCTCAACGTCTGGCCGACGCTGCGGCCGAGCAGGCTGAGCCGGAGGCTGCGGGTGGCAATATCGGCGATGGCGATGAGCGTGCAGGCGGCGTGCGCGACGTACGGCGAGAGCGGCGTCACTCTGCCACCTGGCTGAGTTGTCGGTAGACCCGCACGATGCCGTCGAAGGCCGTGCGCCAGTCGTGGTGGCGCTGGGCATACTCACGCGCGGTCTGGCCGAGGCGGCGGAGATCGCCGCGCAGCAGGGTGATCGCGGCCTCGGCGAAGGCACCGGCATCGCCGGGGGCGTAGAGCGCCCCGGCGCCCGAGAGCCGGACCCGCTCGGCGACGGCGCCAGCATCGACCGAGAGGACCGGCGTACCACTGGCCAGCGCTTCGATGGCCGACAGTCCGAATGTTTCCGCCGGGCCCGGCGCCAGGTAAAGATCGGCGGCGGCGAGCAGGTCGGCGACCTGATCCCGATCGGCGACGTACGGCAGCCAGCGCACCTGCAGCCCTTCCGCGAGCGCACGCAGCCGACCCTCCCGCGGACCCTGCCCCACCAGGACGAGCCAGGCGCCGGTACGGCGCTCGACCTCGCGCCACGCGACGAGTGCGATCTCCAGCTGCTTCTCGCCCGCGAATCGCCCCAGATAGAGCACCAGCGGGGCATTCGGCAGGCCATGGCGGCGCCGAACATCCTCGGCGTGATCCCGGCGTGCCGGATGAAAGCGGGTCAGGTCGACGCCCAGGGCAACGCGATGCACCCGGTCGATTCCCTCCCGCTCGAGCGCGCGGCCCATCGTCTCCGAGGCGACGAGGACACCCCGGAAGATGCCGGAGAGTCGGCGCACGTAGTTCCAGGCGAGCCGTCCCGCCGCGCGTCGCATGGGTGTGGTAAGCGCGGGGGCGATGATGCCGGGAAAGTGGGTATGGTAGAACCAGACGAGCGGAGCCTGCAGGCCGCGGTTGGCGCGCCGGGTTACCCAGGGCACCAGCCAGGGGCTGCCGACTTCGATCAGGTCCGGCCGCTCATGCTCCAGGATCCGCCGTGTGGTCTTGGTGGCGAGCAGGAAGCGATATGACTGATCGAACGGCACGCGCGGCCCGCGCAACCGGTAGCACCGCACGCCCTGTTCCTCCGCCAGGCCATCCCGCGCACCGGGGACAACGAGGACGTGACGCAGCTCGGGCCGGGTCTGGACATAGCGCGCCTTGGCCAGCAGGTAGGTGCGAATGCCGCCGGTAGTCTCGCCGAAATACTTGGTGATGTCGAGGATGGTGAACGTGCCCGGCCCGCCGAGGCGCGAGGGAAAAGCGTGGCGTGAGAGATCGAGCGGACCGGCGGGGGGCGCGAGGAAGCCGGCACCGCTGGCGTCCGCCCGCTCAGTCGGAGCAGTCACCGAGGGGATAGACGGTGCCACAGTTGCCACAGGGGTTCTTGCAGCCCCATGGTCGCGTGGTCACGGGGAAACCGCAGCGATTGCAGCAGGGAGAGACCGCGGCGGGGTGGCCGACCGCCCCACCCGCCGACGGCACCGCGGGGGACGCTGGGCCCGCGGCGCTATTCATGCCGAACGGCCCCGGTGAGGAACGGATTCGTCATGCGCTCGATGCCAATGGTTGTCTCCGGCCCATGACCGCTGTAGACGACCGTCGAGTCCGGCAGGCCCATGAAGACCGTCTGCAGGCTGTGCATCAGCGCGGGAAAATCGCCGCCGGGAAGATCGGTCCGGCCGACGGAGCCGCTGAACAGCACGTCGCCGCCCAGCACGCAGCCCGGGCCGACGAAACTCACGCTGCCCGGCGAATGCCCGGGCGTGTGGCGCACGGTGAACTCCTGCCCGCCGACCTGGAGCCGCTGGCCGTCGGCGAGTTCCTCCTCCGGCGGTGGCGGCGCCGCGAGTGAGACACCCATCCACTCACCCTGTCGGGGGAGCGCATCGTACAGCCCGCGATCCGCGGGGTGCAGATGGATCGGGACGCCCGTCGCCGCCTTCACCTCCGCCACGCCCATGATGTGGTCCACATGCGCATGCGTCAGCCAGATGCCCCGCAGCGCCCAGCCACGGGTATCCAGCTCGGCCAGAAAGAGCCGCGGCTCTTCCCCGGGGTCCACCATGACCGCTTCCCCGCGCTCTCGATCGGCGAGCAGGTAGCAGTTCTGGGAGAGCTGCCCGTTGGGGAGCACGACGATTTCCAGATCAGACACCGACCTTGCTCCGGCGCTGGGTCAGGTATTTCTCGACCGCGATCGCGGCGGTCGTCGCGTCGCCCACCGCCGTGGTGACCTGCCGGGTCAGCTGCACCCGGAGATCGCCGGCGGCAAAGAGGCCGGGGATCGAGGTCATCATCCGGTCATCGGTCACGACGTAGCCGCTGGCATCATGCTCGAAATGCTCCTTGATGAGCCCGGTATTGGGGCGGAAGCCGACGAAGACGAAGCAGCCGGTGGCCGGCAGGCGGGATCGCTCTCCGGTCACGGTGTTCTCCAGCGAGAGGCCGGTGACCTCCCGCATCCCCATCCGCTCCTGGCCGTGCACCTCGAGCACCTTCTGATTCCAGAGGACCTCGATCTTCGGATTGGCGAAGAGCCGCTCCTGCAGCAGCTTCGAGGCCCGCAGTTCATCGCGCCGGTGGATGAGGTAGACCTTGGCGGCGTACCGGGTGAGGTAGTCAGCTTCCTCGACAGCAGCGTCGCCCCCGCCCACGACCGCGATCGTGTGCCCCCGGAAGAAGGCGCCATCGCAGACGGCGCAATAGGACACGCCGAAGCCGGCAAACTCCACTTCGCCGGGTACGTCGAGCTTCGTGGGTGTACCGCCCGCGGTGAGGATGACGGTGGGCGCCCGGTAGGTGTCGCCGTCGATGGTCTTCACCTCGAAGGTGCCATCCGGCTGGCGAAAGATGCCGTCGACCGTCGTCTGGCGGATTTCGGCGCCGAACTTGATCGCGTGGGCCGTCATCCGCTCGGCCAGCTCCCGGCCCAGGATCGATTCGAAGCCGGGATAGTCCTCGATCTTCTCGGTATTGAGCAGTTCCCCGCCGGGGACGCGGGTTTCGAGGATCACGCCCTTGAGCATGCCGCGGCCGGCATACATGCCGGCGCAGAGGCCGGCGGGACCGCCACCGACGATTACAGTATCAAAATCGAAGTCGTGCATTGAGCAGGCAGGTCAGGGGTCAGGGTGTCGCACGTCGGCCGATCGGCAACTGCATGTTCAGGCAAATATAGACCGGAGGCGGTGTTCTCCATCACCCCGGGCCGAGATGCAGCAGATTCACCGCCCCATGGCAGGAGGAAATTGTTCCCACGACGATGGCCACCGCCGTTCCCGCGCTCCCGGCAGCGGCGACAAGCGCATCACCGGCCTGCACTTCGGCCACACTGAAGGTGCCCACCCCGAACGCCTGGTGCTCGCAGGAAAAGAGCACGGGACCGGCCGTGGCCTGATCCTCACCCAGCGCCGTCGTCAGGTCGCGGAGCGCGTCGGCCATCTCCCAGGTGCGCGGGGCGCGGGTGACGGGGCAAAGAGCCGGTTCGATGCAGTGTGTCGGGCAGAGCCAGTCGGCAAAGGAGACGTAGCGGGTGCCGTCGGGCACCGCCCGGTCATAGGGCGTGCCTGGCCCCCGAGGCACCGCGCGAGTCTCGACCAGGCGATCGGGCCAGCGGGCCTGCGCCCGGCGCAGCAGCCAGTGATACATCAGGTGGGGCATGAGTGGAGATGGCACGATGACACTCGGAGGATCGCCGGCGACAGCCGTCGACAGCCACGAGTCGAAGAAGCCGTCCCAGTCGCTGACGACGAGTTCGGCGAGCGCACTGGGGCCGATCTCGCGGCTGAACCGGCAGTCGGGGTTGCGGTCGACGACCAGCAGCCGGCTGAATTCCACCTTGTCCCTGGCCCGCGCCTGCAACAGCTGCCCGGCGTAGAACGTTCCGTAGCATCCGCCACCGACCACGGCGATTTCGGCGAAGCGCATGCGGCTAGCCCGCGGGATCGGTGCGGCGCCGGAGCAGCTTCCTCACCGGACGAGCCTGCCTCCATCCACCACCAGCGTCTGGCCGGTGACGTAATCGCCGCCCTCGAGCAGGTAGAGGAGCGCCGCACTGACGTCGTCCGGACTCCCGAGGCGCTGCAGCGGCGTGGTGCGGACCAGGTGGGCCCGGGCCCGGTCGTCCCATTCGTCCGGCGGCAGCACCGCGCCCGGAGCGATGGCGTTGACGGTGATGTCCGGCGCGAGTGCCCGGGCCAGCGTCTGGGTGAGCATCACCACACCCGCCTTGCTGATGCAATGCGCCGCGTAGTTGGGCCACGGCTCCATCCCGCCGACATCGGCGAGGTTGACGATGCGGCCCCTGGCCGCGCGTAACGCCGGGAGCGCCCCCTGCGCGGTGAAAAACATGGAGCGGAGATTGATGTTCATGATCCCGTCCCACATCTCCGGTGTGGTGGCATCGACGCTCGCGCGGGTCATGATGCCAGCGGAGTTGACCAGCACATCGAGCTGGCCGAACTGCGCCGCCACCCGGGCCGGCAGTTCCCGCGCGGCGTGGGCGTCGGAGAGGTCCGCCGAGAAACAGGCCCCCTCCGCACCGAGCTGCCGCACGCGTTCCAGCGTGGCGCTGGCTCCGGCGGTCGAGTGGTGGGAGTGAATGGCAACCCGCATCCCGCGGCCGGCGAGGGCCACGGCGAGCGCGCGGCCAACCCGGCGGCCCGCCCCCGTGACCAGGGCGACGCGGGAGGCCAGCTGCATGTCAGCTCACGCCGTTGGTGACCGGGAGGATGTGGCCGGTGATGCCGGAGGAGGCCTCGCCGGCAAGAAAGAGGACGGCGTTGACCAGCTGGTCCATCTCGACATAGCGCGCGTCGGCACCCGCCGAGGCGATGTTCTCCGGCGTGCGGACCATCTCCGGTGCGACCGCGTTGACCCGCACGCCCCGCGGCCACAGCTCGAGCGCCAGGCTCTGCGTCATCGCGGCGACGCCACCCTTGGCGGCGCTGTACACCGCCATCTGGCTCTTGGGATGGAAATGCGCAGCCGACGCGAAGTTCACGATCGCGCCGCGGGTGCCCGCCAGCGCTTCCACCGCCGCGCGGGACATCAGGAACGCCGTCTTGAGGTTGATGGCGATCTCGCGATCAAACCCCTCCGGCGCGCACTGACCGATCGGCCCGTAGGTGGTGAGGCCACCGGCCACATTGACCACGGCATCGAGGCGGCCAAAGTGCTTGAGCACGGTTTCCACGGCGAGCGCGGCGATATCCGCTTCGGTCAGGTCGCCGGCCGCCGGCCGCGCGTCAATCCCCTCCGCCTTGAACTCCTTCACCCGGTCGGCCACACCGACGGCATTCCGGTCGACGGCGATGATGCGCGCGCCCGCCTGGCCCATGGCCCGCGCGACGGCGTGGCCGATCTGGCCGGCCCGGCCGACACCGGTGACGAGAACGGTCTTGCCGGAAAAATCCCAGGTCGTAGGCATAGGGCGGAACTCGGGTAAAGAGACGTCGGGCAACGGACGACAAGTGGTGGTGAACGCCTCAGGCGGCGCCGGAGTTCCCCACCGGGCGGGCCCGCTCGAGCCGATCGAGCCAGTCATACGGTATGTGCTGCCCGCCGAGGCTGCCGCCGGGATGATGCACCCCCTCATCGCCGTGCCAGTCCGACCCGCCGGTCGTGAGGAGACCGAGCTTCAGGGCAAACGCCGTGAGCCGGCCGCACACATCCGTGTCATGGACCGGATGCCGGGTCTCGACCGCATCAAGACCCTCGGCCTTGAGCGCGGTGAGTGCCGAGCGACTGCCGCGGTCCCGGAGGTGCGCCGCGGAGACCAGTCCACCGCCGCGGTGGACGAGCGCCGCGACATCCTTGAACGCCGGAAGCTGCTTGCCGACGTGCCCCGGTCTGCCCCACCCGATGAAACGGTCGAAGGCGTCCTGCTGGCCAGTGGCGATCCCCTTCCGCACCAGGGCGCGCGCGACATGGGGCCGCCCGATGGCTCCCCCCGCCGACTCCTGCAGGACATCCTCCAGCGTCAGGTCGTGCCCGAGTGCGCGCACCTTGTCCACCATTTCCGCACCGCGCCGCGAACGGTCGGCCCGGGTGCGCACCAGAAACTCATCGAGCTCAAGCCAGCCGAGCGGCAGGAAGTAGCCGAGCAGGTGCATCTCGCCCCAGGGCGCCTGAACCGAGAATTCACAGCCTGCCACCACCCGCACGCCGAGCCGTTCGCCGGCGAGGATCGCCTCGGGCACGCCGTCGAGGGAATCGTGGTCGGTCAGCGAGATCGCGGCGAGTCCGGCGACGGCGGCGCGTTCCACGACTTCCGTGGGGGGATGCGCACCGTCGGAGGCCGTCGAGTGCATGTGCAGGTCGACGAACCGTTCAGGGGAGGGGCTCAGCGCTGATACCCCAGTTCGGGCGCGGTCCAGGACGGCTGCGAGCGCTGCCACAACTCGCGCAGCTGCGCTTCGGTCAGGCCGGCGAGTGCGTCCTCGGACCGGCGCGTGGCGAGCGGCGCAAAGCGCGCGACGCGGGTTTCCGGCGTCGTGCCGCCGAGCCGGCGGAAGGTGATGCCGAACTCGTCCCTGGCGTACTGGGTGACCCGCCCGGTCGAGGCGACTTCCCAGCTGGTCCCTGCGACATCAATCGTGCGTCGTGCCATGAGATCCTCGATACAGGATTGCGGCCACCGGCTCATTCGTCCGTGGCGTCCGACTCCGACCCGCTGGGCTCGGGCGCCGGCACCTCTTCCCACAACTGCCAGGCGTCCGGGGCATAGCGGACAATTTCCTTGAGCCGCTTCTCGAGCTTCACTTCAAGATCGGTACGTGAGGCGCGGGCCCGGTGCGACAGCGGCGTCCGGCTCTCGCTGAACTCGATGAACTGGCCCACCGATTCCGGATCGCGGAACAGCCAGAGCTGCTGCCCGCGTCCACCACCGAGTTCCGACAGCTGGTGCACGATGCGAACGTACTCCTCCTCCCGATCGGGCGGCACCGTCACCCGCGAGATCGTGAGGATGCGGCCCATCTCAGGCCGCGTCTTCCGGGAAGTTCTCCAGGATCTGCTTCACGTCGGCGAGGAACCGGTCGGCGTTGGCGCCATCGACGACACGATGGTCGAACGACATCGTGAGCATGCCCTTGAGCCGCGGCGCGATCGTGTCGGTGCCGTCCGGGAGCGTGACCACCGAGGGCCGCTTCTCGATCGAGCCAACGGCGAGGATCGCCACCTGCGGCTGATTGATGATCGGCAAGCCCGCGAGCGAGCCGAAGGTGCCGGGATTGGTGATGGTGAAGGTGCCCCTCTGAACCTCGTCCGGACTCAGCTTCTTGCTGCGCGCCCGCTCCCCCAGGTCATTGATGGCCCGCGCAAGGCCGAGGAGCGACAGCTCGTCCGCCTGCTTGATGACCGGCACGATCAGCCCCCAGTCGAGGGCGACCGCGATGCCGAGGTTGATGTCCCGGCGGTAGATCGTGGCATCATTCGCCACGGCGGCGTTGAGCGACGGATGCTTCCGCAGCCCCTGCGCAATCGCCCGGGCGATGAACGCCAGATAGGTCAGGTTCACGCCGCGCTCGGCGTACTCCTTCTTCTTCCGGGCGCGCACCTGGGCGACCCGGCTGTAGTCGATCTCGAACAGCGTCTGCACATGGGCCGACACCCGGCGCGACATCACCATGTGCTCGGCAGTGAGCCGACGGATGCGGGACCACGGCTCGACCTTGTCGCCGTCCCACGGCTCGGCCGGTGGATAGGCGGTGGCCGGCGTCGCCGGGCCCCTCGGCGGCTCGACCACGGGACGACTGGGGGCTGCGACGACTTCCGGCACGGGCACCATCACGGCGCCGCCCTCGATCACCCCGATGATGTCACTCTTGGTGACGCGCCCCGCCAGCCCGCTGCCGGCGACACCGGTGATGTCGATGCCATGTTCGGCGGCGATCTTCCGGACCAGCGGCGTGGAGCGACGGCGAAGCCGCTCCTCCGTCGTCTCGGCGGGATCTACGGCGCGGGCCGGGGCAGCGGCAGGACCGCGGCTGGGAGCGGGAGCCATCGGGCGGCTGGGGGCGGCAGCGGCCGGGGCCGGGGCCGGAGTGGCAACGGGCGGCGCCGCAGGGGGAGCGGCCGGAGGGGGCGGAGCGGCGGCGATCGACGCGCCCTTCTCGGTCTCGATCCGGGCGACAACGGTGTTCACGGCCACCGTCTGGCCCTGCTGCACCAGTACTTCCGCCAGCACCCCGGCTTCGGGCGAGGGAATCTCGGCGTCGACCTTGTCGGTGGAGATCTCGAAGATCGGCTCGTCCCGCTTCACCTCGTCGCCAATCTGCTTGATCCACTTCGAGAGAGTCCCCTCGGTGATCGACTCACCCATCTGGGGCATGATGATGTCAATGCGGGCCATGCGAGCTCCTCGGTAGTACCGGCTTTGGTGCGAGGCCGTTGGCCGTTAGCCATTGGCCAATAGGCATTAGTTCACAACGACGGGTGCGAATTGTACTCTTAGACTACTTGAGCTGGACCTTACCCGTCCCGGCCAGCTTGCCTTACATGCAGTAACCAACGGCCAACGGCTAACGGCCAACGGCCATTGGCGGCACACCTCTGACGACACGCCATGCCTAGTACCGCACCAGCCACCGCGCCGCCGCGACCAGGTCCTCCGTCTGCGGCAGGACGAAATCTTCCACCGTCGGTGCAAAGGGGAGCGGCACATCGTGCGCGCAGACCCGCTTCACCGGGGCATCCAGCCACTCAAAGCAGAGCTCCGAAATCCGGGCGGTGATTTCGCCGGCGAGCCCACCGGTCCGGGTGTCCTCGTGCGCCACCAGTACCCGATGGGTCTTCCGGACCGCGGCGACGATCGCCTCGTCGTCCAGCGGCGCCAAGGTCCGCAGGTCAATCACTTCGACCTCAATCCGGTCGGTCTGGCGCAACTGCTCCGCGGCCTCAAGCGCCTTCCACACCATCGCCCCGTAGGTGATGATGGCGAGGTCGGTCCCCTCCCGGGCCACCCGCGCCCGACCGATCGGGGTCAGGATCTCCTCCCCGGCCGGCAGGTCGTCCTTGAGCCGCCGGTAAAGATACTTGTGCTCGAAGAAGAGTACCGGATCTTCGTCCCGGATGGCCGCTTTTATCAACCCCTTGGCATCCCGGACCGTGGCCGGGCAGACGATCTTGAGGCCCGGGGTGTGGACGAACGCGGCCTCGGGGTTCTGGCTGTGGAACGGCCCGCCGCGGACGTACCCGCCACAGGGCCCCCGCACCACGATCGGCACGGAGAGGCCGGCTCTATAGCGTGCCGTCGCCACGTAATTGGTGAGGATGCTGTAGGCGCAGGAGATGAAGTCGATGAACTGCATCTCGCACACTGGCCGGAGCCCCATGTGGGCCGCGCCCGCCGCCGCCCCGACGATGGCGACCTCGCTCACCGGCGTGTCGATGACCCGGTCCGCCCCGAAATGCCCGAGAAACCCCTCGGTCACACGAAATGCCCCGCCGAGCGTGCCGATATCCTCGCCCAGCAGAAAGACCCGTGGATCCCGCTCCATCTCCTCCCACAACCCTTGCCGGATGGCCTCGAGATAGGTGATCTCAGGCATTGGGCGATTGGGCGATTGGGCGATTAGGCGATTGGGCGATTGGGCGATCGGGCGATTGGGCGGTTGGCATCTGCCGATACCACTCACGCTCGGCACGCGGCGGGTTGGCGTAGACACCCTGGAGCGCCGAGTCGGGCTCAGGGAAGGGCTCGTCGATGCAGCTGGCGATCGCCTCGTCGAGTTCCCGCTCCACGCGGCTGTCGACCGCCGTGATCTCCGCCGCTGTCGCCCATCCCTCATCGAGCATTCGCCGGCGGTGCAGATCCAGCGGGTCCTTCCCGGCCCAGGCCTCGATTTCGCCGGCCGGCACATACGGCTGGGAGTCATGCTCCGCATGGCCCTTCCGGCGATAGGTGATCAGCTCGACCAGTGTCGGCCCCTCCCCTGCCCGGGCGCGCTCGACCGCTGCCTTTGTGGCCGCATGGGTGGCAATGACATCGTTGCCATCGGCCTGCACGCCGGGAATGCCGTAACCCACGGCCTTGTCCATCAGCTGTGCCGCGGCGGTCTGCGCGCGCGTCGGCGTGCTGTAGGCGTAGCCGTTGTTCTCGCACACGATGACGAGCGGCAGTCGTTGCACCGCCGCAAAGTTGATCCCTTCGTGAAACGCGCCGGTGCTCATCGCCCCGTCGCCCACATACACCAGCCCGACCCGCGGCTGGCGGGTGAGCTTGAACGACAGTGCGATCCCGGCCATCACCGGCACCATGTCGCCCAGATGCGAGATCTGGCCGAGAAAGCCGCGCTCGAGGTCGTTGAAGTGGATGTTGAGTTCGCGACCACAGGTAGGACTCTGGGCCTTGGCCATGTACTGGCGCAGCACTTCGACGGGGCGGGCCCCCTGGACCAGCATCGAGCCGAGATTGCGGATCAGCGGTGAGAGGATGTCACCCTGCTCACGACTCAGCGCATAGGCGCTGCCGACGGCGTCCGCCTCCTGACCCAGCGAACGGAACAGCCCGCCGACCACCTTGCCCTGCCGGTGGAGCCCGACGAGCCGCTCCTCGAGCGAACGGGTGAGGCGCATGAAATAGTGGAGCTCGAGCAGCTGCGCGCGGGTGAGACCGGCGGGGATGGCAGAGGGCATGGGGGGAAGGTCGGAAGTGAGCGCAGGTGCGTCAAGGCGCGCATTGGGCCCAGATGGTAGGGGCCGCATATATGCGGCCCGTACGATCTGGGCCCAGGAGCGCCAGAAGCTCGGGGCCCAAGATTAGTGTACCGACCGATCCAACCCCGCCAGGACCATCGCACTCATCACCCGCATCGCAACCGGCACCGTGCCGTCATCGGCGTAAAAGGTCGGGGTGTGGTGACCGCCGGAGACTCTGCCGGGCGGAACGGCGCCGATGAAGATGTAGAAGCCCGGCACCTGCTGGGCGAAGTAGGAGAAATCCTCGGCGCCGGTGATTGGCGGACGGACCCGCACCATGTCGTTGCCCGCGACCCGGCGCAGTACCCCGTCGAACCGGGTGGCCAGCATGGTGTCGTTGACGGTCACCGGATGCGAACGGTCGAACTCCAGATTGAAGCTGGCCCCGGCCGATTTCGTGATCCCGTCGAAGATCTCCCGCATCCGCTGCTCGATCGAATCCTGGGCCGCCGCACTGAAGGTGCGGATCGTGCCTTCGAGCAACATCTCGCCGGCCACGATGTTATTCCGGTCCCCGCCCCGCATCACGCCCACCGTCACCACGCTCGGCGTGAACGGCGACATGCTCCGCGAGCGGATCGTCTGCAGCGCCAGCACGATCTGGGACGAGGTCACGATGGCGTCGATGCCCAGGTGCGGCGTACTGCCGTGCGCCTGCCGGCCGATCACCTTCGCTGTGAACTTGGTGGAGGAGGCCATGGTCGGGCCGGGGGTGTACGCCACCCGGCCGAGTGCATTGTCGTCACCACCGTCGGGAGGCCCGCCGTTGGCATGAAAGGCGAGGATCAGATCGGGTCGCGGATTGGCGAGTGCGCCCTCCTCCACCATCAGCTTTGCCCCGCCGGTCTCGCCCGGGGGCGGCCCCTCCTCCGACGGCTGGAAAATGAATACCACGGTGCCGCTCAACTTCGCCTTCATCCCCGCCAGGATGTTGGCCACGCCGAGTTGGGCGGCGACGTGGGTATCGTGCCCGCAGGCGTGGGAGACGCCGACCACCCGGCCTAGGTAGTTGGTAGTGGCGATGGACTTGAACGGCAGGTCGGTCTCTTCGGTCACGGGCAAGGCATCCATGTCAGCCCGGATCGCGACCACCGGCCCCGGTCTCCCGCCCCGGAGGATGCCGATCACACCGGTGTGCGCGACCCCGGTGCGCACCTCGAGCCCCAGGCGTCGCAGCTCGGTGGCGATGAGCTCCGCCGTGCGGGTCTCGTGATTGCCGAGTTCGGGATTCCGGTGGATGTCGTGCCGGATCTCGATCATCCTTGGCGCGATGCGCGCCGTGGCGGCGGCGATTTCCGCGTCGGACTGGGCGGCGACGGCGCCGGGAGCCGCCAGCAGCAGAACGAGAGACAACCGAGGAATCGGGCGCATGGGTGCTCCGGCAGGGGGCAAACAAGTGATAGCCATCAGCCATCAGCCGTCAGCCATCACAGCTGAAGGCCGACGGCTGACGGCTGACGGCCTCAGTTGCTCAGTTCTTCTCGATCCGCATCCCGTAGAACGAGCGGTAGACAAAGAACAGGGCACCCACCAGAAATACCGCCGAGAGGATGTGGCTCAGGCGGGAATCCAGGTTGACGGCCAGCTCCACCGCCAGCAGACCGAAGAGGGTGGTGAACTTGATGATCGGGTTGAGCGCCACGCTCGAGGTGTCCTTGAACGGGTCGCCGACGATGTCGCCGACCACCGTCGCCTCGTGCAACGGCGTCCCCTTCTGCTTGAGTTCCACTTCCACGATCTTCTTGGCGTTGTCCCAGGCCCCGCCGGCATTGGCCATGAAGATCGCCTGATACAGACCGAAGAGGGCGATCGAGATGAGGTAGCCGATGAAATAGTACGGCTCGGCGCAGGCGAAGGCGAGCGTGGCGAAGAACACCGTGAGGAAGATGTTGAACATCCCCTTCTGGGCGTACTTGGTGCAGATCTCCACCACCTTCTTGCTGTCCTCCATCGAAGCCTTGGTGGCCCCCTCCAGCTTGATATTCGCCTTGATGAACTCCACCGCGCGGTAGGCGCCGGTGGTCACCGCCTGGATCGACGCGCCGGTGAACCAGTAGATGATCGAACCGCCGGTGATAAGGCCGAGCAGGAACGGCGGGTGCAGAATCGACAGGTTGGACAGCAGCTCGGGCTGCAGCCCGTTGGTGAGCGCCACGATGATCGAGAAGATCATCGTCGTCGCGCCGACCACGGCGGTGCCGATGAGCACCGGCTTGGCCGTCGCCTTGAAGGTGTTGCCGGCGCCGTCATTCTCCTCGAGGAAATGCTTGCCGCTCTCGAAATCGGGGGTGAAGCCGAAATCGCGCTTCAGTTCCTCGCTGATCCCGGGCACATTCTCGATGAGGGACAGTTCGTACACCGACTGGGCATTGTCGGTGACGGGACCATAGCTGTCCACCGCGATCGTCACCGGCCCCATGCCGAGGAAGCCGAAGGCCACCAGGCCGAAGGCGAACACCGCCGGCGCCAGCATGAGGCTGGCCATACCGGTCGCACCGCCCAGGGTGCTGACAAAGTAGGCGATCGTCATCAGCATCAGCATCGCCATCCCGATCCAGAAGGCACTGAAATTTCCCGCCACGAGACCGGACAGGATGTTCAGCGCCGGGCCCCCTTCACGCGACGAACTGACCACCTCGCGCACGTGCCGTGATTCGGTGGAGGTGAACACTTTCACCAGCTCGGGGATGATCGCGCCGGCAAGCGTGCCGCAGGTGATCACGGTGGACAGCTTCCACCACAGCGATCCATCGCCGAGGTCCGGGATCAGCAGGTAGGACACCACGTAGGTCGCGACGACCGAGACGATCGAGGTCAGCCACACCAGCGAGGTGAGCGGGGCCTCGAAATTCATTTTCGGGGCATTGACGTACTTCGCCCGGGCAACCGCTTCGTTGATGAAATACGACAGCGCGGAGGCGATCACCATCATGACGCGCATCACGAAGATCCAGACCAGCAGCTGGACCTGCACCGTGGGATCCTGCACCGCGAGCAGGATGAAGGAGATGAGCGCGACGCCGGTCACGCCGTAGGTCTCGAAGCCGTCCGCCGAGGGACCCACGGAATCGCCGGCATTGTCGCCGACGCAGTCCGCGATCACGCCGGGGTTCCGGGCGTCGTCTTCCTTCACATTGAACACGATCTTCATCAGGTCGGCGCCGATGTCGGCGATCTTGGTGAAGATGCCGCCCGCGATCCGGAGCGCCGCCGCGCCCAGCGACTCACCGATGGCGAAACCGATGAAGCAGGCGCCGGCGTAGTCGCCCGGCACGAAGAGCAGGATGAACAGCATCAGCAGCAGTTCGACGCTGATCAGCAGCATGCCGATGCTCATGCCGGCCTTGAGCGGGATCGCGTAGCAGGGGTAGGGCTTGCCCCGGAGACTGGCAAAGGCGGTGCGGGAGTTGGCAAAGGTGTTGACCCGGATGCCGAACCAGGCGACGCCGTAGCTTCCCGCGATACCGATCACGCTGAACAGGAGGATGATCGCGACCTTGAACGCCGGCATGCCGTGGGCGACAGCGCCGGAGACCGGGTCCACGGTCGTCGCGAGCCGCCCGAAGTACACCGTCATGATCGCGCCGATGAAGAGCCACAGGATCATCAGGAACTTGCCCTGGGTGATCAGGTAGGTCTTGCAGGTCTCGTAGATCAGCTCGGACACTTCGCGCATCGACTTGTGGACCGGCATGTTCTTGAGCTGAGTGTAGATCATCAGCCCGAACAGCAGGCCGAGGGCGCAGACGAGCAGTCCGCCCATCAGCAGGGTCCGCCCGCTGGTGCCGCCGAAGAAGTTCACCGAACCGAGGTCGGGGAGCTGGAGGTTGTCCTCACCGCCGCCCTGATGCGCCGGCGTCGCGGTGGCCTCACTGCCCCCGGGATAGACGGCGCTGTCCTGCGCGGCGAGCGGCCGGGCGAGCGACACGACGCTGGTCAGCAGAAGGGCGGCCGCGAAGACCCACGGCAGCGCCCGGCGAATGGTGGCGATCGCGCGGATCGTCATCAGCAAACCTCCAAAAGGTGAAAGAACTGCAACGAACCAGGATCTGGGACAGCGTAGCGGCCCGGTGACCCGGATCTCGGCCGAGATCCCGGGTACCGACCCGAATCAGTAGGCCCCGCGCGCCTCATGGGCCGGATCGGCCATGGTGTGCACCACGGTGAGGAAGCGCTTGGCCAGCTTGTCGGCTTCGCTCTCCCCGGGCTGATTGGTATCGATCGTGACCAGCGTGTAGTGCCCGCCCTCGGCCTGGACCGTCACCGCCACCTGGCCAATCGTTCCAGAAAAGCGGCGGCGGCGGGGCGCCTCTTCGGTCGGCGCGAGTCGAGCTCCGAAAAAGGCGTTCGCCCGGGCGATGACAGCGTCGGGGGCGAGATGGGTGCGATGGAAGTATTTCATCGAATGGTCAGGCTCC
>JANMYS010000150.1:0-2470 GCA_031382385.1 Gemmatimonadota bacterium
CAGGGCCACGACGAAGCCCGCCATCGGACCGGCGGCCCCGACGTCCAGCAGTTGACGCCGGTCGACGACAGCGGACCGCAACTTGAGAAAGGCTCCAAGGCTCCCGATCGGCGAGAGACTGGGGGGGATCGGCAGGAAGAAGGGGGGCGAGGCGTCGATGGCGTAGCGCCGGGCGGCGACGTAGTGCCCCATCTCGTGCACCAGCAGGATGGTCAGCAGCGGGGCGGCGAAGCGCCATCCGCTCAGGATCACCTCGGGGGGCTGGGTCAGGAATTCGGGGAAGAACAGCGCCCCGGCGCGGAGGCTGTTGATGAGATCGTAGCCCAGCGGCGGCTGGAAGGTGCCCTCGAGGGCCGCCCCGGCGCCGAGGGCGCAGACGACGGTCAGGAGGAAAAGCGCGACGTGCAGCAACCAGGCCTCCCGGCGCCTGGGGCCCAGCGGCCGGACCAGGACCAGTTCGGTCCGGCCGGTGTCCGCCCAGTAGTGCGCATGGGGCCAGGCGGCGAGTGCGGCCCGGAGCGCGGGGGAGGGACCCCGGTGCTCCGGGGCCACCAGGCCCTCGGTGATTTCCCGGGGCCCGGCACGGATGACGCGCCAGGCCGTGAAACAGGAGGTCAGTGTGTTCACGATTCCCCTTGACGATGCCTGACGCCGGTCCTATACTGACTCACCTCAATGACCTGTTGGCAACTCGCCGGACCGTCCCTCTAAACAATCGAACACCATCCCGCCGGGCCTTCCGGCTGGTTTTTCACTTCTGACCCCTTCGCCCATTGTCTGCCCCTAAGGCCCGCCCTCATCAGGAGCGGAGGCCCACCCCACCGGACCGGCCCCCGACTGAGCGGAGCACCACACCCGTGGATATCGCTGAGCTCAAGCAGAAATCCGTCGCCGAGCTGCATGCGCTCGCCGAACAGCTCAACATCACCAACTACTCAGGCCTCCGCAAGCAGGACCTGATCTTCCGGATTGAGCAGACGCTGCTCGATCAGGACACCGTGATCCGCGGCGAGGGGGTGCTCGAGATCCTGCCGGAGGGCTATGGCTTCCTCCGCAGCCAGGACTGGAACTACCTCTACGGTCCCGACGACATCTACGTCTCGCCCAGCCAGATCAAGCGCTTTGATCTGCGCACCGGCGACACCGTGATGGGCCAGGTCCGCCCGCCCAAGGAGGGGGAGCGCTACCTCGCCCTGCTCAAGGTCGAGAGCGTCAACTACGAGGAGCCGGAGAAGACCAAGCACCGGATCGCGTTCGACAACCTGAAGCCGCGCTACCCCGACGGGCGCATCCGGCTGGAGCGGAAGGTCAGCGATCTCTCGATGCGGGTGGTCGACCTGCTCTCCCCGATCGGCAAGGGACAGCGCGGCCTGATCGTCGCCCCGCCCAAGGCCGGCAAGACCATCCTGATGCAGAAGCTGGCCAACGCGATCAGCGAAAACCATCCGGAGTGCGTGCTGATCGTGCTCTTGATCGATGAGCGGCCGGAAGAAGTGACCGACATGCAGGAGAACGTGAAGGCGGAGGTCATCTCCTCCACCTTCGACGAGCCCGCCGACCGCCACGTGCAGGTCGCCGACATGGTCATCGAGAAGGCCAAACGCCTGGTCGAGCACGGCCGGGATGTGGTGATCCTGCTGGACTCGATCACCCGTCTGGCCCGGGCCCACAACGTCGTCGTCCCGCACTCGGGCAAGATCCTCTCCGGCGGTGTGGACGCCAACGCCCTGCAGAAACCCAAGCGCTTCTTCGGCGCCGCCCGCAACATCGAGGGCGGCGGGTCCCTCACCATCATCGCCACCGCGCTGATCGATACCGGCAGCCGCATGGACGAGGTCATCTTCGAGGAGTTCAAGGGCACCGGCAACATGGAGCTCGTCCTCGACCGCCGTCTCGCCGACCGCCGCATCTACCCCGCCATCGACATCCAGCGCACCTCGACCCGCAAGGAAGAGCTGCTCATGGACAAGGATGAGCTCAACCGGATCTACCTGCTGCGGAATTTCCTCGCCGACATGCCGCCGGTGGAGGCACTCGAATTCCTGCTCGATCGGATGAAGCGCACCAAGACCAACAAGGAATTCTTCGCCACCATGGCGCAATGATGTAGGGGCCGCATCTCTGCGGCGCCTGCGCCATTGCGCCCTGATCGGCACGATCGCGGTATGCCCATCCCCTCCACCGGCCGTATCCTCGCCATCGACTGGGGCGCGGTCCGTCTGGGCCTCGCCCTTTCTGATGAAACCCAGTTTCTCGCTTCCCCCCTCACCACGCTGGTCCGCCGCCCGGGGAAGCGCTTTCCGATGCCCGCGTTTCTCGCCCTGATGCGGCAGCACCAGCCGGTCGGCATCGTCGTCGGATTGCCACTCACCCTCGCCGGCACCGACGGGCCGAACACCACGGCGGCCCGCGAGCTCGCCACACTGGTCGCGGCGCGAACGACGCTGCCGACAGAGCTGGTGGACGAGCG
>JANMYS010000129.1:0-24702 GCA_031382385.1 Gemmatimonadota bacterium
ATTTCTGCTGACCCGCGGGATCTGGCTCATCTTCCTCGAGCTCACCGTGGTCCGGCTCGGCTGGACCTTCAATCTCGATTTCGCCCACTACCTGCTGGCCGGCGTCATCTGGGTGATTGGCTGGTCGATGATCGTGCTCGCAGGGCTGATCTGGCTTCCGCTCGCCTGGATCGGCGTCATCGGCGGGATCATTGTGGCGGGGCACAATCTGCTCGATCCGCTCGTCGGAGGATTGTGGGAGGGCCTAGAGAGCAATCCCTTCGCCTGGTTCTGGAATCTGTTCTACCTCGGTGGCGAGGTGCGGTTGGGTGCCGGAGGCCCACCGCTGGTCGTGCTCTACGTGCTCGTGCCGTGGGTGGGTGTGATGGCGCTGGGCTACGCGTTCGGTGCGGTGATGCGATTGGCGCCCGCGGATCGCCACCGGTGGTGTCTCGGCCTCGGGCTCGGTGCCGTGGCCACCTATGTCGTCCTGCGCGGGCTGAATCTCTACGGCGATCCGCGGCCATGGAGCGGGGAGTCGATGCCGGCCGTACTCTCCTTCCTCAACACCACCAAGTACCCCGCCTCGCTGCTCTTTCTGCTGATGACGCTCGGTCCGATGATCGCGGTGCTTCCACTGCTGGAGCAGGCGCGGGGGTGGCTGGCACGTGCCCTCACGGTCTTCGGCCGAGTGCCGATGTTCTACTACCTGCTCCACATCCCGCTGATCCATCTGGCGGCCATGGTCGTCTCGATCGCTCGGCAGGGCACGGTCGTGCCGTGGCTCTATGCCGACCACCCGATGCGCGTCCCCGATCCGCCGGAGGGCTATGTCTGGAGCCTGAGCCTGCTATACCTGGTGACGCTCGGAGTCGTCCTTATCCTCTATCCGATCTGCCGGTGGTATGCGGGAGTGAAGCGGAGGGTGGGCGCGGCGTGGCTGAGCTACCTCTAGGTGTCACCGCAGGGCGGGCGGCCGGAAAGATCAACCGTCTCGATGTCGAGATGACGGTTCTCACGACAGGAGTGCGACATGCGTGGAGTCTACCGGGGTATGGGGCACAGGCTGATGATCGGTCTGACCTTCGGGGCCGCCAGCCTGAGTTGCAGCGATACTTCCGGCCCGAGAGTGGATCGCGGCATCGGGAGTATCGGGATTTTTAGGGCGGACACCCTTCCGTTCGATCTCGCGGTCGTGGTAGCGGAGAGTCTTCCGCTGCGCGCCGTGGTGATCGACACCAACGGCGTAGTCCTTCCCGGCCGGGCGATTGTATGGAGTACGACGCAGCCCGCTGCGGACATTGATGCGAATGGGCTGACGGTCGGCGTCACGCCGGGAATCACCTACATCCGCGCTTCCAGTGGTGGTGTTCGCGACAGCGTGCGGATTGAGGTACTGCCAGTGGCGGATTCGATGGTGATCACCCCGGTGGCGGTCGGCATCGTTCCAGGCGGCACGGCGCAGGTGGTGCCGTTGCTCTATGCCGGTGGTGCGCAGGTGCCCAGCTACGGTCGGCCGGTCCACTGGAGCTCCTCCGACACTACCGCCGTACGCGTCACCGGGCGGTTCATCGGCGATCTTGTCGCCGTCGCGCCCGGCTCCTCCACCCTCACTGCCACCGGATCCTCCCGTACGGAGTCGGTGACGGTGGACGTGGACCTGCTCTCATACGCTGTCATCGACGCCGGCGTCCGCTCCTCCTGCGGCCTCACTCAGACGACCCGCCGGGTCTACTGCTGGGGGGTGAACAACACCTACCAGCTCGGTCATCCGTTTGTTCCCTTTGATTCGCTGCCGCTGCGGGTCGAAGGCATTCCCGTTGCCACGCAGGTGGTCTTCGGAGGCTCGAGCGCATGTGCGCTCTCACTCACGGGCGCTGCCTGGTGCTGGGGCTTCGATATCGGCAATCTCGGGCGCGGGGTGGCCAGCCCCAATGGCGCGGAGCTGCCTGGTCTGGTCAGCGGGGGTCTCAGTTTCTTTAACCTGGCCATGGGTGAGGCGAGCACCTGCGGCGCAACAACGGGTGCAGTCGCGTATTGCTGGGGCTTCGGCGGCGGAGGCGTGCTGGGCACCGGTGATACCCTCTCTCACCCAGCGCCGGTGCCGGTTTCAGGCGGCCTGTCGATCGGCTTGGTCACGATGACACCTTCCACCCCAATCGCCAGTTACCCCTTCGACGGGCAAACGCACACGTGTGGCCTGACGACCAGTGCAACCGGCTACTGCTGGGGGAGAAACCGCTTCGGGCAACTGGGTGACAGCAGCACGACCGATCGCCTGGTTCCCGTGCCGGTGGCCGGCGGTCTTTCGCTCATGTACATCAGCGCCGGCTGGACTTACAGCTGTGCGGTCGCCTTTGGGGGCGCAGGGTACTGCTGGGGCGACAACACCAACGGACAGCTCGGCAGCGCCGGTGGTGCCGATTCCCTCCCGCGAGCGGTGGCTGGTGGGCTCACGTTCAATGGCATCTGGGCGGGGACACGGCATACCTGCGGCGTCACGGTCTCCGGCGCGGCCTACTGCTGGGGGGCCAACTCCAATGGTGAGCTGGGCGATGGTACTCGCAACCCATCAAGCGTCCCGGTGGCGGTGGCGGGTGGGTTGTCCTTTTTCAATGTCACTCCCGGAGTCGGATTCACCTGCGGCGTCACGACCGGATATGTCGGGGACTGCTGGGGAGGGGTGGAATTCGAAACTGGCAACGGAGTGGCTGGCAGCGCCGTGCCGGTTCGGATTCTCGGGCAGCCCTGAGCCAGGGGAGTCCCCCAACGCAACAGGCGGCGGAGCTCGAAGGTCTCCGCCGCCTGTTCCGCGTCTGGTCCCGAAGGGTCAGTCCTCTTCCCGCAAACACTCCTCCAGAATCCCCATTCCGGTATTCACATCGTACTCATCCAGGACGAGTGGCGGCGCCAGCCGGAAGGTGCTCTTGCCGCACCCCAGCAGGAGCAGCCCCTTCTTGAAGGCGCGCTCGGTGAGGCGGTCGATCAGTTCGGGGTAGGGCTCCTTGGTGGCGCGATCCTTCACGAACTCGATGCCGATCATCAGCCCCCGCCCGCGCACGTCGCCGATCACCGCGTACTTCTCCTGCAGCCGCCTGGCGTGGCCCAGTATCCGGTCGCCCATCTGGCTGATGTGGGGGAGCATGCCCTCGACGATATCGAGTGTTGCCAGCGCGGCCGCGACCGCTACCGGGTTGCCGCCGTAGGTCGAGCCGTGAGACCCGGCATCCCAGGTCATCACCGATTCCTTCGCGACAAATGCGCCGATCGGCATGCCGCTGCCGAGCCCCTTGGCGCTGACCAGGATATCAGGCTCGACGCCTTCCCAGTCACAGGCCCACATCTTCCCCGTGCGCCCCACCCCGCTCTGCACTTCGTCGGCGACCAGCAGAATGCCGTGCTGATCGCAGACCTCACGCAGTGCGCGGAGGAAACCCATCGGCGGGATCACGTAGCCGCCCTCGCCCTGGATCGGCTCGACGAAGATGCCGGCGACATCGCTCGGGTCCACCTGGCGGGCGAACAACTCATGCAGCGCCCCGATCGAGTGACCGATCGGATCGGCGGAGCGGTAGGGATTGGCGTAGGGAATGTGGTACACCTCGGGCAACATCGGCCCGAAATGCTTGTGCTGCCGAGCCTTGCTGGAGGTGAGGCTCAGTGCGCCGTAGCTCCGGCCATGGAACGAGCCCTGGAAGGAGATCAGCGCCGGTCGCTTGGTATGGTAGCGCGCCAGCTTGATGGCGCCTTCGACGGCTTCGGTGCCGGAGTTGGACAGGAAGGTCCGCTTGCGGCTCGGCCCCGGTGCCAGCCGCGCCAGCCGCTCGGCCAGTGCCGCGAACCCATCGAAATAGAAATCGGTACCGCAGATGTGCAGGAACTTGTCGGCCTGCGCCTTGATGGCGGCGACCACCTTCGGATGGTTGTACCCGGTGGAGGAAACCGCGATCCCCGCCATGTAGTCGATGTAACTGTTGCCGTCGACATCCTCGACCATGGCTCCGCACCCGCCACCGATGACCAGCGGATACTCCTTGATGTAGGAGGTCGAGGTCCAGGCGGCGTCGCGGTCAATGATGGCCTTGCCCTTCGGACCGGGCGGCGGCGTGACGATACGGGGATAGTCGCGGGTAGTCATTGTCGATCTCGTTCGTTGAATAACTCTTCGTAGGCGCGGACACCAGCGCGCACAGACATCGTGTTTCGAGGCGCGGGGCGCGAGGCGGAACTACCCCTCGATCACCGTGCGGCTCTGCTCCCGCATGAACTGCTGCACGTACCACGGGCCGCAGCCGCCCTTGCCGCTTGAGCCCGAGCCCTTCCAGCCGGTGAAGGCCTGCGCGCCGGGCCAGGCGCCGGTGGTGGCCCCGCTCCGCTTGTTCACGTAGCAGACGCCGGCTTCGACTTCGTCGAAGAAGCGGTCGATCTCCTTCTGCTTCTTCGAGAACAGCCCCGCGGTCAGGCCGTACTCCGCCTTGTTGCTCTCGGCGATGGCCTGATCGAAGCTCTCGACCTCGCCAATTGCGAGGAATGGGACGAACAGCTCGTCGCGGAAGAGCGAGCTCTCCAGCGGCAGGCGCGCGATGGTCGGGGCGAGGAAGTAGCCATGGTCGAGCAGGCCACCGGTCAGGCGCTCGCCACCGTAGAGGATCCGGCCTTCCTTCCGCGCCAGCGCCACGGCCTGCTCCCAGCGGGTGATCGACTTCTCGTTGATCACCGGGCCGAACCAGACATCGCGCTGGGTGACGTCGCCAATCGTGATGGCGGCGGTCTGCTTGATCAGCGCCTCGGTAAAGGCCTTGCTCACCGCGCTATGGACGTAGACCCGGCTGGTGGCGCTGCACTTCTGGTTCTGCAGCCCGAAGGTCGAGCGCATCACTCCCTCGGCGGCGGCGTCGATGTCGGCGGTCTCCATCACGATCGTCGCATTCTTGCCGCCCAGCTCCATCAGGCAGGGCTTCACCCACTGCTGCGAGATGCCATGGAAGATCCGCATGCCGACGGGCTTGGAGCCGGTGAAGACGAGGCCGTCCGTTCCCGGATTCTGCCACAGCGCATCGCCCATCTGCGAGCCATGCCCGGAGAGGAAGTTGAACACGCCGGCCGGCACCCCCGCATCGCGGTAGATCTCGTACAGCTTGAGTCCCGTCCACGGGGTCGATTCGGCGGGCTTGTAGTTGACCGCATTGCCGGTCATGAGCGCGGCAGAGGACATCCCGGTCGACAGCGCCAGCGGAAAATTGAACGGGGCGACGCAGCTGAAGACGCCGTAGGGCCGCAGGATTTCCAGGTTCCGCTCGATCGGGGTGAGTTTCGCCATCTCGCGGCGGAAGCCATTGGTCTCCACCACCTGGTCGCAGTAGTAGTCGATCAGGTCGGCGGATTCCTCGGCGTCGCCCATCGCCTCCAGCCGGTTCTTGCCGACTTCGAGGCTCATGATGGCCGCCAGCTCGAACTTCCGCTCGCGGATCAGCTCCGCGGCGCGGCGGAGGATGCGCACCCGCTCCTCCCACGGCCGGCGAGCCCAGGCCGGCTGCGCCGCACGGGCCGCCTTCACCGCCGAGTCGACATGGGCCGGCGTCGCCGTGGCGAAACGGCCGAGGACGACGCGCGTGTCGATCGGGGAGATGTCGACGATCGGGTCGGTGGTGCTTTCAACCGCCTGGCCGTTGATGTAGAGCGGGTAACTCTTCCCGGCGGCCTTCCGGACCGCCACCAGCGCGGCGTCAAAGGCGCGGTGGAAGCCGTCCATGTCGACGTTGGTCGAGGTATACGTGATCTTCTGCTGCGGTGCGGTGGCGGTCATGGCGCTCTCCTCAGGCGTGCACGGCGTGGGTCGGCTCATGGACGGCGGTTGCGGCCTCCGCCGCCGCCTGCTTCCGCCACCAGGCCTGGCCCGACTCGGGCAGGGTATAGATCGGATCGTAGTACTCGTGCCGGGTGTTGATGGCTTCCGGATCGTTCCACTCGATGCTGGTCAGGTAGTTCTTGGTCCAGTAACTGATGCCCTTTTCCCGGTCGTAGTCGGCGAGCTGATGGACCCAGCGCTTGCCGACGAACGGCACGTCGCACACGATGCGCGGCGTGGCGAAGCCGGGCAGGTACCCCATGATGTCATGCTGCAGCGCCTGCGCCTCCGCCACACTCAGACGCCAGTGCTCGGAGTTGGGGATCATGTCGCACATGTAGAAGTAGTACGGCAGGATCTTGGCATGATCCAGCAGCATGAAGCAGAGGTCGAGCATCTCCCGCGGCGTGTTGTTGATGCCGCGGAGCAGCACGCCCTGGTTGCGGACGTCGCGGAAGCCGATCTCGAGCAGCTTCTTCGTCGCCTTGCCCACCAGCGGCGTCACCTGCTGGGCGTGATTGGCGTGGGTGTGCAGCGCCAGGTCCACGCCCCGCTCGATGCCCTTCCTGGCCAGCCGCTCCAGCCCCGCCATGACACTGTCCTGCAGGTAGTGCTGCGGCAGGCCGATCAGGCCCTTGGAGGCGAGGCGGATGTCCTTGATGTTCGGGATATCCATCAGCGCGCTCACGAACGGCTCGAGCTGGGTGATGTGCAGGTTGGCGATATCCCCACCGGAGACCACGACGTCGCGGACCGAGGGCGTCTTCCGCAGGTAATCCAGCATCTGCTGGTGCCGGTCCTTCTGCGGCGTCATGAACTTGAGCTTGGTCACCTGGGGCACGTCATTGCCGACCAGATCCATGCGGGTGCAGTGGCCGCAGTACTGCGGGCAGGTGGAGAGCATCTCCGCCAGCACCTTGGTGGGATAGCGGTGGGTCAGCCCCTCCGCCACCCACATGTCCTGCTCATGCAGGCTGTCGCGCGAGGCACGCGGGTGATTGGCCCAGTCGGTCCGCCGGTCGGCAAAGGCGGGCGCCATGTAGCGGCGCACCGGGTCCTGCCACAGGTCGGCGACGTTCATCGTGTTGATCATCTGCGGCGGGATGAGCATCGACATCGTCGCCCGCTGCTCATGATCCTTGGCCATGCTGTCGGCCAGATCATCGGGCAGGAACGTGCCCAGCACCGCCTTCAACTCGCGCAGATTCTTGACGGTGTGCTTGCGCTGCCAGGTGGCATCCTCCCACTCGGCGCGACTCACGCCGACGTATCCGGGAAGGCGAGTCCAATCCGGCTCCATGAATTCGCGTGCGGGAGGATACGGGATCGGCTGGCCAGCCTTGTGGGCCTGTGGTGCCTCAGTCCGGTGGTCCATCGGAACCTCGCCTCGGAGTGGTACGGCGACGGACCGCGCACCCCGCAGGCTCCGGCAGCTGGGCCGGGCGGGTGGCAGTCGACGGCGTCGGGAAGATCGGTGCAAGCGATTCTGCCGCTTGACGTTGAGCAAAGTAATATATAATATATTATCCCGCAAGCGATGCGGGCTCCTTCATTATATAGGCCAACGCGTGCAGCTCGAGCAGGTCCTTCGCCGGATGCCCCGGATGCAGAAGCAGGCGGCTCATGAGCTGGTTGCCGCCGTGCTGAGAGAAGCGATTACGAGCGGCCAACTGCGGGGACACGAACCGCTGCTGCAGGATGAGATCGCGGCGCAACTCAACGTGAGCCATATTCCCGTCCGCGAGGCGCTGCGTCAGCTGCAGTCGGAGGGGCTGGTGACCTACCAGGCCAATCGTGGGGCGACGGTGACTGCCCTCGCCCCGGAGGAGATCCGCGAGATCTACGAGATCCGCGCAACGCTCGAGACCGCCGCGATCCGCCGCGCGACGACGGTGTTGTCGGCCAGGGCGCTGGACCAGGCGGCGCAGATTCTGACCCGGGCGGAAGCCGCCATCGACGGCGCCTCGTGGGGTTCGCTCGACGTCGCTTTTCATCAGATCATCTATGCACTCGATGGCCGGCCGCGGCTGCAGGAGATGATCGACGGCCTGCTGCGCCGGGTGGATCGGTACTGGCTGTCGCATGGCCTGATGCTGCAGCATCGCGCCGAATTCGACCGTGAACATCGTGCCCTGCTGGCGATGATCGAGCGTCGCGACGCCGATGCGGCGGCGGCGCTGCTGGAGCAGCACCTGGCCGGTGCGGCGGCGCTGCTGATCTCCGAGCTCGCCCGGCTGGACGATGGTCTGGCGCAGGTGGAGATCCCGCTCGCAGACCTTTCTCCTCTCGTTCCCCGACCGGCATGATTTCCAAAGTCGTCTCCATGAAGGACGCGATCGCCGCCCATGTCCGGGACGGCGACACGGTGGTGATCGAGGGGTTCACCCACCTCATCAATTTCGCCGCCGGGCACGAGATCATCCGCCAGCGGCGGAAGGATCTCACCCTCTGCCGTCTGACGCCCGACATCATCTACGACCAGATGATCGCCGCGGGCTGCGCGAAGAAGCTGGTCTTCTCCTGGGCCGGGAACCCTGGCGCCGGCTCGCTGCACGCCTTCCGCCGCGCGGTGGAGAAGGGCACTCCAGCACTTGAGATCGAGGAGTACAGTCACTTCGGGATGGTCGCCCGCCTCTCCGCCGGTGCCGCGCGGCTGCCGTTCTGGACCATGCGGAACTACATGGGCACCGATCTGCCCGTCGCCAACCCGCTGATCCGGACGGTGACCTGCCCCTACACCGGGGAAGTGCTGGCAACCGTCCCCGCGCTCAACCCCGATGTCTCGATCATCGCGGCGCAGCGCGCCGACGCCTCTGGCAACGCCCAGGTCTGGGGCCTGCTCGGCGTGCAGAAGGAAGCTGCCTTTGCCAGCAAGCATGTGATCGTCGTGGTCGAGGAGCTGGTGGATGAGTCGGTGATCCGCGCCGATCCCAACCGCACGCTCATTCCCGGCATGATCGTGGACGCCGTCGTGGTGGAGCCGTGGGGCTGCCATCCCTCCTACGCCCAGGGGTTCTACGACCGCGACAACGATTTTTACGTGGCGTGGGAGGACATCTCCCGCGATTCGGCGGCGCTCGAGGCGTACCTTGCAGAGTATGTGCATGGGGTAAAGGACCGGGCGGAGTATCTGGCCAAGTATCCCGGGCTGATGGAGCGGTTGAAGGCGAAGGATTTGTACTGTGCTGGGGTGAATTATGGGTTTTGAGCGGTCAGCGGTCAGCGGTCAGCGGTCAGCGGTCAGCGGTTCATCGTCAGCTAGCAGCATTGTGATTCACACCAATCTGCTGACCGCTGATCGCTGATCGCTCAATCACAGACGACTAACTCACTGCCCATGTCCCATAACTATTCTCCATCTGAAATGATGGCCGCCGTCGCCGCCCGCGAGCTGCAGGACGGCGAGGTCACCTTCGTCGGCATCGGGCTGCCGAACCTGGCCTGCAACCTGGCGCGCGCACTGCAGGCGCCGAACCTCGTGCTGATCTACGAATCCGGCGCGGTGGGCGCTGTGCCGGAACGGCTGCCGGTCTCCATCGGCGACCCATCGCTGGTAACCGGTTCGCTGATGGTCTGCTCGATGGCGGATGTGTTCCAGCTCTTCCTGCAGAATGGCAAGATCGAAGTCGGCTTTCTCGGTGGGGCCCAGATCGACCAGTGGGGCAACATCAACACCACGGTTATCGGCAACTACCAGAAGCCGAAAGTGCGCCTGCCCGGCTCCGGCGGTGCTGCGGAGATCGCCGTCCATGCCAAGCGGGTGCTGATCATCAGTCGACTGAACGCACGCGCCTTTCCCTCGCAGGTGGACTTCATCACCAGCCCGGGCCAGCGCTGCAGGGGAGTCTCGCGCAAGGACCTTGGCATGCCCGGCGCCGGCCCGATCAAGGTGATCACCGACAAGGGGATTCTGGAGAACGATCCGGAGACCGGCGAGATGGTGCTGACGAGCCTCTATCCCGGTGTCACCGTGGACGAGGTCAAGGCCGTGGTGGGCTGGCCGCTGCGGGTGCGGGACCAGCTAGCGTCTGTCGCGGCACCGACGGAACGGGAGCTGGGATTGCTCAGGAATGTGCTGGACCCGAACAAGCTGTATCTGGGTTAGCGCTCGTCGGAGGGCCGGCAGGCGGTAGGCGCTGGGCGGTAGGTGGAACAACTGCTGTCATCCTGAGCGCAGCGAAGTATCCCTTTGCCCCGGTGCCCGGGCTCCGACCTCAAGAGATCCTTCGTTGCTTCGCTCCTCAGGATGACAGCATGCTTTCGGCTGACGGCTGACGGCTGACCGCCTACCTCGGCAGATCCTCCGGCATATCCGCCACGACATACGCCATTACCGCCATGACCGCCACACAGCGGGCCAGTTCCTCCGGATCGAGCTTGTCGAGCGTGTCGCCCTGGGTGTGGTGGTACCAAAAGTAGCGGTCGTCATCCACCCGAAGCCCCATGCCGGGCACACCGCGTTCCATCAGCGGGCCGATGTCCGCTTCGCCACCGCCCCGCACGATCGAATCGGCCTGCAGCGGGGTCAGCAGTGTCGCCACCTGGCGGATGATCCCGTAGGCGGAATCGGAGCCGGTGAAATCGAAGCCGCGCGGCCGGAAGACACCGCCGTCCGATTCGATGGCCAGCACATGGTTGGCAATCCGGTCACCGAGCGAATCGCGATAGGCAATCCCGCCGCGCAGGCCATTCTCCTCATTGGTCCAGCCGACAGCCCGGATGGTCCGACGGGGGGTGAGGCCGAGCCGCTTCAACAGGTGGATGGCCTCCCATGCTGCGACCACGCCGCCCGCGTCATCCATGGCGCCCTGACCCACATCCCACGAATCGATGTGGCCACCCATGACCACGACCTGCTCCGGGTGTTCGCTGCCCGTGAGCTCGGCCATGACATTTCGGCTGTCGGCATCGGGGAGCAGGTGCGCTTCCATCCTGAGCTTCACGACGACCCGCTCGCCGCGGTCCTGCATCCGGTGCAGCATCATCGCGTCTTCCATCGCGAGCGCGGCGGCCGGGATCCTGGTCACCGTGCTGTCGTAGCGCATTGCGCCGGTGTGCGGGCTTCGGATGCCGTAGGGGCCAATTGACCGGATCAACAGGGCGACGGCGCCCGCCTTGGCTGCCGCGATTGCGCCGACGCGCCGGTACTGTCCGGTCTCGCCATAATCGGTGAATGGGGCATCGAAGAGGACGATCTTCCCCTTCGCTTCGGTTCCCCTGGCGATCAGCTCATCAAAGCTGGAGACGACGAGCACCGGGGCAGTTATTCCCGCTTTTGGCGTACCGATACTGCCGCCCAGGCCGAACATGGGGAGCGACATGGCCCGCGGCGAGATCAGCTCGACCGACTCCTGACCTCGTACCCAGTGCGGTACCTTCACCGGCTGGGTGCGCGGGTGGTCGAGACCATCCCGCTTCATTTCGGCGAGGATCCAGTCAATGGCCCGCTCGAGCGCCACCGAGCCGCTGAGCCGGTGGCCATTGCCGTCCACCAGCCGCCCCAGCCGGTCGTAGGCACTGCTGTCTGCCAGCGCGGTGGTGATGATCCGCTCGGCGATTGCGCGATAGCTGGCGGCGAGGGCGGTGTCGGGGGCGGCTTGGGCGTGGGCAGGCGCACTGGCGCCGAGGCCCGCGAGGAGGCAAACTACGAATCGAAGCGTGCGAGTCATGCTGAAAGGTCGCGCCGCCCCCGGGTAGAGGGCAAGCGGACCGCGCGATCCGCCGCCCCCTCTGGAACTCACGATGACATCAGCCCGATGGCTCGCACTTGTTGCCCTGGCCGGAGTCATTCCCGCGCCGGTCGCCGCGCAGCGCGAAACGGTGCTCAAGCAGGTCGCCGAGCCGCACAACTACTACTTCCGCGAGATGTACCTGCCGCAGGTGACCACCGGGCCGGCCTGGGTGACCTGGTCGCCCGACGGCCAGTCGGTGATCGTCGCCATGGCGGGCGAGCTCTGGCGACTGCCGCTCGGGGCCGATTCGCTCGGCACGGCGGTGCAGCTCACGACCGGCCCCGGCTACGCGCACCAGCCGGAGTGGTCGCCGGATGGCGAGCGGGTCATCTACGCGGTCTACCTGAACGATCAGATCGAGCTGCGCACTCTCGAGCTGGCTACCCTCACCAGCCGGACCGTACTGAAGAACGGGGCGGTGAACACCGAGCCGCGCTGGTCGCCGGACGGCAGGCAGGTCGCGTTCGTCTCGACGATCTTCGCCGGTCGCTTTCATGTCGTCGTCGCCCCGGTGATCGGAGACAGTCTCGGCCCGGCGGTCCGCCTCACCGAGGATCAGCACTCCGGCCTGCCGCGCTACTACTACAGCACGTACGACCACTACATCTCGCCCACCTGGTCGCCGGATGGGAAGGAACTCATCCTCGTTTCCAATCGCGACAAGATCTGGGGCGGTGGGGGCTTCTGGCGGATGGCTGCGGTGCCTGGTTCACCGATGCAGCCGGTGCACGACGAGGAGACGACCTGGCGGGCGCGGCCGGACTGGTCGCTCGACGGCAAGCGACTGCTCTACAGCAGCTACCTCGGCCGCCAGCGCAATCAGTTGTGGCTCACCACCGCTGACGGTGGCGATCCACTGCAGCTCACCTATGGCGACTTCGACCTGGTCAATGCACGCTGGTCGCCGGACAGCCGCCGCGTGGCGGCGATCAGCAACGAGGGCGGAAACACCAGCCTGGTGGTCGTCACGGTGCCGGGTGGCGAGCGGACGACCGTCGCAATCCGGAAGCGCATCTACCGCGCCCCGATGGGGCGGCTCACGATCCGCGTGGTGGATGCCGCCACTGGGAAGCCTATCCCGGCGCGCATCTCCGTCACACTCGCCGATGGGCGCACTGCCGCACCCGATGATGTCTGGCTGCAGGTCGACGACGGTTTCGACCGGAAAGATCGGGGCTTTGAAGTCGGATACTTCCATACCGCCGGGACAAGCACGCTGACGGTTCCGGCCGGTGTCGCCCAGATCGACGTGACCCACGGGATGGAGTACCGGGTGTCTCGCACCGAGGTGAAGGTGCCGGGGGGTGGCACGGCAAGTCAGACGATCCGGCTCAGTCAGATGATGTCGCTGGCGGATTCCGGCTGGACCTCGGGCGATCTCCACGTGCATATGAACTACGGCGGGCACTATCTCGCCACGCCGCAGACGCTCGCGGCCCAGGCGCGCGCCGAAGGGCTGAACTTGGTGGAGAACCTGATCGTGAACAAGGAAGACCGGATGCCGGATATCGGGTACTTCACCGGCAAACAAGACCCGGTTTCCACCAATGACTTCCTGCTGCTGCACGACCAGGAGTTTCACACCAGCTGGTGGGGGCACACCGGCCTGCTCGGACTGACCCGCCACATCGTGCTGCCGGGCTACGCCGGCTACCTCGGCACGCCGGTCGCGAGCCTCTATCCCGACAATGCCGCGGTCGCCGATCAGGCCCACGCGCAGGGCGGGCTGATGGGCTACGTGCATCCATTCGACAGCTATCCCGATCCGACGGACACAACGACGGCGCTCAACAACGAGCTGCCGATGGATGTCGCGCTGGGCAAGGTAGACTATTTCGAGGTCGTCGGTTTCAGCGATCACCTGATTACCTCGCGGGTCTGGTACCAGCTGCTCAACTGCGGCTTCCGGCTGCCGGCGGGTGCGGGCACCGATGCGATGACCAACTTCGCATCGCTGCGTGGTCCGGTCGGCACCAACCGGGTGTATGTGCAGTCGGGACTGCCGCTCGACCGGGCGCGGTGGTACGGTGCGCTCAAGGCGGGCAAGACATTCGCCACGAATGGACCGCTGCTCCGGTTCACGCTGCAGGGCCAGGGACCGGGGGGGCAGGTGCCGGCAGGCATTGGACGGCTCACGGCGCGGATCACGCTTCGATCGCTGGTGCCGCTGGACCATCTCGAGGTGATCGGCAACGGCCGCGTACTGGCGACGATACCGCTCACCGGCGACCGGATGAGCGCGGACACCGTGGTGACGGTCGAGGCGGGTGACAATCGCTGGTTCGTGCTCCGGGCCTACGCCGACCAGGCGGTGACGCCGGTGCTCGATATCTACCCGTTCGCGACGACCAGCCCAGTCTACGTCGGTGGCCGAACGGACGCATCCTGTGGGGCGGACGCCGGGTATTTTCTGCGGTGGCTCGACCGGCTGGAGCAGGGGGCAAAAGCGCATCCGGGGTGGAACAGCAGCGGGGAACTGCGAGAAGTGCTGGGCCGGATCCGCCGGGCGCGAGAGGTGTTTGAGAAGCGGCAGGGGTAGGGGGCGGCCTCCGTGCCGCCCCACACCCGTCATCAGCCGGTTGCCTCACACCCGATCCTCACCCCCCCAGCCCCCTCTCCACTTTCGTGGAGAGGGGGAGCACTCACCGTTCAGTACGGGTTCGGCGGGCGGGGACGCCCGCCGCTACCCCTCCCTGGCAAGGGAGAGGGGGACAGGGGGGTGAGGGCTTCGGTGTCGAAGCCAGGTCCCATTCCCTTTCGCCCAGGATGACGGGAATAAGTTCACTTGTCTCGAGGAAGGCGCCCTTGAAATACATGACACTCGTGGCCGTCCTGCTGCTGGTCTCCCCGCCACTGCTGGCCCAGGAACTCACCGCCATCCGCGCCGGCAGGCTGATCGATGTCGAACGGAGTGTGGTGCTCACCAACCAGATCGTGCTCATCCGGGGTGAACGGGTGGAGTCGGTGCAGCCGGCCGGAGGCACGCTGCCGCGCGGAACGCGGGTAATCGATCTTTCGGCGTACACCGTGATGCCGGGGCTGATCGACTGCCATACGCACATCGCGGATCCCATTCAGGGCGCCAGCAGCGCCGATCCGCTCACGACGTCGGGAGCCCAGAACGCCTTTACCGGAGTGCGGCAGGCCCGCGCCACGCTCATGGCCGGGTTCACCAGCGTGCGGGATGTCGGGACCTACCGGGCGTTTGTGGATGTGGCGCTGCGTGATGCGATCAACGACGGTACGGTGATCGGTCCGCGGATGAAGGTGGCAGGGGCCTACGTCACCGTCTCCTCCGGCGGGGGAGAAGTCACCGGGCTCGCGGCCGATGTGATTCCACCACCGGACTTCCGCCGCGGCGTCGCCAATTCCGCCACCGAGGTGCGGCAGCGGGTGCGCGAGCTGCTGAATGCCGGCGCCGATTTCATCAAGATCATCGCCACCGGTGCCGTCCTCGCTCCCGGCACCAAGCCGGGCACGCCGGAATACACCGAGGAGGAGATCCGCGCCGCGGTTGACGAGGCGGCCAACTACGGCACCTTCGTGGCGGCCCACGCGCATGGCGCCGAAGGGATCAAGCGGGCAGTGCGGGCCGGGGTGCGGTCCGTCGAGCACGGATCGCTGGCGGACGACGAAGCACTCCAGCTCATGAAAGAACGCGGCACCTGGCTCGTCGCCGACATCTACAACGGCGACTACATCGACTCGGTGGGAACCCGCGACCACTGGTCGGCCGAGATCCTGCGGAAGAACTTCGAGACCACGGAGACCCAGCGCACCGCGTTCCGGAAGGCGGTCGCACTCGGCGTGCATATCGCCTATGGTACGGACAGCGGGGTGTATCCCCATGGACTGAACGCCGCGCAACTGCCCTACATGGTGAAATACGGGATGACCCCGATGCAGGCGGTTCAGTCGGCCACGATCGATGCGGCGCGGATGATGTTCTGGCAGGACGCGGTAGGCTCGCTGGCGCCAGGAAAGTACGCCGACCTGATCGCGGTCAAGGGCGATGCCCTCGCCGACCTGCACCGGATGATGCAGGTCGATTTCGTGATGAAGGGCGGGATGGTGGTGAAGGGCGGGCAGGCGGATGGGCGGTAGGGCGGGCGGACGGTCAGGCGGTCAGACGGGCGGACGGGCGGACGGGCGGACGGGCGGTAGATTCACCCCACTCTCACATGCGGTTACAGCAATGCGGTTTCGTTCCATCGGCGTCGTGGCACTTGCACTCATCGCGGGTTGTTCCCGCCAGGCCGATCGCTCGGGCGGCAACTTCGTCACCATCTACGACAACAGCTTTTCCGCCTCGGTCATCCGGGTGCCGGAGGGCGGCCTGGTCCGCTGGCTGCATGTCGGGCAGGTGGTCCACAATGTGGTTTCGGTGGACAGCTCCTGGTCCACCAGCGCCGGCGATCACGCCGACCTGAAAGCGGGGAGCGAATCGGAGCACCGCTTCCTCAAGGCCGGCGTCTACCGCTACTACTGCACCTATCATGGTACGGCCAGCGGCCAGGGGATGGCCGGAGTCGTGGTGGTGGGGGATGCAGAGTACCATCCCAGCCCGCGCGGGGCGCTTCTGGCGGTGGCGGAGCCGACCGGCGTAACCCGGCATGTGCCGCAGGAATATCCCACGATCCAGGCGGCAGTGGATGCCGCGACGCCGGGCGACCTCGTCCTGGTCGACAAGGGTGTCTACCGGGAAGAGGTGACGGTCACGACATCGTCGATCGTGATCCGCGGGGTGGACCGCAACGAGACGATCATCGATGGCGAATTCGTCCGCGGCAATGGTATTGCGATCTACGCCGACGCGGTTGCGGTGGAGAACATGACCGCCCGCAACGCGGTCCTCAACGGCTTCTTCTGGACCGGGATCACCGGGTTCCGCGGGCAATATCTCACCGCCTACAACAACGGCGACTACGGCATCTACGCCTTTGGTGCCGCCGACGGCCTGTTGGAGGATTCCTACGCCTCCGGTTCCCCCGATTCCGGCTTCTATATCGGCGAGTGCTACCCCTGCCGGATCGTGATCCGGAGGGTGACTGCCGAGCACAACGCGCTGGGCTATTCCGGCACCAACTCCGGCGGCGATATGTACGTGGTCAGCTCGATCTGGCGCAACAACCGGGTCGGGATCGTGCCGGCATCGCTCGACATCGAACTGGTCCCGCCACAGCGGGATGCGGTCTTTGCTGCCAACCTGATCACCGGCAACAGCAGCACCACGGCGCCGGCGGCCTTCCTGCCGTCGATCGCCTTTGGCAGCGGATTCCTGGTGGGGGGCGGCGTGCGCAACGTGATCGAGCGGAATGTGATCGCCGATCATGCGCTGGATGGCATTTTGATCACCAGCTTCCTCGACAAGAATTTCTGGCCGGCGCAGGGCAACATCATCCGCAACAACCGGATCATCCGCTCCGGCCGGGCGGACCTGGCGCTCGGTGGACCATCGGCGACCGGGAACTGTTTCGTGGGGAATCAGTTCCGGACCTCAGCACCCGCCGGCCTCGAGTTGGTCCACGGCTGCGGCGGGCTCCGCCTTCCGCTGGGCTACGATCCGATCGCACTCGGGGGGACGCTATTCGTCAGGGCGGTGCATGAGGAACACAACGAGCGGCCCAGTTACAGGACCCAGCCGGTCCCGCCGCCCCAGCCCAGCATGCCCGATGCAGCGACCGCTGCCGTCCGTCCGGCGATGCATGTCTTCGAGAACCTGCACTTCGACCTGGCCAGGGCCGAGCTCCCGCCAGAGACCGAAGCCTACCTCGCCGCCGCGCCACCGATCAGCTACGCCGGCCCGAGTGGGGTGAGCAATATCTTCAGCCGGTGGAGCTACCACTTCCTCGTTCTGCTGCTGCTCGGCTGGATCATCATGGCGCTCCGGGATCTGGTGCGTCGGGAGGACAGGGACACGATGGCCAAGCTCGGCTGGGGGGCGGCTATCGTGCTGCTGCCGGGACTTGGTGCCGTCGCCTATCACATCATGGGGAAGCCGAAACTCTCCCGCCTGCTCCGGGTCGGCGTGATTCTCGGCGGGGTGGTGCTCTACCTCGGGATGATGCTGACCGCGCTTCAGGCGTACGGCTCGCGCTGATGCGGCTCGGACGGAGGGAGTGGCTGCAGCTCGGAGTGGTCGGCGGGCTCAGTGCGGCGGGAGGCTACCTCTTCGGCCGGCGGAAGGCCGGCGTGGCCATGCCGTCCGGTCATCTCCTGCCAGCCGACTCGCTCTATTCCCAGGGGGTGCCGCCGCCGGAGGCGCTCGGACCGCTCGCGCTGGAGCAGAGCCTGATTCCGCCCCCTTTTGTGCGCGGCCCTCAGCAGCATCGCACCGTCGATCTGCATGTCGAGGAGGGCCCGCTCGAGGTGGCCAGAGGCGCGACGCTCAATGCCTGGAGCTTCAACGGCCAGGTGCCCGGCCCGATCATCCGCGCCACTGAAGGGGATGATCTCACCATCAAATTCCGGAATCTCGGTGCGCATCCCCACAACGTGCACTTCCATGGTCGCCATGATGTGAATCAGGATGGGTGGGAGCCGGTCCCGGTCGGCGGCTCCGCTACCTACCAGATCCGCGCGGAACCCTTCGGGCTGCAGCCCTATCACTGCCACGCGCTGCCGGTCTCGGAACACATGGCGCATGGACTGTACGGGGTCATGATCGTCGATCCGCCGGGGGGCCGGCCACCGGCACACGAGCTTGTGCTGGTGCTCTCGGGCTTCGATGTGAATGGCGACGGCATGGATGAGCTCTACGGCTGGAACGGGGTGGCGGGGTACTATGCGCGCTACCCGATCAAGGTCCCGGTAGGCAAGCTGATCCGGGTCTACCTCGCCAATTTCTGCGGGATGGAGCCGTCGGTCTCATTCCACCTGCATGCGGAGAGCTTCCGGCTGTTCCGCTCCGGGACCCGGCTGGTGCCGGACGAGGAGACGGATATCGTCACGCTGGGTCCGAGCGAGCGGGCCGTCCTCGAGTTCACCCTGCCGGTCCGTGGCCGCTACATGTTCCAGCCGCATCAGCATCGGCTGGCGGAGCGGGGGGCAACGGGGTGGTTTGCGGCGGTGTAAGGGGGCGAAATCGAGGAGCAGGAGATGAACGAGATGCCGCAGTCCGGCCGCTGGCAGCGATTCATGGCATTTCACCGGGGGTTTCTGGCGCGCCCGTGGCAGGCGCTGGTGCTTTCCCTCCTCGCCGGGCTTGCGGGTATTGCGATGTGGCTCGACTGGACCGGTCATTCAGAGGCGCGGCAATATTGGCGGGTCGAGCAGATCATCACCGCCACCCTCTGGTGGGCACTGGGTGCCTACTGCGCCAGTATTGCTCTCCGGGGCTTCCTCGAACGGCGGGAGCCTGAGGGAGATCGTCCGCACTGAGGCCAGCGGGTGATTGAGGAGCAATGCATGCGGCCGTGCGCCCTGTTGAGCAGAGCACACGGCCGCGTTACAACCTGTGTCGGGGATGCTAGCTGGGGAGGACCTTGGTGTAGATCACCTGGTCGTCGCCCGGGGCATAGAAGTCGGGCACGGTAGCGACGGCCTGATAGCCGCGCGCCGCGTAGAAGCCACGGGTGGGCGCGTAGTCGGCCCGGCCCGAGGTATCGACCGCGATCAGCCGGGCCCGGCCCTGCAGCCGCCGCTCCATCTCGTCCACCAGCGCGGTGCCGACCCCCGAGCCATGCAACGCCGGGTCAACCGCCATCCAGTACAGATCCCAGGTGCCATCGGTGCATGGGGTCTGGCCCCAGCAGATCCAGCCGGCGAGGACGCCGTCGATTTCGGCGCCGATGGCGTAGTAGGGCCGGTCGTCCGCTTGGTAGGGGCCGACCGCCGGTCGGCCCGTACCCAATGTCGATCCGTCATCGCGTGCGGTGGCGTCCCGTCGGCCCGTACCCGATGTCGATCCGTCATCGCGTGGGGCGGCGCCCGGTCGACCCGTACCCGAGGTATCCCGGACACCGGGTGAATGGTGGTCGAGCCGGGGTGAGGGTTGTTCGCCCCCCGTCGGCCCCGGATGGTTCACACAGTCGCGAAAGACCTCCTCCGCGATGAGGAGTTCCTCGTCGCGGAAAACGCCGGTGGCATGAGTGAGTTCGAGTAACCGAGCTGCGTCGGCGCTCGTCAGGTCCCTCAGACGAGGCCGAACCCGGGTGGTCATGCGACCGCAGGCACTCCGACCGCGAGGGCCGCGGCTGCCTGCTGGGAGGAACTGCGGGAGGTGGCCTCGTCCACGATACGGGCGACGAGTTCCTCGTAGTCCCACCCCTGCGCCTTGGCCATCCGGGAGAGGCCGGCGCAGTCGGAGATATCGGGGTTGGGATTCACTTCCAGCACGTAGGGCTGGCCCGACGCGTCGACCCGCAGGTCGACCCGGCCGTAGCCCTCGGACCCGCAGAGATCTTCCCAGGCCATCCGCGCCACGGCGACAATCCGCTTCTGGGCTTCGACGGGGAGGTCGACCGGACAGACGGGGACCGAGCCGAGGTCCTCGGGGCTGCCGGTATCCCACTTGGCGGCATAGGTGAGGATCGGCCAGCTGCCTTCGGGCATGTTATCGAAGCAGAGCTCGGCGATCGGCAGGACCTGATCCCCGATGAAGCCGACATTGAACTCCCGGCCCGCGACGTACTCCTGAACCAGGACCTCATCCCACTGCTCGACCATCTCCGCGAGGCGCTTCTTCAGGGCCCGCTTGGTGGTGCAGACCGAGCCGGAGTCGATGCCGTTGCTGGCATCTTCGGCGGCGGGCTTCACGATGACGGGGAGGGTGAACTCCTGGGGCACCTTGTTGCCCTGGGTGAGGCAGAAGCGCGGGATGGGGACGCCGGCCTTGCTCAGCAGGGTGTTGGCGACATGTTTGCGGTGGGCGACGGTCACCGCCCACGGCTTGCAGCCGGTGTAGGGGACGCCGGTCAGCTCGAGGGCGCCGACGATGAAGTCCTCAAACCGGGAATGTCCGCCGATCCCCTCGCAGAGATTGAAGACCACGTCCGCCCGGCGCACCTTGGGCAGCCAGGTGAATTCGTTGGGGGCGCGGACCGCCACGAGGCTTGCCTCATGGCCGCGGGCCCGGAGCGCCATCTGCACATCCTTGGCGCTGTCCACGACCGAGGCGACGTCCTTCTGGGTCCAGCTACTGTCCCACCCACCATCGAACAAAATTGCAATCTTCACGCTGCCGCCTCTGCCAGGAGGGAACGCCCGCTGATCCGACGCCAGGCGATGTCCGCTACACTGCGAATCAACTCGTCATAACTCATGCCAGCGACGCGGGCCGCCTTGGGGAAACAGCTGTTGTCCCGCGGGTCCGGCAGAATGCCCGGGAGCGGATTCAGTTCGACGACGTTGGGGACGCCCTCCGCATCGCAGCGGACATCGACCCGGCACCAGTCCCGGCATTCGAGGGCGTGGTAGGCGCCGAGGGCGGCCGACCGGATCTGGGCCGCAACGCGAGCCGGGATTGGGGCGGGGCACTGGAACATGTCGAGTGGATCGGACGGGTCATCCCAGATCCACTTGGCTTCGTAACCGTAGATCGGCAGGGCACCGGAGGGGAGCTCGTCGAAGTTCATCCCGACGATCGGGAGGCAGCGCGCCTCCTTGCCGTTGCCCATGATGGCGACGGTGAACTCCGCTCCGGCCAGGTAGGTCTCAACCAGGACCGGTTCGTTGTAGGTGGAGAGGAGGTAATCCACCTGCTTGACCAGCTCTTTCCGGGTGGTGCAGAGGCTCTTCACGCTCACGCCCTTGCCCGAGCCCTCGAAGGCCGGCTTGGCAAAGAGCGGGAACGGCAGGGTGCAGGTCCGGGCGTCGGTGACGGTCCGGGCCAGGATGAAGGGCGCGGTCGGCACGCCCCGCAGCTGCATGATCTCCTTTGCGCGGCTCTTGTGCAGGGCCAGCGAGAGGGTCAGCGGGTCGGAGGCGGAGTAGGGGATACCCAGGAACTCGCAGATGGCCGGGACGTGGCCCTCGCGATTGGGACCGTAGAGCCCCTCGGCGACGTTGAAGACGAAATCCGGCTTGGCCGCAGCGAGCCGGGTGGGGAAGTCGGCGATGGCCTCGAGCCGGATGACCTCTCCCAGGGGACGCAGCGCATGCTCGACGGCGTCGATCGTCGCCGGTTCATCCCACTCGGCGTAGAGGTCGGGCTGTTCGAGATCGTAGCGGAGAGCGCGGGGAGCGGCGATAGGGGCGGCGACACGAGCCCCGGCGGATGCCGTTGCTGCTGGCTTGAGGTTGAAGGCTAGTCCGATGCGAACTGCCAAACGGTCCTCGGCGGGTCGGGTCATCGCGGTTTTCCGAAAAAAACGGCCGCTCGCTTGAGCGTGCCGGCGCGATGTCGTGCAGCTTCTGGATCTAAGTTAAGAAACTGTTAGCGAACGCACAATAGTTTTTTCGGCATTTCGTTCGACGAACTTTAGGGATCATCGACGAGACAGAGCGATCAGCGGTCAGCGATCAGCAGTCCGAGATCAGCAGGCAGCAGTCAGCGAGCTGACCCGCTACGGGGCGCTTGAGCCCGAATCGACAGTCGATATGGTACGGCGTGATGCCGGGAGGTCTTGGAAATTGCCAGAGCGGGGCGATCAGCAGTCAGCGAGTGTGGGCAGCAAGCAGCCCTCGGCGTGGTACCGAGGGCTGACTGCTGATCGCTGACTGCTGAATGCCTGCCGCCCACTCAGACTTTGTGGAACCCCACCCGCCCCGCCTCCGTCCCATCCTCGCCCCGGTACAGCTCGAAGTCGGCGAAGAACGAGGGCGACTCGCTCCGGAGGACGGACAGGCAGCCGAGCGCCATGCGCCGGATCTCCAGCTCGGCGCCTTCGCCGAGTCGCAGCTCGAGCATCGTCCGCCAGGCCCGGATGTTGGCGCTCACGACGATCTTCACCTCGGTGGCATTGGGCAGGACGCTTCGGGCCGCCTCCCGGGCCATCTTCCGCCGGTGGACTCGGTCGGCCACCGCCTCGTACTTGGTCATCAGCCCGTTGACCGCGTGGACGTACGCCGCCTGCGCCGCCTCGACCTGGGCCGTCCACTCCCGCTCCAGGACCGCATCCCCGATGATCGCCGGCGGCATGACAAAGGCGGCGTGCGACTCGTCGACGTAGCGCTGGGAGAGCTGCGAGTAGCCAAATCCCGCCCGGTGTCGCACCAGCTCATGGCTGCAGGAGCGGCTGATCCCCTCGATCAACAGGACATAGACGGCGTGCTCGAACACCGAGCCATGCCCCTGGGTCAGGATGTTGGTCAGGTACTCCGCCGTGGTCCGGCCAGCCGGATTGTGCTGGCTCATGTAGCAGATCCGGCCGGCGAACTCGGCCAGCTTCTCGCCGTCGGAGCTGTCCCCCTTCCACGCGACCGGCAGATGGGCCGGCTCCACGAACTGGGGCCGGGCGAGCAGGGTGATGCGGGGGGATTTCAGGATATCCATGGAGTCGGGAGCGGGGGAAAAGGGAAAGGGGGACGGAGATCAGGGAACGGTGGTAGGGGCGGAGCTGTGCTCCGCCCCGCTACATCGACGGTTGTCATCCTGAGCGAAGCGAGGGTAGTTGCAGTCATCCTGAGCGCGAAGCGCGAAGAATCTCTTTGTCCCGGAGCCGTACTCGGGACTCTCCTTCGGCCTGAAGGGATCCCTCGTCGCTCCGCTCCTCGGGATGACAACCCGCGTTGTCGTCGCTCGGCCCGTTACCATGGCCGCTTCGTTTCACTGGGTACGGGCCGACTGGCGGTTCGCACGCGGCCAAGGCCTCATCGCTTCACCGGGTACGGGCCGACCGGCGGCCGGCCCCTCCCGCATTACTCCTCGATTTCTGCGGCGATCTCCACCCGGCTCCGGGCATATTCGCCGCTCCGCTCAATCTCCCGGAGCGCCAGCGCGATATCCTCGGGGATCGGGGTGACGTCCAGGCCGACCTTGAGGCTACGGAAGGGTGCCGAGCCGCGGGGCAGCTTCACGCCGGGGTTGAAGATACCATCGGGATCGAATGCCGTCTTGACCAGAGCGAAGAGCGCCATGATTTCCGGCCCGTACTGGGCGGCGAGCAGGGGGGCGCGCAGCCGGCCGTCGCCATGCTCACCGCTCACCGTCCCGCCCAGCCGGATGACCGCGGCACTGACCTCGGTATACAGCCCGCGTACCCGGGCGGGCCAGTCCAGCTCGGCCAGCTCCGGCAGGAGATTCACATGCAGGTGCCCGTCGCCGGCGTGGCCGAAGATCACGGCGGTGATCCGCCAGCGCTGAGCGGCCGCGCGGATCGCGGCGGCGTACTCGCCCAGGTGGGGGAGGGGGACACAGCCATCCTCGACCACCTGGAGGGAGCGCCGCTCCGGCGGGAGGCTCGCGAGAATCGGGCTCGCCGCGTGGCGCAGCGCCCAGAGCCGTTGCTCCTCCTCGGGGGTGAGTGCCGTCGCAATGTCGGTCGCGATCTCCTTCACCGCGCGAACGGCGTCGCCCACGACCCCCCGAAGCTGAGTGGCGTCGTCGCGCTCGAACTCCACCAGCAGCACCGCCTCGGTACCCTCCGGTACCCCTATCGCCTCGCGCCCCGCGCCGCCTTCTCCGCGCACCAGATCCAGGAATGTCCGGTCCAGCAGCTCGACGGCCGAAGGGTCAAGGGCGACCAGTGCCCGGACCGCCTCCTCCAGCTGATCGAGCCGACCGAGCGAGATGCGCAGCCCGGCGCGAGCGGCGGGAATGGGATCGAGCCGCCACCTGATCGTGGTGATCAGGCCGAGGGTGCCTTCGGCGCCGATGAAGAGATCGAGATCGTCACCCGAGGCAAGCCAGGCATCGAGCGCATAGCCGGCGGTGTTTTTCCGGGTGCGGGGAAATCGGGCAGCGATGGTGTCGGCGGCGGCGCGGATCGTCGGCGCCACGTCGCGGCGAAACCGTTCCACCGCCTGGGGGTTCGCCGTGAACGAACGGCTGATGACTTTGAGCGCGACCAGCCGCTCCATCATGCGGTGCTCAGCCTTGTAGACGGCCCCCATGCCACCGAGGCCGACGAGTCCCAGGATTTTGTACCGCTGATGTTCGGCGAGTTCCGGGGGAATGGTCTGATTGGAGCTAGTTCCCGGCGACGTCACCGCTGCTCCAGCGCGGAAGGCCTCGGTTGCCGCCTCCCGGGCCATCTGCACCAG
>JANMYS010000051.1:0-7004 GCA_031382385.1 Gemmatimonadota bacterium
CCGCTACCTGGATGTGGATCGGCTCACTCGAGTGCGACGCGCAGGCCAGGGCCAATTCCCTCGCGTCGAACCCAAACCGGTCCGCGGCCCCATCGGCCACCAGCGGGAAGGCCTGGAACGGCTTGGCCGCGGAACGCCAGAAAGTGACCCGGTCGGGAGCCCCGGCGCTCGCGACCAGCCGCCCCGCGTGATCGACGACGGCCACCGAGACCCGGTGGACCGATTCGAGGGAACTGGCCCTGGCCTGCGCGTCGCATTCAAGCGAGGCGGTGCACATCCAGGTGGCGGAGTCGATGCTCAAGAAAGTGGGGCTCGGCGAGCAGGCGCTGGCCTGCGGTCCGCATCCGCCGCTGTCAAGTCAGGTGTACGAACAGGCGCTGCGGCACGGTCTCACGATCGGGCCGCGCTGGAGCAACTGCTCCGGCAAGCATGTCGGCATGCTCGCCCTGGCGCTGGCGCATGACTGGCCGCTGGCCGGCTACGAGCGGGCCGGTCACCCGGTGCAGCAGCGTATTCTGGCCGAGATCGAGCGGTGGACCGATGTGCCCGTCGATCAGATGCGCTTCGGAGTGGACGGCTGCACCGTGGTCTGCTTCGGGGTGCCGCTGCGCGCGATGGCCCTGGCCTATGCCCGCTTTGCGGCGTCGACCGACCCGGCGATGCTGCGATTACGGAGTGCCATGGCGGCGCATCCGGGGCTGCTCGCGGGGACGGGGCGGATCTGTACCGACCTGAATGAGGCGACCGGTGGGGCGATCCTCGCCAAGGTGGGCGCGGACGGGATTCACTGCGCCGCGATTCCCGCCGCCGGTCTGGGAGTGGCACTGAAGGTGGCCGATGGCGACATGCGGAGTTCGGGGCCGGCGCTGCTCGCGGTGCTGCGGCAACTGGCCGATCATGGGCTGGTTACCCTCGATCTCGATCAGGCGCCAGCCAGCCTGCTCCGGCATGTCGAGCTGCCGACGGTCAACACCCGTGGGGCAGTCACCGGTACGCTGCGGGCGACGGGCGCAGTGCGTTTTTGGGATTAGTACCGAAGCAATTCGGCACCCACATCACAGCGGAAGGGCGCGACACTGATGTCCAGGCAGGACCTGCTCGATCCACCGACGCTGCACCTCGTCCGCTTCGCGGCCGCGATTGCCCAGGGCTACGAGCCGGATCTGCGCAATGGCGCGTCCGACTGTCGGGCCAATCAGGTGCCGATTCCCTGGGTCGAGGAGCTGCTGCTGCAGTCCACCCTGATGGTGGGCTATCCGCGGACCCTGATTGCCGTTTCGATCTGGCGGAAGACCGGCCGCGTGGCGGGGCCCGCCACCGATCCCGATGCCGACTACGCCGCGGTCGCCGAGTGGACCCGGCGCGGGGAGGTCACCTGCGAGATCGTCTACGGCGCCAACTATCGCCGGCTGCGGGCCAACGTGAAGGAGCTCCACCCCGCGCTCGACTCCTGGATGATCACCGAGGGGTATGGCCGGACGATGTCGCGCCCGGGCCTCGACCTGATGCGGCGGGAGCTGTGCATCGTCGCCCAGACCGCGGTGCTGGAGACACCCCGTCAGCTGCATTCGCACCTCCGCGGTGCGCTGCACGCCGGCGCCACCTTCAAGCAGGTGGATGGCGCACTGGGCGTCGTGAACCCGCTGCTCTCGTACGACCAATGGAAGAAGATCAAGGAATTATGGCAGACCGTGCGGGATGGCTGGGCGCCGGAAGAGTGATGGCGGCTACCCATGTTTGTTGATCAGGTCACCATCCGGGTCGCAGCCGGCGCCGGCGGATCCGGCGCCAGCTCCTTTGCCCGGTTCAAGTACAAGCCCAAGGGCGGGCCGGACGGCGGCGACGGCGGGCGGGGCGGCTCGATCTACCTCCGGGCCGACGCCAACCTCGCCACGCTGCTCGATTACCGCTACCGCACCGTCTGGAAGGCGGAGCGCGGGGTGCACGGCAAGGGCAAGACGATGACCGGTGCCGGCGGCCAGGACCTCTACCTGCCGGTGCCACCCGGAACCATCGTGAAGGACACCGTCTCCGGTGACACCATCGGCGAAGTCCTCCACGATGGCGACGAGATGCTGATCGCCCGGGGCGGAGCGGGCGGGCGGGGGAACTATCATTTCATGTCGGCCACCCACCAGGCGCCGCGGGAGTGGGAGCCGGGGGGCGAGGGGGAGGACCGCCAGATCGACCTGGTGCTCAAGCTCATCGCCGATGTCGGGCTGGTGGGCGAGCCCAACGCCGGAAAGAGCACGCTGCTTTCCGTCATCTCGGCGGCGCGGCCCAAGATCGCCGACTACCCCTTCACCACCCTGGAACCGAACCTCGGTGTGGTCGGGCTCTCCGACAACCGCACCTTCGTCGTTGCCGACATTCCCGGCATCATCGAAGGGGCGCACACCGGCAAGGGACTGGGGCTCCGCTTCCTCCAGCATGTCGAACGCACCCGGCTGCTGGCGTTCCTGGTTCCGCTCGATGCCCCCGATCCCCAGGCGGTGTTCGATCAGTTGCGCCACGAGATCCGTTCCTACAGTGAGACGCTTGCGGAGAAGCCGTTCATCGTCCTGCTCTCCAAGCGGGATCTGCTCGCCGCGGATCAGGCACTCCCCACGATCGTCGCCCCCCAGGCGATGGCGCAGCTCAGCTTCAGCGCCGTGTCCGGCAGCGGCCTCGAAGCGCTGACGGCCTGGCTCTGGAAAGCGGTCGATTCCATCCGCAAGCAGGACGCGGCGCAGGCGGAAGCTGCCCGGGACCCGGAGCGATGGCCGTAAACGACGAACGCGCCGCGTATGTGGCGCTCGCGCTGATTCCCGGGATTGGTCCCGCGCGACTCGCCGAACTCCTGACCCACTGCCACACCGCACTCGGCGCCCTCTCGGCGCCGTTCGCGTTTTTGGGCACCGTGCCCGGAATTTCCCGTGCCGCCGCCACCGCGATTTCCGAGGCGACCCCCGCCGCCGGGGTGGCCCTGCTCGCACAGATCGAGGCGATGCAGGCCCACGTCCTGCTGCCGACCGACGACGACTTCCCCCCGCTCCTGCGCCAGATTCCCGATCCGCCGACCCTGCTGTTCGCCGTCGGCGATCGCACGCTGCTCCGCCGGCCGGCGGTGGCGGTGGTCGGCAGCCGGGATCATTCGGCCTATGGCGGTGAGGTCTGCCGAATGATCGCCGAGGCGGCCGCGGGAGCGGGCATCGTCGTGGTCAGCGGCATGGCCCGCGGTCTCGATGCGATCGCCCATCGCGCTGCGCTTGACGTCGGGGGACCGACCATCGGCATTCTGGGCAATGGGCTCGGCGTGATCTACCCCGCCGCCAACCGGGAGCTGTATGCCGGTGTCGCCCGCCACGGGCTGCTGCTCACCGAGTTCCCTCCGGGTGAACGACCGGGCGTCGGTGCCTTTCCCCGGCGCAATCGCCTGATCAGCGGACTGGCTCGGGTGACGGTGGTGATCGAGGCGGCTGCGGGGTCGGGCACGCTGATCACGGTCGGCACCGCACTCACGCAGGGGCGGGATGTCATGGCGCTGCCGGGCAACATCACCAGCCCGACGTCGGTCGGCACCAACCGGCTGATCCAGGATGGCGCGGAGCCGCTCATCGAGCTGGAGGATCTGCTGCGGCACTACCCGGAAGCGGGCGCGCCATCACTTCAGGCAGTCGCTCCATCCGGGTTGGCGCGGATTCCTGCAGAGTCGGTCGAATCGAGGAATGGCGCGGGGCGCGGCCGAGTTCCTCGCGCCGCTCCGCCCGCCGCCGTGACCGAACCTGCCGCCGCGCCCCGCGCCATCCCCTCTGACCTCCCGGATGCAGAGCGTCGCATAGCCGAGGCGCTGCTGGCCGGCGCCGCACCGATCGACGTGCTGGTGTTGCGTTCCGGCCTTCCGACGTCCCTTGCCCTCTCGGCGCTGTCGATGCTCGAATTCCGCGGTCTGATCCGCCAGGATGGCGGTCTGATCCGCTGGGAGCGGGCGGGACATTGAAGCGAGGGGGCAGCCTGCTAGATTGAAGTAGCCAAACCAATTGACCCCATAGATGACGGCTCCGCCAAACCTCTCCTGCGTTCGCTGCGGTGAACCCATCCCCCCGGGTGCGCGCTTCTGCATGAAGTGCGGCTCCGACGTATCGGGTGAGCAGGGGAGTGTGGCCACGGCCATGATGCCGGCGGCGCAGGAGAAGGATGCCAGCGAGGAACTGCTCGCGCTGCTCCGGGCCGCCACGCTGGGCGAGTACGTGATTCACCGCGAGCTCGGCCGCGGCGGCATGGCGACGGTCTACCTCGCCCACGAGATCGCGCTGGACCGCAAGGTTGCCATCAAGGTGATGTCGCCGGCGCTGCACCTCATGGGCGAGGGGATGGCGGAGCGCTTCAAGCGCGAGGCCCGCACCGCGGCCAACCTGAGCCACCCCCACATCATCCCGATCTACACCGTCAAGAGCGCCGGCAAGACACTCTTCTTCGTGATGAAGTTCATCGCCGGCCGCTCGCTCGAGGCCATCATCAAGGACCTGGGCCCGATGCCCATCCCGATGGTCAAGGCGATGCTGCAGCAGGTGGGCAGTGCGCTGGGCTACGCCCACCGGCACGGGATCGTCCATCGCGACGTGAAGCCGGCCAACATCATGATCGATGAGGAGGGCTGGTCGGTCGTCACCGACTTCGGCATCGCCAAGGTGGCGGAGAACCGCGGCCTCACCATGACCGGGATCGCGGTCGGCACACCGTCGTACATGAGTCCCGAGCAGTGCGCCGCCAAGGACATCACCGGCATGTCGGACCAGTACTCGCTGGGGATCGTCGCCTACGAGATGATCACCGGGAAGCAGCCCTTCGAGGGCGATTCGGCGATGGCGATGATGTTCGCCCACTTCCACGAAAAGCCCCAGCCGCTCACCGAAGTCCGGCCTGACTGCCCGCCGGAGCTGGCCGTGGCGGTGATGCGGATGCTGGAGAAGGGGCCGGACCAGCGCTGGCCCTCGCTGGATGACGCGCTCGTCGGCATGGCGGCGCAGCCGCTGTCGCACGAGGACCCGGTGCGGCTGCAGCTGCTGGAGATCGTCCGGCGCGACTCCAACCGGAAACTGCTCGATGCGGTGACACCGCCACCCTCCAGTCCGGTGCCGCGCGGCAAGACCCGCCCCATGGTGGACGACGCCACCACGCCGCTTCCGCGCACCCGCGCCTCCGCCGCCGAAGCGATGACGACGCCGATCCCGGCGCCACGCATCACCGCGGTCAGCATCGTGCCGGCCAGGAGTGATCTCCATTCCGGGGACAGCCTTCAGCTCACGGCCACGCCGCGCGGCCAGGGCGGAACGGCGGTGGGTCATGCGGTGACGTGGGCGTCGAGCGATGTTGCGCTGGCGACGGTCTCCCCGACCGGGCTCGTCACCGCCCGGGGCGCGGGCAGCGTGACGATCACCGCGACCGCCGAGGGCGCCACCGGGTCGGCCCAGCTCACCATCACGCCGGTGCCGGTGGCGAGTGTGGCGGTTGCGCCCGCCAGCGGCTCGGTGGCCGCGGGCGGTTCGCTCCAGTTCTCCGCGACGCCACGCGATGAGCACGGCGGCGTACTCCGTGATAGGGCGGTGCGCTGGAGCACGAGCAATACCGGCCTCGCAGCGATCGACGACACCGGCCTGGTCACGGCGACTGAGCCGGGCCGGGTCGAGGTCGTCGCCGAGATCGAAGGGGTGCGCGGCAGTGTCGCGCTGACGATCCTGCCGGCGCCGGTTGCGGCGATCGCCATCGCGCCCGAGGAGCCGGCGGTCGTGGCGGGCGACAGCGTCGCACTGACGGCGACGCTGACCGATGGCAGGGGCCGGCCGCTGTCGGGCCGCGCTGTGAAATGGCGCTCGGCTGCTGAGAAGGTCGCCACTGTCGCCTCCTCGGGGGTGGTGACCGGTGTGGCCGACGGTACCGCGCAGATCACCGCGGAGGCGGAGGGAAAGTCCGCCACCGTGACCGTGCGGGTGACACGGGCGCCGGTGGCCGCGGTGACACTCACGCAGCCGGCCCCGCTGGTGGCCGGCGACCGGGTGCAGTTGCAGGTGGCCCTTGCCGATGGCCGGGGCAGGCCGCTCACCGGCCGGGAGCTCAAGTGGTCCTCGTCGTCGCCGGCCATCGCCACCGTCACGGCGAGCGGTCTCCTCACCGGCATGGGCGCCGGGAGCGCCAAGGTCACGGTGGAGTCGGAGGGGAAGAGCGCCACGATCAGCCTCACGATCAAGCCGGTACCGGCGGCGAGTGTCGTGATCGACGGAATGCCGTCGGTGCTCGCGGCCGGGGCATCGGCGACGCTCCGCGCCATCGTCAAGGATGCGAAGGGTCACGTCCTGACGGGGCGGGACGTGGCCTGGACCTCGAGTGCCGGCGAGATCCTCGCGGTCAGCGCGGCGGGCGTGATTACCGCGAAACGCGCCGGTCAGGCGATCATCACCGCCATGGTGGAGGGCCAGCAGGCGCAGGCGGCGCTTGCTATCAGCGTGCCGCCACCGGTGGCTCCCGAGGTGCCGACCGAGGTGATGCCAAAGGCCGTCGCACCGGCCCCTGCGGTAGTGGCGCCTGAGCCGGTCGCGGTTCCCGAGCCCGTCAAGGCCGACCAGCGGTCGGCCCGTACCCGGGCCGTCCCCGAGCCCGAATCGATCGCGCCGCGGGTTGTTCCCGAGCCTGCGCCAGCGTCGCCTCGTGCCGCTCCTGCCGCTCCAAAGCCTGCCGCAGCTCCGGCGCTTGCCCCCGGCGGCAGGGGCAAGCTCATCGGGGCCGGCGTCGGCCTGGCGGTGATCGCGGCCGTCGCCTTCGCCATGCTGAACCGGGGCAGTCCGGAAGTCGTCACGCCCCCGGCACCCGTCGCGCCGGCACCACCCGCGCCGGTCGCGCAGGTCGCGATCAATGGCGCCGCTGAGCCGCTTGCGGTGGGGCGCACCGAGCAGCTCTCGGTCGTGCTGCGGGATGCGGCAGGCCAGGAGCTCAACAGCCGGTCCGTCACCTGGACTTCGAGCGACCCG
>JANMYS010000061.1:0-94435 GCA_031382385.1 Gemmatimonadota bacterium
AAGCCGGCGTTGGCGGTTTCGAAGATGTTCGGTTCCACGGGTCCACACTGCCTTTCCTGGAGCAATCCACCCGCCCGGCCCATTCGTAGCCTCGGACAAGATAACCAGCGAATCGGGCCGGGAAGTGGGGCCGGAGTGTGAGCCAGGTCCTAGGCTTGAACGTCCCCCGGCCGTACCATACAGGCTGTTCATCCCGCCTATCATTTCTCGGCACTCTGACGGGTAACTGTAGAGTCCGGGCACGCCCCCAAGGAGGTTGGTATGGAGAAGATGTTACGCCGCGCAGGCCCGGTCATGCTTTTGGGCGCCCTTCTGGCGGCTTGTGGTGGCGGCAGCGACAGCAATCCTGCCACGACCATCGCCAAGACCAGCGGCGGAAATGGCGACGCCCAGACCGCGACGGTGGCCAGCGCCCTCCCGACCGCGCTCTCGGTCACCGTCACCGAGGATGGTGCCGTAAAGGCCGGCGCCACCGTCACCTGGAGCACGGTCGCCGGGAGCGGGACGGTCGCTCCGACCTCCGCCGTCACCAATGCCAGTGGTGTGGCGACGACCGTCTGGACGCTGGGGACAGTTGCCGGAGCGCAGACGGCGCGGGCGACGCTCGCCGGCGCTGGTGGTTCGCCGGTCAGCTTCACCGCGACCGGGACCGCCGGGGCGGCCACCACCTTCACCAAGGATGTGGGCGACGGGCAGAACGCCTTTCCCAGCACCGCTTTCACTCCGCTCTCGGTCAAGGTGGCCGACCAGTTCGGCAACGGGGTGAGCGGTGTGACGGTCAACTGGGTGGTGCAGAGCGGCTCGGCGACGGTGGCAGGTCCGGCGTCGGTGACCAATGCGTCTGGGATCGCCTCGATCGGCGTGACCTCGGGAGCCACGGCCGGGCCGGCCGTTGTGCGGGCGACCAATCCGACGGTGGCAGGCAACCTGGACTTCGCCTTGACGGTCGTGGCGTTTCCGCTGGCCCGGGGGGTTACCGCGGCGTTCACTTCCTACACCAGTGATGCGAACGGCACCGTCGATCCGGCAGTCGACACTATCGGCGTTGGCGGGACGGTCACGTGGGCCGGGCTCGGCTCTGGATCCCATCTGGTCAGATCGACCGGTGCGACGAGCTTTACCACGCAGACGGTCAATGCAGCGACCTATCAGTTCACATTCAACAGCGTAGGTACCTTCACCTACGACTGTACTATCCATGGCAACGGGATGACTGGCCAGGTGGTGGTGAAGTAGAACTTCGCTCGGAATCCTGTAGATTGATCGCCGGGGCCCGCTCGTCTGAGCGGGCCCCGGTGCACTTCCCCTCAATTTCCGGATCAGCTATGACCTGGCGCGCTCGGGCGGCGGTACTCGGCACAATCGTGATCGCAGGCAGCATGGCCTGCGGCGGTTCGGATTCCAACGCGCCGTCCGGTCCGCCGTTGACCAGTACGGTGATCGTGGTCAACAACGCCTTCCAGCCGCTGGTGGATACCGTGAAGGTGGGGGGGACGATCACCTGGGCCTGGTCGAACTCCGGCGCCGGCAGCCAGGATCACAACATCATCAGCAGCGGCGCTCCCTCCTTTCCCAACGATGGCAGCACCGCCGTCCCCGGGGTTTCGGGCACGGACTACTTCAGCAACTCGCACAGCTACCAGTACACCTTCGCCGCGACGGGGAGCTACGCCTTCTTCTGCTCGCTCCACGGGACCCCAGGAGTCGGCATGCACGGCACGATAGACGTGCTGCCGTAGCCCCCGTTCCGGGCGGGCGGGACCGCTACCCCAGCCCCAGCGCGGCGCGCTCGGTCTTTACCCAGCCGACATAGCGCTCCCTGGCAGCCAAGGCCCACGCCTCGTCCCGGCCCAGCTCCTCCGCCAGCAACGCCGCGACGCGGGGCGCAGCGCTCACTCCCTGATCCCCTGTCTCGTAGTAGAGGTGCAGCCGGCGGACCAGCACATCGTCCACCTGCACCGCAAGCTCCCGTCGGGCCACATGCACCACCTCGGCCTCGATGGCGGGGTGATCGGGCGAGAGCGGCCGCATCAGCTCGCGTCGGTCTCGCACCAGGTTGAAGACCGCCGCGCACTCGGTGCCGTACAGCCGCACCAGGTGATCGACGGTGGGGATGGGCAGGCCGACCTCGAGCCCGGGCTGCCCCAGCGGCTCGAGGTCGTGGACTTCCCCTCCGGGCAGCGGTTCGGTGTCGGTCGCGGCGTGCGGTGCCCGGGGGCGGCCATCGAGCGCATGCAGCGCGGCGGTCACCTGGTCCACGCAATGGGCGGCCATCGAGCGATAGGTGGTGAGCTTGCCGCCGGCGATCGTGAGCATTCCCCCTGGTCCCGTCGAAATGACGTGTTCGCGCGAAACCTGCGATTCACCCATCGTCGCGTCCGGGGCGATCAGCGGCCGGAGCCCCGCCCAGGTGGCGATCACATCCGCCTCGCCCAGGTGTGCATTGGGAAAGGCGGCGTTGGCCGACCGGAGCAGGTAGACCACATCGTCGGCGGTGGCCCGGACGTCGTCCGGCGATTCGTCGGTGTCGGTGTCGGTCGTCCCGATGTAGGAAAAGTCACCCCACGGCAGCACGAACATCACCCGACCGTCCAGGGGGCTGGTGAGCGTGATGCCCGCCGCATGGCCCAGTCGCTCGCGCCGGACCAGCACATGGGCGCCGCGAGTGCGCCGAAGCAGTGGGGTGGCGGCCGGATCTTCCATGCGGCGAAGCGCGTCTCCCCAGGGCCCGGTCGCGTTGACCACGATGGTCGACCGTACCGTGGCGGTCGCACCGGTGAGCCGGTCCCGCAGGTGGGCGCCACGCACCTGGCCGTCATCCCGCACCAATCCCTCGACGGCGGTGTACGTTCCAATCCGGGCGCCATGCTGAATGGCGGAGCGGGCGGTGGCGAGGGTGAGCCGGGCGTCGTCGCACTGGGCGTCGAAGTAGCGCACCCCGCCGACCAGACCGCGTTCGCGGACCATTGGTTCCTGCTGGAGCAGCCCGCGCTTGCCCAGCAACCGGTGCCACCGCACATTCCGGAAGGCGGCAAGCAGGTCGTAGGCCCAGGCCCCGGCCCACAGCTTCCAGAGCGGGACCCGGTCGCCGTGATGCACCGGAAAGACGAAAGGGAGCGGCCGGACGAGGTGAGGCGCAATTGCGAGCAGGATGCCGCGCTCGCGCAGCGCCTCGAAGATCAGGCCGAACTCCCCATGCTCGAGGTAGCGCAGACCACCATGCACCAGGCGGCTCGAGCGGGAACTGGTGCCGCCCGCGATATCATGCTGATCCACCAGGACCGTCCGGAGGCCGCGCATTGCGGCGTCGCGGGCGATCCCCGCCCCGGTTATTCCCCCGCCGATGACCAGCAGGTCGACGGGTTCCCGGGCGAGCTGGTCCACTGAGGAGCGATGCCAGATCTCACGCGTGGGGCTCCCCCGCCCGTCCTGTACCTGCCGCGGCCGAGTACGTGGCTGGTCTGGCATGACTACCTCTTCCGCCCGGGCCAGCGGGTGATCGACCTCGCCTGCGGCGAAGGCCGGCATGCGCTCAAGGCGGCGCAGTGGGGCGCCACCGTGGTTGGACTGGATGCGGATGAATCCAAGCTGGAGATCGGCCGGGAAGCAGCCAGCCGGCTCGGGGTCACCGTCGATTTTCGCTGTGTCGATCTCATCGATACCTGGCCGGAGCTCGGCACTTACGATGTGGTACTGCTGTTCAACTACCTGGATCGGCCGCGCATGCCCGAGGTGCGGAATCTCGTGGTCCCCGGCGGGCTGCTGATCATGGAGACCTATCTCGAATGGCAGCGTACTCAGGGCTGGGGTCCGACCAGCGACGACCACCTGCTGGAGCCGGGCGAGCTGGCCCGGCTCGTCGCCCCGTTCGAACCGATTCATGGCCGCGAGGTCTTCGAGCCGGTCGAGAACAACAAGGTGCGTGCTATCGCCAGCGTGGTCGCGCAGCGGATGCATGCGTAACTTGCGCGGGCCCGTTCGTCCGTCCACTCCCGCCCGAAGATAATGGCTAACTCCCGTCGTCCCGCGATCGTCGCCGGTCTCCGCACCCCCTTTGCGCGCAGCGGCACCGTCTTTCGCGATGTCTCCGCGGTCCAGCTCGCCCGCCGGGCGACCCAGGAACTGCTGCTCCGCACCGCGCTCGACGGCCGGCTGGTCGACGAGGTCGCCTTCGGGCAGGTGGTGGCGTCGGCGCTGGCCCCGAATGTGGCCCGCGAAGTCAGTCTCCTGCCGCAGCTTCCGCGGACCATTCCCGCATTCTCCGTCAACCGCGCCTGCGCCTCGGCCGGCCAGGCCATCACCTACGCCGCCGACCAGATCACCCTGGGGCATGCCGACGTGATCCTCGCGGGCGGAGTCGAGTCGCTCTCCGACATTCCCATCCTGCACAGCAAGCGGATGAGCCAGATCCTGGTCGAGGCCAGCAAGGCGAAGAGCCTCGGCCAGCGGCTCACCGCCTTCGGGAAGATTCGCCCGCGCGACCTCATCCCCGTGTCGCCGGCGATCGCCGAGCCGAGCACCGGGGAAAGCATGGGGCAGTCGGCGGAAAAGATGGCGAAGGAGAACGGCATCACCCGGGAGGCGCAGGATCGTCTCGCCCTGCTGAGCCACCAGCGCGCCGCCGCGGCGACCCAGAGCGGCCGGCTGGCTGAGGAGATCGCGCCATGGTTTGGCGGCAGGAACATGGATGAGGTCGTCACCACCGACAACCTGATTCGGGGCGACACCTCCCTCGATGCGCTGGCCAAGCTCAAGCCGGTCTTCGACCGGCGCTACGGCTCGGTGACCGCCGGGAATGCCTCCTCGCTCACCGACGGTGCCGCTGTCGTGCTGATGATGGAGGAACAGAAGGCGCGCGCGCTGGGCTATCGACCGCTGGCGGTTGTCCGCAGCTACGCCGTGGCGGCGGTTGACCCCGGCTGGCAGCTGCTGATGGGACCGGCATACGCGGTGCCCAAGGCGCTCGACCGCGCCGGTATCACCTGGAAGGAACTCGGCCTGGTCGAGATCCACGAGGCATTCGCTTCGCAGGTGCTGTCGAATGCGGAGGCGTGGGGCTCCAAGGCTTGGGCCGAAAAGCTGGGCCGTCCGGCGCCGGTCGGCGAAGTCGACTGGAATCGCACCAATGTGTTCGGCGGGTCGATCGCGATCGGCCACCCCTTCGGCGCGACCGGCGCACGCATCGCGACGACGCTCGCCAACGAGATGGTCAAGCGCGACGTGCAGTTCGGGTTGATCTCCATCTGCGCCCAGGGCGGGATGGGGTTCGCGATGGTGCTGGAGCGGGTGTAGGGGCAGGCGATAGGCGATAGGCGATAGGCGATAGGCGGTAGGGAGTAGGCGGGTAGGGGCGGAGCTCCAGCTCCGCCCTTAAGAGATCCTTCGTCGCTGCGCTCCTCAGGATGACAGCAGTCAGAAACTAACGGCCAACGGCTAACGGCCAATGGCCCTCAAAGGCTCCACATGTCCGCACTCACCGAATCCCGCCATGGCTCCGTTGCCGTGCTCACCCTCGATCTTCCGGGCGAGCCGGTCAACAAGCTCAACGCGGCGGTCAAGGCCGAACTGGAGTCGGCGTTTGCACGGCTCAGGACGGACACGACCCTGTCGGCGGTAGTGCTGATCTCGGGCAAGGCGGACACCTTCATCGCCGGCGCCGATATCGAGGAGTTCACCAGGCTCGGCACGCGCGAGGCCTTCGAGCAGCTCTCGCGCGAGGGGCAGATCATGCTCCAGATGGTCGAGGATTTTCCCCGGCCCGTCATCGCGGCGATCCACGGCGCCTGTCTCGGCGGCGGACTCGAGGTGGCGCTGGCGTGCCATTACCGCATCTGCACCGATCATCCCAAGACCCAGCTCGGTCTCCCGGAGGTCATGCTTGGCTTGCTCCCAGGTGCGGGCGGCTGCGTGCGGCTGCCGCGGCTGATTGGCGTGTCCGCCGCATTGGCCATCATCCTGCCCGGCCGCAGCGAGACCGGACCCAAGGCGTTCAAGCTCGGGCTGGTCGATGAGCTGGTTCCGAAGAGCATCCTGCTGGAGACGGCATTGAAGGCCGCGGCGCGGCTCGCTGGTGCTGGCGTCCCCGCCCGAAAGAAGAAGGGCGCACTCGCTGGAGCGATCCTTGACCGGACCTGGCTCGGTCGCCGGATCGTCTACAGCAAGGCGCGGCGCGACACGGTCAAGAAGACCTTCGGCAACTACCCCGCCCCGCTCGCGGCCCTGGACGTGGTGCGGACCGGGCTCGAGCATGGCGCGGCGGCCGGCTTTGTCGCGGAGCATCGGCAGTTTGGCGCGCTGGCCGCCACCGAGGTCTCCCGCAAGCTGATCGGCATCTTCTTCGCAACCAACGCCCTCAAGAAGGACGACGGCCTTCCCCCCGGAGTCGCCGCCGCGCCGCGCACGGTCGAGCGCCTGGGTGTCATCGGATCGGGCTTCATGGGCGCGGGCATCGCGGGCACGGCGGTCAGCCTGGCCGGGGTCGGGGTCCGGCTGCGGGATACCGAGCTGCCGCGTGTGGGGAAGGGGCTCAAGTCCGCCACCGACATCCTCACCACGAGGCTCAAGCGGCGGCGGCTGTCCCGTTTCGAATATGAGCGGCTCACCGCGCTGCTCACTGGCGGCACCGACTTCACCGGCTTCCACAACGCCGATCTCGTCATCGAGGCGGTGTTCGAGGATCTCGACGTGAAGCGTTCCGTGCTGGCAGAGACCGAGGCGGCGACGCCCGACCGGGCCATCTTCGCCACCAACACCTCCACGATCCCGATCGGCGACATCGCCGCCAATGCGCGCCGGCCGGAACGGGTGCTGGGGATGCACTTCTTCTCGCCGGTTGACCGGATGCCGCTGCTGGAAGTCATTCCGACGACGAAAACCAGTGCCGAGTCGATCGCGACGGCGGTGCATTTCGGCCGCAAGATGGGGAAGACGGTCATCGTCGTGCGGGACCACCCGGGATTCTGGGTCAACCGCATTCTGACGCCGTACATGAACGAGGCCGGCTACCTCTTCAGCGAAGGCGTCCCGATGGAAGTGCTGGACCGGGTCATGACACGGTTCGGCTTTCCGGTGGGTCCGATCACGCTGCTGGATGAAGTCGGGCTGGACGTCGCGGCAAAGGCGGGGGGCGTGATGCACAAGGCCTTCGGCGAGCGGCTGACCCCGTCGACCATGCTTGGCAAGCTGCTGGCGGACAAGCGGCTCGGCCGAAAGAACGGCCGCGGCTTCTATCTCTATGCCAAGGGTCAGAAGGCGGGCCCGGATGAAACGGTCTACGATCTCCTGGGCATCAAGCCGAGCCGGCCCGCCGATCTCACGCTGACGGAGCAGCGCCTGGTCTACAGCATGTTGAATGAGGCGGCCATGGCCGCGGGCGAGGGCGTGGTCCGTTCCCCGCGCGACGGCGACATCGGGGCCATCTATGGTATCGGCTATCCGCCCTTCCGCGGCGGGCCGTTGCGCTACATCGATGACCTCGGCCCCGCCGCGGTGGTTGCCACGTTGCGGGCGCTCGAGCAGCAGGTCGGTCCTCGCTTCCAGCCCGCCGCCTCGCTGGTGCGGATGGCGGAGAGCGGGGCCACGTTCTACGGCGCGGTGCCGGGGTAGGCGCAGACGTCCGCCTCCCCCGCCCTCCTCGAGCGGCTCACCGCCGGCCTGGGCGATCGCTACGTCATCGAGCGGGAGCTGGGGCGCGGGGGGATGTCGGTGGTCTACCTGGTCCACGACCGCCGGCATGACCGGCCGGTGGCGCTCAAGGTCCTGCACGGCGCACTCCTGAGCAGCGGGGAACACGCCGACCGGTTCCTGCGCGAGATTCGCTTCGCCGCTCAGCTGACCCACCCGCACATCCTGCCGCTGTATGACTCGGGCGAGATTGCTTCCCCCGAGGGGCCCCCACTCCTCTTCTATGTCATGCCGCTGGTTGCGGGCGGCTCGCTCCGCGATCGGCTCAAGGCGGAACATCGGCTTCCGGTAGATCAGGCCATTCGCCTGATCCGCGCGGCAGGCGCCGCGCTCGACTACGCCCACCGGCGGAACATCGTACACCGCGACGTGAAGCCGGAGAACATTCTGCTGCAGGAAGGGGAGCCGGTGGTCGCCGATTTCGGCGTGGCGCGCGCGCTTTGTGATGCCTGTGATGTGGCGGGGGCGGCGTTGCCAGTGACGGAACCGGGTGTCGCGGTGGGAACGCCGGTCTACATGAGCCCGGAGCAGGCCAGCGGGGACCCGGTCATCGACGCCCGGAGCGATCAGTACGCGCTGGCCTGTGTGCTCTATGAGTTGCTCACCGGCCAGCCGCCCTTTGCCGGCAGCAGCGCGCGGAAAACCATGGCGCGGCATGCCACCGAAACACCCCGCTCGCCGCGGCTCGACCGGCCGGAGATTCCCGCGGCGGTGGAGCGGGCACTGCTCCAGGCGCTCGCGAAGGACCCGGCGGAGCGATACGCCTCGGTGGTGGAATTCTGTGACGCACTGGTCACGCCGCTTTCCGGACTGCCGGACCAGCCCGGCGGGCGTGGCCGGCGTACCATCGCGGTGCTGCCGTTCACCAACGCCACCCCGAATGCGGATAACGAATACGTCAGCGATGGGATCACCGAGGAGCTGATCCACGCGCTGGCGCAGGTCGAGGGGTTGCAGGTCTCACCCCGGAGCTCGGTCTTTGCGCTCAAGGGCAAGCACGAGGATGTCCGCGCGGTCGGCGCGCTGCTGGGGGCATCGGTGGTGCTGGAAGGGAGTGTCCGACGCGCCGGCGACCGGTTCCGGATCACCGCCCAGCTGTCCGATGCGACCGACGGCCGGCTGCTCTGGTCGGAGCGCTTCGACCGCGAGGGCCGGGACATCCTCGCGTTGCAGGACGACCTGGCCCGAAGCATCGTGGCGACACTGCGCAGCCAGTTTCTCGAGCCTGAGGCACTGGGCGAGGTGGTGCCGCGCCGCGCGACCAGTAATCCGCGGGCCTACCACCTCTACCTGCGGGGCCGCCACGCGTGGAACAAGCGCACCGGTGCCGACCTGCTGCAGGCGGTGCAGTTCTTCGAGCAGGCCATCGTGGAGGATCCCGGCTTCGCGCTGGCCTACACCGGACTGGCCGACTCCTACGCGCAATACGTCGACTACCGCGCGATGCCCGTCGCCGAAGGACTTGGGCGCGCGCGAGAAGAAGCCAGAAAGGCGATCGCGCTCGACGACACCCTGGCCGAGGCGCATACCTCGCTCGCGTGGGTGCTGTTCATCCATGACTGGGACTGGGCCGCGGCGGGCCGGGAGTTCCGCCGGGCGATTGAGCTCGATCCGCGCTACGCCAGCGCCCGGCAGTGGTACTCCTGGTATCTCGCGGCGATGGGCCGGATGCCCGAGTCGCTGGCGGAGGGACAGCGTTCGGTGGAACTCGATCCGGCTTCGGTTTCAATCCGGCGCAGCTTCGGCTGGCTCTACTACTACGCGGGAACTCCCCACCTCGGCGTGCCGCACCTGGAACGGGCGCTGATGATGAACCCCGAGTCTCCCGACAATCACCTGCTGCTCGGCATCCTGCTGACTCACGCCGGCCGGCTGGAGGAGGCACGGGGTTCCATCGCGACGGCACTCGATCTCATGCCGGAGGACAGCCACGCGTTAGCCGCCAAGGCACACGTCGATCTGCTTCAAGGCCACAAGGCCGAGGCGGAGGCCACCTGGGGACGGTTCGAGGCGATGGCCCGCGAACGCTACGTCTCTCCCACCGACTTCGCCCGCCTGGCGCTGGTGCTGGGTCGCACCGAAGACGCTTTCGACTGGCTGGAGCGCGCCCGGGTGGCCCGGCGCGGCTGGCTGGCCTACCTCAGGGTGGACCTGCTGTTCGATCCTGTCCGAAACGACCCGCGATTCACTGCGCTGATGCGACAGATGGGGTTAAACGCCTGAAACAGGCGGCGAAATCGAGCTGACCTGTCTAGATTTGCCAGTGGAAGTTGTACACCAGTGGGCCCGCGGCTCAGGCGCCAGATCACGAGGTCGCAACAGATGGAAGGATGACCGCTACAGCCCGGTCCGGAAATCACCTGACATTCGATTCGCTAAGAATTACATAAAGCTTTATATAACATATGTTTGCGTCATAGATCACGGCCGACATGTTTGTCCGGGATCGTGGCGGCATCATTCTTGGTGTCTGGCGTCATTGCGCCGGGGGTTTTCGCCCCTAGGTTTGACTCGATTGCTGCAGTCGCAATGTCAATAATTCAGACAGGCAAAGTGATGTCCACCAGTGGTGTGCCGAGTGCCATGCCGATCCGCCAGTTTCCCGTCGCCGTGCGGACCCGGGTCCGGGTCGCGTATGCGGTTGCATGGGAGGCGCTGATCAACACCCATACCGAGCAGGCCCGGCTCTTCATCGGCGAATTCGCCAGCCGGCTCTCCCCGCTCGATGGGCTGGAGCTCTACCTGACCGTCGTGTCGGTCCCGGCGCCGATGCAGGAGCCGGTGCGCACCCGGACGCTCACGGCCCTCGACCTCGAATGCCTGCCACCCCAGACGCCGATGCCGGTCCTGCGCGGCTGGCGCCTGCTCCGCCTCGACCTGGTGCTCAAGCTGATCCGCTACCGCCGGCAGTATGCGGAAAAGACGCTGGAGCTGGCACGGATGGTGGGGGCGCGTGCCGAGGAGGCGATCACCGCGACGCACGTGTACAACGCCCAGGACCTGGCGCAGCTGCTGACCGGGCACATGACGGTGGAGCGGACGGTGGGGGAGTACCTGCGGGCCTTCTACCTGCCGCTGGCGACGGCGCAGGCGGTCATGCAGCGGATCAAGGCGGAGGTGGCGGGGAGCCACCTGGCGGCGCAGTACGCCCGCGCGGCAGAACCTGATCCCGAACTGCTCGAGCTGCAGGAAGCGGCGGAGGAACCGCGCACCACCGGCGAAAGCTACGATACGGCGCCGAGTTCCTCGTTGCTGGGATAGCGCTTCATCAGGGTCAGCACCTGCTGCATGGCATCGATGGCGCTCAACGGGGCGAATCGGGCGCGCAGCGCCTGGCTCACCCGGAGCAGGGCGGGGGACAGCAGCAGCTCTTCCCGTCGGGTGCCGCTCGCCTTGAGATCGATGGCGGGGAAGATCCGCCGATCGGCCAGCTCCCGGCTCAGCGTGAGCTCGCTGTTGCCGGTCCCCTTGAACTCCTCGTAGATCACCTGGTCCATCTTCGAGCCGGTATCAATCAGCGCCGTGCCGATGATCGTGAGCGATCCGCCGCCCTTCGATTCATCGATCGTGCGGGCGCTGCCCAGAAAGCGCTTGGGCTTCTCGAGGGCGTTTGAATCGAGGCCACCGGTCATGGTGCGGCCGGTGCCGCGCTCCACCGTGTTGTACGCCCGGGCCAGCCGGGTGATGGAGTCGAGGATGAGGACGACATCCTCGCCCTGCTCCACCCGCCGCCGGGCCCGTTCCAGCGTCAGTTCCGCCACCGCCACATGCCGCTCCGCCGGGCAGTCGAAGCTTGAGGCGACCACTTCCCCGAACCCGCAGCTCTCCATGTCGGTCACTTCCTCGGGCCGCTCATCCACCAGCAGAATCAGGAGGAGTGACTTCGGGTAGTTGGTGGCGACCCCTTGGGCGACCGACTGCAGCACCATCGTCTTGCCGGCCTTGGCCGGGGCGACGATCAGCGCGCGCTGCCCTTTGCCGAAGGGGCAGAGCAGGTCGATGATCCGGTTGGTATAGTCGGCGTTTCCGAACCGTCTGAGCCCGCAGTCGAGCGTGAGGGCCTGCTCGGGGTGGATGGCACCGAGGCTGGCAAAGGTAGGGCGGCTGCGGGCTTCCTCGGCGGGGCGACCGTTGACCTCGGTGACTTTTTCGACTGGGGCGGACTTGCCCCGCCCCGGCGGGCGACCGGTTTCGCCAAACAGCTCGTCGCCGCTCCGCAGCCCGTACTGGCTGACCAGGCGCGGGGGGACGTAGTAGTCACCGTCTTCGGGGAGGTAACTGAACTGGCGGCGGCGCACAAAGCCCGCACCGCGGTCGGTGAGTTCCAGAATGCCGAGTGATGGAGATGTCATGAGGTGCGTCAATATAGCACAGGGCGGGCCGCCATTGGTCCGTTCGGGTTGTGAGAAGTATTCTATCTACGTGCAGGCCGTCATCCCGGCGTCAGGCGGACGGTCGGACGGTCAGACGGTCAGGCGGTCAGGCGGTCAGGCGGTCGGACGGTCACGCGGTCAGGCGGTCGGACGGTCAGGCGGTCAGGCGGTATAGAGTATCTTGAGTTCGCCTCGCGCCTCGCGCCTCGCGCCTCGCGCCCGTTCCCCGTTCCCCGTTCCCTCTCCTCATGCCCCCTCCCACCGACCTGCTCCTCTACGACGGCAGCTGCGGCCTCTGCCACCGGACCGTGCTCTTCACTCTGCGGCACGATCTTGAGGGGACCCGGTTCCGCTACGCTCCATTGGGCGGCGACGCCTTCCAGGCCGCATTCACGCCAGAGCAGCAGCGGACACTGCCTGACAGTGTCGTCATCCGGACTGCCGACGGCAGGACCCTGCTGCGCTCCGCCGCGGCACTCCATATCGGCGAGCAGCTCGGCGGGCCCTGGCGGGCAATCGCGCGGGTGACGGGGCTCCTGCCGCGCTGGCTGCTCGACTGGTTCTATGACAGAATCGCGAGCGTGCGGAAGCGGCTCTTCGCCGCCCCGAAGGAGGCCTGTCCGATGCTGCCGCCGGAGTTGCGGGGGCGGTTTTTGGCGTGATGCGTGGGGCGGAACTGGAGCTCCGCCCCTACCCGATCGTCCAATCGCCTAATCGCCTAATCGCCCAATCGCCCAATCGCCCATCGCCCATCGCCTACACCACCACCTCCCCCTCCACCGCCGTCAGCGCCCGGAACAGCGCGGTCAGCCGCGTGGTCATCGGCCCGACCCGACCCTCACCGATCGTGCGGCCGTCGATCTTCGTCACCGCGGCCAGCTCACCCATCGTCCCGGTGCAGAACACCTCATCCGCCCGGTAGACCTCCGCTGGCGAGATCTCCCGCACCTCGTGCGGGATCCCATGCGTGGCGCAGAGACCGAGCACTGCGGAGCGGGTGATGCCTTCGGGGCAGGCAGTGGTGCGGCTGGTGCGTACCACGCCGCCATCAACGAAGAAGAGGTGGGTCGCGTTGGTCTCCGCCACGAAGCCGTGGGTGTCCAGCATCAGCGCGTCATCTGCCCCGGCGGCGTTGGCCTCGATCTTGGCGAGGATCGACTGCAGCAGGTTGCAGTGGTGGATCTTGGGATCGAGGCAGTCGGGCGGGAAGCGCCGGATGGAACTGGTGATGAGCGTGAGGCCCGTCGTGCCGTACACCGGCGGCTTGTGCTCGGCGAGCACGATGAGTGTCGCACCGGACTGGTTGAGTCGCGGGTCCATCCCCGAGGTCACCTTCACGCCGCGGGTGAGCGTGAGGCGGATGTGCACCCCATCGGTCATGCCGTTGGCCTTGAGCGTCTTCCGGATCTCCTCGATGATCACCTTGTGCGAGGGGATCTCGCTGAAGGCCAGCGCCAGCGCCGAGTGCCGGAGGCGGTCGAGATGCTCCCGCAGACGGAAGATCCGTCCCTGGTAGAGCCGAAGCCCCTCCCACACCGCGTCGCCTCCCTGGACGGCGGAATCAAACGGACTGATCCCGGCCTGGTCCCGGTGATACAGGGTGCCGTTGATGTTGACCTGGAGGTCGCGGTTCTTGGGATTGAAGGACTGGAGCATGGGGGGACCGCTTGAGCACGAGAGGGGATCGGAAATCGGGTACGGGGAACCGGGAACGGGGACCAGGAAACGAGAAGCAAGAGCGTCGCGATCAGCGAAGGGTGACACGACTCCACTCCTATCGGCGCGGTGCCCGGTTCCCGGTTCCCCGTTCCCCTGCTGTCGTCGAGCGGTGTTCCGAGAGTTCGTCGTAGTACGGCATGCACTCCTCCAGCAGCGGCTGCAGCTCGGGCGGCAGGTCCCGAGACCGGGGCGTCCAGGGTTCGAATCCCGTCGATCGCTCGACGGCGTCATACCAGTACTTGGCCCAGGCGCCATCGGTCTCGCGGCGGCCAGCGGGCCAGTGCAGCATCCGCTCGGAGAAGTCGACCCCGATGTGGTTGCAGAGCCGGGTGAGCGCGTTGCGCGGATCGGTCAGTACATCCTCGCTGTCGAGTATTACCGGGGTGACACCAGTCCGCTCCCGCACCGAGCGGAAGATCTCGACCTGCTGCGGCAGCCCGGTATCCCGCAGCATCGGCAGCCCCATCTTCGCAGCCAGCGAGGGCAGCATCTCCGCCGGATGGCGGATCAGGAACGCGTTGGTGAGCTGCAATACCCAGTCACCCCGCAGATGGGGCAGCCAGTGATGAGCCATCTGTTTCTGGTAGTAGATCCGCCGGCCGTGAGGGACGGGCCCAATCAGACCCTCGACCACCTTCTGCCAGTCGTTCTCCTGACTCGCGATCACCTCGGCTACGGCGGGGTGGGTGACCTGCACCTGTGTGAGATAGTGCGCGTACAGCGGTTCGTCCACCACCCAGCAGTCGTCCCGGTTCTCCCACGCCCGCATCAGCGCGGTCGAGATATTGCGCGGGCCGGACCACACCGCCAGGCGGACAGAATCTTTATTCATCGCTTGTAGCCCCCATGCCCGCACGCTACGTTCCGGCTGGTCAACCGCCCCACGTAAGGAACCATCGACATGATGCGCACCACACTACTGTGGCTGTCGGAACAGCCACGGATCTTCCGCTTTGTCCGGAGCAATCCGCTGGCGCGGAAATTCGCCGCGCGGTTCGTCGCCGGCGAGACGATCACGACCGCCGTCGAGGCGGTTCGCGATCTCAACCGCCGCAAGATCACTGCGACCCTCGATCTGCTGGGCGAGAGCATCTCCCGCGAGGCCGATGCCGCAAATGCCCGCGACATCTACCTCCAGATGCTGGACCAGATCGCCGAAAGCGGGGTGGATTCAAATGTGTCGCTGAAGCTGACCCAGATGGGCTTCGATATCAGCGAGGAACTCTGCCTCGCCAATATGACCCGGATTCTGGAGAAGGCCAAGGCGCTCGGCACATTCGTCCGGCTCGACATGGAAGGCTCGGCCTACACCCAGAAGACGCTGGAATTCTTTTCTAAAAGGCTTTTCCCGCAGTATGGCGCCCACGTTGGCGTGGTGATCCAGTCCTGCCTGCGTCGCTCCGAGCGGGACATCGACCAGCTGATCGAGATGAAGGCCCGGGTCCGGCTCTGCAAGGGTGCGTATCTCGAGCCCGCCGAGGTGGCCTTCCCCGACAAGGCCGATGTGGACCGGAATTTCCTGACCCTCATGGAGCGGCTGCTGGAGCGCGGCAACTACCCGGGCATCGCGACCCACGATCCTGCGATGATCAGTCACGCCCGCCGCTTTGTTGCCGAGCGCGGTCTCGATGCGTCGCGATACGAGTTCCAGATGCTGTACGGTGTCCGGCGCGATCTGCAGGATCAGCTCCGTACCGCCGGCTTCAACATGCGGGTCTATGTCCCCTTCGGTACCCAGTGGTACCCCTACCTGATGCGCCGCCTGGCCGAGCGGCCGGCGAACATCTTCTTCATTCTCGGGAACGTCGTCCGAGAGGCGATTCACTAGCGGTATGCAGGAAGTCACCCTCGGCGGCTACATGGCCAAGCACGATCGGGCCGCCGCATTCTCCGGCAACGATGGCCAGCCCTACTCGGTGGGCTTGTTCATCGAAGACGAGCCCGATGCCTCCGGCCGGTATGCCGCCTCCCTGCTGTTTGTCCGCTGGTCCCAGTCGGGTGAACGTCCGCTCGGCCACGTCGAAACCGGTGTCCTCGCCTGGGGCCGCTCGCCGGAGGAGGCCGAGTCGCGCCTGCTCGCCCTGTCGCTGTACGACGTGAAGGCGGCGCTCGACGAAGCGATTGCGAAGGCACCGGAAGCGTGGTGAGATGAGCCTGTTGTCCGGAATGGTCCTCGAGCGGGATGGCAGCACCTATCGGGTCCTCACCCCCGAGGGGGAGGTCCGCGCAATTCTCCGCGGCAAGATGAAGCGCGACATGCCGAAGGTCGTGGTCGGCGACCGGGTGCACCTCGATGGGGAGGGTGAGGGCGGTGTTCGCGCGATCGCGGGGGTGGAGGAGCGGACCAGTCTGCTGGCGCGGCGGACTCCGGAAGGTCGGGGCACGCGCGATGTCGCCGCCAATGTCGATCAGGTCCTCGTCGTCACCGCCACGAAAAGCCCGGAACCCATCCCCCAGCTCATCGACCGGCTGCTGGTCGTCGCCGAAGCGAACAACCTCTCCGCCGGCGTCATCCTCAACAAGGTCGATCTCGATCCGGGCGAAGCGCTCGAGCGCCGGTTCACCCTCGCCGGGTATCCGGTCTATCGCACCAGCGCCAAGGGGGATATCGGACTGGAGGATCTGCGCGATGCACTGCGCGGCCGGCTCAGTGTGATCACCGGCCCGTCCGGCGCGGGGAAATCGAGCCTGCTCAACGCCCTCGAGCATGGGCTGATGCTCCGGGTGGGCGAGGTGAGTGCCAAGGCACAGCGTGGCACCCACACGACCGTTGCAGCGGTGATGGTGCCGCTCGAGTGCGGCGGATACCTGGTGGATACGCCGGGATTCAGCGAGGTGGGGCTGTGGGGGCTGGAGGCGCGGGAACTGGCGCACTGCTTCCCGGAGTTCCGTCCGCTGGTGGATCGGTGCAAGTACGCCGACTGTCAGCATGTGCGGGAGCCGCACTGCGCGGTGATCGCGGGGGTGTCGACCGGGCTGGTCGCGGCCGATCGGCTGGAGAGTTATCGGGTGTTGCTGGCGGAGATTCGTGAGGCGCCGAAAGACTGGGAGTGAGCTGATGGCCGTTGGCCAGTCGCCGTTGGCAACTAGCATTCGACTCAACTGCCCAACCGCCCGGTCGGGCACGGAGGCCCGACCTACCCGCCCAATCGCCTACTTTGCCGACTCCCCCGTTACCCGCTTCAGCGCCTCCTTCACCTCGGTGATCCGCGGCTGGAAGATCGGGTCGGCCTTGTCCCATAGGCGGAGGAAATTCCCGTACGCCTCCGCGGCGGCGGCCCGGTTCCCTGCGGCCTCTTCCGCCCGCCCCAACGCGTATTGAGCGATCGGCACCATTCCCATCTCGTTGGTGAAGCCGTAGCGCAACAGTGCCCGGCCCTCGTCCCTGGTCGCCGGGTGCAGCGCCATGGCGGTGGCAAACTGGAGCCGGAGCGGGGCGGTGAGGAATCGGTTCCAGCCGCTGCCGACCTGCTCGAGCGAGCCCCGCATGCGGATCAGACCCGCCGCGGTATCTCCGGCCATGATGATGCTCCATCCCTTCGCCGCCTCCACCATGCCCCAGAACCGTGGTGGCAGGTTCGGCGCCCGGTTGGCCAGCAGGCTGTCGATCCAGCGGGTACCACCGGCCTGGTCGCCGCGGTTGAGCCGTACCACCGCGCGCATGTAGGCCTCCCACGGATTGCGCATCGGCGCTGCGGCCATCGCCGCCAGCTGAGGTGGCAGGTAGTCCGGAGGAGCGAATCCGACGAGTCCGGGCCACATCAGGATGCCCCAGGCCTGCTCCGGATCGACTTTCTTGAGGGTGTCGAACACCGCCTCAGCCTCCGTCAGGCGGCCGAGGCCGGACAGCGTGATCCCCCGACCACTGAGCGACTGGACCCGGACCGCGGGGACGATATGGGCGATCGGCTCCCAGCTCTCCAGGCGCCGCATCACGCTGTCTGACGTCACGTCGCCGCGGTAGAGCGAGGCGAGCGGGCCATACAGGCTGCCCGAGTAGCGCGTCATCGCGCGCGCCGTGGCGGTGTCGTGGACACTGTTTCCGAAGACGAGCTCACCGCTGCCCCGATATGCCAGGTTTTCCGTCGCGTTGCCCGATTGCTCCAGGATCTTGAGATAGGTCTCGTAGCGGGGCCGGTCGCCGGTTTCGAGGGCCAGCTCGATCGGGTGAATGGCGGCCGGCGTCAGGGTCGAATCCCGGGCCAGGACGCTATCGAACGGAGCCCGCAGCGTCGCGGGGTCGTTGCCCACCAGCTGCCGGGTGTGGTACTGCGTCTCGCCCAGCAGGAACCAGCCATCGACGTCGTCGGGATACTTCGCGGTGTAGGCCCGCATGCTGTCGGTGGCGGCGAGCTTCAGGTGCTCGAACAGGTTGTAGGCGTACACCAGGCTGCGCTCCCGCGGCGGCAGCCGGCCGGAAAAGCGCAGCGCGGCGTCGCTGGCCTTGAGCGCGTCCACCGCGCCCAGTCCACCGGACCAGCCCACCGCAGCCGCCAGGCGGAAATGCGCCAGCGCAAACGTCGAATCCTGTTCGATGGCACGGGTGAACGCCGCCGCGGCCGAATCCCACTCGGAGCGCCGATAGCGCTGCTCCCCCACCAGGTACTCCCGCATGGCGGCGAGACTGGTTGTGGTGAGTGCGCCGAGACGGAGTGAGGGTACCGGCTCCTTGGAGCGCCAGATCTCCCGCACCAGACTGAGGCTGAGCTGGTCGATCAGCGCGAGTACGCTATCGCTCGCTCCGTCCACCTGGGCATGCGCGAGGCTTTTGCGGTCCGGGCCGTAGAGGTCGGCGCTCACTCGCACCCGGGGACCGGAGGCGACAATGCTGCCGAGGACGACCGCTTGGGCCTTCACACCACGCGCGACCCCCAGGGCCGCTTCGAGGTCGAGTCCGGGGCCGAGTCCCTGCTGCTTGAGTCGGGTCATGACCGTGCGCGGTTCGATCGCGTGGATCCCGCCCACCGCATTGAGATTGGTGGAGAGGAGGTCCACCATGCCTTCGCCCATCAGCTCCACGCCGGCACCCGAGGTGCTGAACGGCATCACGGCGATGCTCTCCGCACCCTTGACCACCGGGCTGCTGCGGGTCGGCCCGAAGGCGATCCACAGCCCGGCGATCACGGCCACACCGATCGGCAAGCCGAAGGCGAGGCGCTTCAGCCGCCGTCGCTCAGCGACCCCGCCACTACCACCGCCTGCCGCCAGGTCCAGCGCATCGGCGAACTCCGTCACCGATGCGAAGCGCTTGGCGGGATCCGCATCGAGGGCGCGGCTCACCGGCCCATCCGCCTCGGCCGGTGTGGTGCGGGTGACCTTGCTGAGCCTGGGTCGCAGCGCCGTCAGGGCCTTGGTCAGGACTGCCTGCGGCGTGGTGGCGGCGAATGGGGTCTCGCCCGTGACCATCTCGTAGAAGACGCAGGCGAGACTGTACTGATCGCTGCGCCCGTCGACTTCACTCGCGGTGGCCTGTTCCGGGCTCATGTAGGCCGGCGTGCCGATGGCCATGCCGAGGCCGGTCATCGTCTGATCCTGCTGGGCGGCGCTCAGCGCGCGGGCAATTCCGAAATCGGCCACGACCACGTTGCCGCCGGAGAGCATGATGTTCTCTGGCTTGATGTCGCGGTGGACCACGCCGCGGGCGTGGGCGTAGGCGAGGCCGCTGGCAATCTCGCGAGTGAGGCGGACTGCCTCCTCGAAGCCGACCTTGCCATCGCGGGTCAGGCGGTCACGGAGCGACTCACCCTCCACGAACGGCATGATGTAGTAGAGCGTCCCGTCGGCGTCACCCGAGTCATACAGCGGGACGATATGCGGGTGCTGGAGTTGAGCGGAAAGCTCGATTTCGCGGAGAAACCGGTCCGACCCGATGCTCGCCGCGAGCTCCGGACGCAGGACCTTGATGGCGACGGCCCGTTGATGCTTGAGGTCGGTGGCGCGGTAGACAGTGGCCATGCCGCCCTGACCGGCCAGGCCGTCGATGGCGTAGCGGTCGGCAAGGGCAGCGGTCAGGCGGGCGCGGAGATCGTCCATCGGCTGGGCGGCTAGGGGATGGCGGAAGGTACGGGGCGACGGGAGGAGGGGGAAGTGAGCTGTCAGCCGTCAGCATTCAGCCAACCGCCCGACCGCCTACTCCCTGCCTCCTGCTCACTCCTGCTTCCGCGTCCACCGCTCCGCATCCCGTCGTTCGACCTTGTCCATCATTCTGTCAAACGCCGCCTGCAGGTCGATTCCCTCCCGATTGGCCATGCAGATCAGGACAAAAAGGATATCGGCCATCTCCATGGCCATGTCCCCGTCGGCTTCTTCCTTCTTCTTGGTCTTCTGGCCGAAGCGGTGATTCACCTCCCGGGCCAGCTCGCCGACTTCCTCGGTGAGCCGGCAGAGATTGGTCAGCGGGTGGAAGTAGCCCTCCTCGAACTGGCTGATCCACCGGTCGACGCGGGCCTGATGCTGGGAGTGGGGATTGGGGGGTGGTGGGCGAAGGGGGAACGGGGAACGGGGAACGGGGAACCGGGAACCGGGAACAGATGAATGATGTATGCTGACGGCTGACAGCTAACGGCTGACGGCCATCTCTTCGTCCGGCTCCGGCTCACCCTCGCCGATCTGCTGCCGCCACATGGCGTAGTAGAGCCCTTTCCGTTCCAGCAGGTCCTGATGCTGGCCTCGCTCCACGACGCGGCCCCGTTCCAGCACAATGATCCGGTCGGCATGCATCACGGTCGACAGCCGGTGCGCGATGAGAATGGCGATATGGCCGCCGTTGGCCGAGACGTCGCGGATGGTCTGGCTGACCTCATCCTCGGTGAGCGAGTCCAGGCTCGACGTGGCCTCATCGAAGATCAGGAGGGCCGGGTGCCGCAGCAGCGCTCGCGCGATCGACAGCCGCTGTTTCTCGCCGCCGGACACCTTGACGCCGCCTTCGCCGATCACCGTATCCAGTCCCTTGTCGGCGCGTGACAGCAGGCTCTGGCACGCCGCCTTCTGCAGCACGTCAAGGCACTCGGCGTCGCTCGCCGTCGGGTTGACGAACAGCAGGTTTTCCCGAATCGTGCCGGCAAAGAGCTGAGTGTCCTGAGTCACAAGCCCGATGCGGGCGCGGAACTGGTCGAAGTCGATCCTGTCGCCCGGATGGCCGTTATACAGTACCTCGCCTGCGCGCGGCCGGTACAGCCCGACGAGCAGCTTGACCAGCGTCGTCTTCCCCGACCCGGACGGACCCACGAAGGCGATCGTCTCGCCCCGGCGCACGTGAAAACTGATGCCGGTCAGCGCGTCGGTGGTGGCCGACTGATGGCGGAACCCGACCGACTTGAACTCGAGCGTCTCGATGCTCTCCAGCGGTACCGGTGCGGGTGGCTTCACCTCGCGCGGGATCTCGAGGATGGCGGCGAAGTTCTGCAGCGACACCTCGGTCTCGCGGTAGATGTTGATGACGTTGCCGAGCTCCTGCAGCGGCCCGAAGATGAAGAATGAATAGATGAACAGAGAGAAGAACTGGCCGAAGGTGATCTCGCCGGCGTAGATCAGGTACAGCATGACGAACAGTATCGTCGTCCGCAGGAAGTTGACTGCGGTGCCCTGGATGAAACTCAGGCTGCGGATGTACTTCACCTTCTTCAGTTCCAGCTTGAGGATCTTCCCCGTCGTGGCGTTGAGCCGGGCGATTTCCTGGCCCGAGAGCCCCAGGCTCTTCACCAGTTCGATATTCCTGAGCGACTCGGTGGTGGCCCCGGCCAGCGCGGTGGTCTCTGCCACGATCACCTTCTGGACCGTCTTGATCTTCCGGCTCAGCACCGAGCTGATGTATCCGATGATGGGGATGGTCGCGAAGTAGATCGGTGCGATGATCCAGTGCACGCTGATGGCGTAGACCGTCACGAAGATGATGCCGACCAGCGTGGTGAACAGGATGCCAATGAACGCGGCGATCAGCTTCTCGACATCCGACCGGACCTTCTGCAGCGTGCCGAGCGTCTGGCCGCTGCGCTGATCCTCGAAGACCTGGTAGGGCAGCTCGAGCGAGTGCTGCAGCCCGTCGGAATAGATCTGCGCCCCCACCTTCTGGGTGATGACGTTGACGAAATAATCCTGGAAGTTCTTGGCGACACGCGAGACAAAGGCGACACCCACCGCCATGCTCAGCAGCAGGGCCACGCCGCGGAAGAATTCCGGTCGGGTGTAGTCCTTCGGGTGGCTGGCGTAGTTGTCGATGACATGGCGGAAGATCAGCGGGTCCAGCAGCGAGAAGATCTGGTTGATGGCCGCGAGCACCAGCGCAAGCAGGACGAGATTTCGGTGGCGCGAGAGATAGCCGAAAAGAATGCGCATGGTTCAGTCGCGGGAGGGACGGGAGCGCAGTGCCGCGAGCAGCGCCTGCATGAAGGGGCCGAGATCGGCGGGAGTACGGGAGGAAATCAGGTTGCCGTCCACCACGACCGGCGCATCCACCCACGCCATTCCCGCATTGATCAGGTCGTCCCGGATGGCGCCGACACTGGTGCCGCGCTTCCCCTGCACGATCCCCGCGGAAATCGGGACCCAGCCGGCGTGGCAGATGAAGGCGACCGGCTTGCCGGCGGCAAAGATCTCCCGCGTGAGCGCGAGCACCTTGGCATAGCGCCGCAGCACATCCGGCGCGTACCCGCCGGGAATCACCAGTCCGTCGAAGTCGGCGGCGTTCACCTCATCGACGTGCGCGTCCACCGTCACGGGGTACGAGCCGCTCTTGCCGTAGTAGACCTTCTCGCCGACCCCCGCCACGACGGTGGCACAGCCCTCTTCCTCCAGCCGGATCTTGGGATACCAGAGCTCCAGCTCCTCGTAGTACTTGGCCGCGAAGATCAGGACCCGCTTCCCGGAGAGCGTCATCGGTTCCCCCGTCCTTCCTGGATCCGTCGCGCGATGGCCGTGGGGATCGACCTCGGCACCAGCCTCCCGGAGAACACCAGCAGCTTGTTGAGAAATCCCGGGACCACGACCGTGCTGCCCCGCATCATCCCCTGATATCCCGCCTCCGCCACCGGCTCAACCGGCATCATGAACGGCCCCGTCATCGGGATGTTCTGCGGCAGGTTGGCCACCTCGAAGAACTTCGTGCTGGTCGGCCCGGGGCAGAGCGCCGTCACCGTGATTCCGGTGCCCTTGAATTCATTGCTGAGGGCCTCGGAAAACGAAAGCACGAACGCCTTGCTGGCATAGTACGTCGCCATCAGCGGTCCGGGCTGGAAGGCTGCGGTCGACGCGACATTGAGAATCCGTCCCTTCCGCTGGCTGACCATCCGGGGCAGGACCAGCCGGGTGAGAATCATCAGGGCGACGATGTTGACCTGGACCATGGCGAGCTGTTTCTCGAGGTCGGCCCGGCCGAACAGCCCCCAGTCGCCGAAGCCGGCGTTATTGATCAGCGCGTCAACTCCGAGGCCGCGGCGTTCCACCTCTTCGAGAATCGCCTGCGGCGCCTCCGGATCTTCCAGGTCCGCGACGATGACCTCGGTGCGCACGTTGTACATCCCGCCGAGGTATTTGGCCAGCTCTTCGAGCTTGGGGGCGTTGCGGGCGACGAGAATCACATCGTGCCCGCCCCGGGCGCAGAGCCGGGCCAGTTCGAGACCGATGCCACCGGAGGCGCCGGTGATGAGGGCGACGGGTCGAGGGTTGGGCATGGAGGCCTTTGGCCGTTGGCCGTTAGCCATTGGCGGTAGCGGTGAACGCGAGCATGCTGCAGCCGCATCGGGCCTTGAGCCAACGGCCAATGTCCCCACTCATGGAATCCTCCCCGCCTTCCGCAGCAGCGCCACCACCTGGTCCGTCGGCAGCGCCGATACCCGGTAGCCGTCGGCGCCGGTCATCGTCTCGGCGGCGAACATGGCGTTGGTGATCGCCTCTTCGGTGGCGTCGATCGTCGCCTCGAACAGCCCGTTGATCCGGTCATTCGGCCACATCCGGACGGTCACCGCCGAGTCGGGATTGGAGGCCCCCGCATTCGCGGTCGAGAAGGCGAGGTAGATATCGCCGGAACTGTCCCCGCCGATCCCGCCCATCCGTCCGATGCCGAGTCCCACCCGCTTGGCCAGTCGCTTGAGCTGGTGCGGAAGGAGTGGCGCGTCGGTGGCCACGACCACGATGATGGAGCCGAGTTCCTCCCGGGCCGCGGTCGGCAGCATCCCCGAGGGTGCGGCGTCACAGCGCGGCAGCTGCCGGGCCCATGGTTCCGATGGGTTGGCCACGCCGACGCACTGCTCGGCGCCCTGAATCTGCGGCCCGACTGGAACCCCCGCGATGCTGAGCCGGCGCCGGCCGCCGTAGTTGCACTGCACCAGCACGCCCACCGTGTAGCCGCCGGCATCGACGCCAAGCCGGCGCGACGCCGTGCCGATCCCCCCCTTGAACGAGTGGCAGACCATGCCGGTGCCTCCGCCCACGTTGCCCTCTGCGACCGGTCCGGTCTTCGCGTCATCCAGCGCCCGGAAGGCGTCTTCCTTCCGGATGTGCATCCCCTTGATGTCGTTCAGGCCGCCGTCGTAGGTCTCCGCCACAACCGGGAGAGCCCAGAGAAAGTCGTCGTAGTTCCGCTTGATCGCCCATTCGATGACGGCATCGCGCACCACCCCGACACTCAGGGTATTGGTGATCATCACCGGGCCCCAGAGGAAGCCCGATTCCTCCAGCCAGGTGGTGCCGGTCATCTCGCCGTTGCCGTTGAGGGTCCACCACGCCGCCATCACCGGATCGCTGGACTTCCCCCGCGGCAGGACCGCCGTCACTCCAGTCCGCACCGGGCCCTTGCCCACCACCAGCCTGCCCGCACCGCTGATGAGCGTCACATGGCCCACCTCGACTCCGGCCACATCGGTGATGGCGTTGAGCGGGCCGGGGGTGCCATTGAACGGGATGCCGAGCGCCCGGGCGCGCGGCTTCTGCTGGGCAGAGGCGGCGGTCGCAAGCAGGGCCAGCAACGACAGGGCGAGAATCGGGCGCATGGTGGCAGGGGAAAGAGTGAGGCAGTAAGCTACTGTTATCAGCCGTCAGCCGTCAGCGGGGAGCAGTCAGCAGTCAGCATTCAGCGTTTAGCTTGCCGTCCGACCGTCCGACCGTCCGACCGTCCGACCGTCCGACCGCCTCGCGCCCAGCGCCACTTTTCACCTCCTACTCCCTGCTCCCTACTCCATGCGCCCTCGCGACCAGATCCTCAGCAATCTCGAAGTCACCTATCGCGAGCAGTTCGATCGCGCCAAGGGTGACCAGCAGACCCGGCGGATGGAAGAGCTGGACGCCGCCTATCAGCGGGACCAGCTCATGCTGGAAGTGCTGCTCGATGTCCGCGACCTCCTGGCCCTCCGGGTCACCCTTCCCCAGTCATCCCGCTGACCATGAACCGCATCCCGCTGCCCCTCGCCTGTCGCCTCTCGCTCCTGCTGCTTGCCTCGGCCTGCAGCCGCCCGACACCGGCCGATCTCGTGGTCTTCGGAAAGGTGTGGACCGGCGACTCGACCCACCCCTACGCCCAGGCGGTCGCCACACGCGGTGACACGATCATCGCGGTGGGCGACAGCGCCACGGTGGCGCGACTGATCGGGGACAGCACCCGCGTGCTGCAGAACGGCCCGGCACTGATCACGCCGGGCTTCCTGGACGCCCACGTCCACTTCCTCAGTGGCGGCTTCCAGCTCGCCAGCGTGGATCTGCGGGACGCCAACTCGCCGGCGGAGTTCATCGGCCGGCTCAAGGCGTTCGCCGCCGAGCGGCAGCCGGGGGAGTGGATCCTGGGGGGCGACTGGGATCATGAGCGCTGGCCCGGCACACCGCTGCCCCGGCGCGAATGGCTCGATTCGGTGACGCCGCGCAATCCGGTCTTCGTCAGCCGGCTCGATGGCCACATGGGCGTCGCCAACTCGCTCGCGCTCCGGGCGGCGGGGATCACTCGGGCGACGGCGGATATCGCCGGTGGCACGATCGTCCGCGATCCTCGCACGAAGGAGCCGACTGGCGTGCTCAAGGACGAAGCGATGAACCCGGTTTACGGGGTCGTTCCCGAGCCGTCGGAAGCCCAGGTCGACGCAGCACTTGCCCGCGCGATGCAGTTCGCCGCGTCGAAGGGCGTGACGGCGATCGGCTCGGTGAGTGCGGAGTGGTCGCAGGTCGCCGGGCTCCGCCGGGCCCGGCAGGCCGGCGCGCTCACGCTCCGGGTGTCGCTCTATCCGGCGCTAGCACAATGGGCCCGTGTCGCCGATACCGTGAAGGCCCGCGGTCCCGGCGATGACTGGATTCGTCTTGCCGGAGTGAAGGGGTTCATCGACGGCTCGCTCGGCTCGACCACCGCCCTCTTCTTCGAGCCCTATGCCGACGACCCGACCACGTCGGGGTTGCTCACGACCCCGGAGGATTCGCTCCGCAGCCAGATCGGTCGGGCCGACTCCGCCGGGCTGCAGGTCGTGGTGCACGCCATCGGTGAGAAGGCCAACAGCCTGGTGCTCGACATCTTCGATAGCGTCGCGAAGGTGCATGGGCCGCGGGATCGCCGTTTCCGGATCGAGCATGCGCAACACCTGCGGCCGCAGGAGGTGCAGCGGATGGCGACCCAGGGTGTCCTCGCGTCAATGCAGCCCTACCACGTGATTGACGACGGGCGCTGGGCTGGCAAGCGGCTCGGCAGCCGGGTGAGCGACAGCTACGTCTTCCGCTCCCTGCTGGACGCGAAGGCGCGCCTCGTCTTCGGCTCCGACTGGACCGTGGCGCCGCTCGATCCCATCCTCGGCCTCTACGCTGCCGTCACCCGCCGTACGCTCGATGGCAAGAATCCCGGGGGCTGGCTCCCGGCGGAGAAGATTTCGCTCGATGACGCGCTCCGGGCATACACCGTGACCAACGCCTACGGCGTCTTCGCCGAAACGACCCGCGGCATTCTCAAGCCGGGCTACCGCGCCGATCTCGTGCTGCTGGATCAGGATCTCTTCGGCATTCCGCCGGAGGCGATCGAGACGGCGCGCATCCGGGCGACAGTGGCGGGGGGCCGGGTGGTCTACCAGGCCGATCAGTAGGCCCGGGAGGGACGCCGAGCCGCCCTGCTGGCGGAACGGGTGGTTTGCAGGCATGTTCGGCGGAGCAATCCCCTTCACGCCGGCCAGCCATGCGATCCTGCCTCTGGGCTCTCGGCCTGCTCCTGATCGCTGAGTCGGCCGCCGCCCAGCAGCCGGGGACACGCACGCCCGGCATTTCCGAGCTGGAGGCGCAGGCACGAGCCGACTCCAACGACGCCACCGTCCACTACGCCCTTGCGATGGCGTACTGGGACAAGAAGAAGTGGGACGCCGCCGACCGCGCCCTGCACCAGGCTATTCAGCTCGCCCCCAACTACGCCGACGCCTGGCTCGCCCTCTCGGAACTCCCCTGGCGCCGGGGCGAGGGCTACTGGAAAGCGCTCAAGCAGAGCGCCGGGGACAGCGCCGTCGTCGCGAGGCTATACGAGAGCGACACCCGCTACCGCCGCGCCTTCCTGCTGAACCCCCTCGTCGAGCTTGGCATTCTTGGCAAGTTCAAGGGACCTCGCGGCGAGGGGATCATCCGCACCGCCCGCGGACTGGTGTTTGTGATTCAGCCGTGGTGGACCGGGGACCTCGCGCGGGCCATCAACGACTTCCGCGAGGCGAAGTACGACGAGGCCTATGCGCGCATTCACAAGGTGGCCACGGACCCGCGCTCCGGCGGCGCCATCGAGAATGCCGCAACGCCGGTGCTCTGGTATCACGGGCTGGCCGCGGCGCACCTGGGCAGGTTCGACGAGGCGGTGCAGAATTTTGCGGTGCTGACCCGGCGCGCCATCGTTGAGGAGGAGGATACAACCCGTACGAGCCGCGACCTCCCGCTCAGCAGCAACCAGTACCGCTATATCCTCGCCACCTTTCTCTACCTCGGCGGCTATTACGACGCGGCCATCCCCACCTTCCGTCGCGCGCTCGAATTTGATCTCAGTCTGTACATGGCCCACGTCCAGCTGGCCCGCATGTACGAACAGCGTGGCCAGATCGAAGAGGCGCTCGCCGAGCGGCGGCTGGCGCTGGATGTCGACCAGGACAATTCCGACCTGGTGCTGGATCTGGCCGCAACGCTGGTGCGCTTCCAGCGTACCGCGGACGCGGTCGAGCCTCTCGCCGACGCCGCGCTGGCCAACCCGCGCGACGCCAGGATTCCGTACCTGCAGGGTGTCGTGGCGGTGGAGCTTCGCCAGGCGGATGCCGCACGCGAGGCCTTTTCCCGATTTCTGGCGATCGCGCCGAGCCGATTCGAGGCGCAGCGGGTCGAAGCGCGCGCCTGGCTCGCCGACTCCGTCCGGTAGTACTACGCCAAACGACAGGGAGAAGCCTGATGCGTACCTGGCACATTACGGTGGTGATCGGCCTGGGCCTGTCCCTGCTCCCGATTGTCCCCCTGCAGGCGCAGCGAGCCCAGCTCCAGGTCTCGATCGATTCGCTCGTGGCCCGCGCCGCCCGTGATTCCAACGATGCGCCGGCACAGTACGAGCTGGCGCTGGCCTACTGGGTCAAGCACAAGTACGACCTCGCCGAGCAGCAGCTGCGTCGGGCGATTCTGATCGAACCCAAGACTGCGCAGGCCTACCTCGCCCTCTCGTATCTTCCCTATGCCCGGCGCCCGAAGCTGTGGGACGAAGAGGACAACGGGAAAGTCCCCCCGGAGTGGGCGGCGGCGGTGGAGGAGGCGTGGGGCTTTCGCCGGCGCGCCTTCCTGCTGGATCCGCTGGTGGACCTCAAGCCGCTCGCCCTGATGATTCCCCCCGCCGAAGTGCTGCATCTCGGGAGGAGCTCCTCGGCGGTGTACACCTACATCATGAACGGATTCGGCAGCTTCTGGGACGGGCAGTACGCGCGGGCCTATCAGTTCTTCCACGACATCACCGGCAAGGACACCGACGCGGATCGGCAGAAGTACGCCGGCTGGTTTCTCTGGTACGAGGCGCTCGCCGCCGCGCACACCGGCGACTTCCCCCGCGCCATCACCAACATCCAGCTCCTGCTCGACCGTGCCGCGGCGGACGCCGAGCAGAGCGGCGGCGCGACGCTCGCCTTCTCGTCGGCCAATCACTACCGCTATGCCCTGGCCTGCATCCAGGAGGCTTCCGGTCGCAGCCCAGAGGCCATCGCCCTGCTGCAGGAAGCGCTGACGGTCGACGCCGGCCTGTACATGGCTCATGTGCGCCTCGCCGGCATCTACGATGAGCAGCATCGGACCGGCGCCGCGCTGGAGGAACGCCGCCGGGCCGTCGCCGCGAACCCCGAGGATCCCTCGCTCCTGTTCGACCTCGGGGAGGCCCTCGCCCGCGCCGGCGAAGCGGAGGAGGCAGAGACGGTGCTCGGTCAGGCGGTGGCGGCCAATCCCCGCAATGTGCGCGCGCTGTACGTGCTGGGCTTCGTCGCCAGGCAGATGGGACACACCGCCGCTGCCCGGAATGCCTACGGCCGCTTCATCGAGCTGGCGCCGAGCCGGTTTGAGGACCAGAAGGTCGAGGCCCGCAAGCGGATCGAGGCACTGGGTTCCTGAGGGGTACACACCCGGCGGTAGTCAGGCGCCGCCGGTACCGGTATTCGTCGCCTGCCTGGGAGACAGTCCCGTGACCCTGCACCGCTGGTACCGCCGCGTGCTGTTCGGCGTCGTCCTCGTCGCCAGTCCGCTCCAGGCGCAGAAGATCAAGCTGACCGTGCCGGTGCCGGAGCTGGAGGCGCGCGCCCAGCGTGATTCCAACGATGCCGCGGCGCACTACAATCTCGCGATGGGGTACCTCAGCAAGGACCGCTTTGGTGCGGCGGAGGCCTCCCTGCGGCAGGCCATCGCACTGGACCCGCAGTTTGCCGAGGCCTACCTCGCCCTGTCGATCGCCCACGAGAAGGATGGGGACTTCTGGCGGGCGAAGCGCAAGGCGGGCCCGGACAGCGTTCGCGCGGCCATCCGGGAGCTCGACCGGCAATACACCAAGGCCTTTCTCCTCGACCCGCTGGTGGACGTGCGGATCCTCGGCAGCATCGTCTGGCTCCGGCCCTGGGGGGAGTTCGCGAGCGGGCTCAAGGACTTCGTCGAAGGCAAGTACCCCACTGCTTATACCCACTTCAGCAATGAGGTGCGGCATCAGCAGAAGGGCGGGAAACTCGAGGACGTTCCGCAGGTGCTGCTCTGGTTTCGCTCCCTTGCGGCGGCGCACAGTGAACTTCCCGACTCCGCCGCGGCGGACCTGCAGGCCCTCGTCGCGCGGACCGAGCGGCAGGTGGCGGTGGATTCCGCCCCCGACGACGCCCCGCTCCGCGCCAACGAGTACCGGTACATGCTGGCCGCGATCCGGCAGCGTCAGGGCCGCACCGCGGAGGCCACCGAGCTGTACCACCAGGTGATCACCGCCGACATCGGCAACTACATGGCGCATGTGCAGCTGGCGCGGATGTACGAGGCCGCACGCGACTTCCCGCGTGCGGTGCAGGAGCGGATGAGCGCCGTGGACGCCAATCCCGACGACCCCAGCCTGCTGCTCGACCTCGGCGTGACGCTGGGCAAGGCCGGCATGCTGCCGCAGGCGGAGACGCGGCTCAAGCTCGCCAGCGAGGCCAATCCGCGCGACCCGCGCGCCTTCTACTGGCTGGGACTCGCCCAGATGGATCTGGGCAAGAATGCCGAGGCCAAAGCGACGCTGTCCCGGTTCCTCGAACTTGCCCCCAGCCGGTATGAGCACCAGATCTCAGTTGCCAGGGAACGCCTCACCCGGCTTCAGTAGGAGTCCCATGCGCCGCATGCTTCGTCGTTCGTTCCTGCTCACCGCGCTCTGCCTCGCCGCCGCGCCGCGCACGCTGCTCTGCCAGACCGCGTCGTACGAGCAGCTCCAGACCTTCTCGAGCCTGCTCAACCAGATCCGGGTGAGCTATGTCGACTCGGTCTCGTACGCCGAACTGGTGCATGCCGCGATCGACGGCGTCCTCGCGTCGCTGGATCCCCACAGCCGGTTCGAGCGGCGGGTGGATGCGGAGCGCGAGATGGCGTACCAGACGGGTCAGCTGGCGGGCACCGGCATCGTGCTGGATGCGGTCGATGACGCCGTGACCGTGCTGTCGGTCCTGCCCCGCAGCAGCGGGGCGCGGGCCGGCATCGCCGCCGGCGATCGGCTGCTCGCCATCAACGACACCTCGATTGCCGGTCTCTCGATTGGGGAGGCGTCCAGCCGCATGATCGGCGAGAAGGGCAAGAAGGTGCGGGTGCTCTTCGAGCGTGGCCCACGCTTCGACACCGACTCGATCCGGGTCCAGCTCAAGTTCGACAACCTCGAGGCCCGCTCGGTCAGCGCGACGGGGATGCTGGATGCGACGACCGGTTACCTCCGGCTCACCGGCTTCTACCTCAGCTCGGCGGAGGAAGTCGAGAAGGCGCTGAAGGATCTGAAGGGCAGGGGGGCCAAGCGGACGGTGTTCGATCTGCGGGGGAATCCCGGCGGCGTGGTGGTCGCGGCGGTCCAGATTGCCTCGCTCTTCCTCCCCGACACCACCCTGGTCTTCCGGACCGAGGGCCGGCGGCGCCTCGCCAATGAGTCCTATCGGACCCGGAAAGCCGGCGCATTCCGCGACCTGCCGCTGCTGGTGCTCATCGACGAGGGCAGCGCCAGCGCCTCCGAGGCTCTCGCCGGTTCGCTCCAGGATCACGATCGCGCCCTCCTGATCGGCCGCCGCAGTTTCGGCAAGGCGCTGATGCAGCAGGCCTTTCCCATTCCGCCGCAGGGCGATCTCGTCTGGCTCACCACCGGCCGCGTGGTGACCCCAAGTGGCCGCGTGATCCAGCGGTCCTACCGCGGCCTCAAGGCGGCGCAGTACTACAGCTTCGCCGGGGTGAGCGGCCTGGGCCAGGATACCCTCACCGTCTTTCGCACCGATGCCGGCAGGGCGGTCCGCGGTGGCGGCGGGATCGTGCCGGATATCGTCCTGCCGCCGAGCACCGAACTGCCCGGCTGGTGGGGCGTCGCCGCGGACAGCGGGTGGTATGAGGCGATCGCCGACAGCGTCGCCGTGCTGCTGCCCCACGAACCTGCGGTCTGGACCCGCTGGCTCGACGCCCGGGACGAATGGCACACCAGGCTCTTCGAGCCATTCTTCAACCGGGTGCAGACCCGGTTACACGTGACCGCTGCCGCCGACACGGCCGTGCAGGCGGTGGTCAGCCGCGTGCTGGCCCGTCGCGTCGTCGAGGTGCGCTGGGGTCCGGAGGCGGCCGACGAGTTCTATCTGCACAACAGCCCCGATATCCGCGCGGCGCAGGGGTACTGGGACCGGGCACCGGCGCTGTTGTCGCCCCCGCGATAGTCCCCGTTGCCCACTGGCGGTCCCGCCCTTCCGCGCGGTCCCTCCGGGCGCGATTATTCGCCCATGGCCTCTCGCACCCGCCCGCTCCCGAAGACCGCCCGAACGCTGGGCAAGCCCGACCTCCTCGACATCTACCGGCTGATCTACCTCTCGCGCCGCATCGACGACCGCGAGATCCAGCTCAAGCGGCAGAACCGGATCTACTTCCAGATCTCCGGTGCCGGGCACGAAGGTGTCCTGGCTGCGGCGGCAAAGGTCTTCCGTCCCAGCTACGACTGGTTCTACACCTACTATCGCGACCGCGCGCTCTGCCTCGGGCTCGGCATGACGGCGACGGAGATGCTCTTCTCCGCGGTCGGTGCGGCGGACGATCCGAACTCCGGCGGCCGCCAGATGCCGTCGCACTTCGGTCACAAGGATCTGAACATCGTCAGCGCCTCGAGCCCCACCGGGACCCAGTTTCTCCAGGCCGTCGGTTGCGCCGAGGCGTGGCTGCGCTACTCCCGGGTGCAGGGGATGGCCGATGGTGTGAGCGGTCCGCATGGCGATGAAGTGGTGTTCTGCTCGTCGGGCGACGGGACCACCAGCGAGGGCGAGTTCTGGGAGGCGATGAACTCCGCCTCGAACCTGAAGCTGCCGGTCGTCTTCCTGATCGAGGACAACGGCTACGCCATCAGCGTCCCGGTGGAGGTCAACACCGCGGGTGGGTCGATCTCAAAGCTGGTCGCGTCGTTCCCGGATCTGTACATCGAAGAGGTTGACGGCTGCGATCCTGTGGCGTCCTTCGAGGTGCTGAGCCGCGCGGTGGAGTATTGCCGGGCGCGGAAGGGTCCCGCCCTGGTCCACGCCAAGGTCATCCGGCCCTACAGCCATTCGCTGTCGGATGATGAGGTGCTTTACCGGCCCGGGAGCGAGCGAGATGAGGATGCCAAGCGCGATCCGCTGACCCGCTTCCCCGCCTGGCTGCTGGAGCAGGGGATCGCCACCGGCCCGGAGCTCGAGGCGATTCGGCACCAGGCCGATGAAGAGGTGAGTCTCGCCGCGGAGACCGCGCTCGCCTCCCCGCAGCCGGCGACCAGCACGATTTACGATTTCGTCTACTCGCCCGATGTCGACCCGACGTCGGAGCAGTTCGACACCGAGGATGATCCGCGCTTCAGCGGCGACCCCACCACGATGGTCGACCTGCTCAACAGCTGCCTCAAGGACGAGATGACGCGGGATCCGCGCATCATCGTCTTCGGCGAGGATGTCGCCGATGCGAGCCGGGAGGCGTCGCTGGAGACAGTGAAGGGGAAGGGCGGCGTCTTCAAGGTCACCTGGGGACTGCAGCGGGCCTTCGGCGGCGACCGGGTGTACAACTCGCCCCTCGCGGAGGCCAACATCGTCGGCCGGGCGATCGGTCTGGCGACGCGGGGTCTCAAGCCGGTCGTGGAGATCCAGTTTTTCGACTACATCTGGCCGGCGTACATGCAGATCCGCAACGAGCTGGCGCTGATGCGCTGGCGCTCGAACAACGCCTTCGCCTCGCCGGTCGTCATCCGGGTGACGTACGGTGGCTACCTCAAGGGTGGCGCCGTGTACCACTCCCAGACCGGTGCGGCGATCTTCACCGGCATTCCCGGCCTGCGCGTCGTCTGTCCCGCGACGGCGCTGGATGCCAACGGCCTCCTCCGCACCGCGATCCGGTGCGAGGATCCGGTGCTCTTCCTCGAGCACAAGCATCTCTATCGCCAGACCTACAACAAGGCGCCGAATCCGGGGCCGAACTTCATGATCCCGTTCGGCAAGGCGAGGGTCGTCCGCGAAGGGACCGACCTCACGGTGATCACCTATGGCGCGGTGGTGCAGCGCACCCTGGTGGCGGCCAAGGACGTGGAGGAGAAATACGGCTTGTCGGTCGAGGTGATCGACCTCCGCTCGCTCGCTCCGGTGGACTGGGAGACCGTCCTCGCGTCGGTGCGGAAGACGAGCCGGGTGATCGTGGCCTACGAGGATTCACTGTCGTGGGGCTACGGCTCGGAGATCGCGGCGCGGATCGCCGAGGAGGCGTTCGAGTGGCTCGATGCGCCGGTGCGTCGCGTGGCCGCCACCGATACGTTTGTGGCCTATGCGCCGGAGCTGGAGGATGTCATCCTGCCCCAGGTGGCGGATCTGCGGCAGGCGATGGAGGAAATCGCAGGGTATTGAGGCCGCGGCTCACACGACCAGGCCAGCGAGTATCTGCCCGCAGCGCCGGACCGCACTCAGCGGCCCGGCGCTTTCTTTGGCGGAAGGCTCAGGCCGGCGTCCACAGCGGCGGGAGACCCGGCAGCCGCCGCAGGATACCTCCCACCGAACCGTCGGTGACCAGGCGAGTGGCCTGCTCGATATCGGGCGCCAGGTAGCGGTCCTGCGGCATCGCCGGGCAGCTGCGGCGCAGCAGCGCATGCACCTCCTCCAGCGGGGGCGAGGTGGTCAGCGGGCGCAGGAACTCGATCCCCTGCGCCGCGGCCAGCAGCTCGATGCCGATGATATGGGCCACGTTGTCGACCATCGGCTGCAGCCGGCGCGCGGCGAAGGTGGCCATCGAGACGTGATCTTCCTGATTGGCGCTGGTGGGCAGGCTGTCCACGCTGGCGGGATGGGCCAGCGATTTGTTCTCGGAGGCCAGCGCCGCCGCCGTGACATGGGCGATCATGAAGCCGGAGTTGAGCCCCGGATCGGCGGCGAGAAATGGCGGCAGCCGCGACACGCCGCTGTCGATGAGCATCGCGATGCGGCGCTCGCTGATCGCGCCGACCTCGGCGATGGCCACCGCGCAGGCGTCCGCGGCGAGCGCGACCGGCTCCGCATGGAAGTTGCCGCCCGACACCAGCGTGTCGTCGGCGGCGAAGACCAGCGGGTTGTCGGTGACGGCGTTGGCCTCGCGCACCAGCACCAGCGCCGCGTGGCGCAGCTGATCGTGGCAGGCGCCCACCACCTGGGGCTGGCAGCGCAGGCAGTAGGGATCCTGCACCCGGTCGTCCCCCTCGAGGTGCGACCGACGGATGGCGCTGCTGGCGAGCAGGGCCCGGTAGTACTGGGCGACGTCGATCTGCCCCGGCTGGCCGCGCAGGACATGAATGCGCGGATCGAACGGCCCGTCACTACCGCGGGCGGCATCCACCGTCAGGGCGCCGACCACCAGCGCCGCTTCCAGGACCGCCTCGAATTGCAGCAACGCGTGCAGCGCCAGCGCGGTTGAGGTCTGGGTCCCGTTGATCAGGGCGAGGCCCTCCTTGGCGGTGAGCCGCAGCGGCGCAATTCCCGCCCGCTGCAACACCGGCCCCGCCGGCTCTCGCCGGCCGTCCACCAGCATTTCCCCTTCCCCCAGCAGCGCCAGCGTCATGTGGGCCAGCGGGGCAAGATCCCCAGAGGCGCCGACCGAGCCCTGCGACGGGATGTACGGCACCAGGCCGGCGTGGTAGGCGGCCAGCAGCGTGTCGATCACCACCTCGCGGACCCCGGAGTACCCCCGGGCGAGGCTCGCCGCCTTCAGCGCGAGCATGAGACGGACCACCGCGGGCGCGAGCGGCGCGCCCACTCCCACGCTGTGCGACCGGATCAGGTTGAGCTGCAGGGTGTCGAGCTGCGCCGAGCTGATGCGCTGATTGGCCAGCTTGCCGAAGCCGGTGTTGACGCCGTACACCGGCGCATCGCCCGCGGCCGCACGCTGCACCACCTGCGCGCTGGCCCGGATCTCCTGGGTGGCCGATGCCGGCAGGGTGAGCCCGGTGCCATCGGCGTGGATGGTGCGCAGCTGATCCAGCGCAATCCGGCCAGGATTAATCAGCATCGGTCGCTCCCAGCATCGGCAGAGTGAGTCCCTGTTCACGGGCGCAGGCGCGGGCAATCGGGTATCCGGCATCGGCATGGCGCATCACGCCGGTCGCCGGGTCGTTCCACAGGACCCGCTCGAGCCGCCGGTCCGCGGCCTCGGTGCCATCGCACACGATCACGACGCCGGCGTGCTGCGAGTAGCCCATGCCGACACCGCCGCCGTGATGCAGCGAAACCCAGGTCGCGCCACTGGCGGTGTTCAGCAGCGCATTGAGCAGCGGCCAGTCGGAGACGGCGTCGGAGCCGTCCAGCATCGCTTCGGTCTCCCGATTCGGCGAGGCAACCGAACCGCTGTCCAGGTGATCCCGGCCGATCACGATCGGCGCGGAGAGCTCGCCGCTGCGGACCATCGCGTTGAACGCCAGGCCGGCACGGTGCCGTTCTCCCAGTCCGATCCAGCAGATCCGCGCCGGCAGCCCCTGGAACGCGATCCGTTCCGCCGCCAGGTCGAGCCAGCGGTGCAGGTGGCCGTTCTCCGGGAACAGCTCCTTGATCTTCGCATCGGTCTTCCGGATGTCCTCCGGATCTCCGCTCAGCGCCACCCACCGGAACGGTCCCGTGCCGCGGCAGAACAGCGGTCGGATGTAGGCGGGAACGAACCCGGGAATGTCGAACGCCCGAGTCACGCCCGCGTCTTTGGCCACCTGCCGGATGTTGTTGCCGTAGTCCACCGTGGGAACGCCGAGTGTCTGGAACTCGAGCATCGCCTGGACATGCACCGCGCAGCTCTGGGCCGCAGCCGCGCGGAGTGTGGCGTGCTGCGCACTATCGGCCTGCGCCGCCTGCCACCGCTCGACGCTCCAGCCCGATGGCAGATAGCCATGCACCAGGTCGTGGGCCGAGGTCTGATCGGTCACCAGGTCGGGCCGGATGCCGCCTTGCCGCGCCCGGCGCACCAGTTCGGGGAGCACATCGGCGGCATTGCCGAGCAGGCCGATGGAGACCGCCTTCTTCTCGCGGGTGTATCGCGCCAGGCGAGCCACGGCATCGTCGAGGTCGCTGGCCTGCTCATCGAGATAGCGGGTCTTGAGGCGGAAGTCGATTCGGGACTGCTGACATTCGATGGTGAGCGACGCGGCGCCGGCGATGCTCGCCGCCAGCGGCTGGGCGCCACCCATGCCGCCGAGCCCCGCGGTGAGGATCCAGCGGCCGGCGAGGTCGCCCCCATAGTGCTGGCGACCGGCCTCCACAAAGGTCTCGTAGGTGCCCTGCACGATGCCCTGACTGCCGATATAGATCCAGGAACCTGCCGTCATCTGCCCGTACATCATCAGGCCCTGACGATCCAGCGCATCGAAATGCTCCCACGTCGCCCACCGCGGCACCAGATTGGAGTTCGCGATCAGCACCCGCGGCGCATCGACATGGGTGCGGAAGACGCCGACCGGCTTTCCCGACTGCACCAGCAGCGTCTCGTCCTCCTGCAGCGCGCGCAGGGTTGTCAGCATCGCCTCGAAACAGTCCCAGTTGCGTGCCGCCTTGCCGATCCCGCCGTAGACCACCAGGGCAGCGGGATTCTCGGCGACTTCGGGATCAAGATTGTTCTGCAACATCCGGTAGGCGGCTTCGATCAGCCAGTTCCGGCAGCTGCGCTCGGTGCCGCGCGGAGCGCGTATCGGGCGAGGCTGGGCGGTGGGGCGATCGGGCATGGTGCGCTCCGGGTGGAGGGGGGCCGGGGGAGACTACTTGTCTAGACAAGAATCGGCAAGTAGCATTCCGGCCCATGGTCGCCATCGCGCCCTTTGCCAGGGTCAAGCACTTTCTGAAGCGGGAGCTGGGCCGGGGCCGGTGGCCCCCCGGCCGGCTCATGCCGTCCGAGGCGCAACTCGTGGCCCGCTTCGGCGTGAGCCGGATGACGGTCAACCGCGCCCTGCGCGAGCTGCAGGTCGAGGGGCTGATCGAACGGCGCCAGGGGATCGGCACCTTTGCCGCCCCGCTGCACCGGGTGTCGTCCACCCTCACCATCCGCGACCTGCACGACGAGATCACCGCGCGCGGTCACGCGCACCATGCCGTGGTGCATCTCGCTCGGCGGGAATCCGCCTCGGCGGCGGTGGCCGAGCGGCTGGGCGTGGCCCGGGATGCGGCGGTCTTTCACACCCTGATTGTGCACTTCGCCGACGCGGTCCCGGTGCAGTGCGAGGACCGCTTTGTCAATCCGGCCTGTGCCCCCGGTTACCTCGACGTTGACTTCACCCGCATCACACCCACCCATTACCTGCTCGAGGTGGCGCCGCTTTGGGAGGCGCAATACTCCATCGAGGCTGGCGTGCCGACCGCGCGCGAAGCTCGACTGCTCGGCATCGGTCGCCGCGATCCCTGCCTCATCGTGGTCCGGAGGACCGTCAGTCGCAGCGTGCCCATTACGATCGCACGCCTCGTCCATCCAGGGACCCGGTATCTCCTGCACGGGGAATTCAAGCCATGAGTGCGGCGAACGTGACCCTGCACGCTGTGCGCTGCGACGAGGTCGCGCCTCAGGCCTGGTGCAACGGCGGGGGCCGCACCCGCGAGCTGCTGGCCTGGCCCCAATCCGCGGACTGGCAATGCCGCATCAGCGTGGCGGATATCGAGCGCGACGGGCCGTTTTCATCGTTTCCCGGCGTGGATCGCTGGTTTGCGGTGGTGGAAGGCGCCGGGGTGCTGCTGCGACTGCCGGGTGGTGAGCACCGCCTGGACCGGGACAGCGCGGCACTGCACTTCACGGGCGAGTCGGCTCCGGATTGTCACCTGTTGCGCGGTCCCACCCGGGATCTCAACCTGATGAGTGTGCGCCGTGCGGGCCGCGCGTCAATGCAGCAGGCCCTGCCCGGCGTGCCATGGATCGGCCGGGCCACGCTGCGTGCCCTGTTCAGCGCCGATCCGGTGACGCTGCGCTGTGCTGGGGCCGACCCGCTCCCCGTCGCGCCCTTCACGCTGGTCTGGGCCGAGGACGGTGCCGCGGGGAACTGGAGCATGGATTCCGCCGGAGACAATCCGAGCGCCTGGTGGCTGAGCTTCACGATCGGTTCTGACCGATGACGCCCTCGACGCTCTGGCGCAATGCGGCGCTGGCGACTCTCGTGCCCGACCGGCCGTGGGGCTGGATGGCGCGAGGCGCGCTGGTGACCCGTGGCGAAGCGATCGCGTGGGTGGGAGATGAGACGGCGCTTCCCCCCGACCTGGCCCTCGAGATCGAAGCGGAACACGATCTGGGCGGCGCGCTCGTCACACCGGGGCTGGTGGATTGCCATACCCATCTGGTGTATGGTGGCGACCGGGCCAGGGAATTCGAGTTGCGGCTGCAGGGGGCGAGCTACGAAGACATCGCTCGGGCCGGCGGCGGGATCCTCTCCACGGTGGCCGCCACGCGAGCCGCCAGCGACGATGACCTCTTCCGCGCCGCCCGCGCCCGCGCGCTGGCCCTCATGGCCGAGGGCGTGACCACGCTGGAGATCAAATCCGGCTACGGCCTGACGCTGCCTGATGAAGCCCGCATGCTGCGTGTCGCGCGCCGTCTGGGCCGGGAGCTCCCGGTCCATGTGCGTACGACCTGCCTGGCCGCGCATGCACTGCCTCCCGAGTTTGCTGATCGCGCCGATGCCTACATCGACGCCGTCTGCGGCTGGCTGCCGGTGCTGCACGCGGAAGGACTGATGGATGCCGTCGACGCCTTCTGCGAGCGCATCGCTTTTTCCCCGGCTCAGACCCGGCGGGTGTTCGAAGCCGCGCAGGCACTGGAGCTGCCCGTCAAACTGCACGCGGAACAGCTCAGCGATCAGGGCGGTGCCGCGCTCGCCGCCGGATTCCAGGCGCTGTCCTGCGACCACCTCGAATACCTCAACCCGGCGGGTGTGCAGGCCATGGCGCAGGCCGGCACGGTGGCGGTGCTCCTGCCCGGCGCCTTCTACTTCCTCCGCGAGACGCAGCGGCCACCGGTCCAGGCGCTGCGCGATGCCGGCGTACCCATCGCGCTGGCGACCGATCACAATCCGGGTTCCTCCCCGACGCTCTCCCCATTGCTGATGCTCAACATGGCCTGCACCCTGTTCCGCCTGACACCGGAGGAGGCGTTGCGCGGCATGACGCTGCACGGCGCGCGCGCGCTCGGCCTCACCGATCGCGGCACACTGGCGGCCGGTCAGCGCGCCGATTTCGTGGTCTGGGGGCTGGAGCATCCCAGTGAGCTGGCCTATCGGTTCGGGCAGCGACCCGCCGCACGGACGATCGTCGGCGGACGGGAGCGGGCACCATGAGCGCCCCCGTCGTGACGCTGCGGCCCGGCCGCACGCCACTGCTCGTGAGTCTGCCGCACATCGGTCAGCACATTCCGCCGGAGCTGGCCGACGCCTTTCTGCCGCACGCGCTGAACGTGGAGGATACCGACTGGCATCTGGACCAGCTGTATGATTTCGTGCCCGGGCTTGGCGCCAGCCTCATCGTGCCGCACCACAGCCGCTACGTGATTGACCTCAATCGGCCGAGCGACAACCAGCTGATGTACCCCGGCGTGAACAACACCGAATTGTGTCCGACCCGGAGCTTCACCGGCGCGCCACTCTATCCCGAGGGCAGGGGGCCCGATGCCGCGGAGGTGGCCCGCAGAACAAGCCGCTACTGGCAGCCCTACCACGACGCGCTGCGTGGAGAGCTTGATCGGCTGAAGCGCGAGCACGGCTACGCCATTCTGCTCGACGGGCACAGCATCAAATCGGAGTTGCCCTGGCTCTTTCCCGGCCGGCTGCCGGATCTCAACCTCGGCACCGCGAACGGGTCCAGCTGCGCGCCTGCGCTGCGCGACGCTCTCGCGGCCGTTCTCGCATCACAGACCCGCTATACCCACGTGGTCGATGGTCGCTTCAAGGGCGGCTACATCACCCGGCACTACGGCCAGCCGGGGGAGGGCATTCATGCGGTGCAGCTCGAGAAGTGCTGGAGCTGTTACATGAGCGAGTCTCCGCCCTACAACTGGGATGCGGCTCGCGCGGCGCCACTGCGCCCGGTGCTGCGCGAGTTCGTTCAGTCGGCCCTGACCTGGAGGCCGGCATGAACGGAGACCGGTCACTGCTCTGGGCGCCACGGGCCTGGATTGGCAGTCAGTGGCGCGACCGCGTGCTGCTGCGAGTCGGGGCGGACGGTCACTGGGCCGACGTTGTCGCTGGAGTCGCGGCGCCAGCCGAAGCGAGTGTACTGCCCGGGCCAGTGCTGCCAGGCATCGTGGATGCCCACAGTCACGCCTTCCAGCGGGCCTTCGCCGGACTGGCGGAGCGGCGCACCGGCGAGCACGATGACTTCTGGTCGTGGCGCGACCGGATGTACGACGTGGCGCTGCGCATCACGCCGGCGCAGCTCCGCGCGGTCGGCGCACAACTGTATGCCGAGCTGCTGCACGGCGGGTATACCCAGGTCTGCGAATTTCACTACCTGCAGCACGCGCCTGATGGCCGGCCCTATGCCGATCCGCTGGAATTGTCCTGGGCCCTCGCCGATGCCGCCTCCGAGACCGGGATCGGTCTGACGGTCCTGCCGGTGCTCTACGAGCGGGCCGGTTTCGCCGAGCCGGCCCTGCGCAGCGACCAGCGCCGGTTCGCCACCAGCGCCGAGGGGGTGCTGGCATTGTACCGCGGCCTGCGCGACAGTCACCGAAGCCTGCTGAGCGCCGGCGTGGCGATCCACTCCTTGCGGGCAGCCACACCCGGTGCGATCGCGCGACTGGTCGCTCCGCTGGGCGATGTTCCGATTCACATCCATGTGGCGGAACAGACCGGCGAAGTGGCCGACTGCCTCACGGCCACCGGCGAGCGGCCGATCGAGTGGCTCACCCGGCATGTGACGCTCGATGCACGCTGGCAGCTGGTGCACGCGACCCAGAGCACCCCGGCGGAGATCGCCGTCGTGGCGCGCACCGGCGCAGGTGTCGTTCTCTGCCCCTCCACCGAAGCGAATCTCGGCGACGGCCTGGCCGATCTGCCCGGCTGGCTCGGAGCGGGCGTGCCCCTCTCCATCGGCTCCGACAGTCAGGTCACCCGCTCGTGGTGCGATGAGCTCCGCCTCGTCGAGTACGGCCAGCGCGTGCACCTCAGGCAGCGGAGTGTGGCGGCCAGCCCTGAGCAGGGCGAGCCCGCGACGGCCTCGCATCTGCTGGAACGCGCACTTCACGGTGGCGGGGTGGCGGCGGGCTTCAGGCGCTGGGGGCTGGTCGCCGGTGCGCGCGCCGATCTCCTGGTGATTGACACCGCCGATGCCAGCCTGCTCGGCGCACCGGGCAGTCACCTGCTCGATCGTCTCGTCTTTTCCACCCCCAGCCGTCCCTTCCGCGATGTGATGGTGGGCGGCCGGTGGGTGTTGCGGGACCATCGTCACGCGCGAGCAGTGGAGATTGCCCGGGGATTCGTCGAGGCAATGCAGGAGCTCTGGCCCGGCTGAATCGAGCGTCGCAGCCGGTTAACGCCGCGCCCTCCTCGCCGTCTTCCGGGTGTCTTTCGCCGATACCTGGGACCTACTGCGACGGAGAGTCTCTCATGCGACGCCCCCTGCTGACGCTCGTCGGCGCGCTGTCTGCGCTGGCCCTGACCACCGTATTGCACGCGCAGAGCCCGACACCTGAAGCCGTGCTTCTCAACCACACCCGTGCACATCCCGCTGTCCACGCCGTTCGCCACCCCGGGCGCGATCTCGGGCGCGATCTCCGTGACCTGCGTCGAGACCGGCGGGATCTGCGGCTGGACCGCTGGGACCTGCGGCTAGACCGTCGGGAAGGCGCTGGCCCGCGCGAGCTCCGTCGTGACCGGGTGGAGCTGCGCGGTGATCGCCGAGAGCTCAGGCGGGATCGCTGGGAGCTGGACCGCGGCCACCGCGCTCACCGCTTACCCTGGATCTGAGACCGCCGCCTGCTCCAAGCACGACGGGCGACCCGCGTGGGTCGCCCGCTTGCCTCCGTCGTTCTCCGTTGCCGCCGTTACTCAGGCGTGCCCAGCGCTTCCCGGATCTCCCGTGCCGCGCTGATTGCGTTGTCGACATCGCGCGAGAGCGCCCGCGCCTGCTGCGTGGCGGCGGTCAGGTCGCCGAGAGCCGAACCGGCGTCGGCCGACCGCAGCCGCAGCAGATCGAATCGGACGTTCTGCATGGCGAGGATACAGCTCTCGAGCTGGCTCGCGATCTGATCCCGCCGGCCCCGCAGGTCGCCGATGGTCTTCTTCTGCCGTTCCAGCAGGGTGATCCGGCGGGCCCGTTCCTCGTCCTCGGGCTCGCGCCGCATCGCTGCCATCCGCTGCTCCAGCCGCTCTTCGCTCTGCAGATCGAGATTGCTGTCCATCGCGTGCAGTGTCTTGCCCAGCTCGTTGGCGCGCTGGTACAGGCCGTCGACGGTCGCCTGGACATCGTCGGGCAGCATGTTCCGTTCGGCCGGGCTCATGCGCTCCAGCAGCTTGAGGATCGCGATCCGGTCGTTGTGGCCCTGCAGGACGAGGCCGAGGTGCTTGCCGAACTCATCGTTGCGCGGGGCGGGCAGCTGCCGCGCGAGCTTGCCGCCCTTGCCACCCGGTACCAGCACCGCGTCGGGCGCCGGCGGCCGGTTGAGCACGTCGCGCCAGGTGTACCCCGCCTGCCAGAGCTTGGAGTAGCTCGTGACCAGCCCGAATCCCATGCCGAACATCGGGAAGAGGAACCACGGCTCGGTGATGCCGGTGGCGAGGTTGATCATGAACAGGCCGCCGGAGACCGCCGCCCACTTGGCGAACTGGGCCCGGGTCTTCTGGACAATCATCGGCTCGCCGGTGTCCGGGACCGGCAGCGGCGTGTCATTGTTGGGTGCGCGGTCCATCCGGCGGTTGGCCCGGTCCATGTGCCGGTCGAGCCGGTTGCGCCAGTCGTCGTTCTGGGGGGTGCGCCGCCCGAGCGCGACGGGCGCTTTCGGCGGAGAGGGGGCCGCGCCGGTAAACCGGCGGGGCGGCTCGTTCCCGGTGGATCGTGCCGGAGCGCCGCTGCGGGTCTGCCCCGTCGGGCGGTAGCCGGAGACGGTGCGCGATTCGAGTGCGCGGCGCAACGCATCCGCCGATGGCCAGCGATTCTCGGGATCCTTCTCAAGGCAGCGGGCCACCGCCAGCGCGAGATCCTCCGGGCAGTCCGGCCGCCGGTCGAGCACGGAGGGGGGCATCTCGGTGATCTGCTTCATCAGGATGCCGGCGACGGTGGGGGCGTTGAACGGCGGTTCGCCCGTCAGCATCTGGTACGTCACGACCCCGAGACTGTAGAGGTCGCTCCGGCCGTCGATCTCCTTCTCGCCGGCGGCCTGTTCCGGGCTCATGAACTGCGGCGTGCCGATCGCGACGCCCGCGCTCGTCAGCGTGCCACCGGAGCCCCCCGACATCGCCTTGGCGATGCCGAAGTCCGTCACCATCACCCGCCCGCGCGTGCCGTCGAGCAGGATATTGTCCGGCTTGATGTCACGATGAATGACCGACATGGCGTGGGCGGCCGAGAGGGCGTCGGCGGTCTCTTTCATGATGCGCCGCACTTCATCCACCGGCAGCTTGCCGCGTCGCTTGAGTCGCCCGCCAAGCGACTCGCCATCCACGTAGCCCATGACGAAATAGACCAGTCCGCCGCCCTCACCGACGTTGAAGATCGGCACGATATTCGGATGCGACAGGCGAGCGGCGGTTTCCGCCTCGCGGGTGAACCGCGCACGGATCTCGGACTGGAAGGCAAGTTCCGGTGGCAGCACCTTGATCGCGACTCGCCGCTTGAGGCGTTCATCGCGCGCGCGGTACACCACGCCCATCCCTCCGCGTCCGATCTCGCCTTCAAGCGTGAAGGCGGTCCCGAGCGCTTCGGAGAGTCGTGGGGCCAGCGATGAGGTCGGGTCGGTCATCGAGTATCCATAGAAGCCTCAGAGATTTAGCAGCGGAGGACGGGGGGGACAAGGTTTCCCGTCCGGACACCCCGACCGCTTGCCCCACCACCGATTGGCAGGCTACTTCAATTGGGCGCCGAACTGGCAGCGTTCTGTTCCGGATCGGGACGAAAACCGCCCCGGGACCGGTCGAGCCAGGTCATCGGCTCTCGTTGCTGGCGGCCAACCAATGACGGTCTCGTCAACCGCCGATCGCCTCTCCCCCGAGGGTGCCGTCGAGGTCGGAGGGTGCAGGGACCCGCTCATCCGATACACCGCGGATGGCTCATGGCACATCCGGTGCACCTTGAGGGGCCGTTCGCGTGATTTTCTGCCAATACGCCAGAACCTCGGAGTCCTGATACATGTCTGAACGCAGCGAACGTCTCGTGCTGCCCGTCCTGCCGTTGCGGGAAGTTGTGCTCTTTCCCGGAGTGACCGCCCCGATCGGGGCCGGTCGTCCCGGAACCCTGCGTGCGATCGAAGCGGCGCTCAATACGCCCGACCGCCTGATCTTCGCCGTTTCGCAGCGGGAAAACGTCGAGCAGGTGACCGGCGAAACCCTCTACACGATCGGTACCATCGCCCGCATCGGCCAGATGCAGCGCGGGCTGGCCGGCATGCAGCTGCTGCTTCACGGCGAGCGGCGCGGCATCGCGATGCACATCGGTGAAAAGAACGGGTACATGGAGGCGATCATCCGCGAGGCCGAGGAACTGGCCCCGCTCAATAGCGAGGATCCCGCCTTCGTCGGCCTGTACAAGGAAGCCCGGGCCCGGGCCGGCGAGCTGGGCCAGAAGTCCGGCTTGCCCGAGGAGGTCGTGCAGCAGGTGCTCGCGGGCGTCGCCGATCCGGGCCGTTTCGCGGATCTGGTGGCCGGCTACCTCGACATCCTTCCGCCGCAGCGCCAGGCGCTGCTGGAGACGCTCTCGGTCGAGGAGCGGCTGCGCCGGGTTCTGGTCCACGTGCAGCGCCAGATCTCGGTGCTGGACGCACAAGAGGACATCAAGTCGCAGGTGCAGGAAGAGCTGGGCGAACGCCAGCGCGAGATGTTCCTGCGCGAGCAGCTCAAGCAGATCCGGCGGGAGTTGGGTGAGGATGACGAACGCGGAGATCTCGAGGAACTGCGCGAGAAGCTCGATGCCCTCGATCTCCCGGCCGAGGCCCGGAAGGAATCCGAACGCGAGTTCGGCCGGCTGGAGCGCATCAGCCGGGAGTCGATGGAGTCGCAGGTGATCCGCACCTACCTCGACACCATCACGGAACTGCCGTGGAACCTGCGCAGCGAGGAGTCACTGGATCTCGTCAAGGCCAGCGCCATCCTCGATCAGGATCACTATGCCCTGGGCGACGTGAAGGACCGGGTGCTCGAGTTCCTGGCGGTGCGCCAGCTCAAGGAACAGGTGGCCAGGCAGGAGGAAGACGGTCAGGGGGTCGGACGGTCGGATGGTCAGGTGGACCCGGAGCGGGTTGAAGCGACGAGCGTGGAGAACGCGCCCGATGCCCCGACCGTCCGACCGTCTGACCGCCCGACCGCCACAGAGGGCAACAGCGACGAAAAGGCCAGCAAGGGGCCGATCCTCCTCTTCGTCGGACCGCCGGGTGTCGGCAAGACCTCCGTGGCCAAGTCGATCGCCCGCGCGATGGGGCGGAAGTACGTCCGCATCTCGCTCGGCGGCGCGCGCGATGAAGCCGATGTCCGCGGCCACCGGCGCACCTACGTCGGCGCCATGCCCGGCCGCATCCTGCACGCGATGAAACAGGCCGGCACCAAGAACCCGGTCTTCCTCCTCGATGAGGTGGACAAGCTGGGCGTCTCCTTCCAGGGCGACCCGGCCAGCGCCCTGCTGGAAGTGCTCGACCCGGCCCAGAACGACAGCTTCGTCGATCATTACCTCGGTGTACCGTTCGACCTGAGCGAGGTGCTGTTCATCTGCACCGCGAATTTCATTCAGAATATCCCGGGTCCGCTGCTGGACCGGATGGAAGTCGTGGAGTTTGCCGGCTACACCGAGCGAGAGAAGCTGATGATCGCGCGGAAGTATCTCGTTCCGCGCCAGCAGGTGGAGCACGCCCTGAGCTCGGACCAGATCAACATCACAGACGAGGCCGTCGCCGAGGTCATCTCCAGGTACACCCGCGAGGCAGGAGTCCGGCAGCTCGAACGCGAGATCGGAAAGCTCTCCCGCAAGGTGGCGCGCAAGATCGCCGCGAAGGAGACGCCGCAGGTGGAAGTCACGGCGGAGATGGTCGACGATCTGCTCGGCCGGCCCAAGGTGCATCCCGAACGCGCCGCCCGGGAAGACCAGATCGGGGTGGCGACGGGGATGTACTACACCCCGGTTGGCGGCGACATCATGTTCGTCGAGGCGTCCACGATGCGGGGCAAGGGCGAGCTGGTGCTGACCGGCCAGCTGGGCGACGTGATGAAGGAATCGGCGCGCGCCGCCTGGACCTACGCCCGGTCACATGCAGCGGGGCTCCACATCCGGGAAGAGACCTTTGCGGAGCGGGATGCCCACGTCCACGTCCCCGCCGGCGCCATCCCGAAGGATGGACCATCCGCGGGCGTCACGATGGCGACGGCAATCATCTCCGCCCTCTCCGGCCGTCCGGTCCGAAACGACATCGCGATGACCGGCGAGATCACCCTGCGCGGCGAGGTCCTGCCGATCGGGGGGCTGAAGGAAAAGGTGCTTGGGGCGGTGCGCGCGGGCATCACCCGGATCGTGATCCCCAAGAAGAACGAGCCCGATCTCGAGGATCTGCCGGAAGAAATCAGGAAGCTGATCGAGGTGTATCCGGCCGAGAATCTCGGCCAGGTACTCGCGCTTACGCTGCGCGGTGCCAGCTTCCGGGATGGCCGGCTGCTCTTCGGCGATCAGGTGCCGGGCGATGTGGCGCCGTTGCAGGCGTACCATCACTGATGGCGCGAGGCGCGGGGGAGTAGGCGACAGGTACTGAGCGAAAAGTTAAAGCGGGGAGCAGCGGCTGTCGCTGCTCCCCGCGCATTTTTCGCCCTGCGCCCTGCGCCCTGCGCCCTGCGCCTCGCGCCCCCTTCGCTCACTTCGTCTTCAGAAATGCCCACACCGCCGTGACCTCGTCGTCGGTCATGTCCCGGGTATAGCGCCAGGGCATGAACGGATCGATGACGCTGCCATCGGGGCGCATCCCGACCCGGAGGGCCTTCCGGAAATCCTCCTCGGTCCACTTTCCGAGCGGTCCGGTCGAGGTGAGATCCGCCGACGCGGGTGTACCCGGAGGGCCCTCCTTGATGCCGCCTTTCAGATCTTCCCCGTGGCAATAGACGCAGCCGCCCACCACCGCCAGGTAGTTGCCATACTCGGCCGTGGGCCCCGCGGTGATTGCTGCTTTCAACGGTGCGCTATGGTCAATCCCTGAGGCGGGGATCAGCCGCTGGGGCGACCGGACGATGAGCAGCCGGCCAATCGGGCCAACGATGGTCCTGGGCAGCTCGTTGTCGACCGGAGGAACCGATTTGACGTAGGCGATCACCGCGCCGAGATCGGCTGCGGTGAAGCTCTGGTACACCATGGAAGGCATGAAGAGGAGGGAACGGCCATCAGGAGCCACTCCATGCCGAATTCCGCGGACCCAGTCGGCATCGGACAGCGGTGCCACCCCGCCCTTGCCGCTGGTGAGATTGAGCGGTACGAAGGTCCCGACAGGCCCCATCGTCAACGGCCGGCCGGCGAGGTTGTCGCCATGACAGTCGGTGCATTTTCCGATGGTTGACGCCAGATGGCGACCCCGCGCGATCGAGGCCGAATCGGTCGGAATGGACACCGCCTCCGGCGTTACGGCGTAGCGCCGTGCCATCGCCCGATTGCTCAGAAACCAGATCGCTCCCGCGAGGAGCAGGATGAGGCCCAGCAGCGTTCCGAGTACAATCCCGATTCGTCGTCCCCAGCGGCCTGCCATGCGTGCCTCGTTTCCTGGCCAAGGTTGACCTACCAGCTTGCGCCCCGGACGATGAGGTCCGCGGCGCGGTCCCGCCAGATCCCCGGCTCACCCCAGCGTTCGGTGACCGGGCGCGCGCCGAAGTACCCCAGTGTCAGCAAGAGCCCCAGTCGGGCGTGCCCTTCCGGATCGATGTCGTCGCGGAAGAATCCGGTCGCCTGGCCCTCGCGCAGCAGGTCGGTGACTGGCCGGATGGCGAGGTCGGCCCAGTCGCCGCCCTCGGTCGCGCTCAGCAGGACGGCGGCGTGCTCGGGCTCCCGGAGGAGGAAGTCGAACTGGCCCCGCACCAGGCGCCGCAGGCGCTCGACCGCGGTCAGGCCGATCAACGGCAGTTCCGCCAACGCCTGAGCGACCGACTGCGCCGTGGCGGTCCGGACGGCGTGATACAGCCCGGCCTTGGTCTGGAAGTAGTAGTGAATGAGTTGCTTGTTGACGCCGGCGCGCCGGGCGATCTGGTCGGTACGGGCGCCAGCTTCGCCCCGCCGGGCAAACTCATGCCGCGCGGCGAGCAGCAGCCGATCGGCGGCTGAGGGAGTGCGATGGGTCATGAGGCGCTGCTTTCAACCGGTTGGTTGAAGCTTACGTCAGGCCATCGGCGAGCGGTACTCCGTGGTGAACTCCACCCGGTCGCGGCCGCCCGCCTTGGCCCGGTAGAGCGCCTGGTCGGAGAGGCGGGCCAGGTCGGCTGCGGTACTCGCATCATCCGGGTAAACCGAGACGCCGATGCAGACGCGCACCGGGATCTGCTCCCCCGCGCCCACGACCGCCGGCTGCTCGGCCAGGGCGCTCCGCAGCTTGCCGGCAAGGACACTCGCACCCTGGCGGTCGGTGCGTCGCAGGATCATCCCGAACTCCTCACCCCCATACCGGCCGATCAGGTCGCTGGCGCGGGCCGTCGCCTGGAAGACGCGGGCGACATGCAGCAGGACCTGGTCGCCGGCGAGATGGCCGTAGCGGTCGTTCACCCGCTTGAAGTGGTCGATATCAATCATCATGAACGCGAACGGCTCACCCTGGCGCCGGGCGTATTCCACCGCATGCTCCAGCTCGGCCATCAGCGTCGCATGATTCAGCAGCCCGGTCAGCCCGTCACGGTGGACCATTTCGCGCAGCCGGCGACCGCGCTCGGCGCGATTGACCACCAGATGCGTCAGCAGCTCGCGGTCCACCGGCTCGGTCACGAAGTGGTCGGCGCCGGCACGCAGCGCCTCGATCTGTTCAGCGACGCTGTCGTGCTGGGTCAGAAAGACGATGGGGGTAATCCCGAAACGCTGGTCCTGCCGCACGAGGCGGGTGAGCGACAGACCATCGAGCCCAGGGAGCCGGGAGTCCATCAGGATGAGGTCCGGCGTCTCTCTCGAGAGCGCCTCGCGCGCATCATTCCCGTTGGTGCAATGGGTCACATGGGCATTGGCCTGCTCCAGCCACATCGTGAGCATCTCGGCCTGGACCGAGTCGGTCTCGACCAGCAGCACCCGCGGCGGCGGGCTCCCGATCCGCGCGAGCGCCTTGGCGTAGCCCGGCAGGTCGACGGCGACACGTTCTGCCGGAATGATGGTGTCGATGCCGGCGGCCAGCGCCCGCACCCGATCTGTCGCGCCGTTGCGGGTGACCAGCACGATCGACCTCGGCCGCACCGCGCCGGCGCCGGACCAGGCGTTGGCGGCGGCATACGGATCTGGCCCGGCGGCCTGCTCGATGATGACGACAAGATCCGGTCGCTCGGTGAGCTTGTGCTCGCGCGGCTCGCCCGTTTCGCTTTCCCGTCGAGCGACGAAGCCGGTCGTGACGAGCGCGGCAATCACCTCATCGCAAAGTCGCTGGTCGCCGCCGATGACCAGCGCCCGCCAGCCGAATTCGGTGACCGCCGGCCCGCGGGCGGGAAGGCCGAGCTCCCGGGCGGCCGTATCATAGGCGTGGGCCAGCCGATCGATCAGCTGGTCCAGCCGCTGCTCGTTCTCCTTCGCCGGGGCAGGCGTCGGATCCTCCCGCAGCCACCGCTCGCCCTCCCGCGCGATCGTGCTGACCTCAGGGAAGCCATAGGACCCACCAGAGCCGGCGAGCCGGTGGAAGCGGCCGATCAGTGAGGCAGTCGCATCGGCCTCGCCGGCGCTGAATGCTGCCACGTCCTTGCGCAGCTCCGCCAGCCGGCCCGGTGCATCGAGCAGGTACTCCCGGCGCAACTCCGCCAGGGCGTCATTCAGGGCGTCGCTCATGCCGCTCCTCGCAACCGGTCGAAGATGATGAGTGCCGCCGCCACGAAGGTCGGCGCACTGCTCCAATGACCATGAATGGCGGTCCCCTCACGGGTCGCGATGATCGCGGCTCGATCGTCGAGAATCGCCACCAGTGGCAAGCCGGGCCAGGCCACGTTCCCGGGAAGGACTTCGACGGTCGCGAAGGGAAGCGCGACCGCGACCTGCGAGCAGAGCAGGACCGTGAGGCCTGCCCCAACAGCTCGGCGCAGCGCCGGGGACAGCAGCGGGTAGGCTTCGGAAGGCGCCGCCAGAAGGACGGATCGTGTCGCCCGGCCGATCTCGCTGGTGAGCAGCTGCACCGCGCCGCGCGGGCTGCTCAGCTCGACCACACTGGGCGTGGCCGGCGCGCCGAACACCTCCAGCGCGCGGCTGAGCTGCTCGAGCGCATTGCCCTGCCGGTCCGCGATCCGCGCCAGGACCCCCGAAGGCGGCTCGGCCCGGAATCGCTTTGGCTGTCCCTCCTCCATCCGGGCCGCACCCTTCGTCACCAGCCCCTCGAGTGCGCTGTAGGCGTTGGCCCGCGCCAAGCCAGCGCTGCGCGCGATGGCGTAGCCCGTGCCCGGCCCGCCGGTCAGGAGCACTTCGTAGACTCGGCTCTCCGTGGGGGTGAAGCCAAAGGCGGTCAGGTCGAGCGTGTTCATGGTAGTAGTATGGGATACGCAGGAGGGATGGGCAATAGGCGGCTGGGCGATTGGGCGATTGGGCGATTGGGCGGTTGGGCGGTTGGGCGGGTAGGTCCGGCCTCAGTGCCGGACCGGCGACTAGACGATTAGAAGATTGGGCGGTCGGCCGTTGGCTGAACGCTAACGGCCAACGGCCAACGGCTGACGGCTGATTCCCTAGATGTACTCCAGCTCCCACCCCGACAGCTTGGCGATCAGGGCCAGCCGGAAGGTGACATCGACCTGCTTCCACTCCGCGGCCTTCGACTCCAGGTCGAGCGGAAAGGTGTGGTAGCTCATCTTGTTCACCGCTTTTGGTGCTGATCGCATCCCCTTGGGGGCCCAGACACCGTGCTGGTCGCAGTCCTTCAGCAGGCGGACCAGCACCTTGGTCGCGGTGGGCGATTGTGCCAGCCCACCGATCCGCACCAGCTGCTCGATGAAGTGCAGGGCCAGCGGGATGTCCTTCGGCAGCCCCTTGCTGTCGGCTTCAATCGGGTCGCCGAGCAGCTGGATTGATGGCTTGAGCTTCTTCTTGCCCACCGGAATGGTGTAGAGTTTCTTGGGCGCGGGCGACGACAGATAGTGCACCAGGCGCTCGGTGAAGCCGGCGCGTTCCCGCTGCAGGTTCGGCATGGCCGCCATGATGGCCAGCGAAAACCAGGTCGGGGGCCGGGCCGCGGGATTCAGGACGTTTGCGCTGCCGGCCCGCACGAATGGCTTCTCCGCCAGTGGGCTGCGGAGGAACTCCGACACCTCCGAGGCGATCTTGTGCGCCGCGCCGCGGACCCGCGGGTCCTCGATGTTGCCTGCTTCCGCGAGCGCCGCGGTCGCCGCGGTGCGGAAAGAGGCCCGGCCCCAGTGGGCGTAGGCTTCATCGCCCTTGGACGCCTTGTGGAATTCGTAGAGCAGCGCGGGATCTTCGTCGCGTGACAGCAGCCGGTACAACATCCGGTCCGCGAGCTTGAACGGCCGGGCGGACGTCGGCAGGCCCAGCTGCAACAGGCGGCGGTACTGGGCGATGGTCCCGATGTCCTTGATGCCCTGCGCTGCCGCGGGGGCAACGCCGAGCAGATTGCCGCCCCAGATGCCGGTGTCCTTCTGCTTCTTGACGATGGCCTGGACCGCCTTGGAGGCCTCGAGCGCCGCGCGTGCGGTCTCGATGGTCTCGGGTGCGGCACTGCCGGCGGGTGCCAGGTCGGCGAAGGTGCGGTACCGGATCGACTCGCCGCCATGCGCGAGGAGCCAGCCGATCGGGATTCGGTGATTGTTCGGGAGTTCCAGAAGCGCCCCCGTGCAGGAGTGGAGCCGGGAAAAAGCGGGCGCATAATAGCCGCAGCACGCAGGTTACGCCACCGTGACCTCGTCGCTGAGGTCAAACAGGGTCAGGGAATCTGCGCCTAAACAACTACGGCGTTGTGGTTTAGCTCAGTGCCTGCTGCAGGTCTGCGCAGAGGTCATCCGGGTGCTCCAGCCCGACGGAGACGCGGAGCAACCCCTCAGGGGCCCGACTGGCGCTCCCTTCCACCGAAGCCCGGTGTTCGATGAGGCTCTCCGGGCCGCCGAGGCTCGTGGCGCGGGTAAACAGCCTCAGGCGGTTGGCTACCTCGAATGCTCTGGCGCGTCCGCCGGGCACGACGAAACTCAGCATCCCGCCGAAGGCCGGCATCTGCCGTAGCGCAACCGCATGTCCGGGGTCGGCGGGAAGACCGGGATAGTGCACCCGTTCGACATTCGGATGCCGCTCCAGAAAGCGCGCGAGGGTGAGTGCGTTGGCCGTGTGCATCCGCATGCGGGCTGGCATGGTGCGGAGTCCGCGCAGCGCCAGCCAGCAATCGAATGGTGCGGGCACCGCGCCATGGCTGCCCTGAATGGCGCGCAGGCGGTCCGCCAGCGCACCCCCCTCACGCAGCACCAGCAATCCGCCCATCGAATCGGAATGTCCGCCGATGTACTTGGTCGTGGCGTGCATGACCACATCGGCGCCGAGCGCCAGCGGCCGCTGCAGCAGCGGGGTGGCCCAGGTGTTGTCGCACGCCACCAGCGCTCCTGCCGCATGGGCGATGCTCGCAACCGCGGCGATGTCGGTCACGGCGATGAGCGGATTCGACGGCGTTTCCACCCAGACCAGTTTCGTATTGGCCCGGAGCGCGGCTCCCACTGCGGCCGGGTCGGTCATGTCGGCGTAGCTGACCTCCAGCCCCCAGGGTGCGAACTGCTCGCGCAGCAGTTTCGCCGTGCCGTAGTACGCATCCAGTGGCGCCAGCAGATGGTCGCCCGGCCGAAGCGATAGAAACAGCGCCGAGATCGCGGCCATGCCGGAGCTGAACGCGATCCCCGTGGTACCGCCTTCGAGCGTGGCGAGTGCCTGTTCCAGTGCACGCCGATTCGGGTTGGAGTCGCGGACGTAGGTGAAGCCGAGCGGGTAGCTGCCGTCGGCCGAGCGCTCGAAGGTGGTCGACAGGTGCAACGGTGGCGCGACGGCGCCAGTGAGCGGATCCGGTGTCGAGCCTACGTGTACGGCCAGGGTGTCGGGATGCATCAGGGGCGGACCCGCGCTTCTCCGGCGGCCCGGAACTCGGAGTCGGTACTCCAGCGGGGCTGGGCCGGTGCGTTCGCCACCGCCAGGGCGGTTCGCAGGATCACCCGGATCTGCTGAGCCGCGCCCTCCATGGTGAACCAGGGCAGCAGTTCGTCCTGTGGCTGGTGATATCGGTTGGCGGTGTACTCCTCCTGCTGCTGCTCGCCCCAGCCGGCGGGCCGACCCTGAAAATCGTGACCGCTCTCGAGCGAGAGGGCGGGGACGCCTTTGCGGGCAAAGGCGAAGTGGTCCGAGCGGAAGAAGGAGCCGCGGATCAGCGAACCCGAGTCGACCGTGACCCGCAGTCCTTCGGCGGCCGCCGCGGTAGTGAACACCGCACCCAGCGTGGACTGGTCGACGCCGAGTGCGCTGATGTCCCGGGTCCGGCCATAGAGGTTCATCACATCCATGTTCAGCACGGCGGCGAGATTGCGGATGGGCAGCGTCGGTCGCTCGGCGTAGGCCTGCGAGCCGAGCAGTCCGCTCTCTTCCGCGCCAAACGCCATGAACAGGATCGACCGCAGCGGCTGCGTCCGGCTGCGGACGAACGCCTCGGCCGCTGTCAGCACCGCCGATGTCCCGGAGGCGTTGTCTTCGGCGCCATTGTAGATCGAATCGCCCTTGACCGGGGCCCGCACGCCGAGATGGTCGTAGTGCCCGCCGATCAGGACGGCTTCGCCAGCGAGGCGGCCGCGGCCGGGCAGCCGCGCCACGACGTTCTCGGTGTGGGAGCGGCGGATCACACTCCGCACCACGGCGTCGATTCCGAAGCCGAGGGCGACGGGACGGAAGCCCTGCTGCCCGGCTTGCCGCATGAGGGCTGCGAGGTCCTGTCCGTTGCTGCGGAACAGCGTGGCCGCAGTCGTATCCCGGATCCAGCCGGCGATCACCAGCGGGCCGGCGGGGCGCTCGAGCCGCACCTGCTCGCCGGTCCACGAGCCGGTCACGGTGGTCCAGGGGTAGGTCGCACTCTCCGTGGTATGCACCATCAGGATCCCGGCGGCGCCCTGTCGTTCGGCCTCCTCGATCTTGTAGGTCCAGCGGCCATAATAGGTGAGGATGCGGCCACGGAAGATCGCCGGGTCGTGCAGTCCGGGATCGTTGACCAGACAGACAACCACCTTTCCCTTCACGTCGATTCCGGAATAGTCGTTCCAACCCCACTCCGGTGCCACGATGCCGTAGCCGACGAACACCGCCTCGGCCGCCAGCTTCACTTCCGGCTCGTTGCGCATCGACCACATGATGTAGTCGTCACGGTAGCGGAGCGGGCCAGGGGCGCTACCGGTGACCCGCACCGTGGGCTCCGGCGTATGGGTGATGACCGGCACCTGGTGGAAGTAGGTGCCACTGTCTCCGGCAGGCTCCAGGCCCAGGCGGTGGAACTGGGTGGCGATGTACTTCGCGGCGAGTGTGCCCCCCCGTGTGGCGGGGGCTCGACCCTCGAGCAGGTCGTCCGCCAGATACTCGAGGTGCGCGCGCAGCGCGACGGTGTCGACGCCGCGGGCCAGTTGAGTCGCCGGGGTGGCGACCTGCGCCGGCAGCGCAGTAGCGGGGCAGAGAAGGAGCGAGAGCAGGGCGACGGCGAGCGCTGGACGGGTCATGGTTGCGAGCGGCTGGAGGGGGCCATCAGGACCGGGATTGATACTCGGAGGGGAATCTAGCGCGGGTCACAGGCGGGGTGCGCCAGGAAGCGCTGCAACTCGAATGCGACGGTGTCCGGTACGGTCTGGTGTGGACGGTGCAGCGCCTGCAGCCGGACGAACCGGCGGCAGGGCAGGGCCGCCGCAATCCGTTCCCCGATCCTGAAGGGAATCGTGGGGTCCTGTCGCCCCCAGATGAGCAGCACCGGCTGGTGAATCTCCGCAAAGCGACCGGCGAGGGCCCCGAAATCGAACTGCTCCAGCACCCGTCGCGCGGCGGTGGTGGCGCTGCTGTCCTGGAGGAGCTGGTAGCCCTCACCGCCGCGGGGCTCGCGCAGCCAGCCCGGGTCGTGCGGTGGCAGGACGTACCCCAGGGTGAACACGATCCAGTGGGTGGATGATTGTACCAGGCCGGTGCTGTCGGAGATGAGTGGGTTGAGGCCTTCGCCCGCCGGATCGAGGAGCACGACGGCGACAATCCGGTCGGGATGATCGAGCGCGAGGCCGGCGGCGAGCTGGCCACCCATCGAATGGCCCACGACGATGACCGGGCCTCGCGTCTGGCGGGCCAGCAGATCGCCGAGCCAGCGCTGGTAGGCGGGGAAATCGTAGGTGGTGTCCGGCTTGTCGCTCAGGCCAAAACCGGGAAGGTCGACGGCCAGCACCCGGAAGTTCGGCGGCACGCGGTCGAGAAGGTACCGCCAGGTCAGCAGCGACTCGCCGTAGCCGTGGAGGAAGAGCAGTGTGGTGTCGCCCGCCCCCGCGCGGAGCGCACGCAGCCGGAGATCATCGACCCGGATCCACTCGGCGCGGTGCGCTGGCCGGTGCCGGCCTGGCTGTCCGAGCCCCAGCCAGAGCAGCGCCAGGGCGACGAGGCCGATGAGCATGCGCCGGCGCATCCAGAAGATGCGGGCCCGGTGGGTCTCACGCACCGCAGCGGATCACGTGGATCACTCCGGAGGTGGTCGGGAGTGGCGCCTCGCTGGTCAGCACCAGGCGTGTGCCATCAAGCCAGTCGACCCCTTCGCCCTGGGGCTCGAGTCCGGCCAGAGTGCAGCGCGCAGTCGGTGCTCCCAGCCGACCGGCGGGGAGCACAGGGAGGAGATAGAGCTCGGTGTAGGTGCGGACGGCCACGCGGGCCCCATCGGGGGAGAGGGCGGCATCCGTCACCCACCGACCGGCGGACTGGTCCGGGACGATGGGAAGCAGCTGCACCCGGGTCGCGGTCGCAGTGCCGCGCGTGTCCCAGGCCACAGCGGGCACCCGGAAGAGGATGATGCCACCGGTTCGGCCCTTGGTCACCAGGCTCAGGCTGCCGTCCCGGTCGACCCACATCGCCTCGGTATCGTGCGGCCCATCGGGATAGCGTAGCAGCAGAGTGTCGAGATCAGTGGGAGTGGCGTCCGCTCCACCCCGGAACCGGTCGAGCCGGGTGGGCTCGCGCACCCGGTAGATGGTCACGACCTGTCGCTGCTGGAGGTTGTCGCCGATATCGCCCAGGTAGATACAGGAGCCGACGGGACAGGCGCCGATGGCGATGGCTTCCCAGTCCAGGTTGCTCACTCCCGGGACGAGCCAGCGACCGATCGGCCGACCAGAGGAATCGGTGGCGAAGATGACCGGGTCGTTGCCCGAGTCGTTGATGGTGAAGAGGATGCGCGGAATCGCGTGGCTGCGCGCGACGCCCGAGCTCTCGCGCAGGTCAGGGTCCTGCAGGATTCCCGTCCGGGTCGATTCCACCGGGCGGGCGGGCAGTGTCTGGGCGGTGGCGGAGCAGGCGGAGAGCAGGGCGGCGCAACCGGCCAGGAACATTCGGCGCATACCGAATGGTAGTGCGTCGGTGGCCTCCGGTCAGGCGGCTACCCGGCGCGGCGGTTCAGCGCCGGACGGCAGCAAGTCGCGGTACGACCGCCAGCGCTGGCGGGACGCTCGAGGGCTGCGCCGCAACCGGGAACGGCTTGGTGATCGTCTTCGCAAAGATGCGCGCATCGTAGGCCGATCGCGGATTCCACAGCACCCAGCCATGGATGCCGAGGTCGGCGGCGGCCCGCATCTGATCGCGCACATGCTCCGGGGTGTACCGCGGCCTGCCGAGGGTGAAGGCCTGCAGGTACGGCCGGATCTCCGCCGTGCTGCCGGCGACCAGGCGCGAGCGACGCTGACCATCGGCGAGTGCGCCGCGGACGACGCGGTACGGTTCGCTGTTGGGGTGCGAGGCGCCGTACATCGCCTGGTAGTAATGGCTGGGATAGACCATCGGCAGGACGACATCCGCCGTGGTGATCAGATCCTCCCACACCTGGCCGATGCCGAGATCGACGGTGACGTTGGTCGTCATGCCGAAGACATCGATGGTGAAGGGCACGCCGAGCGGCTTGATCCGGTCGCGCAGGAGCTTGAGGTTGCGCGCCACGCCGCTGCGGACGCTCTCGCCGGCCCGCCGCGCGGGGAAGATCGCCTGCGCCATCCGGCTGCGCGGTTCATCGGGGAATCGGACGTAGTCGAACTGCACTTCGCTGAATCCGGTATGCACCGCTTCGGCGGCGAGCTGACCGGCGTAGACCCAGACCGAGTCGTTGAATGCATCAACCCAGGCGAAGTTGAGCCGGTCGTGCCACAGTCCGCCTCCGAGCTGATGAACTGCCCAGTCGGCCTTGTGGCTGGCCAGCAGCGGATCCTTGGCGACCACGATGCGGGCGATGGCGTGAATGCCGTGTTGATGCAGCACTCGAAGCCGCTCGGCGGCATCGCGTGCCCGGAGCTGCCCGTTGGCGCCGATGGCGATAGCGGTGGGGACGGCGGATCGATAGGTGAGGTAGCCGGTGTCATCCTTGACGTCGATGACGAAGCTGTTGATCTCGGTGGTGTCGGCGAGCCGGACGAGGTCCCAGAATCGGCTGCCGCCAAACGCCCAGGCGTTGACGTAGATCGCCCGGACCGGTTCGGGTGCGGGGCGGAGCGGGGGAGCCGGCCAGGTAAGTGCATCGGCCAGGACCGCGCCCAGGCCGAGCAGCCGATCTACCGGGCGGACTGGGCGCAACTCATCTCCCCAGTCCTTCAGGGACTGGGCGCCCAGTGGGGCGGCGGTGAGGTGCAACGCGAGAAGGATTGCGCGACGCATGGGCGGACCCGGCGTAAGTGCCTGTTTCGAATCACTCAGGGGCCGGTCATCGACCGGCCCCTGAGTCAGAAGGCAATTGCCGTGCGCGCCACGGGGGCTATGGTCGGTGCTTCACCTTGATCTCGGTCCGGCGGTTGATGGTCCGGGCAACTTCTGTGGTGTCCGCCACAAGCAGCGGTTGGGCGCCCCTTCCGATGGAGGTGATCCGGCTCACACTGATACCCTGGCTGACCAGGTAGTCCCTGACCGCGTCGGACCGGCGCTGGGACAGTTTGAGGTTGTCTCCGGGTACGAGCCGGTCGTGGGCAAAGCCGGTCACTTCGGCGATCGTGGTGGAGTCGGTCAGCATCACGGTCGCGACGGAGTCGAGGATCGTCGTCGCCTCGCTGGACATGCTGGATCCGCGCAGTTGCCAGGAGCTGCCGGGCACCACCCAGCTCTGTTCGGCGGGAAGGGTGTCCGCCGGGAGCGGCTCCGGCACGGTGGGACACCCCGTCTGGTCGACGGCGGTATCGCGCCGGCTCTCCGGGCACTGATCGAGACCGTCGAGGACGCCGTCGGCATCGGTGTCGCTGGGACAGCCGAGGGCATCCACGGTGGCCCCGGCCGGGGTCAGCGGGCAGCGATCGAGGCCCTCGAAGACTCCGTCGGAATCGCTGTCCGCCGGGCAGCCCGCACCGTCCACCAGCGCGCCGGCGGGCGTCCCCGGGCAGCGGTCGAGGCCATCGAGCAGTCCGTCGCCATCGGTATCATGGCTGCAGCCGGCGGCATCGACCGCGGCCCCCTCGACCGTGTTGGGGCACCGGTCGAGGCCATCGGGCACGCCATCGGCGTCCCGGTCCGTGGGGCAGCCGCGGGCGTCGACCAGGGCGCCCAGGCGGGTATCGGGGCAGGCATCGGAGCGATCGTAGATGCCGTCGCCATCGCGGTCGGTAAGTGGCGTGCTGCCCACCATCAGGCTCACGCCACCCTGCAGGATGAAATTGGTGAACTTGAGGGTGGTCAGACTGCGCTGTAGCGTCCCCTCGTAGCGCATGAAGAGGGTCGGCTTGATGGCAATGCGCACACCCGCTCCGCCCTGCAGCACATCGGCGGAGCCGCAGGGGCCGGCGCCCGGCAGCGAGACGGACGGACAGGTGCCGTAGCTCAGGTGAGCATATCCGCCCTTGAGGATCACGAAGGTGCTGCGACCGACCGCGATATTGCCCAGCGCCCAGAGGCCGAGGGTGTTGGTGCTGACCGCTTTCTTGAGGGAGGTATTCGTCTTCGGCTTGGCGAGGGTGCCTTCGGCCTCCACCGAGAAGGGGCCGTAGATCCAGTACCCCAGGCGGAGGGCGCCACCGAAGGCGGGGGAGAGGTCGGTCTTGCTGTCGTAGGTGTGATACCCGCCGGCCCCGCTCAGTTCGAGCTTGTAGAGCCGCTGCGCGGCCAGGGAGGTGCTGCCGAGGGTCGTCAGGGTGAGGCAGGGGAGGAGCAGGCGGCGCAACATGGCGACTCGGGCAGCAGGAGGAAGAAGGAAGGTGGATTCTGCCCCCCGGTCACGGAGGCCGCAAGGGGCGCGCAGGGAAGGCGGCGGACTACAGGGCGCTGGCGGGAGCAGTTAGCTTGGGATCAGTGGCTCGTTTTCCCTTGTCTCAGGCTGTTCCTTTTCCCTGCCGATACTCCATCATGCATTTCACGATCACCTACTGCGTCGTCTGAAACTACGAACCACGGGCGGCCGGTCTGGCCGCCGAGATCAAACGGGCGTATCCCGCCGCGGAGGTGCGCCTGGTGCAATCCTCCGGCGGGGCCTTCGAGGTCACCATGAATGAGGATGTCGTCTTTTCCAAGAAGACCCTCGGCCGGCATGCCCAGCCCGGGGAGATCATGGGGCTGATTCAGGGGAGGCGCGCGTGAAGTCGATTGCCGGTTCCCTGTTCCCGGTTCTCCATTCCCTGCGGGCTGTCGCATGCGCATAGCGATCTCCACCGGTGGCGGGGACGCGCCGGGACTCAACGCCGTGATCCGCGCCATCGTCCTCTCCGCGCACACCCGCGGGTGGCAGACCTACGGTATTCGACGGGGATACGGAGGATTGCTGGGGAACGATGGAATCCAGAGCCTCACGCCCCAGTCGGTCCGCGGCATCACCCACCTCGGCGGGACGATCCTCGGCACCACCAATCGCGGCAACCCGTTCCGCTGGGCGTCGAAGGATGCGTCTGGCCGGGAGGTGGAGGTCGACCGGTCGGATGATCTGATCGCGGCGTTCAATGCGAGCGGGTTCGACGCGATGATTCCCATCGGCGGGGATGGCAGCCTCAAGATCGCCTACGACCTCGGACTCAAGGGGTTGCCGGTCGTGGGAGTTCCCAAGACCATCGACAACGACGTCTGCGGCACGCTGTCCACGTTCGGGTTCGATACGGCCGTCAGCACCGCCACCGAGGCGATCGACAAGCTGCACTCCACCACCGAGAGCCATGAGCGTGTCATGGTGGTCGAACTGATGGGTCGCGACGCGGGGTGGATCGCGCTGCACAGCGGGATCTCCGCCAGCGCCGATGTGATTCTGCTGCCGGAGATTCCCTTCGATATCGCGAAGGTGTGCGAAAAGGTCATGGAGCGGGAGCGCGATGGCCGGCATTTCAGTGTGGTCGTCGTGGCCGAGGGAGCCAAGCCGATCGGCGGAGAGGCCAGCATGGTCGAGCGCCGCTCGACCGGCACCGTGGACCGGCTCGGCGGGATCGCGTCGCTGGTCGCGAAGACCATCACCGAGCGGACCGGCAAGGAAACCCGAAGCCTCGTGCTCGGTCACCTGCAGCGCGGTGGATCGCCCACGACTTTCGACCGACTGCTGGCGCTGCGCTTCGGTGCCGCCGCGGTCCGCGCGGTCGCGGATCATGCGTTCGGCGTGATGGTGGGATTCGCACCGCCCGAGATCATCCGGGTGCCGCTGGAGCAGGTCATCGGACGCACCAAGCATGTGCCGCTCAATTGCGATACCATCCTGACGGCGCGGGGGCTGGGAATCAGTCTGGGGGACTAGGAGGGCCGTCAGCCGTCAGCTGTCAGCCATCAGCCATCAGCCATCAGCCATCAGCCGTCAGCCGTTGGCTTGTCGGGTACCGCCTCGCGCCTAGCGCCACCCTCCTCACTCCCACCTCTCCTCATGACCCGCCCATCCTATCCCGCTTCCCGCACCGACCCGATCATCGACACGCTCCACGGCGTCCCGGTGCCCGATCCTTACCGCTGGCTGGAGGATGCCGAGAGCGACGAGGTACGAGCGTGGACGAGGGCGCAGAATGGGCTGACGGAGGCCTACCTCGGGGCGGTGGCGGGGCGCGGCGCGATTCGCGACCGGCTGGCGCAGCTGCTCACGATCGGGGCGCTGAGTACGCCAACACCAGCGCGGGGACGCTATTTCTACCAGCGGCGGGATGGCAGCCAGAACCAGCCCGTCTTGTATGCTCGCGACGGTGTCGCTGGCGAGGATCGGGTGCTGCTCGATCCCAACGCGCTCAGTCCCGAGGGGACGACGGCGCTCGACTGGTCGCACCCCAGCGAGGATGGCGCGCTGCTGGCCTACGGCCTCTCCGACGATGGGAGCGAGGAGAGTGTGCTGCGGGTCATGGACGTGGCCAGGGGCCACGATCTTGGTGAGGCGATCCCCGGGACGCGGGCATGTGATCTGGCCTGGCTGCCCGATAACAGCGCGTTCTATTACACGCGCTATCCCGCGGCGGGAACCGTGCCCGAGGGTGAAGAGCAATACCATCGTTCGGTCTACCTCCACCGGCTCGGAACCGATGCCAGCGCGGATGCGCTCGTGTTCAGGCCGACGGAAAAGGAGCACTGGCCTGGCGTGGGGCTTTCGCCTGACGGCCGGTGGCTGATCGTCACGGTCGCCCGCACCTTTGATCAGACGGATCTCTACCTGCAGGAGCGTGCGGGGGGCGGACCGCTCGTGCCGGTGGTACAAAACCTTCCGTTTTCGTTCGACGGGCAGGTGGTCGGTGACCGCCTGTACATCCGGACCAACCTCGAGGCGCCTAACTACCGGCTCCTTGTCACGGACCCGCGCTCGCCGGGGCAGGCCGGCTGGCACGAGCTCGTGGCGACGCGGGCCGATGCGGTGCTCGACGGGGTGATGATCACCCGGGCCCGGCTGGTGCTGAGTTATCTGGAGCGCGCCACGTCCCGGCTGCAGCTGGCCGAGCTGGATGGCACCAACCGGGCGGAGCTGGAGCTGCCCACCATCGGCAGCGTCTTCGGCTGGGGGGCCGAACCGGATGGGATGGAGCTGTTCTACGGTTTCTCGTCCTACACCGTGCCGCCAAGCGTCTATCGCGTCGACCTCGGCACAGGAGTCACCACGCTGTGGCGCAGGGTGGAGGCCGACATTCGGCCGGAACAGTTCGCGGTGCGGCAGGTGACTTACCAGTCCACGGACGGTACCCCCATCACGATGTTCCTGGTACACCGGGCCGACCTCCGACGCGACGGTTCCGCGCCGGCGTATCTCACCGGATACGGCGGGTTCAACATCAGCATGACGCCCGGCTTCTCCCGTTCCCTGCTGGCATGGCTCGAGCAGGGCGGGCTCGTGGCGGTGCCGAACCTCCGGGGCGGCGGCGAGTATGGCGAGTCCTGGCACCAGGGTGGCATGCTGGGCTCAAAACAGAACACCTTCGACGACTTCATCGCCGCCGCCGAGTATCTGATCCGTGAGCGGTATACCACCACCGACAGGCTGGCGATTGCCGGCGGCTCGAACGGCGGGTTGTTGATGGGCGCGGTGCTCACCCAGCGCCCCGAGCTGTTCCGTGCCGTCATCATTCAGGTACCGCTGCTCGACATGCTGCGGTATCACCAGTTCCGGATCGCGCGGTTGTGGATTCCGGAGTACGGATCCTCGGAGGATGCGGCGCAGTTCGCCTGGCTCGCGGCCTATTCACCCTATCATCACGTCCAGCCCGGGACGCCCTATCCCGCGGTGCTGCTGGCGACCGCTGAAAGCGACTCGCGGGTCGACCCACTTCACGCCCGAAAGATGGCGGCCCGGCTGCAGGCGGCCACCGCATCGGAGCACCCGATCCTGCTGCGCCTCGAAGAGCGAGCGGGGCATGGCGCGGGCAAGCCGATGTCCAAGGTTCTGGACGAACTGGTGGACAGCTGGAGCTTCGTGGCCGCGGAGCTGGGTATTGAGTGGCGGGGGATCAGGCAGTAGCATATGTCTCCTTCCCGATCGCTCCACGCTTTGCCGGAGTCCCATCCATGACTGGTTCCGCCGCAGCGACGCCGACGCAGGTGGACATGTCACATCCGAGCCGATGGATGGCAGTCCTGCGCATCCTGCTGGGAGCGTGGTTCCTGAAGGCGCTGTTCAACAAGATGGATTTCGTGCTGCTGGGTGGTGTGGTGCCGTGGATCGGCACCGAGCAGCGCTGGATCGAGATGATGCCGGTGATCCTCACCAAGCAGATGGAAGCCAACCAGATCCTCTGGTACAAGTCATTCGTGGAGCAGACCGTGCTGCCGAATGTGGTGCTGTTCGCCCGGCTGACGGCGTGGGGTGAGGTGCTGGTGGGGCTGTCGCTGGTCTCAGGACTCTTCGCGGGTTTGGGTGCGCTTGGGGGGCTCTGGCTGAGTATCAATTACGGGCTGGCGGGGGCGCACACCTCGAGCGCATCGGCGGGATTCCACTACCTGCTCATCTCGGTCTTCGCCGTGCTCTTCCTGTCCCGCTCGGGCCGGGCGTGGGGGCTCGACAGCTGGGTGGCATGGCGCTGGCCGGGATCGATCCTGACCTGGCGGCCGTTCGCGTAGGGGCCGCATGTATGCGGCCCCTACGGGGCGGCCGCGATCAATATTTCATTTTCGGCACCATGCTCACCCCCTCGATCCCTTCCACCTGGCAGCGCGCGTCGGACTCGCTGAACAGGATGCAGAACACTCCACTGGTCCGCCACAGCTTCACCCAGGCGAGCATGACGCCCTGGTCCGAGCCCGAGAACTTGGAATAGACCGGATCGGTGTCATGCAGTGGCACATGGGTGTGCACCGTCCCGAACCACTCGGGCGGACTGCAATCCTCCAGCGATCCCTCTGCCGAGACGGCGAGGGAGTCTCCCGCCGCCGTCGTGAGCGGCTTCAGCCGCTCCACCCAGGCCGTGTCCTGCACAATCCGCCCGCCGAGGCAGGCCACGCGCTCTTCGCGGGCGGCGACGCTGAGACGCCAGAGTTCATGCAACGCCGGTAGCGCGTCGGCGTGGAGCAGCACCTCGTGGGGACGGCTAGAGGACATCTGCGCGGCGGCTGGTGCCGCAAGGGCGGCGAGGCCGATCAGCAGGACGACCCGATGTCCGCTCAACGGACCGCCGGCCCGATGGCGACACCCCACGGTACCGATCCCGCGGGAATCGTATTGAGCACCGTCAGGGTGAGGGCATCCACGACCGTGACGGTGTTGGCCGGCCCGTTGGCGGTGTAGAGCTTCCTGCCGTCGGCGGTGAGGGCCAGGCCCCACGGCCGGGTGCCCACTTCGACGCTGGCGGTGACGGAATCGGTGCCGGGGTCGATCACCGAGACGGTCTTGCCCCGGCCGTTCGAGACGTAGATGCGCTTGCCATCCGGCGTCACCACGATGCCCATCGGGCGGGCGTCGGGCGGCATGGTGATCTGGTGCGTGGTCTTCCTGGCGACCATGTCCACCACCGATACCGTGCCACTCACCTCATTCGTCACGTAGGCCCGCGATCCATCCGGCAGGAAGCCGATCGAGCGCGGCCGCTTGCCCACGACATCGATGCTCCCGATCCGCGTGCCCGTCGCGACGTCGATCCCGGTGATGTCGTGGTCGGTCTCTCCCGTCACCCAGACGCTCTTCCCGTCGGGCGTGAGCGTCACCCCTTCCGGCTCTTTCCCCACCTTGATGTTCGCTATCGCCTTGCCGGAGGCGATGTCAACGATTGTCGCCGAATCGGCCGCCTCGTTGCTCACGAACAGCCTGGCGCCGTCGGTGGAGACATCAAACGTCTCGGGGTCGAGGCCGGCCGGCAGCGTCTTGATGGTCTTCCGGGTGGCAACGTCCACCACCGCGACGCCATCGAGCGACGGATCCGACTTGAGCTTCTCGCACTCCTCGTCCGGCATGGTGGGCGGGCACTTGGGCGAGCCGGAGAGGGCCACGTAGACGGTTCTCCCATCCGGACTGACCTTCACCCCTCTCGGCCGTGTCCCCACGAAAATCGTAGCCACCACCGAGTCGGTGGTGGCATCGATGACGGTCAGGTCACGCGAGTCCTCGTTGGTGACGTAGACCAGCTCCCCGGTTGGCTGCGACTGCATCGAGGCGGGCTGATCGGTCTTCGAGCAGGCAGCGAGGAGCAGGGCGGTGACAAGGAACGGGCGCGCGGTGGTCGGCATGGGCTTGGGTCTGAGGTGAGGAGTCGGTCGGATCGTCTGGTACTGGCGTGGTTACGGGGTGGGGGTGTCGAAGACCGCCCGGTCCCGATTGCGCGCCTGGGGCAGTCCCTTGAGCGTGGCGACGCCCCGGGCGCCGAGAAAGCTGGCCCCGTTCAGGTCGGCGGCGGTGAGGTCGACATCGGTCACATCCGCGGAATCGAAGTCAGTCTGGACCAGATCGCTGTTGCGGAGATCGGCACCCGTCAGGTTGGCGCCGGCCAGGCGGGCATAGGAGAAATCCGCCTTGAAGAGATTGGCGCCGGAGAGGTCCGCCCCGGAGAGGTCCGCTCCCACAAACGTCGCCCGCATGACTCCCATCGACTGATTGCCGGGGTCGGCGCCGATGTTGGCGCCGGTGAGCCGGGCCCCGGCGAGATTGGCCTTCCGCAGATAGCCGATGATGCGCGTCTCGCGCAGATCCGCCTCCCGCAGGTCGGCCAGTTCGATGATCGTGGCGAAGAGGCTGGCCCGATAGAAATTGGCGCGCCGCAGATCGGTCCGTCGCAGCGTCGTGCCGTCCATGTTCGCCTTTTCGAAGCTGGCGTCGGTGGCGACCGCGTCGGTGAGATCGCAGGAGAAGAGATCCGATCCGTCAAACTTCGTTCCGACCAGCCGGCTGCCGGTCAGGTTGGCTTTCCGCAGGTCGATACCGCGCAGATCCAGTCCGCTCAGGTCGAGTCCGGAGAGGTCGGGGATCTCGGTCACCATGCCGCCGGCGATGTACGCCTTTACCTGCGCTGCCGTTTTCAGCAGGTCGGCGGAGGGTCGCGCAGCCATCGCGCCGGTGCCGGCCCCCATCGCAGGCATGGAGGGATTCTCCTGTGCAGAAACGCGCGTGGCCGCGGCCAGCTGGACCAGGGCGCAGAAGACGAGTGGGAGGCGCTGCATTGGTACCTCGAGGTGTCTCAGGAACAGAAACGGGACCGCGGACTTCGCGGTCCCGCCAAAGCTAGCCAGAGTGCCGCCGGTTCAGCTGTCGCTCTTCACCGCCGGTCGGCCGGCCCCGATCTTCCCGTCTGCGCGGCCCTTCAGATAGGAGTACATCCGCTGGATCTTGTCCATTTCGAGGCCGAGGGCGCACCAGCTCGGCATCCCCTTGTCGGGGCGGCCGGCGCACACCGTGGTGATGAACGACTCCATGCTGGGGACGGTGCCTTCGTCCTTCAACGAGACGATGAGCGCCGGGGCGAAGGTTGTACCCACACCGTATTCGCCATGACAGCGGGCGCAGTTCAGCTCGAACTGTTTCCACCCCTGGTAGGTGTCATTGTCAACGGTATCACGGGGCGCAGAATGATATTCATCGTGCACCGCCTGGGCCGTCGCGGTGGTCGCGACCAGCACCAGGGAGACGGCAGCCAGAAAGGTGGCGCGGCCCAGCAGACGCAAGACAGGGTAGTTCATTGCTCTCCACAGTCCTTTCCGAGTGGTAGACACCGGCGTCGGGCTCATCTCCGCCGGAGAAGCATGCCGCACCTGCCGTGCCGGGTCCGCGCTGATGAGCTAGCGGGCCGTGTCGGCGGGAAGGGGCAACAATGGGACACCGAACTCCTGCAGGAGCGCGAGAATTTCCGGCCGTTTGGCTGTCATGAACCGCTCCAGACTGTCCTTCAACTCGCGGTCCCGGCGTCGCACCGCCATCCCCATGCTGTACGCCATCGGGAGCCGGCTGAGTGAATCATTCTCGATCGGGGTCAGCACCAGGTCCGCGCCCAGCTTTTTGGCCCAGTAACCGGCGATGGGGCCCCATACCAGTGCGATATCGATCTTGCGGTCGACAACGGCCTGGATGATGTCCACCGGCCGGTCAAGTCCACCGCTGTACGTCGTGCTGAAGCCGACCAGATTGCCGACCACGCCATGGGACGACAGCGCCATGGCCGGCGGCGTGTTCTCGCCATCGGCGGCGAAGAGATGCACCCCGATCTTCAGCGTCTTGAGACGCGGATCATCGAGTGAGGTGACATCGGGCCCGTCCTGACGGCGGACGAAGGCATAGCCGGTGCGATAATAGGGTCTGGTGACACCGGACAGGTCGAACCCGGCCGGGATCTGGAGCCAGACGTCGCAGTAGGTCCCGTTGAGCATCCGCATCATGCCCCGCGGCGCAGCCCACCACACATACTCCAACTTGCTGTTCCAGGTGCTGGCCAGCAACTCGGCCAGCCGGTTCTCGAAGCCTTCGCCTGCCTTATTGGAATTGGGCAGGTTGTCCGGGTCGGCACACACCCGAAGGACGCCCGCTTGTAGCGGGGCGGGGCGCTGCGCCAGTGTCGGCGTCGCGGTGACCAGGAGCAGGACTGCACCCGCGGCGAGCGGGGAGAGGCGAATCAGCACTTGCCTTGTACCCCATGTAGTACGGGGATGATCCTGTCTAGGGTCGGGGAGATCCCGGTTTCGACAGCACGGGGGCGGGTCAGAGAGACCCGCCCCCGTGTGGAATGCTCTCCAGATTGTCGGACCCGTCTGGCAGGAGACGAGCGGACTCGCTCGACCTGCACCGGCGGGACCATGGGATCAGTGAAGGTGGAGCACCGCTCCACCCTCACTGGCCCCTGCTCAACTAGAGCCCGAAGACGGTCAGCACGCCGCCCTGGTTGGAGAACTGTCCGGCATCGCCGAAGGCGCCAAGGGCGCCCAGGCCGGCGGTCGGATCCTCAGCGCCGATACCAGCGGCGACGCCGATGCCCGCCCAGCCACCGATGCCCGAGAGAATGGCGACATACTGCTTGCCATCCGGGCCACGGTAGGAACCGGGGTTGCCGATGATGCCCGACGGGGTCTTGAACTTCCACAGCAGCTTGCCGGTCTTCTGGTCAACTGCCTTGAGCCAGCCTTCCATGGTGCCGTAGAAAGCCAGGCCGCCCGCGGTGGTCATAGCGCCGCCGTACGCTGCCAGGTTTTCCTTGATCTCCCAGACGACCTTGCCGGTCATCGGGTCCCAGGCGAAGAAGCGACCACGGTGACCACCGGGGCCCGGGAACATCCGCACGATCGCGCCGACGTACGGCTGACCGCGGGTGTACTTGACCTCAACGCCCTCGTAGTCCATGCAGATGTGGTTCGCGGGGACGTACATGAGGCCGGTGATCGGCGAGTACGCCGCCGGCTGCTGGTCCTTGAAGCCGATCGCGGCCGGGCAGATGCCCTCGCCGTTCTTCTTGGAGCTGGTGCCGTAGCGGGGATCCTTGACCGGAACGCCCGTCGCGACAACGCCTTCAACCGGGGTGCCGGTGCCGGCGTTCTTGGCCCAGTTGATCGGGCCGTACGCGTTGCCGACGATCACCTTGCCGTTGGTACGGTCAACGGTGTAGCCGATGCCGTTACGGTCGAAGTGGGCCAGCAGCTTCTGGCCGCCCTTCTCGAACAGGATGCTCTCGTTGACGCCGTCGTAGTCCCACTCGTCGTGCGGCGTCATCTGGTAGGCCCACTTGGCCATACCCGTCTCAGGGTTCCGGGCGAACATGGTCATGGACCACTTGTTGTCGCCAGGACGCTGGTCGGGGTTCCAGCTGCCGGGGTTACCGGTGTTGTAGTACATCAGGTTCAGCTCGGGGTCGTAGGAGTACCAGCCCCAGGTCGTCCCGCCGCCCTTCTTCCACTCGTCGCCTTCCCAGGTGGAAATGCCGAGGTCCTTGCCCTTGTGGGACGCATAGTTCGCGTTCGCCACTTCAGGGACAAGGGTCTCGCTGTCCGGGCCGGTGCTGTACGCGGTCCACATGTGCTTGCCGGTGTTGGCATCGAAGGCCGAAACGCGGCCACGGACGCCGAACTCACCGCCGGAGATACCGGTGATCACGATGTCCTTGATCACGATCGGGGCGACGGTGATCGTGGCGCCATCCTTGTAGTCCTGCGCCTCGACCTGCGTCGGCGAGCTCTTCGGGTGACGCACCTTCCACAGCTCCTTGCCCGTCTTGGCATCGAGCGCGATCAGGTCGCCCTGCAGCGCGTTGATGTAGATCTTGCCGCTCTGATGGTACGCCGTCCCGCGGTTCACCAGGTCGCAGCACGCGATCGGGATCGCGTCCGGCGACTGCTGCGGGATGTACTTCCAGATCAGCGGCGCGCCTTCCTTGGCCAGATCGAGCGCGTAGACGATGTTCGGGAAGGAGGTGTGCACGTACATCACGTTGCCGATGACGAGGGGGGTGCCCTCGTGGCCGCGCAGCGTGCCGGTCGAGAACGACCAGGCCGCCTTCAGGCCCGCGACGTTCGTCGTGCTGATCTGCGCGAGCGGGCTGAAGCGCTGGAGGCTGAAGTCCCGGCCGGGCATCTGCCAGTCACCATCCGGAGCGTTGCGGGTCCACGCCCCCGAACGGGCCTGGGCGTGAGCTGCAGTCGCGAGCAGCGTAAGCCCCGCGACGAGCCCGCCAGACACCATCCTGCGGGTAATACTGTTCATAGCTCTGACCTCATGATGAAGGGTGACGCAGCCCGGTAGGGCTGCTTGCTGCACGGAGACCCGGGGCGCCCGCGCCGGCGTTCGCGGACATATCCCGGAGGCCCCGATTTCGGGGTGACTGCACGAGCCCGAAAACACAAACGGCCACTCAGCTGGTTCGCTGAACGGCCGCAATCATGCTCTGAAGCTGGACACCCGCCAATTCCGCATCGCTTCAATATTGAGCGCGGTGGCACAGTCGACCGGCCACCACGCGCCTGAGCGAGCCATGGGAATGGCACAACCGAGCGCTGCAAAATGAGTTGGCGAACTGGTTTCCATCGGAGCCACGGCAACCCTCTGCTGGCAGACACACGGCACCCGGGAGATCCGGGCAGGTGAATGCAGTCGCGATGCTTTGCTGGGAAGCGGGCTTGTTATCGGCCCCGGATGGGAATCCAGGGCTGTTTCGGCCCCACCGATCATGCTGGTAGTACCGTCATCCTTCAACAGAGTTCCACGAGCAGGTGCGCTGTTGGAGGTGGGGGCAGAACATACAGTCGCCTGAATAAGCTGTCAATCTCGCCCCACCTGGGCCCAGGCACTCTCCACCACCGCCCCCCGCTGGGCGAAGGGCGTTTCCAGAACCTGGCCCGAGTCGCCCAGCCAGGCCCGGACCCGCCGGGCCAGATCCCGCGCCTGATCCGCATGCGGCACCACCCCGTACACGGTCGGGCCCCATGAGCTCTGCCCGACCCCTGCGGCGCCGAACGCCTCCATCCGCTCCACCAGCTCCCGGGTCGCCTCCGAGGCAAAGGCCCCGCCCTGGGCCGGTGCGAACCACCGCCCGGTGATCCGCTGCACCTCCGACAGCGCTGCGCCGAAGGCGGTCAGGTCCGCATCCGCCAGCGCTGGCAGGAGTTGCATGAGTACTAGATGGGATACCTGCTCGACCTCCCGCTCTGCGGGAGGTGGCAGATCGCGAAAGGCGGCAATTTCCGCCGCCCCGCTCAAGCCCACTCCCTCTCCAGGGATGGCGATCACCGCATGCCACGCCGGGGGAATGGGCAGACGCGAGATCAGCGGCGCCACTGTCGTGTCACCACGGCGACGGCCCCCCTCGAGCACGAACCCGCCGAGGGCGAAAGTCCAGGTGCCGATGGCGGAGCGCTGTCCCCGGCCGACCGCCGTCGCCAGCGTCTGCGGGTCCGACGGCTGCCCATGGAGTTCGGCGAGCGCCCGCGCGACCGCCAGCCCGAGCTGGGTCCCGCTGCCCAGTCCGACGTGGGCCGGGATGACCCGCTGGATGGTGAGGTGCGCTCCCCCCGTCAGGCCGGTTGCCGTGACGTATCGTTCCGCGAACTCCAGCGCCCGGGCGGCCTCGGGACCGACGGCGGTGAGCTGACCGGCGGGGATCGCCTCGAGACGCACCGACGGGGTGGGGACCGCCGCGCCGATCCCGCCGAACCAGCGTCCGCGATGTCCCCGCAGATCGAGGATGCCGAAATGGAGCCGGCCCGGGGCCTCCACCGTGACCCGCGATGGACGGGCGTTCCGCTCGCTCATGAAACGGCCGCCGATGCTCCCAGCCGCTGGCCGATCACGGCGGCGACATGCGCCATCGCCGCCTGCTCCCTCGGCCCCGCCGTCTTGTTGACGATGATCGTCAGTCGTGCCATCTCGGCGAGAATCTCCGGCGGGGGGAGGAGATGGGTGCGGGTGGCGAGGATCGCCGCCTCCAGCACGGCATGCCGGGCCCGATTGAAACCGAGGAACTCGCGCCGGGTACCGTGATGAGCAACACGGGTGACGATGCGGGAGCGGGGTGGTGTGTCGTCGATGGTGACGACCTCCACCTCGCGCCAGGAGCAGGCTGCTTCCAGCACCGCGCCCCGCACGACGGTGGCCGGGCCGTGCGGGAAGATCACGTTGCCCGTGGCGCCCTGGGCAAAGAGCATCACGTCATCCGTCAGGTTCACCACCGCCGCGCCCGTCGCCCGCAGGTTCCGGAAGGTGGTGGTGTCGACGAACGGCTTGATCACGATTTCCGCTTCACCCCATTCGACGCCCATCGGCGCACAATTCACCGTGCCATCCGCCGCGAGACTGGTGAGAATCGATTCGATGATCATGCGCGCGGGTTCCTCACAACGTGATGGGGCCAGGGTACCCCGGGCGCATCAGGGGCTCACCACCGGGAGTTCGACGTGCGACGGATACATCGCCGAGCGCAGCACGCGATGGGTCTGAGCGCGGTACGCGCTTGCCGGTGCCTCGAAGATGTTCGCCACCCAGGTCTGCGGGTTGCGATCGTAGACCGGGAACCAGCTGCTCTGTACCTGCACCATGATGCGATGCCCGCGCTGGAACTGGTAGCTCTGCTGATGCAGATCGACGGTGAACGGCGTCACCTTGTTGGGAACCAGCGGCTCCGGCCGGCTGAAGCTCCGGTGGTAGCGGCCCCGCAGGATTTCGCTGGCCACCATCAGCTGGTAACCGCCCATGCGCGGCTCGTCGCCCAGGGGGCTGTCTGGATAGACGTCGATCAGCTTCACCACCCAGTCGGCATCCTGCCCGGTGGTCGAAGCGAACAGTCGCCCGACAATGTCGCCGGCGATCGTCACGCTCTCGGCGAGCGGTTCGGTCTGCCAGCTCAGGACGTCGGGGCGACCCTGCACCTGGCGCTGATCCTCGACCAGCCAGGTGTACCAGTCGGAGCCCTGCGGGTGATAGGTGAGTTGGATGGGGCGGTGACGGTACGGAACGGGATGAGCGGGATCGGAGATGTAGCTGTCGGCCGCGGCGGTGGTCACCGCCGTGGGCGCGGTGAACGACAGGGTTCCCTGCGGTCCGAAGTACAGCTTCGTCGCGGTGCCGGCCTTCGGGGGCCACTCGTCAAAGGCGCGCCAGCGGTTGCTGCCGCCCTCGAACACCAGCGCCTCCGGCAGCGGCAGGCGGCCCCGCAGCTTGAGCCAGTAGGCAAACCACGGTGCCTGGGCCTGCTCGCGGAAGTAGGCGCCGGTGGAATCGTCCCAGCTGATGCGGCCGAGGCTGTCGCCGGCGCCACGGGACCAGCCGCCATGATTCCACGGTCCCATGACGAGATAGTTGATCTTCGACGTGTCGTGGGTCTCGAGCGTCTTGTACGTCTTGAGCGGTCCGTAGAAGTCCTCCTGGTCATACCAGCCACCGACGGTGAGTGTCGGCACCGTGAGCTTCGTCAGGTAGCCGGGCAGCGCCCGAGCCTTCCAGTAGGCGTCATAGGTCGGGTGGGCGGTGAAGCTGGTCCACGTCGGCACCCGGCCGGCGAGCAGCCGAGTGAGGTTGCTGAGCGGTCCCTGGGCCAGGTACCAGTCGAAGGTGTCATACCGGTCGATCGGCACCGGCGCCGACCCGTCGTTGGACAGCTCCATTCCCGCCGCGTACTCGAAGCCGTAGCTCAGGCGGAAGGCGCCGTAGTGGAAGAAGTCGTCGCCCATCCAGGTATCGGTCATCGGTGCCTGCGGGCTCACCGCCTTGACCGCGGGATGGGCATTGATTCCCGCCATCGCCGCGAGCCAGCCGGGATAGCTGATACCAAGGACACCGACGCGGCCGCTGTTGCGCGGGACATTCTTGAGCAGCCAGTCGACCGTGTCGTAGGTATCGGTGCTCTCGTCGACTCCCTTCATGTCCTTCGGATCGTGCAGCGGGCGGTTCATCAGGAACTGGCCCTCGGAGGTATAGCGCCCGCGGATGTCCTGAAAGACGAAGAGGTAGCCGTCGTCGGCCATCTCTTTCAGGTAACTGCTGAACTGCCGCGACGCTCCTTCGATGCCGTACGGTGTGCGGAGCATGACGAACGGCAGTGTCTCCGACTGGTTCTTCGGCCGGAAGAGGCGGGTGTGCAGCTTCACCCCGTCCCGCATCGGGATCATGAGCGTGGTGTCGGTGTAGCCGGCGACGGTATCGGGCGGCGCCTGCGCGGCGAGGGGTACAGCGGTGGCGAGAATCACGCCGAGGATGGCGATCTGTACGGTACCGCGCATGTGAAGCTCCAGTTGATCGGGCCAATGTCACTCGAACGCATACCCGCTGTGATTGTACTTCGCTGTCATCCTGAGCGCAGCGAAGGAGCTCTTCGCCTCGGAGCCATGTTCAGGTCTCTCCTACGACCTCGAGAGATCCTTCGTCGCTGTGCTCCTCAGGATGACAAGTTCACACCAAGCTCACGTGGGCGGAGCTGGAGCTCCGCCCCTACCCTACGTTTCCCTACTCCCGGCTCCCGACTCCCTACCGCCTACTCCCTCGCGCCTAGCGCCCGCCCTTACCGCACCAGCTCGGACGACGGCGGCGCCGCATGCAGGCTGGCTTCATCCGGCAGCGGTGAGCGGGTCGCGCCATCCGCGCGGTCGGGAACGTTGCTGCCGTGCCCACCGGTCAGGAACCAGTCCAGCATCCGGTAGCCGTATTCGGTGAGCACCGACTCCGGGTGAAACTGGACGCCGACGACGGGATGCTCCCGGTGGGCGACCGCCATGATCTCCCCGTCCTCCGCGGTCGCCAGTACTGCGAGCGCCTCGGGCACCGAATCCGGCGCGATGACCAGCGAATGATACCGCGTCGCGATCAACGGACTGGGCAGGCCGGTGAAGACCGACGTCCCGGTGTGCCGGATGCTGGAGGTCTTGCCATGCATCGGCTTGCGGGCCCGCACGACCTCACCGCCGTAGACCGCCCCGATGGCCTGATGCCCCAGGCAGACGCCGAGGATGGGGACCTCGGGCCCGAAACGGCGGATGACATCAGACGAGATGCCGGCCTCGGCGGGTGAACAGGGCCCCGGCGAGATGATGATGTGGCTCGGTCGCAGTGCCGCGATGTCGTCGAGTGTGATCGCATCGTTGCGCCGTACGACCGGTGCCTGTCCCAGCTCCGCGACGTAGCGCGCGAGGTTATAGACGAAGCTGTCGTAGTTGTCGATCAGCAGGATCATGGGGTCGTCACCGCGCCGGCCAGCGCGCCGATGAGGGCGCGCGCCTTGTCGAGCGTCTCCTCGTATTCCTGCGCCGGGTCGGAGTCGGCCACGATGCCGCCACCGGCGGAGAAGAAGGCGCGTCCGGCCAGGCAGACGAAGGTGCGAATGACGATCGAGGCATCCATCGCTCCGGTGACGCTCAGGTAGCCGATCGACCCGCAGTAGATCCCCCGGCGCGATGGCTCCAGTTCGGCGATGATCTCCATCGCCCGCACCTTTGGCGCGCCGGTGATCGAACCGCCGGGGAATGTGGTCGCGAGAAGATCGGTGGCCTCATGCCCGGGCGCCAGCGTGCCCGTGACGGTGGAGACCAGGTGGTGCACCGTGCGGAAGCCCTCGAGGGCGAACAGCTCCGGTACCCGCACCGTGCCCGGGCCGCAGGTGCGCGACAGGTCATTCCGCAGCAGGTCCACGATCATGAGGTTCTCCGCCCGGTCCTTCCCGCTGTCGTGCAGGGCGCGGGAAAGCGCGGCGTCGTGCTCGGGCGACACGCCCCGCGGGCGGGTGCCCTTGATGGGGCGGGTCTCGACCTGCCCGGCGGTGTCCAGCAGGAGGAACCGTTCCGGCGATGCGCTCGCCACGGCAATGCCGTCGAATTCGAGGTACGCCGCGAACGGGGCCGGATTCACCTCCCGCAGCCGCCGGTACAGTCGCCAGGGATCTTCCTCCAGCGGGGCTTCGAAGCGCTGCGAGAGATTGGCCTGGAAGATGTCACCGGCAATGATGTAGTCCCGCACCCGCGCCACCGCATCGAGGTAGCCGCGCGCGGTGAAGGAGGACCGGAGCGCAATCTCGCCGCTCTGCTCGGTGGTCGTGACCGGGTAACTCGGTGCCGCGCTGCCAAGGGAATGCGACGGGATGCGCCGGCCCGAGACGCCTGCGGACGGTCCTTCGAGGAGGCGCTTCACCCACGCGAGCCGCTCAATCGCTCGCGGCACCTGCTCCGCGCCAGTCGCGGGCAGGCCGGTGGAGATGAGCCAGGCGCGCCCAAGCTGGTGATCCCAGGCGATGACCCAGTCGTAGAGTCCGAGTACCGCGTCGGGCAGGTTGAGGTCATCGAAGCGCGGCGCGGGGAGGCGCTCGATCACCGCGCCGTAGTCGTAGCTCAGAAAGCCGGCCAGCCCCCCCTGGAATGGTGGCAGACCGCTGACCGGCTCGGTCCGGTGCGGCGCGAGCAGTGCCCGGGCCTGTTCCAGTGCGGTCGGTCCGGGACCGCGGCCTTTCGTGCGGATGACCTGCGCGGGCGCGGCTGACAGGAACGAGTAGCGCCCCAGCCGTGCCGGGTCGGTCGCGCTGTCGAGGAAGAGCAGGTGGGGCTGGCCGAGGAAGCGTTCCGCCGTTTCGACCGGATCAGGGGCGGGAACGAGTTCTTCAACCAGCGGCGGCGGCGTCATCCCGCATGATGCGGGAGGGGGAAGTCGATGGGAAGGGGTGGGTCACGATGGGCTTCGCAGCCGATCCAGCAGGACCGCCGCCAGGGCGCGGGCACCGATCCCGATCGCCGCCTCGTCGGCGACATAGCCCGGGCTGTGCGGCATCCCCACCCAGCCCCGGGCCCGGTTGCTGACGCCGAGCAGGTACATCACGCCGGGGACCTCCGCCTGGAACGAACCGAAGTCCTCGCTGAACAGCGGGCTGACCACGCCGACCGGCACCACTGCGCTGTCACCCAGCAGGCGGTGGAGGCTCGCGTCACCGCGGGCCACGAGGGCCGAGTCGTTGGTGACGCCCGCGATCACCCGCTCCTCGTACACCAGCGTCGCCGTGACCCCAGGTGCGGCGAGCGTGCGCACTGCAGTTTCGATCCGGCGTCGGGCCTTGCTGCGGCTGCCCTCGCTTGCGATGCTGAGCGTGGCTGTGAGGATGCGGTTGCCCCGATCGGTGGTGCGCGTCGGCGCCAGTTCGACCAGCACGAAGTCGGTCGCAACCGTTCCGCGCGCCTCGACGGGGGTGATCGTACCGATAGCCACCAGCTGCGCGCGGAGCGTGGCAGCAGCGGCATCGAGATCACCGGAGCCGCTCATCGTTACCGCCATCCGATCTCGCCCCGCGAGCATCGGTCCCGCGGTCGTGCCGAGGGTGCCGACTTCCAGCGGGGCGGTGTGGACGGCGTAGATCGCCGAGGGACGGCCGAGGCGGAAGACGCCATCGGCCAGCATCGCCCGTGCGCCGGTTGCCCGTTCCTCGGCCGGCTGAAAGATGAAGAGCACACTGCCGGGGAAGTCGCGACGGACGGCGGCGAAGCCGGTTGCGAGTGCGAGGCCGAGCGTGGTGTGAATGTCGTGGCCGCAGATGTGGCGGACGCCGGAGCGAAGCGAGGCAAAGGCGACGGGGTCGGGATCGGCCGACGGCACCGCATCCATGTCAGCGCGGAAGCCGACCACCGGACCGGGTCGGCCGCCCCGCAGCAGTCCCACCACGCCGTGCCCGACGACGTCGGTCTGAACCTCCAGGCCCAGCCGGCGCAGCCGTTCGGCGACGAGTTCCGCGGTCCGAACTTCCTCCCCCGAGAGCTCCGGGTGCCGGTGCAGGTCGCGGCGAAACGCGATCAGCTCCGGAACAGCTGCGGCAAGGGCCGTCGTGAATCGCGCGGTGAGTGGATCTGGGTCGGGCGGTGCAGCGGTCGGGAGTGGCCAAACGAGCGGTAGCAGGAAGGCGCTGAGCAGCAGGACACGACGCATGACAGGCCGATGGTCGGGGATCTGCGACGTACGGCCCCGTTCAACCGGCGGTTTCCGCGCTCAGGATTGTCGCGGGTTCTTCCGGGTCGTCGGCTTGAAGTGTTCGCGGTTTGGGTCGTCCGGCGGCGTGAGGTAGCCCCAGTCGAGCTGGCCCTCCTGCCGGTAGGTCTTGCCCAGCGTGATGGCCAGCTTTGCCTTGGCGAGCTCCTTCCCCAGGTAGAAGGCGTGCGACGCCTCCTCGACGCCGAGCTGGTCGAAGATCTCCTGAATCTCGGTGCCCCGGATGAACAGCGCGTGATTGAAGACGGTGATGGTGTCGCGGTCGGTGAAGATGCGGAAGTTGGGATCGGTGACCTGGGCCTGCACCTCCCGCAACTCAGCCTCGGTCATGGTCAGCACCCGGGCGTCCTTCAGCGTGACCAGACGATCGTCCACTCCCTTGGGCAGGGTCTGCTGCGTGATGGCGTGATACATCAGCCGCCGGGCGACATCGATCTCCCGCACCGTGCCGCTCGCCCACGGAATCACCTCGGTCGTGAGCACCGCTTTCACTCCGACTTCCTGCGCTATCGCGATCAGCAGGGCATTCACCCCGGTGGTGTCGGCACTGGTGAGCTCGGTCAGGTTCCCGATGCCCATCATCTGCGGGATGCCGGGGTAGCGCCGCTGGATCGCGGCGTAGCGTTCGAGCGAGGCCATGAAGCCGAACCCGATGGGCTCGAGGATCGGATCGATCAGGAACGGGATGCCGGCGGCAGTGAGCGCCTCGAGCGTCGGATCGAGGGTGTCGAGTCCCGCGCCGAAGTCGGGGATGGCGACGACGCGCACTCCGCTGCCGCGCAGATCCGTGATCACCTCGCGATTGCTGCCGTTGATGCTCAGGATAAGCTCGGCGCCGGCCTCCACCGCGGTGCGGATCTCGGCTGAGTCAAACGAGTCGATGCTGATGCGCAAGCCCGCCGCGCGCAGCTCGCGGACGACGGCGCCCAGTTCCGGGAAGGGAACACCGGGCGTGCAGCCGAGATCAATCACATCCGCCCCGGAGGCGCGGTAGTGTTCCGCTTCCGCTCGTATCGCTTCGCGGCTGCGTTTCGGCGCGTTGTTGATCTCGGCGAGGATCTCGATGTCCCAGGTCCCGTAGTCCCGCGCCGCCGCCTGCTGACCAAAGTGGCGCGGGATATCGCGGGCATCCTTCGGGCCGCGCTCGACGGCGACACCGAACTTCTGCTGGAGGAGGTCGAGGTCGCCCTCCACCAGGCCGGGCAGCAGGATGAGGTCGGTTCCCTCCGGCACGGTGAGGAATTTTGCGATCCATGGCGTGGTCATCAGCGCCGCCACCGTGATCCGCAGCGTCGCTACCTCCCACGCAAACGGCGGGTGCATCCCTTCGATGGTGCGTCGGAGCAACGGCTCGGCGAGCTTGCCCGTGACGAACAGCACCCGCCGATAAGTCACTTCGTATCCCCGCCCCTCACCCACTTGTTCGGCGTTCCTTCGAGCGCGCCGCCGTGCGGCTTCCACAGGACGGATTCCTCGATCTTGGCCGCGAGTTCCCAGTCCTTGTCGGTAATGCCCCCCGCGGAGTGGGTCTGCAGCTTTACCCACACCTTGGCCCAGCTCACGTTGAGGTCGGGATGATGGTATGCCGCCTCGGCGAGAAAGCCGATGGTGTTGACCAGCGCAAGCGTGGTCAGCCAGCCATCGGTCTTGTAGTACCGCCGAAGGAAGCCATCCTCGTAATACCATCCCTCGAAGCCGGTGAGCTTCTCGGCGATTTCCACGTCGGTGTAGGTGCGTTCCTTGGTCGACATAGATGCTCCGTTGATAGACGGTCGGTCAGGCGGTCAGGCGGTCAGGCGGTTGGCGGCTGGCGGGGCAGTGGCCATGCGCTCATCTGCCACCTTCCCGCTGCCACCTGCTTCACATCACATCCCCGCCATTCACCATGATCAACTGGCCGGTCACATACTGCGCGGCGTCGGAGAGCAGGTAGATCGCGGCGCTTGCAACATCTTCGGGCGTGCCCCAGCGCCCGAGCGGAATACCCCGGGCAATCTCCTGCTTGAATGCCGTCGGGGCCACATCCCCGAACGCGGTCTCGATCCATCCCGGGCCGAGGACGTTGACCCGGATGGCGGGAGCAAGGGAGCGGGCGAGCGAGCGGCTGAAGCTCAGCACGCCGCCCTTCACCGCGGCGAAGAGCTCGGGGTTCTCGCCTTCCATGCCGCGCAGCGCACCGTCCCACGACATGTTGATGATCACTCCGCCAGGAGGACCGGCCTGCAGCAGCTCGGCCGCCGCCCAGCTCGCCAGCATGGTCCCCCGCAAGTCGACCGTCAGCAGCAGGTCGAGTTTCTCGCGCCGCGAGAGTGTGGCGCCGGTCCCGGTGAGGATATCGGCGCCGGCATTGTTGACCCAGCCATCGATTCCACCGAAGCTGTCGCGGGCGGTCTCGATCAGCCGCGCGAGGGCGTCAGGCTGGCTGAGATCCGCCTGCACCAGCGCGGCGCGGCGTCCGGTCTCGCGGATTGCCGCGGCGACGTCGTTTGCGCCGGTCTGATTCGCGCGGAAGGTGATCATCACGTCGGCGCCTGCGCGCGCGGCGCCGATGGCGATCGCCCGCCCGATGCCGCTGGATCCGCCCGTCACCATGATCCGCTTGCCGGCAAGCGGAATCGGTGGCGACGGCGTAGCATTGGGGGGTGTCATGTTGGGGTAACATATCGGGGGACCGGCCCCGAACAAGGGAGATGGATCGTGCGATTGCTGGTGAGCGTACGGGATGCCGCCGAGGCGAGGAGTGCGCTGGCGGGCGGCGGAGCAATCATCGACGCGAAGGAACCCGGCGAAGGGGCGCTTGGCCCGGTGTCCGCCGATGCGCTTCGTGCCATCCGGTCGGTCGTGCCGACGGATATTCCGTGTAGCGCCGCGCTGGGGGACATGGCCTCGGTCGCTGCAGTGACTCGCGCCTTTGCCCACATCGATGTGCCGCTCAGCTTCGTGAAGCTGGGCTTTCGTGGGATCTCGGATTCCTCGCACGTGCGGGAGTTGCTCACCGCCGCCGTCGCAGCGGCGCGGACCCGGCCGGGTGCACCGAAGGTCGTCGCCGTGGCGTACGCCGATCACACTCGGATGGCGAGCCTGGCGAGCGCGGAGTTTCCGGCCGTGGTGCGCGACGCGGGAGCAGCGGGTCTGCTGGTCGATACCGGTAGCAAGAAGGGCGGTGGTCTGTTCGACCATCAATCGGCGGCGGAGCTTGGATCGATCGCCGCTGCGCTGCGCGCGTTCGGGGCGTTCCTCGCGCTCGGCGGGAGTCTGGATACGCCACAGTTTCACGACGCCCTCGCCACCGGTGCCGCAATCGTTGGAGTGCGCGGGGCGGCCTGTATTGACGGTCGGGATGGCGTGATTGACGAGGGGCGCGTGCGGCGGCTGAGCAGGGAATTGGGGTAGGGCCGGCGCCCGTCTCCGCCCTCAGCGGGCGTCAGCGACCATTTCCAGCAGCGACGCGATTGCGTCGATACCGAGCACCCGGCAGCGGGTTCCCGCCGCGAGTGCGCGGGAGAAGTAGGGGTCCACCAGCCCGTCGCCGGAACTCGCCGGCTTGACCAGTACGAGTTCCTCCGCGCCGAGCAGCATCGCGAGGTAGGCGGCGAGGCTGTCGCTGGTCACCTCCCAGCGGTGCGGCAGCTCATCGGCGGCGCGGAGCCAGCGCGACGGGGCCAGGATCGGAACGAGCCCTGCGGCATGCGCCGCCTTCACGCCGGCACCATCCTCCACCACGCGGCTGCCGGGCGTCTTGTCGGCCAGCGCAAAGGCGTACTGGTCCATGCCGAGCACGGCCATCCAGTGCGCGGCGGTGGGAGAGAGCGCGTGCGTTGAATCGAAGCTGCGGACCTGATCGGCGAACGGGCCACCACCGGGGACGACAACGATCCGCTGCCTGGCGCCGGCGGCCGCGAGCGCCTGCCCGACGGTAGCAAGTGCGCCGGGGATGTGGCTGAGGGAGCCGCCGATCTTGATGACGGTGAGGTTGTGCACAGAGAAGGTGGCAGGTGGCAGGGAGCAGGTGGCAGGAGTTGGGAGCGAAGATCAAACTAATCGAGTAAGCGTAGTTTCTTCCTGCTGGCTGCCACCTGCCACCTTCCATGTAACTTTCCGGCACTATGGAATTGATCCCTGTCCTCGATCTCCAGCGCGGCCAGGCGGTGCATGCCCGGGGCGGGGCGCGCCGGGCCTACCGGCCGGTGCAGTCATCCCTGCTGCCCGGGCGGGTGGGAGATGCGGTGGCCCTCGCGCGCGCCTACCGGACGGTGATTGGCGCCGAGCAGTGCTATGTCGCCGATCTCGATGCGATCGAGGGGTGGAGCCCGCAGCTTGACCTGGTCCGCAGGCTGGCTCATCCCGCGCAGGGATTCGGCAGCGGGCTTCTGATCGACGGCGGAATTACGGCGGCGTCGGCGGCGGAGCCGTTCCTTGCGGCCGGGGCGACCACCGTGGTCGTGGGGCTGGAGACGCTAAAGGGCTTCAAGGACCTCGCCGCCGTCGTGCAGCGGGTCGGCAGCGCCAGGGTGATCTTCAGCCTCGACATGATGCACGGGAAACCGGTGCGACGGCGGACCGGCCGCATCGCCAGGGAGGAGGGGCTGGCCCTCGAGCTGGGCGCGCGGGCCGCGGAGGTCGGGGTCGAAACGATTCTGGTGCTCGATCTCGCCGCCGTCGGCAAGGCGGTCGGTCCACACAACCTCGATACGATCATGGCGCTCAAGCATCTGGTTGGCGTGCGGGTCTACGCCGGCGGGGGCGTGCGGAATCGGGATGATCTTCGGGTGTTGGAGGAGGCAGGCTGTGACGGTGCGCTGGTCGGCACCGCGCTGCATGAGGCGCAGCTCGCGTCCGACGGAACCTGGGAGTTGCCGGGCGCTGGGTAGGGCAGGCGTCCCTGCCTGCCCACATCAGATCAACCGGCAACGGGATCGCTGGGTTGAATGGAGCGGCGGGCCGGAGTCCCGCCGCCACCCGCCCTACACCAGCGACAACCGGTACGTCGCCGACTGGCCGAAACTCTCTTCGACTTCCATCTCGATCTGCGTCAGGTTGTTGATCCCGAGCACCTTCAGCTCATCCCGCAGCAGGTGGGCGAAGTACTGCGCCAGCATCTCGGCGGTGGTGTTCTCGATCGGCATCATCGCGCAGTCGACCTGCGGAAAGGTGTAGGTGTGCTCCCCGAAGTAATCCACCTGCCGGTGCCTCCCGACATCCCGGAAGGCGAGCTTCGGGTTCTTCGCCGGCAGCAGCACCTTGTGGTCGATTTCGTCGACCAGCTTCCGCACGACCTTTTTCAGGATCGAGAAGTCGACCACAAAGAGGCATTCGGCATCGACGCTGCCTTCGACGCTCACCCCCACCCGGTAGTTGTGCCCGTGCAGCGTCTCGCACTGGTGGCCGCGAAAGGTGATGAAATGGGCCGAACTGAAGACCAGATAGTCCTTGCTGACGCTGACCTTGAAATCACTCCGCACTGTCGGACCTCATCCGGTCGGGCACCCATCCGTCTTCCACCAGCAGCGCGAAGAGCGCGGCGGCGGTGAGGTCGGCGGTGGTGCCGGGGTTCTGGGAATTCTGCGTGTCGCGCAGGTCGGCGTCAAACGTGGCCAGCGCCGCCCGGCCGATATCGCAGCGCACCCCGCCCGCCTGCCGCACCCGGTCGGCCTGGTGCGACACGCCGCGGGCGACGGCCGGCCCGAGCTTCCGGGCGATCAGGGTATCCGGTCGCTCGGCGAGCAGAGTAAGAAAGGTCTCGACCACGGCATCGGGCCAGGAGAGTCCGTCGGCGCGGGCGTTCCGCAGCACCGGCACGGCGGTCTCGAAGGTCAGGGCGAACTCGGTGACGTACTCGCTGGCGACGCTGTCGCGGTGAGCGGCGAGCGCCATCGTCTCCACCAGCGTGATCGTGGGCGTCTGGGCCAGATCCTGATCCGCCTCGCTGCCCAGGCCGCCGGGTGCCGCGAGCAGGATGGCGAGGTAGGTGTCGCGGGCATCCTGGATGGTGGTGGTCCGCAACACCTCGCGCAGCCGGTCCCGCAGTTCGGTGCCGGGCTTCTCCGGCAGTGATGCCGCCCGCGCCAGCGGCGCCAGCAGCAGGATGATGCCGAGGTTGGTGTTGGCCGGGGTCCACTGATGGGTCGCGCGTACCGCCTCGAAGATCGTCTCACCAAGCGGACGGGTGCCGGCCAAACCAAGCTCCGGTCCGGCGGCCACCGCGCTCGCCACGAAATCCTCGTAGCTCATGTCCCGAAATGGTCGTCCGGGGGCGACATTGCCGGGCTTCGGCGCGCCGGCCTCGAGCAGGCAGGCGAGCGTGGTGAAGGACGAGATCTGGGCAGGGGTGTGCGGCATCGCGAACAAAAAGTAACCGGTTGGCTACGCCAGTAGTTGGGTGACAATCGCGCTCGCCACGTCCAGTCCGGTGGCCTGCTGCAGGCCCTCCCAGCCGGGGATGCCGTTGACCTCGAGGACGTAGACCCCGCCCGCGCCATCCGGCAGCAGGTCCACCCCGGCATACTCGGCGCCGACCGCCTGTGCCGCGCGCACGGCGAGCATCGCCCACGCGGCGGGAAGCGTACAGGAAGCGACCCTGCCGCCACGGGAAAAGTTGGTGCGCCAGCCGTCGGCGGTGCGTTCGATCGCCCCAAGCACCTGGTCGCCGATCACGAATGCGCGGATGTCCCGCCCGCCGTGGTTCACGAAGCGCTGCACGTAGAACACCCCCCGCATCGCCTCCACCGCCCGGAACACCCGCCAGGCGACATCTTCATCGCTCACCCGCGTCATGCCGAGCCCCATCGAACCGAACAGCGGCTTCACCACGACGTCGCCCATCCGGCGGAAGGCGACAAAGGCGTCGTCGGCCCGCTCGCAGGCGACCGTTTCCGGCGTGGGCAGACCGGCCCGCTCCAGGATGGCGGAGGTCCACGCCTTGTCCACCGTCCGCTCGATGGCTCGGCCGCTGTTCATCACACGCATGCCGGCATCCGCCAGCCGGTGCAGGGTATCCACTCGGTAGATGATCTGTTCCAGCGAGCCGCTGGGGATGATCCGTGGCAACACCGCGCGGGCATCCGCCAGCATCTGGCCGCTATTGCTGACGCCGCTGCCGGCGCCCAGCCGGTTGACGTTCCCCTCCCACGGCAGGAGCAATGGCTCATGGCCGCGCGCGCGCACCGCGCGACACAGCTCGTCGGTGTGCCAGCCGGTGTCGGAGGCGAGGATGACTATGGGGGGAGGCATGATGGGAAGGAAGCTGGCAGTTGGCAGGTGGCAGGTGGCAGGTGGCAGGAAGTTCCTGTTGGCTGCCACCTGCTCCCTGCCACCTGTTACTGCTTGCTCGTCAGATGCCCCACCAGCTCCATCACCCCGCCATCGGCGAACTTGGGCAGATCATCGATCACCGCCTTGAACTCCGCCGTTCCGGTGCCGGTCTTCAGCGCGGCGGCGGTGGGGAAGTAGAGTTTGGCCTGGCGGTAGAGGGACGCCGGGGAGCCATCGAGGTTCTTCGTATAGCGGGTCCGCTCGGCGCGGGTGAAGCCGATCGCCGCGGCGCCCTGGCCCACCAGCGGCAAGAGGCTCGCGGCATAATATGCCTCAAACGCCGAGGCATCCTTGGGCTGGTTGTAGATCACGGTGACGAACGCGGTGGTGTCACCGGTGAGCAGCGCGGCATGGTCACCGGTCTCCTCGCCCACCAGTGCGGTCAGGCCACCGGTGGCGAACTTGGCGAGGTCGTCGCCGATCTCCTTGAAGCCCGGCGTGGCGATCCCCTTCTCCAGATCCGCCATGGTGGGGAACCAGAGCACCGCCTGGCGGTAGACCGTCGGCTTCTTGCCATCGAGCGTCGCGTCGAACTTGGTCAGCTCGGCGCCGACGAAGCCGACTTCAGTCTGCTTGGCGCCGACCAGCGGGACGTGCGTCGCCCAGTAGTACTTCTCAAAGGCGCTGGCGCTCTTCGGCGTATTGTAGATGACCGTGACGAACGCCATCGGGGCCGGCTTGGGCGGCGGTGTCGGCGCGACGGCGGTCGTGTCGACAGCCGGCTTGTCGGCCGGCTTGGAGCAGGCGGCCAGAGCGAGGAGGCCGAGGGTGGGAAGGAGAGCGAGACGCATGACGACTCCAGGACAGGGGGAACGGGGAACCGGGAACGGGGAACGGGGAACGGGGAACGGGGGCGCGAATGTCGAGGCTCGAACGTGACGCCTGCATCCAGGCAGGTCCCGTTCCCGGTTCCCCGTTCCCGACTTTCCCTACTCAGGATACAACGACTGTCGCAACACCTCGACGTTGACCCCGCCGGCGTGGAAGCTGCGCCCCGAGGTCGCGCTGGTCAGCCACACTTCTGCGGGACTGAACAGCAGCGGATCGATCTTGTAGAAATCCTTGTCATACTGCTCGAAGATCTCGTAGAACGGCATGCCGTAGTCCTTCGACGCATTCGCCGGCAGTCGGGCGGCGAGGTCCGCCAGCTCGGTGTCATCGCCCCGGACGACATAGTGCGCCTGCCCGCCGTAGAGAATGCAGTCGTTGGTCCGGCCGATGCCGCGCAGATCGTTCTTCGCGAGCGTCGGGATCGGCGCAGTGCCGAACCCGCTGACCACCTTGCGCACATCAAAGCCCAGCGTCTCCATCTTGTGGAGGCCGGTCTCGAGGATGCGCGCGGAAATCTGGGTGCCCCCCGCGAGGCTCGCGGTCGGGGCCACGACGAAGGTGAGCTGGGCCGGTGACAGCCTTGCCTTGCCGGCGACCCAGGCCGCGACCTCGTCGGTCGGCAGCTGCCGGGCCTCCAGCACCAGGACCCCGGAGCTGGCCTCCTCGGCGTAATGCAGCTTCTCGAACAGCTCCTTCTCCACCCGGGCATGGGCCCGCAGCGGTCCGGAGCCCATCGCGAAATACTTGCCCACGTTGATCGCCCAGCCGGCGTACTGCGAGGCCATGCACGCCTCGGCCGGGTGATCGGTGCGCACCTGCACGCCGGGCCACGAGGTACCGTCCAGCGTCAGCGTCGCATAGTCGACGTCCCCGAGTCCGCCCATGCAGATCTCGCTCAGCAGCAGGCCGGCGTTGTAGCCGCCAGCAACTGCCACACCAGCATCGATGACGCGGGCGCCACCGGGCAGCGTCTGCACCGCGATACGCAGGCCGGCAGCGTCTTCGGTCATCACGTCCGCGAGTTCGCGGGCGCGATCGTTCATGCTGAGGCTGGTCATGTTCCATCCCTGCGGGGAGTCCGCCGTCCAATGTCGTCGGAACTGGCGGGAGCGCGACAAGATAACACGGGGCAGGGGCGGGCGTCCCCGCCCGCCCTGATCGAACACCGGGTAGCATCGGGCGTCCCCGCCCGTTCGCCCGGGCCAAAACGGGTTCCTACAGCCGGATCAGGATCTCCCCGCGCCCGTCATTGGCGAGGTCGCCCATGATCCGCCGCACCCGGAGCCCGCTGTCAGGCAGCGTGCCGAACTTGCCGGGCAGCCCCTTCCACGCCCGGGCCAGGAGGGTCAGGAAGCTGAAGGTAAATTCACCGCAGTCATTGAAGGTGGGCGGGAGCGCCGGGGGCGACTGCTGCAGCAGCACCGTGCCCCGCCGCATGGCGATGCCGGTACTGCGACCCACTCTGCCCCACACGCCGATCGTGCCGGCCACCATGCGCGAGGCACAGTAGTCGCCGGTATCACCACCGATCAGCAGCGTCCCGCGCCGCATCCGGTCGCCGGCGCGGTCGCCGGCGTTGCCACTGACCAGCACCATTCCGCCCTGCATCCCCTGATGATTGCCGGGGATCGCGCCGGCGAGAAAGTCGCCCGCGTTCCCCGCGATCCGGATCTCCCCCCCACGCATGCCGCTCGCGGCAAAGGTGCCGGCGTTGCCCGTCACCTCGACGCTGCCACCGGTCATGCCCAGGCCGAGCTGACTGCCGGCGTCGCCCTGGATGATGACCCGGCCGCGGGTCATCCCCGCGCCGATGCGGTCGAGCTGGTCGGAGCTGCCCAGGATTGCCAGCGTCTCTCCCGGAGTGCCCGCCAGGGTAAAGACGCGGTCGACGCGGAGCCGGCGATTCCCGCTCGGCAGCTCGATGGCGCCGATCTCCGCCAGCGACTTGCCCGCGAGCAGGTCAATGGTCAGCGGCGACAGGTCCAGCCGCTGCGCGGTCCGCTCCCGGAGCGTGAGGGTGAGCTGGCTCATGGGGCCATGATCTCGCGCAGGCGGAAATGGAACTTGCCCAGCTTGCCGCCATAGTTGCCCGCGCTGATCCGCCGCACACCCCGCGACGGGCCGAGATCCACCATCGCCTGGATGCCGACCCGCATCGACTTCGAGATATCTTCGGCGGTCAGCCCGTCGATCACGATCTCCATCACCGCCCCGATCTCGGGGGAGAGCTGCGAGCGGGTGACACCGCGGATGGTGGGGCAGAAGGCGTCATTGGTCGACGCGATAAGCGCCTTGTACTTCGAGCCCACCTTTGAACCGGAACGCACCACGCCGCCCGGAAAGGGCATGATCACGTTGGGAATCTTCTTCATTGCCGTGATCGCCGCCTCACAGGCGGCCAGCGCCTGGGGCTGCGACTCCGCCAGCACGAGGAAGTTGCCGCCGCCCACCGCCGGCATGACCGCCGTGGTCTCCTCGACCAGGAACTCCCCGTCCATCACCGGGATCCGCCAGTAGCGCCGGCCGTTGATCTGCTTGGACGACTGGAACCCGTCACCGAAGAACCGCAGGTTCTTCCCCAGCGCAATCGGCTCGCCCTCGGTGAGCCCGGCAAAGGCGGCGCTGGTTGGCGACGTCAGCACGCACTGACCGATCCGCCGCTCGAGCTGCTTGGCCAGTTCCTTCCCCGACATCGCGAACAGCAGGATCGCCACGCCCGGCCGGCCGTCCGGCGTCTCGGCGCTGGTCAGCTCGCGCTCGACCCCCGCCTCGCAGCCGCAGGCGATCACCGAGGTGGCGAATCCCGTTGCCGCGTTGGCGGCATGGTAGGCCCAGGTGAGGTTCTGCGCCGTGATGATGACGCGGGTGGCCTTCATGCCGAAAGCCTCCGCGAACTCATCATCGATCAGGACGCCGTTGAGCTGCATGGCGGTCAGCGGCAGGGATGGGTGAGCACAGCCCCACCATGGCCGAAGGCGTGCATCTCTTCGGCGGAGATTCGCAGGTGGTCGGCGCGGATGGTCTGGTAGCGCGCGTAGTAATCGCGCAGCCGCTTCTCGATGCCGCGATCATACTCCGGCTGCACCGTGTGGTACCTGCCCCAGGTCACCTTCACCACCTTCCCATCCCGAACGATGACTTCGCCGTCCTTGAAGACGTACTCGGGCGAGGTGAACATCACTTCGCGGTCAGCGTTGTCGCGGTACACCGTGATGTCGGCGATGGCGCCCGGCGCCAGGTGACCGATGTCGCTGATGCCGAGCAATTTCGCCGGCGCCGCGCGGGTGAGGATCGCGATCTCGTTAAGGGTATACTCCCGCTCGATGCTCCCGAGGGTCGTGAGCGCCTGCGCGTCTGCGTTGAGCTGGGCCAGCAGGTCGTTGCGAAAGGTGCGGTCCATCAGCAGCCGGATCAGGTGCGGATAGGTGGTGAACGGCGCGCCGTTGGGGTGATCTGTGGTGAGGAACACCCGCCACGGGTCGCTGGCCAGCAGGAAGATCTCCAGCCCGATGGCCCACTGCAGTGCATTCACGAAGTTCTTGTCGCGATACTTGAACGGCAGCACGCCGCATCCCGCGTCGCACTCGATATCCATCACCACGAACTTCTTCGGGTTGGCCAGCCCGGAATTCCGGTGCTGGGCCATCGCGTCGCCCGAGGCGGTCACCGTCTGGCCGAACAGGATCTGGCCCACGTCGCAGCTCGCGTTGGGCGTATTGTTGATCGCTTCAGCGATGCGCGCCGCGGCGGAGGAGAACTTGCGGTCTCCCTCGGTGCCGTAACTGTGGAACTGGATGTGGGTCAGGTGGATCGGCAGCCCTTCCGAGGCCCGGATCGTTCCGAGGGTCGACTCGACATTGCCCGGCAGGCCGAGGTTGCTGCTGTGCACATGCAGCGGATGGGGCACGCCCAGCTCGTGAACCGCCCGGCTCAGCACTCGCAGGATGTCGCGCGGGGTGACGCCGTAGTACTGGTGCTTTTCATCGAGGTCCAGCATCCGCTGGTTGAACTTGAAGGCAGAGATGCCGCCCGCGTTCACCACCTTGATGCCGATGCAGCGGGTCGCGTTGAGGGTCCACGCGACGTAGTCGTTGATCAGCTTCTGATCCTCTCCCGCCGCCATCAGCCGGAGCAGGAAATCATCGCTGCCGAGCATGACGTAGCCGCCCTTGTCGACCATGGGCGTGTCGCCCATCTCCATGTGCGCCTGGCGGGCGTTGACCGGCAGCACGGCCGGCTCGAAGCAGGCGGTATACCCCATCTCGGCGTAGCGATAGCCGGTGGCGAGCGTGCCCGGTGCGGCGTGGCCGCAGGAGGACCGCGTCAGGTCGGTGCGACGCACCAGGTCGGCACGATGATCCTCCGGCAGCATCTGGCGGGCGATGTTGAGCTTGCCGCCGCCGATGTGGGTGTGCATGTCGATGGCACCTGCCATCACGATCCGGCCGGACAGATCGTACTCCCGGTCGATCCGCTCGTCGGCGGCCGGGGGTGCGGCGATCCGGCCATCCCGCACGTAGATGTCACGCACCGCGCCATCGACGCCGTGCGCGGGATCGTGGACTCGTCCGCCTCTGAGCCGCTGCAGCATCGTTCAGCTCTCCTGGAGGGCGGCTTCAACGGCGGTCAGCACCGCCGCGACGCTCGGCAGTGCTGAGGTGCGCAACTGCCCGAGCGGCAGGGCGACCACCCGGTCGGCACGGAAGAGATGGCCGGCGTGATCCAGTCCCGGAGTGCCGACGGGAATGAAGACCGCCGGTTCATGCTCGAAGGTCATCCCTGGCCGGCCCAGTACCACCGTTGGCACTGTCGTGGCGGGCGGCGTTCGGGCCGCGTCGAAGCTGGCGATCCAGAACAGCAGGTCGGTCTCACCCCGCGCGAGCAGGCGGGCGGTGGCGTATTGATGCGCATCATGGTCCGGTTGCCCCTGCCCGAAGGAGGTGCCGTTGCCGAACCCGGTCTGCCAGAGGAAGACGCTTTCGGCGGTGAGGTCGCCGTCGCTGCCACCCAGCGGCAGTCCCGCGAAGCGGGTCGTGCGGTTCAGGTCCTTCACCATCTCGCACAGTGCCTGGACCGTCAGTTCCGCGTGAGGGAAGTCGAAGTCAGTCGCCGCCCAGACGATCACCCCGTACTTCGCCGCCTGCATCCGGGTGGCGAGCTCCTGCCAGACCTGCATCGGCGCGCCAGCCGCTTCCGTCGCCATCAACGATCGTCCGGCGATCAGGGCCCGCAGCACGCCGAACGCCTCGCTGAGCCGGGTGACATCACAGGCGATTGTGCTCGATGGCCCCGGCAGTTTCACGCCGGCCGGCGCCTGCCCGCCGAGGAAGAGCACCTCGCACTGGCGCCCCTCGCCGAACAGCGTCTCCTGGTTGACGATGCAGCGGTCAAAGAACCGGGGGAACCGGCTCACGATGTCGCCACCCGCCACGATCAGCAGGTCGGCGCGGTTGCGGATTTCGGAAAGGGTGGTCGTGATCCAGCCGCTGTCCTGCATCGTCAGGACGTTGCGCAGGCCGGCGGCGGAGTTCATGTGGTCGAGGATCGCGCCACAGCGATCGGCGAGACGCGCCGCGGCACGGGCACCGTCCACATCGGTGGCGAGGCCGCCGAGCAGCGGCTGACGGGCGGCGCGGAGCAGGCGCGCCGCCTCCGCGGTTGCCGCGGCGAGCGTGGCGGGCTTCCCCCCGATGCGGGGCTCGCCGATTGCGGCGGCGCCGAAGCCCACACTGGCCAGGGGACAGCCATTGGCCCGCACCGTAACCGCGTCCCCCGCAACCTCCACGACCAGATCGTCACAGACCAGTCCGCAGTAGGGACAGGAGACGTCGGGGACTTCGGGTGGAGGCGTGGATGGGGCAGGCATGGTCAGCGGAACATTATAGCGGCTAAGATGTGGCAATGCATAATCATTGCGCGAACTTCGCCGGATCATGAATACCGGCAGCGGCTGCTACCTCGTGGCGGCGGTTTCCGGCCGGGCCCTGGCCCAATCGGCCGCACGGGGCGGGCACCGGGTCGCCGTGCTGGATTACTTCGCCGATCAGGATACCTGTGCGGCGGCAGTGACCTGTCGCCGCGTCGTGGCGCCGCAGGCGCTGCGCTTTGATCGTCGGGCCCTCCTCGCCGCCGCCGCTGAACTCGCCCCGGCGGCGCAGTCGGCAGGGCTGGTGTACGGTTCGGGGTTCGAGGGGCGGACGGCGCTGCTTGGTCGTCTCGCCGACGGTCGCCGCCTCTGCGGTAACACGCCAGAGGTGGTGGCGGCGATCCGGGACCCGCGGAAGTTCTTCCCGCTGCTCCAGCGGCTCGGCATTGCTCACCCTGAAGTCCGGGCCCAGGCTCCGCCGGATCCCGCTGGCTGGCTGGTCAAGCATCCCGGCGGGGCCGGTGGCGCGCAGGTACGTCACGCCAGCCAACGGCCCGCCCGCAGAGGTACCTACTATCAGCGTTTCGAAGCGGGCCGTACCCTCTCGGCGCTCATCCTATCCGACGGGGCACGCGCGCTGGTGCTCGGATACAACGAGCAGTGGACCACGACCGCCCGAGCGGGCACGCCCTTTCTGTTCGGTGGTGCGGCGAACCATGTCGCGCTCCCGGCGGAACTCACTGACTCAATCGCGGACCGGCTTCAGGCGCTTGTGACCGCCACCGGGCTGGTCGGCCTCAACGGAGTGGACTTCATCCTGCGCGATTCCGAATGGCTGGTGCTCGAGGTGAATCCGCGCCCCACCGCCACCGTCGAACTGTATGATCCCGACTATGCCAGCGGCCTCTTCGATGCGCATCTCCGCGCCTGCACCGGAGATCTGCTTCGGGTTGCCGCTCCGCCAGGTGCCGCTCGCGCCATGGCCGTCGTGATCGCCGCCGTCGGAGGGACGCTCCCCGGCGAGTTCGTCTTCCCCGCCTGGTGCCGCGACCTGCCTGTGCCCGGGACGCGCTTCGCCGCCGGCGATCCCGTCTGTACCGTGCATGCCGACGCGCCCGATGCCGCAGGCGCGATCGCACTGGTCAGGCACCGGCAGGCGTCGCTCGAACAGACGCTGCTCCTCACCACCGCGGGACCCGGCGGTTCATGAAGATTTTCGTCTGCGAATTCGTGACGGGAGGCGGGATGACCGGCGGTCCTCTCCCCGCCAGCCTCACGCGGGAGGCGGATCTCATCCTGCGGACGCTGCTCACCGAGCTGTCCGCGCTACCGGGTGTGGAACTGCTGACCAGTCGGGATCCGCGCCTTCCCCCTGTTCCCGGAATTGAAACCATCGCCCCGTTCGCCGGCGAATCGTTTCTTTCGCTGTATCACCGCGGTCTCGATCAGGTGGACGCTGCCTGGCCGACCGCTCCCGAATCCGGCGGCGCCCTGCTGAGGCTGGCAGGCGCCACCACCGAGCGCGGCCGCCTGCTGCTGGGGAGTCGCCCGGCGGCGGTCGCCCTGACCACCAGCAAGCGGGCGACTGTGGCCCACCTGGCGCGCGCCGGCATTCCCGTCGTGCCGACGGCGAGCACCGGCGCCGAGATTGCCGAGCGCCCGGGGTCCTGGGTGGTCAAGCCGGACGATGGCGCTGGTTGCGAGGAAACGATCGTCCTCGAGAGCTGGCAGG